>JBMOOM010000029.1:0-59314 GCA_049323275.1 Pseudomonadota bacterium
CTCTCCGATCTGCTCGGCTGGCCGGAAGGCGAGATCGACCGGCGCGCCGCCGCCTCGGTTCCCGGCGCCAAAGGTCTGTTCTTCGCGCCCTATCTCGCCGGCGGCGAGCAAGGCGCCTTGTGGAATCCCGATCTGCGCGGCGTGCTGCATGGCCTCACCATCCAGCACAGGGCAGAAGATATCGCCCGCGCCTATGTCGAAGGCGTCCAGTTCGAGATCCGGCGCTGCATCGACATCCTGGCCGAGACGCAGCCCGTCACCCGCCTCATCATCGCCGGCCATGCGACCGAGCATCCGACGACGCTGCAGGTGCTCGCCGACATATTGGGCCGTCCGGTGACGCCCTATACGCATGTGTCGCCGGCGGCGATCGGCGCCGCGCTGATCGCCATGCCCGAGATGACGGCCCATCGGCAGGACAGCGCGACGCTGACGCCGTCGGCGACGGCAAATGCCTATGACGACCTCTATGCCCGCTATTGCGCGCTATTCCCCCGCATCGCCGAAAGCAGATCATGACTCTTCCCGTTCACTGGGCCCGGTCGCGCGCCGCGCTCGCCGAAGCCGCCGCCGATATCGTGCAGGATGTCCTCCATCAGGTGAAAGCGCCCGTCATCGCGCTGCCGACTGGTGAAACCCCGATCGGCCTCTATCAGGCGCTCGCCAGGCGCCCCCTCTCATTCGCGGCGGCGCGGTTCTTCAATCTCGATGAATATGAGGGCATGGCGCCCGATCATCCGCAGAGCTACCACACCTTCCTGCACCGGCATTTTCTCGATCACATCGATGCAACACCGGAAAACATCCGGCTGCTGCGCGGCGACGCACCCGATGCACTGGCGGAATGCCGAGCCTATGACGATGCCATCCGCGCGGCGGGCGGGTTCGATCTGGCGATACTGGGCCTCGGCGGCAACGGCCATGTCGCCTTCAACGAACCCTTCGATCCCTGGGATCAGGAGACCCACTGCGTCGTCCTCGCCGAGAAGACGCGGCTGGCGCATCGGCCCAATTTCGCGACGTTCGAGGACGTACCGCGGTCCGGCCTCACCATGGGCATCAAGACGCTGCTCGCCGCGGACAAAATCCTGCTGCTTTGCGCCGGCGCCACAAAACGAGAGGCGATGGCCGCGCTGCTCCGCGGCCGCAAGGACGAAGCCTGGCCGGTCACCTGCCTCCTCGGCCACAAGGACGTGACCATCATCGCCGAAGCGGAATTGCAACCGGCTTTGGTTTAATGCACGCTCAACTCGTCCCTTTACTCCCCCTTCTCCCGCTTGCGCAGGATTGTCCGGGGAAAACGTTGAGGTGTTAGAGATATCCTTACAGAATAGCGTTGGAGACATGTCTTCAATGACGAGACTTAGAATTCAGCCTCGTTTCCCCTTCTCCCGTTGCGAAGCAATGGGAGAAGGTGCCCGAAGGGCGGATGAGGGCTCTTCTGCAACACATTCAAGGCTTCAGCAAAGAGCCCTCACCCGGCCTTCGGCCACCCTCTCCCATCCTGCGGACGGGAGAGGGGGAAACCAGGCAAGAAGTACGCGCTTAAACGAGTTTCCCCGGACAGCCCTGCCCGCTTGCGGGAGAAGGTGCCCGACAGGGCGGATGAGGGTGTTGGTTCAGCTCGCGAGAGCTCTTCATGAGTATGATGAAGCTGTAACACCTCCCCTGCCTGCGACAGCGTAAAGACTGAGAGAACACCCTCATCCGGCCTTCGGCCACCTTCTCCCGCAAGCGGGAGAAGGGGAAACCGGATACAATCAAAGTGGCATCAACCGCTTCCCCGGAAGTGGACATATCGGGCAGACCACTTCGCAGGCATAGTCGGCCGGTCGAATTCATCCGGTCCGGACCATGCGCGCATCGCACGCCTATCTGCTGTTTGTCGGCTCGCTCTTCACCGCCGCCGGCTATGGCGCGACCTTCCTGCTCACCGAACATTTCCGCGGGCTCGGCGGCAGTGAGATCGACACCAGCACGACGCTGGGCGGCGCCATGGTCGGCACGCTCATCGGCGTGCCGCTGGTCGGCTGGTATGCGAAGAAACTCAAGGCGGCGCGCATGGGCGCGATGGGCGCCGTCGCGGTGGCGATGGGTTACGGCCTCCTGGCGCTCCTCGATACACTGACTCCGCTCATCGCGGTCGCCGGCTTCTTCATGGGGCTCGGCTGGGGAGTCTTCTATCTCGCGGCTCCCATGGCGTTGTCGGAGCGCGTCACCGATCAGGACCGCGGCTTCTGGTTCACCCGCTTCGGCGCCTTCCAGATGGCCGGCATCGGTTTCAGCCCGATCGCCGCGGCAGCCCTCGTCAGCCATCTGGGCCTCAGCACGGCGGGCGCCTTCGGCGTGATCGCCGGCGGCACGCTCGTCGCCGCCTTGCTGCTGTTCGCCTTCGAAAGCCTGTCGCCCCATGTCGCCGCCACGAACGCGCAGAGCGGCAATTGGGTCAGCGCCTTGCCGTCCCTCCTCGCCTCGCGCGCGATCTATCCGATCCTCATGGTCGGGCTCGGCGCCTGCGTGTTCAGCGGCATGCTGACCTTCCAGTCGTCCCTGGTGCGCGGCACCGGACTCGAAGCCGGCACATATTTCGCCGTCTATGCGGTGACCGTCGTGGTGGCGCGCTTCATCCTGGCCCCCATCATCAGCCGCGCCGATGGCGACCGCGTCGCCGTTCTCCTGCTCGCTCTGATGATCCTCGGCGTCGCAACGGCCTTCGGCCTGAGCCAGGGCCTGCCCGTCCAGATCGCAAGCGCCATATTGCTCGGCCTCGGCTACGGCCTCGTCTACACCGTCATCCAGACCCAGGCGGTCAATGACGCGCCGCCCGAGCAGCGCAGCGCCGCGCTGACCTGGTTCGTCATTGCCTATTTCCTGGGCATATTCGGCTTCCCGGTGCTGGGCGGCTGGCTGATCGTGACGGTCGGCATTGCGGGTTTCCTCACCGCCGTGCTGGCTTTCGCCGTCGCCGAAATGGCGCTGGCCCTGCTGCGCGGCCGCGGGACCGAGCGTAAGTCCGCCAAAGCGTTGGGCTGATATATCCTTGCATCCGTGGCCGATTGACGCTTTATGCGCAGGCCATGAGCTCGTCCAACGCCCATATCAGCGGTCCGCCCAGCGATCTGGCCGGCGCCATCCTGACCGTCGACCTCGATGCCATCCAGGAAAACTGGAAAAGGCTCGCCGCCAAGGCGGCCCCGGCCGAATGCGGCGCCGCGGTCAAAGGCAATGCCTATGGGCTGGGCGTCGAGCAGGTCGCGACCGCTTTGTGGGCGGCCGGCTGTCGCACCTTCTTCGTGGCGCGGCCCATGGAAGGTGGAGAATTGCGCGCCATCCTGCCGCGCGAGGCGGTCATCTATGTGCTGGACGGCCTCTTTCCCGGCCAGGCCGAATTCTATGCCCGCGAGGATCTGCGCCCCGCCCTCATCACCATCGAAGAAGCACGCGAATGGGCGGCCTTCGGCACCGAATATGGCCGCAACCTCCCCTGCGCCATCCATGTCGACACCGGCATCAACCGGCTCGGCTTCTCCGCCCCCGACTTCGAGTCGCTGATCGGCAATGATGTGATCATGGCGCGGCTCAACCTCACCTTGCTGATGAGCCATCTCGCCTGCGCCGACGAGGCGAAGCATCCGCTCAACGGCCGCCAGAAGGCCGCCTTCGCCGCCATCCGCCGGCGCCTGCCCGGCGTGCCGGCGAGCCTCGCCAATTCGAGCGGCATCTTTCTCGGGTCGGAGTACACTCACGATCTGGTGCGCCCCGGCATCGCGCTTTATGGCGGCAATCCGGTGGCCCCCGAGATCAATCCGATGCTGCCGGTGGCGCATCTCCAGGGCACTGTTCTGCAGCTGCGCGAGATCGAGGCCGGCGAGAGCGTCGGTTATGGCGCCACCTGGCGGGCGACGCGGCCGACCCGCATCGCCATATTGGGCGCCGGCTACAAGGACGGCGTGCCGCGTTCGCTCAGCTCGCGCGCCACCAACGGCCCGGCCCAGGTCTATATCGGCGACCGCCGCTGCCCGGTGATCGGGCGCATCTCGATGGACATGATGGCGGTGGACGTTACGCAAGTGCCGGTCGATCTCTGCCGCCGCGGAACGAGGGCGGAACTGATCGGTCGCAATATTGCCATCGATGAAACGGCAGAATGGGCGGGCACCATATCCTATGAACTCCTCACCCGTTTAGGCCAGCGCTTTACCCGTCTATATTCGGGGGGCGAATCGCATTTCCCTAAGGCTCTGACATCGTGAATTTCCTCGCCAATCTGGGCCGCGTCGTCCTGGCCCTCCTCACCGAGATCGGCAGCATCGTCCTGTTCATCAAGGACGCGCTGGTGCAGGGCCTCACCCCAACCATCTATGTGCGCCAGATCTTCGATCAGGTCATGAAGATCGGCTACAATTCGCTGCCGGTTGTCGGCCTCACCGCCTTCTTCACCGGCGGCGCCCTGGCGCTGCAGATCTATCTCGGCGGCTCGCGCTTCAACGCCGAGAGCCTCGTCTCGACCATCGTGGCGCTCGGCATCACCCGCGAGCTCGGGCCCGTGCTCGCCGGCCTGATGGTGGCGGGCCGCGTCGGCGCCTCGATCGCCGCCGAGCTCGGCACCATGCGGGTCACCGAGCAGATCGACGCCCTGACGACTCTGGCGACCAATCCGTTCAAATATCTGGTGGGCCCCCGCATCCTCGCCGGCGTCATCACCCTGCCGATCCTGGTCGGCATCGCCGACATCATCGGCATCATGGGCGGCTATATCGTCGGCACCCGCTCGCTCGGCTTCAACTCCTTCGCCTATATCAAGAGCACGGCGGATTTCCTGCAAGTCGACGACGTGGTGTCGGGTCTCATCAAGGCGGCGGTGTTCGGCTTCATCATCACGCTGATGGGCTGCTATCACGGCTTTCATTCCAAGGGCGGCGCACAGGGCGTCGGCCGCGCCACCACCAATGCGGTGGTGAGCTCGGCGATCCTCATCCTCGCCGCTAATTTCGTCCTCACCTCGCTGTTGTTCTCGGAGTGATCTGATGGACGAGACCGCCTACATCGCCCTGAAAGACGTCCGCAAAGCCTTCGGTCCCAAGAAGGTGCTGAACGGCATCAATCTCACCGTGCCGAAGGGCCGCTCGCTCGTCGTCATCGGCGGCTCGGGCACCGGCAAATCGGTGATGATCAAGACCATCCTCGGCATCGTGCGCCCCGATTCGGGCTCGATCTCGATCGGCGGCGAGGAAGTCACCGGCCTCACCGGAAAGGACCGCGACCAGTTCCTGCAGCGCTTCGGCATGCTGTTCCAGGGCGCCGCCCTCTTCGACTCGCTGCCCGTCTGGGAGAATGTCGCCTTCGGCCTCATCCAAGGCCGCAACATGGCGCGCAAGCAGGCGCGTGACATCGCCATGGAGAAGCTCCGCCAGGTCGGGCTCGGCCCCGAAGTGGGCGAGCTCCATCCGGCCGAATTGTCCGGCGGCATGCAGAAGCGCGTCGGCCTCGCCCGCGCCGTGGCGGCCGACCCCGAGATCATCTTCTTCGACGAGCCGACCACCGGCCTCGACCCGATCATGGCCGACGTCATCAACGATCTGATCGTCGACAGCGTGAAGCGCCTCGGCGCCACCACCATCTCGATCACCCACGACATGGCTTCGGCGCGCAAGATCGCCGACCGCATCGCCATGATCCACAAGGGCGAGATCATCTGGCAAGGCCCGGCGCGTTCCGTCGACACCAGCGGCAACCCTTACGTCGACCAGTTCATCCATGGCCGCGCCGAAGGGCCGATCCAGATGGAAATATTGAAGGCGTAGCGAGTAGTCACCCGCTCTCAACTCGTCATGGCCGGGATTGACGAGTTGGAGAGAGCAAAAAAGAAGGGCCGCACGAGGCGGCCCTTCCCGTGAGATGCGTTGGTCAGCACCTCGATCCGGATAACGTCAGGAAAGGCAAGGAGCCTCCGCTGCGACCCGCACGAGCGTGACAAACGCAGTGAACTCACTCGACATCGGATCACCTCCTTTCGACTGTTGAAACCGCCCCTAGTGTGGGGGCTTGCGGGAAGAATTTCAAGCGGGCATTTTCGGACCCTCTTTAAGCTGGGAGAGATCATGCAAGCGGCCGACATCATCGTCACCAACGCCCGAATTCTCACCATGGACAAGAACAGCCCGCGCGCCGAGGCGCTGGCGATCACGGGAAACCGGCTTGTGGCCGTCGGGAAGAAGGACGATATCGCCGGCCTGAAAGCCCGGCACACCCGCATCATCGATGCGCGCGGCAAGACGGTGCTGCCCGGCATCATCGAAAGCCACATCCATATATTTCCGGGCTCGGTCGAGCTCGACAGCCTGATGGTGACGGGTGTCGAGGGCATCGATGCCCTCGCCAAGGCGGTGCGCGCCTATGCCGCCAAACGCCCGGACGAGAAGGTCATCGTCGCCAATGGCGCGAGCTACATGACCATCCGTCCGACCGGCGTCATCACGCGGCACGATCTCGACCAGGTCCTGCCCGACCGCCCCTTCATCCTGTGCTGCTTCGATCATCACACCGTATGGGCCAATACCGCCGCCTTGAAAGCGGCGAACATTCTCCAGGGCAAGGAGCTGCCGCCCGGCAACGAGATCGTCATGGGGCCGGACGGTCTCGCTCTGGGCGAGCTCAAGGAATTCGCCGCCTACGGCCCGGTCTTCGCCTTGACCCCGACCCAGGGCCGCGAGTCGCTCGGCCTCACCACCGGGGAAGGCCCGGTCCCGCCGGCCAGCGCATCGGACCGGCGCACCGACATGGCCGCCCTCAAGCGGGGCCTCGCCTATTGCGCCTCGCTCGGCATCACCTCCATCCACAATATGGACGGCAATTTCTATCAGCTCGAGCTGCTCGACGCGCTGCGCCAGGACGGCGATCTCATCTGCCGCGTGCAGGTGCCGTGGCATCAGAAGAATTTCTTCGCGCCCGAGCGCATCGACGAGGCGGTCGAGATGCGAAACCGCTACAATGACGACATGCTCTATTCGGGGCGTGTGAAAGTGTTCATGGACGGCGTCATCGAATCCATGACGGCGCTGATGCTCGACGATTATCCGGGCCATCCGGGCGAGCGCGGCTTCGCGCTCTTCACCGCCGAGGAGTTCAACGCCGTGGCGGCGCGCGCCGACAGGCATGGGCTGCAGATCGCCGTGCATGCGATCGGCGACGCGGCGGTCCGGCGCACCCTCGACGGCTACGAGCATGCGCGCAAGGTGAACGGCGGACGCGACTCGCGCCACCGCATCGAGCATATCGAGGTGATCGATCCCGCCGACATTCCGCGCCTCAAGGAGCTCGGCGTCGTCGCCTCGCTGCAGCCGATCGTCGGACTCGGCGTGCCGGGCGTGCCGCTCGAGCCCTGCCGCGAACGCATCGGCGCCAAGCTGCCCTATTCCTATGCCTGGCAGACCCTGCGCGAGGCCGGCGCCCATATGAGCTTCTCCTCCGACTGGCCGGTGTCCCCGCTCGATCCGCTGCAGGGCATGCAGTCGGCGATGACGCAATCGCCGATCGCACCCGAATGCCGGCCGCAGCGCCAGAGCCTGATGGACACGCTCGCCGCCTTCACCTCGGACGGCGCCTATACGGAATTCGCCGAGGCCAAGAAGGGCCGGCTCGTGCCGGGGCTGCTCGGCGATGTGGTCGTCTATGACGGCGATCTCGAGGCGACGCCGGCGGAGGAGCTCGCCAGGATCAAGCCCGCCGTCACCATCTGCGACGGGCGGGTGACCTTCGAAGCCGCCTGACCAGGGTAATATCTCTTCACTTACGCGTGAGGCGGCGTAAGACGGCACCGTTCCGCCGCGTATGAGCAGCATGATCCGGAAAATGGAGATGCGCGCATGAAACCAGCTCACCCCCTCCGCCTGCTCACGATGCTTGCCGTTCTTCTCGGCGGCAGCGCCGGAATGGCCGCCGCCGAGGAGGGCATCGCCCTGCCCGCCCCGGCCCTGGACGAAGCCGCCACGACCGCCCGGACGGAAACCGCCATTCTCGCCGGCGGCTGCTTCTGGGGCGTGCAAGGCGTGTTCCAGCATGTCGAGGGCGTCACCAACGCGGTATCGGGCTATGCGGGCGGCGCGGCCGATACGGCGCAGTATGAGACGGTGAGCGGCGGCGCCAGCGGGCACGCGGAATCGGTCAGGATCACCTTCGACCCGGCGAAGATCAGCTATGGCCGCATCCTGCAGATCTATTTCTCGGTCGCGCATGATCCGACCCAGCTCAACCGCCAGGGACCCGACCGGGGAACGCAATACCGGTCGGCCATATTTCCCGTGAGCGGCGAGCAGGCGAAGGTCGCAGAGGCCTATATCGCGCAGCTGGGCCAGGCCAAGCTCTTCACTGCCGACATCGTGACGAGGATCGAGCCGGACCGCGCTTTCTATCCGGCGGAAGCGTATCATCAGGACTATCTGACGCTGAACCCGACCCAGCCCTACATCGTCTATAACGACCTGCCGAAGATCGAGAATCTGAAGCGCCTCTACCCGGCGCTCTATCGCGACGATCCGGCGCTGGTGTCGGAAGCCGGGCTCTCAAATTGAGATCGTTCGGCTGAAGCGAACGATTCAAGCCATAGAATGCGTTGGAATCTGACGCGCGGCGGTGCGACTGCATCATCCGTCCCTTCGGAGTCGCCGTCGTGCCTTTGTCCTCGCCTTCCCTTCCCGCCTCTCAGTCCGGCCTCACCGACGCCGTTCCCGGCATCGTTCTCGCCGGCATCGTCACCGGCGCCGCCTTCTCGCTGCATGAGGTGCCGGGCTTCGGCCTGCTCAGCCCGATGATCCTCGCGGTTATCATCGGGATGCTGTTCGCCAATGTCGTCGGCACCCCGCAGGTGAGCCTCGCCGGCATCGGTCTCTGCCAGAAGAGCCTCCTGCGCCTCGGCATCGTTTGCCTGGGCTTCCAGGTCACTGCCGGGCAATTCCTGGCGATCGGCGCCTCAGGCATCGGCATCGCCGCTCTGGCGCTCATGGGGGCCTTCTTCTTCACCCTCGCTCTCGGCCGGCTGCTCGGCGTCGAGCGCGGCCTCACCCAGCTGATCGCCGCCGGCACCGCCATCTGCGGCGCGTCCGCGATCGCCGCGGTCAATGGCGTCACCAGGGCGCGCGACCAGGATGTCGCCTATGCGGTCGCGATGATCACCCTGTTCGGCACGATCGCGATGCTGGCCCTGCCGCCGCTCGCCCTCGTCCTCGGCCTCGACGCGCGTGAATTCGGCCTGTGGGCGGGCGCCTCCATCCATGAGGTCGCCCAGGTCGTCGGGGCGAGCTTCCAGGCGGGGCCGGTGGCGGGCGAGACCGGCACGATCGCCAAGCTGGCGCGCGTCGCGATGCTGGCGCCCATGGTCCTGCTGCTCGGGGTGTTCCTGCGCGGCAAGTCCGGCGATGCCGCGGCGCGTCCGCCCGTCCCGTGGTTCATCTTCGGCTTCGCCGCCGCCGTCCTGCTCAACAGCCTGGTCGAGCTGCCCCTATGGACGAAGCCGGCCATCGCGCTCGCGACCAGCCTGCTGCTCGCGCTCGGCCTTGCCGGCATGGGCCTGAAGACCGAATTCTCGCAGATCCGGGCGCTCGGCGCCCGCCCACTGCTGCTCGCCCTCACCGCCGCGGTTTTCATAGCCAGCCTCAGCCTGATGCTTGTAAAGATCGTCGGATGAGGACCCACGCATGACACTCGAGCAGCTGCGCATCTTCGTCGCGGTGGCGGAGCGCGAGCATGTCACGCGCGCGGCGGGCGATCTCAATCTCACCCAGTCGGCCACCAGCGCCGCGGTCGCGGCCCTCGAGGCGCGCTATCAGACCAAGCTCTTCGACCGGGTGGGCCGGCGCATCAGCCTGACCGACGCGGGACGCTTGTTCCTGACCGAGGCCAAGGCGGTTCTCGCCCGCGCCACCGCGGCCGAGCTGGTGCTCGCCGATCTCGCCGGCCTGAAAGCCGGCGCGCTGAGCCTCGCCGCCAGCCAGACCGTCGGCAATTACTGGCTGCCCCGCTTCATTCATGCCTTCCGCTCGGCCCATCCCGGCATCTCGGTGACCCTCACCATCGGCAACACCGAGACCGTCGCCGCCATGGTGCGCGCCGGCGAGGCCAATCTCGGCTTCGTCGAGGGACCGGTCGAGGAGCAGTCCCTCATGACGACGGTCGTCGCCGAAGACGAGATGGTGCTCGTGGCACCCTCCGGGCATGACTGGGTCCGCGCCCGGAAACGGGGCAAGATCGATCTCACCTCCGCCCGCTGGGTGCTGCGCGAGCTGGGCTCCGGCACCCGCTCGATCCTCGAGCCATTGCTCAAGCGCGAAGGGATCCCTTTGGCCGCGCTCGATGTCAGCCTGGTGATGCCGACGAATGAATCGGTCAGGGCCGCCGTCGAGGCCGGAGCCGGCGTCACCGTCCTGTCGCGGCTCGTCGTCGACAAGGCTATCCGGACCGGCACCCTCGCCCTTGTCGATCACCCGGTGCCGCGGCGCCCCTTCACCTTGCTGCGCCACACCGACCGCTATGCCACGGCCGGAGAAAAAGAGTTCGTCAGGCTGATCGGCGAGCTCACCGCCGAAGCCGCCGGACGCGGCGCATGAGCCAGTTGAGAAACGCAAAGCGGATGCGCGCTTTGGTTTCCTTGAACACTTGACGGAGGCTTGGTAGTGACCCGGCCCTCGTTTTCTCCAGTGTTCTGACATGGATCGCCCCATCAAGTTTCCCTGGTTCTCGCCCATTCTCCCTGGCGCCACGTTGCGCGACCGGCTGCTCGCCTGCCTGGGCGCGCTCATCGGCA
This sequence comes from Pseudomonadota bacterium, assembly GCA_049323275.1. GTDB lineage: Bacteria > Pseudomonadota > Alphaproteobacteria > Rhizobiales > Aestuariivirgaceae > Taklimakanibacter. The sequence goes on from JBMOOM010000029.1 coordinate 10,799, forward strand.
TCGGCCTGACCGGCCTCGTCTGCGCCTGGAGTTTCGGGCCTGATCCCTTCCTGCCGCTGATCGTGGCGCCGATCGGCGCGTCGGCCGTGCTGCTCTTCGCCGTGCCGACCAGCCCGCTGGCCCAGCCCTGGCCGATCATCGGCGGCAATACGATCTCGGCGCTGGTCGGCGTGACGGTCATGCATTTCGTGCCCTATCCGGCATTGGCCACCGGTCTTGCGGTGGCGCTCGCCATCGTCGTCATGTCCTTCACCCGCAGCCTGCATCCGCCGGGCGGGGCTGCGGCGCTGACCGCCGTCATCGGCGGATCGGCGGTCACCAATGCCGGCTATCTGTTCCCCTTCATGCCGATCGCGCTCAATTCAGTGCTGCTGGTGCTGCTCGGCGTCGTCTTCCACCGGCTCGCCCGGCGGAGCTACCCGCATGTCGCCGCGCCCGCCGCCGTGAACGAGCACAAGACCAAGGATCAGCCGGCGCCGCTGCGCGTCGGCCTGCAGAGCGCCGACATCGACGCCGCGCTGGCCAAGATGGGCGAAAGCTACGACATCGGCCGTGGCGATCTCGACCGTCTCCTGCGCGAGGTCGAGGGCCAGATCCTGTCGCGCATGCACAGCATGATCAAAGCCCGCGAGATCATGTCGCGCGATGTCGTGACCGTCGACCGCAACGCCCGGAGCGACCAGGCGCGCCGGCTGCTGCTCGATCACGATATCAGGATGCTCCCGGTTCTGGGTGCGGACGGCAGGCTCGCCGGAACCATCGGCCTGCGCGAGCTCGCGACGGCCGAGGAGCGCATCGCCGAGAGGATTTCGCCCGCCGTGACCGCGCGTCCCGATGCGCCGATCACCGATCTCATCCCGCTGTTGAGCAACGGCCGCACCCACGCGGTGATCATCACCAGCGGCGACGGCAGGATCGCCGGCATCGTCACCCAGACCGATCTCCTCGTCGCCGTCTCGCGCGCGCTTCTCGCCAAGGACATCGGCGACGCCGAGAGATGGCGGCCGCTGACGAGCGAGTGGCCGGCCGCGGCGAGCGCGTGATCATCACGCTCGCCGGCTGACGGCCAGGCCTTGCGGACTTGCACGGACTCGGTCCGCGCCCTATCTCTCGCCTTCCATGGCCAAAGCACTCTCGCAATTCGTCTGCCAGTCCTGCGGCGCCGTCTCGTCCAAATGGGCGGGGCGCTGCGACAATTGCGGCGAATGGAACACCATCATCGAGGAATCGGCGCCCACACCGCTGTCGGGCGCCAAGGGCGCCAGCCTGCCCAAGGGCCGGCCCTCGCGTCTCGTCGGCCTCAAGGGTGAAAGTGCCGCTCCGGCACGCATCGAAAGCGGCATCGCCGAGCTCGACCGGGTGGCCGGCGGCGGCTTCGTCCCGGGCTCCGGCGTGCTGATCGGGGGCGATCCCGGCATCGGCAAGTCGACGCTCCTGCTGCAGGCCATGGCGGCGCTCGCCAATCGCGGCCGCCGGGTAATCTATGTCTCGGGCGAGGAAGCCGTGGCCCAGGTCCGCCTCCGGGCCGAGCGGCTCGGCATCGCCGAGACCTCGGTGCTGCTCGCCGCCGAAACCAATGCCGCCGACATCGTGGCGACCTTGTCCGAGGGCGACGCGCCGGCCATCGCGGTCATCGATTCGATTCAGACCGTGTGGTCGCCCAATATCGACGCGGCGCCGGGCACCGTCTCGCAGCTCAAGGCGGGTTCCGAGGCTTTGATCCGCTTCGCCAAGCAGAAGGGCACCACCATCCTGCTGGTCGGCCATGTCACCAAGGACGGCCAGATCGCCGGCCCCAAGGTCATCGAGCACATGGTCGACACCGTGCTCTATTTCGAAGGCGACCGCGGCCACCAATATCGCATCCTCCGGGCGGTGAAGAACCGCTTCGGGCCGACCGACGAGATCGGCGTGTTCGAGATGTCGGATGGCGGCCTCAAGGAAGTGGCCAATCCGTCGCGGCTGTTCATGGGAACGGGCGAGCATCCGACGCCGGGCTCGGCCGTCTTCGCGGGGGTGGAAGGCACGCGCCCCCTCCTCATCGAGGTCCAGGCCCTCGTCTCGCCGTCGCCCTTCGGCACTCCGCGGCGCACGGTGGTCGGCTGGGACGCCAACCGGCTCGCCATGGTCCTGGCCGTGCTCGAGGCCCGCGCCGGCGTCACCATCGGCAATCACGACGTCTATCTCAATGTGGCGGGCGGGCTCAAAGTGAAGGAGACCGCCGCCGACCTCGCCGTCGCCGCCGCCCTCCTCTCGTCGCTGACCGGCACGATCGTGCCGCACGGGACGACGATTTTCGGCGAGATCGCGCTCTCCGGCGCCATCCGTCCGGTGAGCCTCGCGGAAGCGCGTGTCAAAGAGGCACAGAAGCTCGGCCTCAAAGAAGCAGTGACCGCTGCCCGGCCGGAGCTTTCCAGCCCAAAAGGCTTTAAAATCAAACCCTTGGAGACGATTGCCGACCTTGTCGCCTGGGCCGCGGCCCAGCCCAAGGGGCTCGCCCGAATCGCCTAGCCCATGCCACAAAAGCTGCCTATAAGATCGCGTTCAACCACCATCGGACGGACTGGCTAATGCCGTTTCAACTGCTCGATCTCATTCTTGCCGGTATCATGATCATTTCGGGGCTGCTCGCTTTGATGCGCGGCTTCACCCGCGAGGTGCTGTCGCTCATCGCCTGGGGCGCGGCGGCGGTCGGCGCCTATTTCGCCATCCGCTCGCCGGAATTGGTCGGCTTCGCCAGCCAGTATCTGCAGCCCGACATCGTCGCCAAGATCGCCGTCGGCGGCGGCATTTTCCTCGTCGTGCTGATCATCGTGTCGCTGATCAGCGTCAAGCTCTCCGATGTCGTGGTCGATTCCGCCGCCGGCGCCTTCGACCGCACGCTCGGCTTCTTCTACGGCCTGGCGCGCGGCCTGGTCCTGGTGGTCATCGCCTATCTCTTCTATGGCTGGCTCATGCCCATCGAGCGCCAGGAGGACTGGGTGAAGAACGCCCGTTCGCTGCCGATCATCCAGTCGGTGGGCGAGGTCATCCTGTCGCTGGTGCCGCCCGATATCGCCGAGACCCTCACCAATTCCTCCATCCTCACCAACCAGACTCAGCCCTCCACCCAGCAGCCGCCCGCGGCGCAGGGCGGCAGCGGCGAGACCACCGCGCCGACGGATGAGGAAGGCTACAAGAAGAACGAGTCGCAAGGTCTCGACCAGCTGATCCAGGGAACGCAAGGGGGCCAACAGCAGCAGAACTCGCCGCCCTCCGACAATCAGGAGCAGCCGGATTTCGGCGGCCAGAGCAACCCCAATTGAGGACAGACGCGATGGCGGCGCCCACTTCCGAATTCAACTTCGATCTCGATGGCGACACGCTGCGTGAAGAATGCGGCGTGTTCGGCATTTTCGGCCATGACGACGCGGCCGCTCTCACGGCGCTCGGCCTGCATGCCCTGCAGCATCGCGGCCAGGAAGCCGCCGGCATCGTCGCCTTCAATGGCGAGCGCTTCAATTCGGAGCGCCGAATGGGCCTCGTCGGCGATCACTTCTCGAACGAGAACACCATCAAGCGCCTGCAGGGCCGCATGGCACTCGGCCATGTGCGTTATTCGACCACCGGCGAAACCATCCTGCGCAATGTGCAGCCGCTCTTCGCCGAGCTCGCCACCGGCGGCCTCGCGGTGGCGCATAACGGCAATCTCACCAACGGCCTGACGCTCAGGCGCGAGCTCGTGGCGCAGGGCGCCATCTGTCAGTCGACCTCCGACACCGAGGTCATCCTGCATCTCGTCGCCCGCTCGCAGAAGCCGCGTCTCGTCGAGCGCTATATCGACGCGCTGCGGGCCCTCGAAGGCGCCTACTCGCTGGTCGCCATGACCAACAAGAAGCTCATCGGCGCCCGCGATCCGCTCGGCATCCGCCCGCTGATCCTCGGCGAACTGAACGGCGCCTATATCCTCTGCTCGGAGACCTGCGCCCTCGACATCATCGGCGCCCGCTTCGTGCGCGAGGTCGAGAACGGCGAGGTGGTCGTCATCTCCGAGGAGGGCGTCGAGTCGCTGCGTCCCTTCCCGCGCCTGCCGGCCCGGCCTTGTGTCTTCGAATATGTCTATTTCTCGCGTCCCGACAGCATTCTCGGCGGCCGCTCGGTCTATGAGGTGCGCAAGCAGTTCGGCCGCCAGCTCGCCCAGGAAGCGCCGGCCGATGTCGACGTCATCATCCCGGTGCCGGATTCCGGCGTCCCCGCGGCGCTCGGCTTCTCGCAGGAAGCCGGCATTCCCTTCGAGCTCGGCATCATCCGCAACCACTATGTCGGCCGCACCTTCATCGAGCCGACCCAGACCATCCGGGCGCTCGGCGTCAAGCTCAAGCACAACGCCAATCGCGCGGTGATCAGCGGCAAGCGCGTGCTGCTGGTCGACGACTCGATCGTACGCGGCACGACCTCGGTCAAGATCGTGCGCATGATGTACGAGGCGGGAGCGCGCGAAGTGCATATGCGCATCGCCTGCCCGCCGATCCGCCATCCCGACTTCTACGGCATCGACACGCCGGAGCAGAAAGCCCTCCTCGCCGCCACGCATACGCTCGAGGAGATGCGCGACTATATCGGCGTCACCTCGCTCGCCTTCCTCTCCGTCGACGGGCTCTACCGCGCCGTCGGCCATGACGGGCGCGACCCGATGCGGCCGCAATTCACCGATCATTGCTTCACCGGCGATTATCCCACCCATCTCACCGACATCATCGGTGAATCGGCCAAGCAGCAGCTGTCGCTCCTCGCCGAAGCCGGCTGAAAGACATAGAGTCAGAATGAGCAAGGAACTCGAGAACCGCATCGCGGTCGTCACCGGTGCGTCGCGCGGCATCGGCAAATCGGCGGCGCTGGCGCTCGCCAGGCGCGGCGCCCATGTCATCGCGCTGGCGCGCACCCAGGGCGGTCTCGAAGAGCTCGATGACGAGATCAAGGCCGCGGGCGGCAGCGCCACGCTGGTGCCGGCCGACATCAAGGACTATCCGGCCCTCGACCGGCTGGGCGCCGCCATCCACGAACGCTGGGGCAAGCTCGATTTCCTGATCGGCAATGCCGGCGTGCTCGGCAAGCTGTCGCCGCTCGGCCATATCGAGCCCAAGAGCTGGGACGAGGTGATGGCCGTCAATGTCACCGCCAACTGGCGTCTCATCCGCTCGCTCGACCCGCTGCTCAAGCGCTCGGAGGATGGGCGCGCCATCTTCGTGACCTCGGGCGCGGCGCATAAGGCCTTCGCCTATTGGGGCACCTATTCGATCTCGAAGGCCGCGCTCGAAACCCTGGTGCGGACCTATGCCGCGGAAGTCGCCACCACCAAGGTGACGGCCAACATGTTCAGCCCGGGCCCGACCCGCACCCGCATGCGGGCGCTCGCCATGCCGGGCGAAGATCCGAACACCCTGCCGTCACCCGACGAGGTCGCCGCCCAGCTGGTCGAAATGTGCCTGCCCGCCTTCAAGGACAATGGCGCCACCTACAAATACGCGCCGACCGGGCTGTTCAAGTTCCAGGGATAGGCTCTCCCTCCACCGCCGAAGGCGGGGAGGGTGGCGCGCGGAACGCGCGACGGGTGGGGTTTCTCAACCAGGGAGACCTCTCAGTGTTAAGCACTTGCGCGCCATTCGAACCAAACGTCGAGCAGAACTCGGTGCAGAGACCCCTCCCGTCCGCCCTATGGGCGGCCACCCTCCCCGCGCTTCGCGCGGCGGAGGGAGAGTGACTGAGCGAATAAGCTCTGACCGGTTTCCCTCAGCATGCGTTGAAGCGAGCTTGCGCGATCAGCGCATCGCACCGGCACCGCATTCTCCGCCACACTGATCAAGCCCTACTTTGTGCCAGTGTTGACGCTTGGCGATTTCTCGCCTAGCCTTTTGTCATACAAATAAGAAAAGGCGGTTCGATCCATTTGCCGCTCGCGAATGCCGCTGCGGCATCATCAAAGGGAGAAGCATATGAAACGTCTATTCATGATCGGCGCGGCCTTGGCCGTGGCGATGTCCGTCACGATGAGCGCCGACGCCCAGGACAAGAAGACCCTCGCTTTCGTCGTCAATGGCGCCTCCGACTTCTGGAAGATCGCCGAAGCGGGGGTGAAGAAAGCGCAAGAGGAACTTCCCAACTACACGCTCGAGCTGAAATATCCCGAGCAGTCCTCGGCCGCCATCCAGCAGCGCCTGATGGACGACCTCGTGGCCGCGGGCGTCGCCGCCATCATGGTCAGCGCCGTCGATCCCAAGACCTCGACGGAGGCCCTCGATCGCGTCGCCGCCCAGGTTCCGCTCTTCACCACCGACAGCGACGCGCCGCAATCAAAGCGCATCGCCTATATCGGCAGCTCGAATGTCGAGCTCGGCAAGGATGCCGGCAAGCTGATGCTGAAGGCCCTGCCCGACGGCGGCAAATGCATCGGCTTCGTCGGCCTTCCCGGCGCCGACAATGCGCGCGAGCGCATCGAAGGCGTGCAGGCGACCATCAAGGGCTCGAAGGTCGAGATGATCGATGTGCGCGGCGACGATATCGACTTCGCCCGCGCCAAGCGCAATGTCGCCGACGCGCTTGCCGCAACGCCGGACGTCGCCTGCATGGTCGGCTTCTATTCATACAATACGCCGCTCATCTACGAAACGCTGAAGGAGTCCGGCAAGCTCGGCCAGATCAAGATCATCGGCTTCGACGAGGACCCGGTGACGCTGGGCGGCGTGCGCGAGGGCGCCATCGAAGGCACCGTCGTCCAGAACCCCTATGAATGGGGCTATCAGGGCATGAAACTGATGGCGAAGGTCCTGGAAGGCGACAAGTCCGGCGTTCCGGGCGACGGGCTCATCATCGTGCCCGGCCAGGTCATCGACAAGGCGAATGTCGACGCCTTCGAGACGGAACTCAAATCGCGGCTCGGAAAGTAATCAGAGGCCACTCCCCGGCCGGCCGGCGCCGCTTGTGCCGGCCGGCAATCCGGGTCAAGCTTCGGGGCAAGATGGCCGATCCGTTTCTCGAACTCATCGACATCAGCAAATCCTATCCGGGCGTCGCCGCCCTGAAGGGCGTGACGCTCAGTGTCGCGCCGGGAGAGGTCATCGGCCTGGTCGGCGAGAACGGCGCCGGCAAGTCGACCCTGATGCGGATATTGGGCGGCGTGGCGGCGCCCGACCAGGGAATCCTGCGCATCGACGGCGCCGAGCGCGCCGCCATGAGCATCGATGCCGCCGGCAAGGCCGGCATCGCCTTCGTGCATCAGGAGCTCAATCTCTTCGACAATCTCGACGTCGCCGCCAATGTCTTCATCGGACGCGAGCCGCGCAAGGGACCGCCCTTCCGGCTCATCGATAGCCAGGCCACGCGCCAGCGCACCGAGCCCCTGCTCAAGAAGCTCGGCGCCGATTTCACACCGGCGAGCCTGGTGGCCGACCTGTCGCTGGCGCAGCGCCAGCTGGTCGAGATCGCCAAGGCGCTCTCCATCGCGGCGCGCCTCGTCATCCTCGACGAGCCGACCTCGAGCCTCACCGTCAATGAAACCAACCGGCTTCTCAAGATCATCGCCGACCTCAAGGCGGGCGGCGTCAGCGTGATCTTCATCTCGCACCGCCTGCAGGAGGTGGAGCGCTGCGCCGACCGGGTCATCGTGCTGCGCGACGGACGCAAGGTGGGCGAGCTCCAGGGCGCCGACATCAAGCATGACGCCATGATCCGGCTGATGATCGGGCGCGATCTCAAATCCCTCTATATCCCGCCCAAGGGGCCGCCCGGCCCGGAAGCCCTGGCGCTGACGGGCCTGCGTACCCTCGCCTTTCCGGGCAAGACGGTCGATCTCGCGCTGCACGAGGGGGAGATACTGGGCCTCGCCGGCCTTGTCGGATCGGGCCGCACCGAAATGGCGCGGGTCGTGTTCGGCATCGATGCCAAGGCCGGCGGCGAGATCCGCCTGAAGGGAACGCCGCTCAGCATCGCCGAGCCGCGCGAGGCCATCGCCAAGGGCATTTTCCTGGTGCCGGAGGACCGCAAGCAGTCCGGCCTCCTGCTCGACGTCCCGATCAGCCAGAATATCTCGCTGCCCGATCTCACGAGCTACGCCAAGGCCTGGCTGGTCAAGCCGGCGCGCGAGGACGCCAATGCCCAACGCCAGAAGACCCTTCTCAATATCAAGGCGCCGAATGTCGGAGTCGCCGCGGGGGCTCTCTCGGGAGGAAACCAGCAAAAAGTCGTGCTGGCGAAATGGCTGTCGATGAAGCCCAAGGTCATCATCTTCGACGAGCCGACGCGCGGCGTCGATGTCGGCGCCAAGCAGGAGATCTATGAGCTGATGCGCGCCTTGAGCGACAGGGGCGTCGCCATTTTGATGATCTCCAGCGACATGGAGGAAGTGATCGGGGTCTCCGACCGGATCGCGGTGATGCATGAAGGGCGGGTCAGCGGCCTTCTCGAACGCAACCGCTTTAGCGAGGACAATGTGCTCAGACTGGCCGTCGGCCGGCCGCTCAACTAGGGTTCACCATGCTCAAGAAAGACATCGGCCTGCTCATTCTGATCATCGTGGTGTCGGCCACGGTCGCGTTCATCAACCCGCGCTTCCTGCTGCCCATCAACCTCTCCAACACGATGAACCTCATCGGGCTCTACGGCATCTTCTCGATCGGCGTCGGCCTCGTCATCATCACCGGCGGCATCGAGCTGTCGGTGGGCTCCATGTTCGCGCTGCTCGGCGTGATCTTCGTCGACCTGCTCTCCACCTATGAAATCAACTGGGCCCTGGCCTTTTTGCTCATCGTCATCGCCGGGCTGATCCTCGGCGCCCTGCACGGCTTCCTGGTCACCCGCATGGGATTGCAGCCCTTCATCGTCACTCTGTGCGGCCTGCTCATCTATCGCGGCATCGCCCGCTTCTATACCGAGGACGCGACGGCGGGCTTTCCCTTCGGCGCCTCCTACCCGGCGCTGCAATGGCTCACCACCGGACGGACCCTTGGCATTCCGCACAGCTTCATCGCCTTCATCATCATCGCCGTGATCATGGGCATCGTGCTGCACCGCTCGGTCTTCGGGCGCTATCTCTTCGCGGTGGGCAAGAACGAAGAAGCGGCGCGCTATTCCGGCATCGCGACCAAGCGCATCATCTCATCGGCCTATATCATCTGCGGCGGCCTCGCCGGGCTCGCGGCGGTGTTCCTGACGCTCTATACGCGCTCGATCTCGCCCGCCACTCATGGCAATTTCTACGAGCTCTATGCCATTGCCGCGGCGGTTCTGGGCGGCTGCAGCCTCAGGGGCGGCGAAGGCTCGATGCTCGGCATCGTGCTGGGCACCATCCTGCTCCAGGTGCTGCAGAACCTGGTGAACCTGCTCGGCATACCGAGCTCGCTCAATTTCGCCGTCATCGGCGCCGTCATCCTGTTCGGCGTGCTGGCCGACCAGCAGATCGCCCGCTATGGCGGCTTCACCCAGTTCTTCCGCCGCGCCCCGGCGCCACAAGCCGTGCCGGAGAAGCAGGGCTGAGGCCTTGCAAAGCCGCGTCAAAGCGTGAGATCGGGAGAGTGCCGGCCCTGGCGCCGCCGCTGCTTTTCCGGCCCCGCTGTAAACTGCTGTAGTCCCGCTGTTTTCTGCTGTTGATCCGGCTGTTTTTAACAGCGCAGGAACAGTGGAATTGCAATTGAAACGCGCCACCTTGTAGTATATTTATAGAAATATATACTAGATGAGAGCCCGATGCGTATATCCCGCATGACCAGTGCCATGTTCAACCAGAATCCGAGCAAGGCCAAGAAGCAAGCCGACAACGGACCGCTCGTCATCACCGATCATGGTGAGGCGGCCTATGTGCTCATGCGATATGAGGCATTCGAAGCAAGCTGGCAGAAGCCCAAGAGCCTGTACGACGCTTTGCGTGATCCCCATGCAACCGTGGAAGGTGACTTTGCTCCCGAGCGACATCCTCTCGATGATCGGGATGTCGGCTTCTGATGCCCTTCCTGCTCGACACCAATGTCGTCTCAGCGGCGAGACGACCGGATAAGCAGGACATGCAGTTCCAGAAATTCCTGCGCGCCTTCGATATGCAGGCTGCCTTTCTCTCGGCCGTGACGATCATGGAGATACGCTTCGGGATTCAACGCGAGGAAAGCCGCAATCCTCCTTTCGCGATTGATCTCATGAGATGGCTGAATGACGTCGTCCTCGTGGAGTTCGTAGACCGCATCATTCCCTTTGATCTGGAAATAGCACTTCGGGCGGCTGCGCTGCCGCCGCCGAACAAGCGTCCGACGCTTGATGCCATGATCGCGGCGACCGCCCTCGAGAAGAGATTGCAGATCATCACGCGAAACGTCACGGACTTCGAGCCGTTTGGGGTTCAGTGTCGCGATCCCTGGCAGTAAACGCGCAGCCGAATTGTTCAGACTGCAAATCCAAGCTCGCGCAGATCGCGGGCCAAATCCTCGGGCGAGGTGAAGTGCAAAGCCTGCATGCCGGCGGCGCGGGCGCCCTCGACATTGTGCAGGCTGTCGTCGATGAACACCGCCGTCTCCGGCTTCACCTTGTAGCGTTCGAAGAAGAGATCGAAGATCTCGCGGTCGGGCTTCAGCAACCGCTCGTCGCCCGACACCACGATGCCGGCGAAGACCTTCAGGAACGGGAAGCGCTCGAGCGCCTCGCGGAACTTGTCCTGATTCCAGTTGGTGATGGCATAAAGAGGCACGTTGTTGCGCTTGAGCGCCTCGAGGATCGCGACGGTGCCCTCGATCGGGCCCGAGATCGTCTCGTGCCAGCGCTCGTCATAAGCGCGGATCATCGGATGCCACTTCTCGGGATGCTGCGCGAGGAGCAGGTCGACCGCGTCCTTGAAGCTGCGTCCCTTGTCCTGCTCCACATTCCAGGCGGTGGTGCAGATATTGGCGAGAAACCACTCCATCTCCGCCTCGCGGCCCGCGAAGAACTGGCGGTAGAGATAACGCGGATTCCACGAGACGAGCACATTGCCGATATCGAAGACGACGGTGGTCGGATGGGCGGTCATCTCTTGTCCTTGTCGAAGGGATTGCGGCCGCCGCGCCGGTTGAAACGCAACGGCGTGCCCCAAAGTTCGAAGGTTTCGCGCAGGCCGTTCATCAGATAGCGCACATAGGTCTCGGGCAGATGGTCGAGCTGATTGCCGAAGAGCGAGAAAGTCGGGGGCCGCGCCGAAACCTGCGTTGCATAGCGGATCTTGATGCGCCGCCCCGACGGGGCCGGCGGCGGATTGCGCTCCAGCATCGCCTCGAGCCAGCGGTTGAGCTGTCCCGTCGAGATGCGGGAGTTCCATTTCTCGACCGCGGCCAAGACCGCTTCCATCAGCTTGTCGAGGCCTTTCTCCACCTGCGCGGAAACCGGGACGATGGCGACGCCGCGGATCTCCGGCAGGATATCGCCGATATCGTCCTTCACGTCCTTGAGGCGCTTCTGCTTGTCCTCGACCAGATCCCATTTCGACAGCGCCAGCACGACCGCCCTGCCCTCCTGGGCGGCGAGATCGGCGAGGGTCAGGTCCTGCCGCTCGATCTCCATCGAGGCGTCGATCAGCACGATGACGGCGTCGGCGAAGCGGATGGCGCGCAGGCCGTCGGCCACCGCCAGCTTCTCTACCTTGCCGGTGACGCGCGATTTGCGCCTGATCCCGGCGGTGTCCCACAAGGTGACCGGCTTGCCGCGCCACGACCAGTCGATCGCGATGGCGTCGCGGGTGATGCCGGCCTCCGGGCCGGTCAACACGCGGTCCGAGCCCAGAAGCGCGTTGACCAGAGTGGATTTGCCGGCATTGGGCTGGCCGATGATGGCCAGCTTGAGCGGCTTTCCTTCAACGTCCTGCTCTTCCTCTTGCCCCTCTTCCGCGGCCTTCACATAAGGCTGGAGCGCTTCATAGAGCTCATTGATGCCCTCGCCATGCTCGGCGGAAATGGCGATCGGGTCTCCAAGTCCCAGAGAGAAGGCTTCGAGCGCGCCGCTTTCGCCCGCCCTGCCCTCCGCCTTGTTGGCGAGGACCAGAACCGGCTTGCCATGGCGTCTGAGCTTCGCGGCGAATTCGCGGTCGACCGGCGTCACGCCCGCCCTGGCGTCGATGACGAACAGGCAGACATCGGCATCGGCGATCGCCGTTTCCGACTGGGCGCTCATACGGTCTTCCAGGCTGCCGCGCGGGGCGTCATCAAGGCCTGCGGTATCGAAAAGACGGAATGTCAGATCGAAGATACGGCCCTCGCCCTCGCGGCGGTCGCGGGTGACGCCGGGCTGATCGTCGACCAGCGCCAGCTTGCGGCCGACCAGCCGGTTGAACAGAGTCGATTTGCCGACATTCGGCCGGCCCAGTATCGCGACTTTCGCTTGCATCTGATCGTCTTAGCGCAACGCGATCAGCTGGGCATCATCGGAAAGCAGGTAGACCGTGCCGTTGGCGATGACGGGGGCGATATAGAAGGCATCGCCCACCTTGGTGGTGTTAAGCACCTCGCCCGTCTGCGCCGAGATGCTGGCGAGCTGGCCGTCGGAGCTCACCGCCAGGAGGCGGCCGCCGCCGAGAACCGGACCGGCCCAGATCTTGCCCGGCAGCTCCTTGCTCCAGCGCACCGCGCCGGTGCGGCGGGACAGCGCCATCAGGGTCTTGCCGTTGATGATGACGAAGACGTGGTCGCCCGCCACCCAGGGGGTCTGCGAGCCGGATATATCGCGGGTCCATTGCCGGTCGCCACTCTGCAGGGCGAAAGCCGCCATGCGGCCGGCATTGGAGATGGCGAAGACCTGGCCGCCCTCGATGACCGGCCGGCCGGCGACACTGCCGATATTGGTGGCGGTCGCGGCGGGATCATTCGAGGTCAGCGCGTCGCTCCAGGCCTCGAGACCGTCGCTCGCATTGAAGGCGATGATCTCGCCGGCGGTGGTCGGGATGACGACGAAGCCCTGCGAGACGGCCGGGCTCGGGCTCGAGGCGATGGTCGCCCGCCCGCCGGTGCCCTGATACTTCCACACCTCGCCGCCGTCGCTGGCGCGGAGCGCGAAGACCTCGTTGCTCGACCCGGTGAAATAGATCGTGCCATTCGCGACGGTCGGCGCCGCGCGTACCGGAGCGCCGAGCTTCTTGCGCCACAGAATGGCGCCGGTCGAGGCGTCGAGCGCGAGGGCCTCGCCGAGGACCGAGGTGGCATAGATGCGCTGGCCGTCGGACGCGAGACCGCCGCCGAAAGCGCGGGTGCTCTTGCCTTCCGGAATGAGCGAGACGCGCCAGGCCTGGCCGCCGCCCGAGGTGCGGATCGCGGTCACGTTGCTGCGCGAGTCGAGCACATAGGCCGTGCCACCGACGATGATCGGGCTCGCCACGATGCGGCCCTCGCCCGTCGTGCCCTCACCGGCGCTGGCGGACCAGGCGCGCGACAAGGTGGCGCCGGCGGAAAGATTGCCGAAGGAATTGGTGGCCTGGCCGCCGGGCTGGGGCCAACTCGGATTGGTCTCGGCGGTCGGGATGACGATCGGGTCGCTCGATGTCTCGCTCGGGGCCGCGGAGGATTCGCTCGGCGACAGCACGCTCTCGCGCTTGCCGGGCAGCACCACATCCTTCTCGCCGGTGACACCCTCGAGCAGCTTCGAGGCGGAACCGCAGCCCGTGAGGAAGAGTGATGTCGCCAGGATCGGCCAAAGCCTCGAGAATCGCATGGTCAGACCTTACTTTTTGGCGGTCAGGAGCGGCGTCACCACTTCGAGCAGCATCTGCGCGCGCTGGCGCAGCTCGAGCGACACGCCCTGATCGGCAATGATGGCATTGAGATAGCGGTCGGCCATGGTGTAGTCGCCGGTGCGGTAGGCGGCGAGCGCGAAGATCTCGCGCGCCATGCCCCGCCATGGACTCGTATCATTGTCGAAGGCGCCGAGCCGGCTGATGAGCTCGGCCGGCGCCAGCTTGTCGGTCAGGACATAACCGGCGCGCAGGCGCGCCAGATCGCGCAGCGACTGGGCGTTGGCCTGGTCATCGGCGACCTTGTCGTAGATCGCCACCGCCTCGTCGGTCTTGCCGCTGCCGGCGAGGGCGGCGGCGCGGCGCAATTCGGCCAGTTTGGCGTAGCCCGAATGCTGGATCGCGGCGAATGCCGCCTCGGCGTCGGCCAGCTTGCCCTCTTCGAGCTTCTTGACCCCGTCGGAGAACACCTTGGCGGCGCCTTCCGATTGCGTCAGCTGCCAGTACTGCCAGCCCTTGAAGCCGGCGACGCCCAGGATGATGACCAAAGCCAAGGCCGTGAAATAACTGCCATATTGGGTCCAGAGCTTCTTGAACTGGTCCTGGCGGACTTCCTCGTCCACTTCTCTGAATAGCGATTCATCGCTCACTTGACTGAGGCTCCCGAGCTGCCGTCATTAACGCTTTGATGAAGCTGCTAATTTAGCCAAACGGCCAAATCAAGGCAAATTACGCGCCGACCTCGAAGGAGGTCAGCAGTCCGGCATCTGTCCGCTCCGCCACGGTGCTCTGAATGCCCCAGCGGCCGGGATTGTCGGCCACGAAGCCCAGTTTCACCTGGGACTCGGCCGGGACGACCACCGTGTCGCGGAAAGGCGTTGGCTGGTCGACGATGAGCCGCCAGACATGGCCGTGGAGATGGAGCGGCTGGTCGAATTTGGTGCGGTTGTCCACCTCCAGGATCACCGTGTCGCCCAGGGTAAAGGTCTCCCAGGGCTCGGCGGCGAGACCGGCGGTGCCGTTGATGGCCCAGGCCATGCCCTTTTCCAGGAGCGCCCGCAGATCGAGCTTCTCGCCGGCATAGATGGCGCCGGTCATGCCGCCCTTCTCGCCGCCCTCGATCACGAAGGGCACGGTCCGGGCCTTGGCGGTGTCGATGGCGGTCGTGATCGGATTGGGCGGCAAGGCGAAATTGTCGGGCAGCACGATCTCGGCGGCGGCCCCCTTGCGCTCGAGATAGGCGGCCTCGATGACGTCCTCGAACAGATTGACGGCCAGCGTCACGGTCTCATCGCTTTCGGCGAGCAGAAGGTCGCTCCGCTGTCCGGGCGCCAGGACGAGCCCGGCATTGCCGAGCTGGCGCGGCGGCACCGGCTGGCCGTCCTCGGAGATGATCAGCGGGTCGGCGCCTTTGACGAGGATCGACATGGTGCGGATATTGGCGGCATTGAGGATGCGCAGGCGCACCAGTCCCTGGGGGACGTCGATCTTGGGGCGATAGGCGCCGTTGACGGTGAACCAGTTGCCGAGACGGCCCTGCCCGATCGCATCGTCGAGATTGCCGAAAGTCGCCGTTTCGATCTGACCGTCATCGGTCAACCGCCAGTCGTCGAAAGTGAGCGGCAGGTCGCTGAAGGCCGGCAACGGCTCCTTCTCCGCAACCTCCAGGAGAGCATAGAGTCCCATTTCGCGCTGGCGCGAGACATCGGCCACGGGCGACAGCCAGAAGGTGCCGGCATCGGGCGGGGTGAAGACACACTCGAAAGCATTGTCCTCGCCCGGCACCACCGAGATGCTCATCATCTCCGCCGGGCCGCGCACGCCGTACCAATGCAGCGCCGTCGGCCGGTCGAGCGCATTGATGAAACGGACCTTGAATTCCTCGCCCTGCCTGGCGCGCAGCACCGGCGGCGGCCACTGGCCGGACAGGCTTTCGAGCCGCGTCGCCTGGCGGTCGGCTTCCATGAGGCGTCCCTCGGCCGCCCGCGCGGTCAGGACGACGAAACCGTCCCCGGCCGTCTGGGCCTCCAGACGGCAAGGCAAGGCGGCGAGAACCGCGCCGCCGACAATGAACGAACGCCTGGAGAGGATCATCGATCATCCCATTCCGATTCGGAGCTGTTATAGCAATTCCAAACCATCCTGACTGCGGATTGTTCAATCCGAGGTCCGCGGAGCGCCGAACGCTCTCGCGGAATCAGGCCCGCCTCATCTTCTTTGATCTTGCGCATCGGCTTCTCCGAGAACCGCATGCACTTCTCGGGCCGATGCTCTGGAATCAGTCCTTGGATTCGTAGATATTGGCCTTGCCGGGGAAGCTCCGTGTACGGACTTCGGCGGCGTAGGAGCTGATCGCCCTGTCGATGGCCTTGCCGACCTCGCCGAATTCGCGCACGAATTTGGGCACGCGTGGCGACAGGCCGAGCATATCCTCCATCACGAGGATTTGACCGTCGCATTCGGCCGAAGCGCCAATGCCGATGGTCGGGATGGGAATAGACTTTGTGATGCGGGCGGCGAGCGGCTCGACCACCGCCTCGAGCACGACGCAGAAAGCGCCGGCCTCGGTGACGATGCGGGCATCTTCCTCGATCTCGGCCCATTGGTCGCGCTTGCGGCCTTGCGTCTTGAAGCCGCCCAGCACATTGATCGATTGCGGGGTGAGACCGATATGGGCGACGACCGGAATGCCGCGCTCGACCAGGAAGCGAATGGTTTCGCCCATGCGCCGCCCGCCTTCGAGCTTGATGGCGCCGCATTGCGTTTCCTTGACGATCCTGGCGGCGTTGCGGAAGGCCTGCGCCGGGCTTTCCTCATAGGTGCCGAAAGGCATGTCGACGACGACCAGCGCCCGCTTGGTGCCGCGCATCACGGCGCGGCCGTGGATGATCATCAGCTCGAGCGGCACCGGCAAGGTCGATTCAAACCCATGCATGACCATGCCGAGCGTGTCGCCGACCAGGAGGAAGTCGACATATTTGTCGGCGATCGCCGCCGTATGGGCATGATAGGAAGTGAGCGAAACGATCGGCTCTCCTCCCTTGCGCGCGGTGATGTCGGGTGCGGTGAGACGCTTCTGATCGGTATGAAGTGACATGGCGGCAAACCTATCGCGGTTGCGTTTGCCCGGCAACAGTTTTTGTGCAGCGCACAAAATCTATTATAGCGTCAGCGTCACCACCGGCACCCCGGTAAAGAGCGGGTGCAATTGCGCGAAAACGCCATAAAGCGCCACGCCGATGATGACCGAGATGACGTCATGGCCCTGGCGGACATCGGGCGACGGACGCACGCCATTGGCGAAGCCCAGGCCCATATGCGTCAGGGCATAGAGAAGCATGCCGCCGAACAGGATGAGGCTCGCCATATCGCCATTGGCGCAGAGATGGCCGACCGACCAGAAAACCACGCCCCAGGCGAGCGGGAAACGCAAAGCCTGGCGCAGGCGGCCGCGGAACAGAAAGATCGCGAGACAGAGAAATGCAAAGAGCACCAGGATGAAGGTCGCCATCCTGCCCCAGCCCGGTACGTCATAGACGATTTCCAGCGGCGCGCTGCGCCAGCCGAGCACGATCAGGATCAGCGGCAGAAGCGAAATCACGCCGAAGCCCGGCCCAAAGAATTTGCCGAAGCGCCGGCGCAAGGCGGCATTGGCTTCGGGCAGAGCGAGGGTCAGATGGCAGACGGCGAAAAGCGCCACGCCCAGGGCAAGCAAGGTCATGCGACGATCGGCAGATTAAAGACGTAGGGATGGACGACGAAGAGGAACAGGAGATACAGCGCGATGCCGACAAGGATGGCGATGATATCCGAT
Source organism: Pseudomonadota bacterium (assembly GCA_049323275.1). GTDB lineage: Bacteria > Pseudomonadota > Alphaproteobacteria > Rhizobiales > Aestuariivirgaceae > Taklimakanibacter. Next base: position 28,318 of record JBMOOM010000029.1, read on the forward strand.
CGCACCCTCGGCTCGTGCGTGGGGACCTTGCCACGCGCTGTCGACAGGACGATGTCGACGACGGAGAGCGCCAGGATGGAGCCGAACAAATATACGCCCGGCCGGTCGCCATTTGCGGCGAGATGCGCCACCGCCCACAGGCCGAAGCCGATCGACATGGGGTGCTTGAGCCAGCTCTTCAGATATCCTTTGCCATGCGAGGCGCCGATGAAAATGAAAGCCAGCAAGACCAGGGTCATGGCGAGATGGCGGGCCCAGGGTGCGGGCGTATAGAGATAGTCCGTCCCTTCGAGCGTGCCGCGCGTCGTATAGAAGCCATAGATCATCAGAGCGAGACCGACCAGCGAGACGAGCGAAAAAAGGCCCTTGAAGGGCCCCTCGCCCAAACTCCCGTGCAATCCGGCCCGCAGGCCCGGCAGCAGCATCACCACGAGATGCGAACCGGCAAAAACGATTATTCCGATGATCAGCAGAGTCATGGTCATTCACCTCTCAGCGGCCGTAGTAACGGCAACGCCAGCCTTTGCTTGTCCAGTTGATCAGGAGACTCGACGCATTGAACTGCTCGCGGCAGAGATCAAAGGCGTCGGCGCGCGACATCGGCTTGCGGCCTTTCTTGCCCTCACCCAGGCAGACCGCCGTTTCGCGATCCTCGCCGTTCAGCACCTTGATGGGGTAGCGGCTATAGAGCGTCGAGCAGGCCCAGGCCTGCGAATCGAGCTTGACGTCCCAATCCTTCGCCGTGGCTGCCCCGGGCAGCCCGGCTAAACCCAGCCCAATGCCCAAAAGGAGCAGCGCGGCCTTGGCGGCAGGTGGATAATCCATTGTTCTGGCCCGGTGATTCATGACCGGACCACTTTGGCACCAATTTCACCCTTGGTGAAGCGCGACGGAATCTCTCAGTAATTACCGGAATAGAGACAATGCCAGCGCTTGCCCTTCTTCTGCATGATGATCATCGTGGCCTTAAGCTTGCGCTTGCAAAATTCATAAACCTCCTGGCGCGACGCCGTCTCGGCCGGTCCTTCCTGGCAAACGATCTGGCCGTTCTTCCGGATGACGACATCGGTGATGTCCTTGCCATATTGAGCCCGGCATACCGCCATGGCCTGTTTCTTCGAGACACCCGCCGCGGCGGTGGCCGCGAGCCCCGTCGCCCCCAAGGTGACGAACACACCAGCGAGCGCGATATTGAGGATTGCCGTCCTTGTCGACTTCATGAAACATTCCCTTGTGGAGTAAAGTGAAACTAGAAGCGGCCGATATAGCGGCACCGCCAGCCGGTCTTGGTCTTGTGCACCATGGCCGTCGTCGCTGAGAATTTCTTGCGGCAGGCCTCATAGACATCCTGCCGTGTCATCTCGCGCCGGACCTGCCACTGGCAGTTGATCTTGCCGTTCTTGCCGATGGCGGCTTTGATGACCTTCTTGCCGTATTGGGCCCGGCACGCCGCCAGCGCCTCTTTCTGGGTAATCGGCGCCGCTCCGGCCGCCGCCGACAATCCGGCCATGGCGGCGCAGATCGCCAACACTGCGGCCAGACGGGCGCCTCTTGCCGGGCTGACTGACATTGTTTCCCCCAATCGATGGTCACCCGAGACTACGATGCCCGAAGGTTAACGCAACGAAAAAATGATTTGTGCAACGGGACGTCACGCTGCTGCATCGGCGCCACAGGTCGCGCGGCTGAGTTCACCCCGCATATTCTCATGACATCGAGGCTACGTCGCCGACGCCGGCTTCGCTCGATCGGATACGGTCCGGCAACTTGCCACCCGCGGGATTCCGTGGTTGAGTGGCCCGGCTGGGCGCATCATTTTTCTCCCCTCGAGGTCTGAAATGAACCAGCTTGCTCAATTCGACGCGTGGAGCGCCGGGCAGAATTACGAACAATATATGGGCCGGTGGAGCCGGCAGATCGCCGCGAAATTCGTGCCCTGGCTGGCGCCGCCTGAACGCGCCCGCTGGCTCGAGATCGGCTGCGGCACCGGGGCCTTCACCGCCCATATACTCGGTAAATGCGCTCCTTCATCTGTACTCGCCATCGACGCCTCCAAGGACTTCGTCGCTTATGCGCAGGCCCAGGTCATCGACCAGCGCGTGCGGTTCCAGACCGCCGACGCCGTGAAGATTCCGGCGCCCGATGCGAGCGTCGATATCGTCGCCTCGGCCCTCGTCCTGAACTTCATACCCGACCGGCTCGCGGCCCTGGCCGAGATGAAGCGCGTGCTGGGCCCCCGCGGCCTTCTCAGCTTCTATGTCTGGGATTATCCGGGCGGCGGCATGGGCTTCATCAACGCCTTCTGGAAGGCCGCCGTGGAAATCGATCCGCAGGCGGCCGATCTCATGGAAACCAGGCGGTTCCCCTTCTGCACGCAGGACGGCCTGACGAAATTGTGCCGGGAAGCGGAGATCGCCGCGACCATCGAGCCGATCGAGATCGAGACCGTGTTCAGCGACTTCGAGGCTTTCTGGCGGCCCTTCACGCTCGGCGCCGGCCCCGCCCCCGGCTATTGCGTGAAGCTGCCGGAGGACCAGCGGGCGCGCCTCAAGGCGAAACTCGCCAAGACGCTCGGCACGAAGGGGCCGATCCGTCTGGTCGGCCGGGCCTGGGCCGCGAAAGCCATCATGAATGGTTAGGCCTCGCGCCTCCTGACCTTGAGCGCGCAACAGCCCTTCGATCCCGGCGTCCAGGTCGTGATCGAAATGTCGAAGCCGGCCGCTTCGAGGGTGCCATAGTCCGCGGCGGAAGCGATGTCGCAGAACATGGCGATCTTGTCGTCGGAGAGGCCGGCGGCGACCCAGGCCTCCTTCAACGGGCAGGCCAGGAAATGCGCGTCGACGCCATGGGGCCCGGGCGCGCCGATATCCGGGCGGAACATCTCGCCGCCATCGGGTGAATTGAAGAAGACATCGGCGAGGCCGGCGAAATTCCCCGGGGCGCAGGGAGAGACACCGGTGGCGAGACCGGCGCCCCAGTCATAGATGGCCTCCTTCATGATGCTCCGGGCGACGGTGTCGCCATAGCGCTTGGCGATGGCCCGATAGAAAGCGACATAAAGCTGGCCGCGGCTCATATAGGCGTCTTTCAGTGCCTGCTGCAGGGGGGGGCGTCCGCCGTCATTTCCGAAATCTCCCGTCTGGTTGAATTGTCCTTTATCTGGGGAGTAGCGTATCAGAGACATTCCGCGCTTATGGTGCGGAAAAAACTCAACTCTGGATGAATTCAGTTCATGCATGAACTCCGCAAGCTCGTCTCGTCCGCCAATCTTCTTTACACGTTCGAGGCGGCCGCCCGGCATGAGAGCTTCACCCTTGCCGCGCAGGAGCTGAATGTCACCCCGGCGGCGGTCAGCCACGCTATCCGGCAGTTCGAAGACGGCATGGGACTGAAACTGTTCGAACGCCAGCACAAGCGCGTCACCGTCACACAAGAAGGCGCCAAGCTTTTCCAGAATGTGTCGCAAGCGCTCGAGCGCATCCTTTCGACCATCAACGACCTGAAATCCGAAGCGAGCCGGACGCCGGTACGGCTCTATGTCTCGATCACGGTGGCCACCCATTGGCTGCTGCCGCGCCTGGCCCGGATACGGGACACTCTACCGCTGTTCGATCTGCGTCTCTATACGTCGGACAAGCAGCTCGAGCTTCCCGATGACGGCATGTCGATCGCCATCACGGGCGGACGCGGCAGCTGGCCCGGCTGTCATGTCTGGCTCTTCACCAAGGAAGTCATCTATCCCGTCTGCAGTCCAAAGTATCTTCAAGCAGGCGGTTCCCTCACGACTCTCAAGGATCTGCGCCATCACCGTCTGATCCATCTCGACGACATGCTTCATGAAGGCGTCACCTGGCGCGACTGGTGGGACAAATTCCGGCTTCCGCAACCGAAGGATCCCGACAAGCTCGTCTACAACAACTATATACTCGTGCTGCAAGCGACGCTGGCGGCGGAAGGCGTGGCCCTCGGCTGGCAGCACGTCGTCGGCGACCTGGTCAAGCAAGGCGATCTGGTCCGCCCGATCAAGGAGCAGATGTCTTCCGGTGTGGATGTCTATATCGTCGCCCGCAAAGGTCGCGAGCTTTCGCCGGCGACTTGCGAATTGCGCGACCGGCTCATCCGGGAGGGGCTGACGATTGCCGAATGAGTCATGCGGGCTTTGCCGCCCGGCTCCGCTTCGAGAGCTCCAGCGCCACGGCGGCCACGATGGTCAGTGCGATCAGAATGAGGCCCAGCGCATTCACCGCCGGCGTCAGTCCGGTGCGGACCTTGGTGGCGATGTAGACGGTGAGCGGCGTCTCGGTGCCGCGCACGAAGAGCGTCGTATTATAGTTTTCGAAGGACTGCAGGAAGGCGATCAGCATCGCCGCCAGCAACGACGGCTTCAGATAGGGCAGAAGGATGCGCCGGAACACCATGAAGCGCGAGGCCCCGAGCCCGATCGCCGCCTCTTCCAGCGTCCGGTCGAAGCGCTGCAGCCGGGCCGTGACCATCAGCATCACATAGGCGGCGATGAAGCTCGATTGCGCCAGGATGATGAGCCACAGACCGCCGCCGACGCCCGCCTGACGCCAGAGGATCAAGGTGGCGATGCCGATGGCGACGCCGGGCGTCAGCAGGGGCGACACCATGACGGCATAGAAGAAGGTGCGCGCTTTACCCTCGAGGCTCATCAGGAACAGAGCGGCGGCGGTGCCGACCGGAAGCGCGATCGCGATCACGCACAGGCCGATGAAGACCGAGAGCCTGAGCGCCTTCCACATCGCCTGATCGGCCCAGAGAGCCGAGAACCATTGCAGCGTGGTGCCGAGCCACGGCGTGACCGTCGGGAACTTGCTGGTGTTGAAGGTGGCCGCCGTCATCACCGCCAGCGGCAGGAACAGATAGGTGAAGAACAGGATCATGTAGATGGCGAAGATGATCCGGGGCAGCATGTCCGCGATGGTGGCGAGACCGCCTTTCGGTCCATTGAGCGGCGCCGCGACGGGCGCTTCGAGAGCCATGGTCATTTGGCGATATCCGCGAGATTGACGCGGAACAGACGCAGCGCCGCCAGGACGACCAGCATGCAGAGCACGAGCAGCACCAGGGCGTAGGCCGCGCCCCGGTTCCAGTTTCCGCCTTCGAAGAACCAGTTGTAGATGATCTCGGTGAACCAGCGGCTGCCGGGCGAGCCTAAGAGTGCCGGCGCCACATAGCTGCCCGCCGCCAGCATGAAGGTGAAGACGCAGCCGGTGGCGATGCCGGCCTTGGCATACGGGATGACGATGCGGCGATGGATCCTCACCGTCGAGGCCCCGAGATTGCGCGCCGCCTCGATCTGCGCCGTCTCCAGAGTCGAGATCGAATTATAGATCGGGAACAGCATGAACAGGATATAGGCATAGACCATTCCGGCGAGGACGCCGAAGTCGCCGAACCAGCGCACGGGCTCGGAGATGACGCCCAGCCCCATCAGCACCGCATTGAGCGGCCCGTTGAAGGCGAGCAGAATATACCAGGCGAGCGTACGCAGGACCTCGTTGATCCAGAAGGGAATGATCAGCGCCACCAGCGCCAGCGCCATGCCGCGCGGCGTCGCGATCTTGGCGAGCCAGAAGGCCAGGGGATAGGTCACGATCAGCGTGGTGAGCGTAACGAGGCCGCTCGCCCACACCGTCTTGAAGAAGATGGCGCGATGAACGGGATCGCTGAACAGCGCGACGAAATTCGCAACCGTATACCGATCCGCCTCGGTGCCGATCTGGTTGGGCATCAGATTGGGACGCAGCGAGAAATTCAGCATCATCAGATTGGGCGCCAGCACCAGACCGATGAGCCAGATGGCGACGAGCAGCAGAATGGCGCCGCCGAGGCCCGGACCGAAACGTGCTGTCAGACTATGCATGAGCCAGGACCAGGGCTTCGGCGGGGGTGAATGAGAGCCTGATCGCGCCGCCCGCTGCCGGCGCCTGACCGAGACCGCGATGGGCGATGGCGGCGAGCACCGCCTGTCCGCCCTGGGCCTTGGCATGAAGAATGGCGACGGCGCCCTCGAATTCGAGACGATCGGCCTCCGCCTCGATGCGATTGCCTCCGCCGGCGCCGAGCGAAACCGCTTCAGGCCGCACATAGACGGCCGCCTGATCGCCTGCCCTGAGACCCGGGCCGGCACGGCCCTGGAGCAGGCCATGGCGAGTCTCGACCGCGGCGATGCCGTTCGAGACGCCGCGGACGCGGCCCGGAAACTCATTGGTCTCGCCGACGAATCTGGCGACGAAGGACGTCGCGGGATTGGCATAGAGCTCGCGCGGCGTGGCGATCTGCTGCAGCTTGCCGGCGCTCATCACCGCCACCCGGTCGGACATTGCGAGCGCCTCCGACTGGTCGTGGGTGATGTAAATGAAGGTGACGCCGGTGCGCTTCTGCAGGGCCCGCAATTCCGCGCGCATATGCTGGCGCAATTTGAGATCGAGAGCCGAGAGCGGCTCATCGAGGAGCAGCACCTGCGGCTCGACGGCGAGCGCCCGGGCGATGGCGACCCGCTGCTTCTGGCCGCCGGACAATTCGTGGATCATGCGGTCGCCGAATCCCGGCAGAGCGATGAGATCGAGCAGCTCCTCGGCACGCTTGCGCCGTTCGGCCTTGGGGACGCCGCGCACCTCGAGGCCGAAGACGATGTTCTCCCATACCGGCATCAGCGGAAAAAGCGCCAGCGACTGGAAGATCATCGAGGTCGGTCGCTGATGCGGCCCGCTGCCCGTCACATCCCTGCCGCCGATCAGTATCTGGCCGGAGGTCGGCTGGATGAAGCCGGCGACGAGGCGCAGGACCGTGGTCTTGCCGCAGCCCGAGGGGCCGAGAATCGAGAAGAACTCGCCGCCTTCGACGGAAGCGGAGAATTTCTCGACGGCGTGCACCTGGCCGAAGATCATTTCGATGTCGATGAGGTCGACGGAATGGGACATGAGGCTCCAGGAATCAGAGAATGGCGGAGCCGCCAGAGCTCCGCCATCGATGAGGCATCAGGCCGACAGGAACTTGTCCTGATACTCGTTGCGGATGGCGACGAACCAGTTCTCCTGGATCGGCCACCACCAGAGCTTCTCGAGCGCGTCGCCCGGATAGGCGGCGGTGAAGAAGTTCTTGGAGGCTTCTGACAGGAATTTGTCGGCGCCGACCGCGGTGGTGTTGATCGAGGTGTGGTTGGCATAGAGAGCGCCGGCTTCCGGCGTCAGCATCCAGTTCACGAACTCATAGGCCTGATCGAGGTTCTTGGCGCCGACCGGGAGCGACACGCCTTCCATCCAGGTGAGCGCGCCTTCGACCGGGGCCACGAAGCCGATCGGCAGACCCTCCTTGGCGAGGCCGGCGGCGGAGGAGTCCCAGGTCTGGCCGATCGCGGCGCCATTGGTGCGGAAAGCACCCTGGGCCTCGTTTTCATTCGACCAGAACTGCACGATATTGCCCTTGCGTGCGATCGCCTCGGCGAGGATCACGTCGTAATTGGCGCGCATGGTGGCTTCGTCCTTGAAGCTGTCGCGCATCGGCTTCGGCAGCTTGCCCTGGGTCTCGAGCCAGAGGCCGAGGCCGACGAGGCCCGAATGGCCGCGGATCGTCGCCTTGCCCTTCATCTCGGGCTTCCAGATATCGCCATAGGAGGCCTTGCCATATTCGAGGGCCGAGCTGTTCTTGTCGAAGGAAAGGGCTTCCGTGCCCCAGTCGGTCGGCACCTGGTAGCGCTTGCCGTTGACGACGGCGCCGAGGGTCTCAGAGCCCTTCACCGCGCTCTGCAGCGCCTGGTCCCACTTCACTCTCGCTTCGTCGATCGGCTGGATGAGGCCGAATTCGACATAGTTCGGAACGCGATCGACGGCCGGCCAGATGATGTCATAGCCCGCGCCGTTGCTGGCGCGCATCTGATTGAGAAGCTCGTCATTGGTGCCATAGGGGGTGTAGACCGGCTTGATGCCCGAGGCCTTCTCGAAAGCGGCTAGCATGTCGTCGGAGATATAGCCGGCCCAGGCGAAGATATTGACCGTGCCCGACGAGGCGAGCGCGTTCCGTGCAATGAAGGGAGCCGCGAGGGTCGCGCCTGCCGTAGCGGCGGCGCTCTTGAGGAGCGTCCGGCGGCTGATCGTCTTCATGTGAATTTCTCCTGTGTTTGGTCTTCGACCATTGGTAAAGTCCGGGCTAGCTATCCCCGCTGTGTGACAGTCATGCGAAGACACCCTCCACAGGCGGATTGATCCCAGGAGTGAACCATGGCGCAGCACAAGACGATCGGACTCGTTTTCATCGAAGCTTATGCCGACTGGGAATTCGGTCTTCTGTCGGCCTCGGTCGGCGAATGGTTTCCCGGCCGCGTCGTGGCGCTCTCGCCCGGCGCCAGGCCGGTGCGCTCGATCGGCAAGCTGCTTCTGACGCCGGAGCGCACGACGGATGCGGAAAGCAATGACGATCTCGATGCCGTCGCGGTCATCGGCTCGGACGGCTGGGCCGGGGCGGATGCGCCGGATGTCGGCCCGCTGCTCGCTTCCGTCGCCCGGCGCGGCGGCGTCGTCGGCGGCATCTGCGCCGGGACCCTGGCGCTGGCGCGCGCCGGGCTCTTCGCCAAGGCGATGCATACCAGCAACGGGCGCGACTGGATCTCAGGCCTGGTGCCGGACTATGCGGGGAATGAACATTATCGTGACGTGCCGCACGCGATCGCCGATGGTCGAATCATATCGGCCCCGGGCTCGGCGCCGGGGACTTTCGCGATCGAGTTCCTGCGCACTCTTCATCCCGACAAAGCCGAAACCTTAGCTCAGATGAAGGAGATGTTTGGCAAGGAATACACGGGGTGACGGTACTCCGACCAACATCAGGCCGCGTTTGCAAATGGCCCCCATTGCGCGGCGATGTTGAGAGTCTTCTGGGCATAGGTCTTTCCGATGGCGATGAGATCATCGACCGCTTTCACCGAATCCAGCTTGGATACCGCCTCGGGCGACAGCTTCCTGAGGCCCAACGCATCGAGACCCGCTCGGGTGAGATCGGGATCATAGCGTGCATAGAGGAACGAACGGCCGAGATTCTCAGATAGAGGGTTTTCAGGCACCATGTCCCCTACCTCACGGTCGACCATCGGACCAAAGACGCAACGCCCGACCGTGCGGCAGTTGATGTCCTGGTCATAGGCCATGCCGTTCATCATCTCACCCGCAATGGACATCGCGACTTCGAGGAGCGAGCGGTTGGGATCGCCGGCCTGAGGCCCGAGCCGCGGCGCCGAGCCGGTGCCTGCCGAGACGATGAGCATCTTGTCTTCGCCACGGTCCCAGTTGAGCCGATAAGGATCGGCCGTCGCCTTGCGGAACATGAGGAAGGCCGGAATGTTGTAGGGCGTCACGCCGCCGTCGACGAAGACGAACTGCCGGCCCTCCTTCAGCTTGACGACCTCGGGCGGAAAATAAGTCGGCGCCGCGGTCGAGGCGCGCACCAATTGCCAGAGCGGCAGCTTGAGATTGCAGTCGTCGCGATTGCGCGCATTGTAATGGGCATTGGGATTGTTGGTGACGGGCCAGGGCGAATCCGTCGAGACATTGCGCATCACGAGCAGCAGCAGGGTCTTGAGCTTCGGACTGCCGAGCTCGGTCGTCTTGCCGAGTATCTCCTTGAGCTTCATCTCCAGCGGATCCGACTTGAACTTGTTCCACAAGCGATCGAGCAGCTCCTCCTTCTTGAACATCAAGGGTCCGGCCTCGAGATAGAATTTGGTGAGCTCGGCGGCCGACAGGCCGATCGAGAGGCCAACCGCGAGAATGGCGCCGGTCGACGTGCCGCCGATGAAGTCGAAATAATCGGCGAGGCGGAAGCTCGCGTCTTTCTTGAGAATCCGGCGCAGATCCGTTTCCATCTTGTCGAGGATGCCGAGGGTGATGAGACCGCGTATGCCGCCGCCATCGAGGGCGAGCAGCCGGCGCTGGCCGGCCTTCTTCGGCTCAAGGATGGAAGAATTCGTCGCCGCCATGTCCGTCTCCTCAGGATGCCTTGGCCAAAACCACGTCTCGCCCCATCTCCTTCAGAACGCGCCCCAGCACCGCCTCGGCGACCTCCTGCTGGCCGAGCCGGCAGGCCATGGTCTCGGTGCCGGCGCAGGTGCCGAGCTCGCCCAGCTTGTTCGACGGCGCGCCGCCGCGGCAGATCGGGAAGTAGGCGCAGCGGCGCGCGCAGGCGTCCAGCCCCGCAGCGATCTCGGCCCACAGAGCCTGAAAGGCCTGGCCATCGACGATATCGGCAAGGCTGTCGGCATCGACATGGCCCAGGACCATCGAGCCGAGGCGCGGATGGGCGATGCCCGCCAGTTCCGGCGAGAACGTATGGATCGCACCTTGATGGGTGACGGTGACGATCGCGAACGGCATGTTCTGATCGTTGCCCGGCCATTCCTTGTCAGGAATGCTGGCTGCGGCGGCGAGGACTCCCCGCACCTCGCGTATGCCGATGCCGTGATGCGCGGCGCGATCGACGGCGCGTTCGAAGAATTCGCGGAAACGGGTGCGGATTCCGGCCTTCGCCAGCGTCGACGCGGTATTGATCCCTTCAACTTCCTCGATATTGAATCCCACATCGGTGACGCCGGCCGCGGCAAAGAAGTCCATGACCCTATCGGGTTGCGCCAATGTCGTCTCGGTGGCGACGCAGATGGCGTGAAAGGGAATGCGGTTGCGCCTCAGGGCTGCGACACCGCGCATCACCGCCTCGTGGCTGCCTCTGCCGTCACGCCGCTTGCGGTGGAGATCGTGGAGTGCCGCCGGGCCGTCGAGACTGACGCCGACGCGCAGCCCATGCGCGGCAAAGAACGCGCACCAGGCGTCGTCGATCAACATGCCATTGGTCTGGAAAGCATGACGCGGCCGCCAGGAGGACGGCGCCGCCGCGCTCGCCGTAGCGAACGCCTCCTCATACCAGCGGCGCGGCAGGGTGAGCGGCTCGCCCGCATGCCAGATGATGGTGAGATCGTCGCGCCCAAGGCCGTTGTCGAAGACCCAGCGCACCGCCGCATGAATGGTTTCGGCGCGCATTCGCGCTTTAAAGGCGCGGTCCGGGAGATAGCAGTAGTCGCAGTCGATATTGCAGAAGGGCGTGCCCTGGAGGACGAGCAATCTGGTGCGTCCTCGCAATCTCTCGGGCCGCAGGACCGGGATCATCCGTTGCCCCAGTTGGTCCAGTTGGGCCAGTCCTGCGCGAGCCTCGTCGCTCCCGTCTGCATGGGGGACTCCCTGCCCTCTGCGAGCGCGGCACGCAGAACGGTGCGAATCTGCGGCAGGCGATCGATGGCTCTTCCGTCCTCCGCCGCGATGCTCTGCGAGGCAGGCGGCATGCTCACCAGTCCCAAGGTGAAGGCCGCGGCCGACCACAGAAGATGCTTCTTGTGCTTATCCATGGCTTACCCTCTCCATTCATTCACCATTGCCAGGGCCGAGCCTCCGACTGCGTCACCGGCGCCCAATCCTCGCATCCGGTCTTCTGGCAAGCATCCGACAGATCCAGGACATCCAGCTTCTCCCGCGACGGGTCGCCCGACATCGAACCCGCCAGGATCTTCACATGCGCGGCCAATGTCTGAACACCGACCATGCTTCGCCGCCAAAGGCCGTCGACGGTATGAAAATCCATCAACTGTCCATCGGTCGCCACGACATCGACAGCGGATCCCGGCAAGGTCCAGGTCCAGATCGGGAGATAGCCATTGCGTTCAGACGGCACGGACTGGATTCTGAGCGTGACGACGCAGTTCTCGCTCTCGCTGCTGGTGCAGCTCGAAGGACTGTCCTTCTGGTCCTGAGTTTTGAGCTCGCTTTTGACGCTGACCTTCGAAGATGGCATCTCGAATTCGCAGGCAGCGGACGTGCACACATGCTCCATATCCGATGCTCCGGAGAGAACGTAGGGAACGATTGCGCCCGGCGTGGTGTCGGCGAGTATCCACTCCTTGTTGAACTTGAACGCGAAGCCCACGCGGGACGGCGCGTCGTGAACCAACGTCTTGAAATCATAGATATCCATGTTCGCCCACAGCGACGCGCCGGCCCCCCCGCCGCCCTTCACCCGCCACAGCTTCCGCCAGGGCGGCTCGGCCCGCACAGTTGCGTAGGCCTTCGAAAAGGTGATCCGCAACACGAGCGGATCCAGAAGCCACTCGGCGCAGCTGCTGGCCGTGAACTTCCTGCAGGTGACGCCAAGCTGCCAGAATTTCGGCTCATTCCCCTGACCGGCGGGCCACACCATGACGAGAGGAACAGTGCTGCTGAGACAGATCATGTCGCCTTTCTGGGCCAACGGATACAATCTCGGATCCGCCGCGGGCCTGGCGTTGGCCGTCGAAGCGGTCTTGACGCGCGGCCACCAGGAGTTCTTCTCGGCGTCGAAGGCGACACCGAATGAGATCGTTCCCACCTGGCGCAGCAGCTCAGTTCCGTTGATGCTGCAATTCGCCTTCGACATCTTCTCGGGCACAACGGACAGATCGCGAAAGACGACCGCGCCGGCGAGCTGACGCGCGGCCCTTTCCCACGAACTCATCGACAAGGACATCTCGTCGAGGGCCGACTTGTTGCCCGCCCAGTCCTCGGCGCTGCGATGCGCGTCGATCCGATTATGCACGCGCTCGAGCTCGAAGGCGCCGGCCTCCAGCCAGCGCGGCACATCCAGATTTCCGGCGGCCGCGACGGCGCCGAAATGCAGCCGGTTCTGAGAGCGTGTCAGCTCGTTGGTCTTCGCGATCGAATACATCAGGCCGCCACCGACGGCGAGGGTGATGAGACCGACGATGCCCGGGACGATGATCCAGCGCGGCAAGTAGCGCTGCGAGGCGGAGACGGCCCGTGCCCAGGGTTGGGCCATCGCTTCGACCCGGCCACGCATTTCCTGTTCGAGCACTTCACGCTCGCGGGCCTCGAGCGGCGCTGTCGCCGGAATGGTGGCGGGGCGTGTGCCTCCCGGCACGAGCGGAGTCTTTCGTCTTTCGCCGTCGGCAAGAAGGGCCGCCGCCAGTCCGACACTGACGCTCTTCGCCGGGCCGACGACCTTGCCGATGTCTTCCCGGAAGCGATCGGGGATTATTTCACGGGCGCGGCTTTCATTCCTTTCGCGGATCCAGTCCCAGGCCCAGCTCAACGGTATCCGCCGGCCGGCCGTGCCGGCAGCACCGGTGCTTTCGATTTCGAGATTGTTGGCCACTTCCCGCAGGCTGTGCTGGAGCGCTCCGATCTCGCGCAACCATTCGCCATATGTATCCCAGTTGCGGATCAGAGCTTCGTGTGAAACGTCGAACTTCTTGTCCTTGCCGCTGCCCGATCGATTGAGATAGCCGGCCCGCTTGAAGACCCGCAGCACCTCCTTCGCCGCCAGCCTGTCCGCGGCGTCGTCATCGAGGAGCTCCGCGACGCGTGCCGGGGTGACGAACCGGCGCGCCCAATTCCCGCGATCGTCCTTGCGCGCCATGGCGCAGAAGGCGGTGCGCACCGCACGCTCCGCCTGGACGCGCGCATCCGGACCGGCGAAATAGCCGGCCACCTTGTCAACCGCGTCGTCTCGCGCCTTGTCCGCATATTTATTGAGGCAACGGACAAGGAAATCGGGTTTCACGCCGTCGGCTATGGCCGCGAGGTCGGCGACATGGATGGCGAGGTCCACCGGAACGCCGGTCGCGAGCTCCTTCTGCCAACGCTCCATGGCGGCATCCCACAGATGCAGCAGCGCATGCTGCAGCAGCGGCAGATAGTCGGATTTGTGCGCGAGCCCCGCCATGGCGTGCTGGCTCTCATCCATGAGCAGCTGCACGACCTCCGGATCGAACGGCGCCGAGCCGCTCGCGCTGTCGGGCGTCGCCTCATGTGCCCATATCCAGTCGCCAAATACCGCCTGGGCCGGCCGCACGATGATCTCGCGCCGCGCCTTCTCATCGTCGAGCGGCCCCAGAAGATAGGCGGCCTCGGTCACGATGTTGGCGAGCCCCGCCTCGGCACAGCGATGCAGCTCCTCGCTCCTGAGCGTCAGCGCGAGGAACAAGGACGGCGGACGTTGGGAGAAAGTCGCCTTGATGAGCCGGCAGAGATTGTCCTGCCCTTGCGACGTCACCTCGGTCCGGAACGTTTCCTCGAACTGGTCGATGAGCATGAGGAGATTGGGAGGGCCGGCGCGCGCGCCGCGCGACAGCTCGATGTCGAGACGGTCGAGGACATCGCGGGCGAGTTCGAATACGCCTTCCACCCGCAGGCTGGCGGTGAGCAGCGGGTCCGCATCCGCATCGCCGAACAGGCGCTGCCGGATCGCCGCGACCGCCGCTTCGCGCAGAGGCTCCTCCGTTTCCGCCTTCAGCAGAGCCTCGTCGAGGCCCAGGGCCTTGACCAGAGCGCGCCGTCCGAGAAGCAGATCTTCGGCCGGCGCAAAGCGGATGACGGGCGCGATAATACTGTCACGGAATCCGTCCACCAGCCCCTTGTTCGGGTCGGTGCCTGGACGGAATTCGACGACATACCAGCGCCCCTTCAGTCCCGGCACGGAAGCGGACGTCGTCAGCTTGGGGATGAGGCCGGCGCGCACCAGGGAGGACTTGCCGCAGCCCGAGCCGCCCAGCACCACCATGATGTTGCTCCTGGCCAGGCGCTGAACAAGCCCGTTTGTCTGCGCCTCGCGCGCGAAGAACAACGCCGTCTCGTCCGGCCCGAAGCTGCGCAGACCCGGATAGGGCGCGGGCGACGTCAGCCAGAGAAGCTCCCGCCGTTCGTCGTCATCAGTCTCCGGCTGAGGCTTTGGCGGGCCTGCCTCGCCGATCCGTTCTCGTCTCAGCTCGTCCCAGCGCGCAACCAGGCGCTCGATGCGCTTGCGCCTTTCCATAACCAGGTTGGTGGCGGTGTCGTTCATGCGGCCTGCGCCCACGCGCCCAACGCGGCGTCCAGTCTCTGCCGGCTCTGCTCCTCGGGAACGAATTTTTCGCCGGCATGCTGAAGCTCCAGGATCACCCAGCGCCGCAAATGGAAGGTCGGCAGATGCGGGCTGCGCGGCAGGCCATGCCGGCCATTGGCGATGCAGGCCACCCAGAAAACATCCTCGATCTGCAGGCCCTGGGCCTGCAGGATCCGGTCGGCCCGTTCCTGGACATCGGTGAATTTGGCGAGAATCTCCTGACGCGGATCGCCCTTGCCCATCAGGACATTGGCGGATGCCTTGAGATCATGCGCGACGAGTATCGGCCGCTGCGCGGCGATGTCGCCGAAATGCGTCTCGAATTCCGCCGGCGGATATTCGACATAGGTGTTCTCTTCAGGCAGATAGCGCCGCACACAGCCGAAGATCTCCTCAGGCAGCTTGCGCCTCACATCGGCCGCCTCTGGGCCCGGCTCGTCGACGCCTTCGAGCGTCAAAACCGGACCACGCCGGTCGCGGCCGAGCAGCCGCGCCAGGATATGGGAAAGCTCGGACGGGCTTCCGGTCTGGAAAGCCGGCCAGGCGTCGTTGCCGGCGAGGCTGGCGAATGCATCATTCTGCTCACCCTTCGGAAGCCACAGCATGATACGCGCTCTGTCCAGCGCCGGCTTGGCCGCATCGGACAATGCCACGCGCAGATATCGCTCCGTGCGCCCGGGCTCCTCGACATGGCCCGGGGCATCCGCGGCCGCTACGGGCTGCACGAAAAGCGCTCCCGGCTCGAGAGCGGCCTTCCGGTCCGGGTCGCACCAGTCGTCCGGCCAGGATGTCATCGCGGCGCCGCTCGCCCGCATCGCCTCGGCCAGTTGGTCGCTCGCCTGGCGCGCAGCGGCCGCCAAGGTGCTCTTCGGATGGCCAAGGAGGATCATATGCTTGAGATCGATGGCCGTCTTCGCCGGAATGACGGGCTTCAGGACGACATTGCGTATCGCCAGGACCTTCTGGACGTCAGGCGCCACCCATTTGGCGCTCCCCGCCTCGAAGAAGGCCTCGTCCTCGCCTTCGAGCTGCTGCTCCCTCTTGAGTTTTTCCCAGGTCGATTTGCCGATCTGACTCAAGGTGAG
This sequence comes from Pseudomonadota bacterium, assembly GCA_049323275.1. Lineage (GTDB taxonomy): Bacteria > Pseudomonadota > Alphaproteobacteria > Rhizobiales > Aestuariivirgaceae > Taklimakanibacter. The sequence continues at coordinate 44,337 of JBMOOM010000029.1, forward strand.
CGGCACGATCCGGGGGAAGCGGCCCATCTTGCGCAAGGATGCGCATTGGATGAGCTCATGGCCGCAGCCGGTTTCATAGTCATTGCCGATGAAGGCAATGAACACGTCGGCGGCCTTGATGCGTTCGGCGAGCACATCGCGCTCGACCTCGCTCGCGGCGACGTCCCGGTCGAGGCAATAAAGCTCGACGTCCCTACTGAAGAAGAACTCGCGGAACTCGTCGACGAAAGGCTTCGTGTCTTCGACATAGCTTAGGAAGACCTGGGTGCCGCTCATGGCCCAATCCGCTCCTCGATCTATGCCCTCGAGTAATCTTCAATTCAACTCTCAAGCGGCAGGTCCGTCAAGATGCTCGCCTGCCGAGAGCTCTCTTTCCCGTTGCACGAATACGCGCCTCAGGCCGCGAACTTCTCAGTCAGAGACCTGCGCAAGCGCTGGATCGCCATCACGCCGGCCGCATCGGGAAGCGACCACGCATCGGTGCCCGGCTTGAAGAAAGGCTGATCGGCGATATCGTCGAGCCCCGCCTTTTGTTTGGTTTCCTTCCACCAGGCGCGCCCCGTATGTCCCAAAGTGACCGGCACGATGACGAGCTTCTGACCCGCCTGACGCAGCTTAAGCGCCTCGGCGAGTTCCTTGGCCGCCATTCGACCGGGATAGTCCTTGTCGATAAAAGCGATGAAAATATTCGACGATTTGATTCTTTCGACGATCTCGCCGAACACCGGTTCGCCGGCGTCGACATTTTCGATCATCCAGTCGATCCTGACCAGATTGCCGCCGAGGGTGAAAAAATGCTTGGCGAACTCCTCGACGAACACGCTCGTGTCGCCGACATAGCTCAGGAAAACCTTCACCTCGCTCATGGCTACGCCCTCTCCCGCGTCGGGCCCCCGGTGCAAGGCCGGGATATTCAACTCCCGGCCTCGCGGGCCCGTCAAGCCTATGACCGCGGATTATCGCAGATCGGCGGGGCGGATGATGTGCGGATTGTCACCTTCGGCCTTGGCCTTTTCGACGAGATCGGCGGTGCCGCCGGGACCGTCGCCCCCTTCGCCGTCCCACAAAGCGATCAGGTGATAGATTCCCCTGGCCCGCGCCAGTTCGATCATGCGCGTGTTGCATGAGGCGTAGGCCGCGCTCGATCGGGGGAGGTTCATGTCGATGCGATCCTCGGGCGGCGATCCGTCCCAGAGCGCGTGAAAACGCGCCACCCAGCCGCCGCCGGCGATACCGGCGACGGATGTCTTCTCGAACAGGACAGGCGCGAAAGGCAGCACGATCACGGTGCGAAAGCCGAGCGACCGCGCCTGCTCATGGAAGAGGATGTCCCCGCCTCTCGCCGCGCTCGCAACGCCCAGCTTCTCGCCTGGCATCTGCCGGGCGACGTCGCGGAGATGCCGCCCGATCGCGACGGCGGCGGCCTCCTCCAGAGCCGGAGGAAAACGCGGCTCAGCTCGATCGGGCAGATCGATCATATGGCCGGTGAAGATGACCGCATCGATACTCGGCATCTGGCCTCCCCATTGCGTCGCCTCATCTTCGGAAAAGTGAAAGCCGTCCGCAATAGGGAATGCCCGGAGACAGCGCCGTCAGGTCTTGTTGATCATACCCCCGTCGACGAGAAGCGCCGCGCCGGTCATGAAGCTCGACGCTTGCGAGGCCAGGAAGAGCGCCGACTGGGCGATCTCCTCCGGCTCCGCCAGGCGCTTCAGGGCATGCCGGCCCTCGACGAAGCTCCTGATCTCGGGCGTGTTGATCACCTCACGGCCCATCGGCGTGTCGGTGCCGCCGGGGAGCAGCGCATTGGCGCGGATCCGCTTCGCGCCGAATTCCGACGCGATGACCTGGACAAGACCGATCAGCCCCGCCTTGCTCGCGGCATAGGCGCCGAGATTGGGAAAACCCGTCGTGTGACCGACAAAGGTGGAGGTGAAGATCAGTGAGCCGCCGCCGCGCGCGAGGAGCGCCGGACTCTGATATTTGGCGGCGAGAAAAGCGCTGGTCAGATTGACGTCGAGCGTCTCGCGCCAGCCGGCGACGCTGATATCGGGCACCGGCGCCAATTCGCCGGTGGTGCCGGCATTGTTGAAGGCGATATCGAGGCCGCCGAACTTGTCCTGCGCTGTCGCGACCAGCGTCTCGGCCACGGACTCCTCCTTGACGTCTCCGGCGATGCCGACTGCTTCACCGCCCGCCTCCCATTTCGGCGACGACAGTGTCGAGCGCGGGCTTGCCGCGCGCGCAGAGAACAAGCCTGGCGCCTTCGGCGGCAAAGAGTTTCGCCGCGGCGCGGCCGATGCGGGAACTGGCGCCGGTGATGATCGCGATCTTGTCGAGCAGAGCAGTCATGAGAGAGCCTTTCATTGAGACAGCGGAGCTCTCATGATCGAAGAGAGAAGACGAGGCAGCCCGTTTCTTGCGCAAGCTTCAAGAAACAATACCTATCGCCGGGGTAGCCTATGAGCGGTTGACAAGACCGGCCTGGTCCGTACATCTGCAGACGGCAGGAGGTTGCGCTGTCAAAACGTCCTAACGTAACCGCGCTCCGCAAGCGCGCCGCCACTTTCATCATCGCGGGTCTCGGCGCCGGCGCGGCGACCGTCGTGTCTTTCGCGATGGCGCTTTATGACGCCGCTCAGCCAAAAGAGCTGCGCATTGTCCAGGCCGGTGAACCGGTGGACACCGGCCGCTGGAAGCTGGCCGTGCTCAACTCCCGCTTCGACCAGGAGCGGCTGTCTGTCGAAATGGAGATCACCAATCTTTCGGCGATGTCCAGCAACAGCTACGGGCACGTGCTGAAGCTTGTCGATGCGCCGCCTGGTCTCGCGACGCCGACCTACATCATCGCGCGCGACAATGCCGTCGCCTATGACCTGCATCCCAACATGCCGGAGCGTGTCGTTGCCCAGTGGACATGGCCGAAGGAGACACCGCCGCCGCAGACGGTGCAATTCACCTTCACGAGCCAGATCCACAAGCGCCGCGACAATCTCTATGGCGCTCCCGGCTGGTTCGATCGCCCGCCCGTCGCCAGAATCAGCCTGCCGGTCAAAAGCGAGGCAAAATCCTGATGCGGAAACTCGCCACATTCCTTGGGCCCATCATCGCGATCTTCGTCCTCTACGCCCTGCAAAGGTCGCTGCCGACCTATGGTGAAATCACGAGCCCCATCGCGACCTACGGCAGGATCGGAGAGAAGATCGCCGCCCGCAATTTCGAGCTTACGGTGACACGGCTCCGCTTCGCCCGGAACATCAGGCTCACCGCTTTCGGCAAGGAGCGCAGCTACGGCACATCCGGTGTCTGGGCCATCGTCGAGGCGGAGGCCGCCGCCCGCAATGAGACCATCTCGGTGACGTCCGCAACCTGGCTCAGCGCCGACGGCCTGCGTTATTTCGCGACCCAGCGCCTCAATGCCGCGCCCGCGCTTCTCGGCCAGCAACAGCTCCAGCCCGGCCTGCCGCAGCGCGCGCTGATGATCTTCGAATTCCCCGAGAGCGAAATGAGCAAGGGCACGCTTCTCGTCGCGCGCAATTCGTTCCTGCCGCTCGATAGTGAGCTGCATATCGCCATGGACTCTTCCGCCGCTCCTGTCATCCATGACCAGGTGCTGCTCGAGCGGCGACGTTTCGACGCCGATTGGAGCATCGAGGCCAAATGAGCGACGCTCCCGCCGGACGCGAAAGACGCATCTTCTGGGCCAGCCTCGCGGTTCTTCTCGTGGCGGTCCCTGCCGCTCTGGCCTTGCGCGGCTATGACAGCGCGCTCGCCTGGCGCGCCAATCAGGAGTTCTATCCGCTCGTCTCCGAGCCCGGCAAGCCGCTGCGCTACGGCGCCGCCGAATGGCGGCTGGAAGGACTCTATCAGCTCATCGGACAAGACAAGACGTCAGCATATATACTCGCTGAATTCGAGGCGAAGATCGACGATCCGGCTGTCTTTGCGGCGGGCCTCTGCGAGATCGCGCTCACGGATCGCGGCGAGAGGCGCTGGTTGCCACAATTCACGACGCCCCGCGAAGTACGCAAGGCGCGCCCGTCGATCGACCAGCGCGAGACTTGCGGCGGCGCCACCATCAAATCCCTCAAAGCGGGTGAGACCGTGAAAATGAAGGAGATTTTCAGGGCGCCGGCCGGCATCACCAAATTCGACCTGGCGATTTCGCAGGCTGCTTTGCGGCCCAGCTATCTCATCCTTCGATGAGTCAGCCCCCTTGCCGGCGGCCTGAGATGATCGCGTAATCGAGCACCGCCGCCAGCAGGCAGATGCGGATGGCATCGAGCAGGATGCCGCCACTGAGATCGCTCGGGCTGCCGAAGAGGAGCGTCAACGGACTGGCGAGCATCTGCCACGTCGTCAGATCATGGGCGCCGATCGCGCGCGTGGCGCCCACCCACGCCCAGGCACCGCCCCAGGCGATGAGCTGATAGGCGATCATGAAGGTCAGCAATGTCGCAGTGCCGGCAGTCATCGTCAGCCGCACGCAGCGCCATACCGGCCCGTAGCGCGAGCGATAGCCGCCGATATAGTGGCCGATGAAATCGCCGAACCATTTGCGCCAGGTCGCTCCTCCTCCCATGTCGCCAGCCGGTCCCGCGACAGGCTTCGATAACTCATATCCATAGATGATCGCGGTCATCACCAGCCAGACCAGCGGCAGAAGCCCGAAGAAGAACAGGCTCCGGACCTGTGTCCAGAAATCGGGCGCGGCTAACTCCACCGGGGTGAAGCCAGGAGCGGCGCGCGCCTCGCCGATGAAGAAGGACGACGCGGCGAAGGCCCCGGCGCCCAGACTTTCGATCAGCTGATTGGTATAGATGCTGATGCCGTAGAGACCGATGAACACCCAGGTCGCGTCACAGGCAACGACCAGGAAGCGCCAATAAGGCACGGTGGCGCGCCGGTTCATGTATCTGGCGAACCAGCGGACCAGCCAGCAGGCAAAGATCGAGACGACGAGCCAGCGCGCCTGCAGCAGATCGAGGAAGTTGGCGCTTTCGCCGAAGGGCACGCGCGCCAGGGCCATACGGGAATATTCGCGCACCGTATCGCCGAGAAAACCCCAGGCGGCGTAATAGACGAAGAACGGCAAAATCGCGACCGCTGTCACGCCGACTATGTGCGTGGCGCGATATTTGTTGCCGGAAGCGGCGGCCGGCTCCTCGGCAAGTGCCGCGAGGCCCACCATGGCCGGGCGCAGCACCGCGAACATCATCACGATGATGACGAGCTTCGCCAGGACCACGAAGGAGAGAACGACCATGCCGGCCAGCGCATTTTCAAGTCCGGCGCGCACCGCGAGATCGAGCAGCAGGTCGTGCAGGAGAATGCCGATGGTGGCGAGAAGCAGAAGCTGCGGCCAGAAACGGAGGAACAGCCGGCCGGCCAGGCTCAAGGGCCGTATGATGTCCAGCGCCAAGCTCATGGTCTCTGGTTAAGGGAGAAAGCCCGGCGCTTCAACACCCGATTGATAACCCAGCGTCAGGCTATACGGCGCGCGGCGAAGGTCTGTTGCACGCGCCATCCACTCTCCGTCCACACTTCATTGCGCCAGGAAAAGGAGCTCTCCTGCACATCGGAGAACGACCAGCGCATGCGCGGCTCCTCACCCTCCGTCGTTTCGAGCATGACCTGGTCGCCGATCCTGCGGGCGATGAAGGTGCGCACGACCTGGTGCATGGGTCCGATCCAGGTCGACTGCCAGGCGCCGAGATTCTCGTCGTAGAAGCGCAGGCTGGTGCCATATTCATAGAGATCGCTTCGTCCGGTCCGCTCGCTCCGCCGCGGCACGATCCAGACATCCTGGATACCTCGGCCCTCCAATATCCAGGCGAAATGCCATTCGCCCTGCTCCTCACGCGCCGGCTTTCCCGCCTCATCGAACCAGCGGACGGTCAGATCCCAGGCGCCGATGAAGGGCGCGAAGATCCGCTGCCCGGAGGGGATGGAGGGATGCGGGCCGTCGCTGAGCAAGGCGTCGGCAAAAGGAAAGGCGGACCCGGATGTCATCGGCTTCGTCCTCGATTGGTCATGTCACCTTATAGCAACAATCACGCAAGTCGAATTCACCCTGGATAAACTCCCGGCTCTCGGCTATCTGGCGGCATGTTTCTGTCCATCGCGACCACGCACCGGCCGGCCACCGATCTGGGGTTCCTGCTCCACAAGCACCCGGACCGTCTGCATGAGGTCGAGCTCGGCTTCGGCAAGGCCTGGGTGTTCTACCCCGAGGCTTCGGAAGCGCGTTGCGAAGCCGCTCTCGTGCTCGATGTCGATCCGGTCGGCCTGGTGCGCGGCAAAGGACAAGGCGACGGCCTTCTCGACCACTATGTGAATGACCGGCCCTATGCGGCTTCCTCCTTTCTTTCGGTTGCCTTCAACAAGGCTTTCCGGACCGCGATGGCCGGCATCTGCGCGGCCAGACAGGAGCTCGCCGACAGCGCCCTGCCGCTCGAAGCGGTGGTAACACCCTTGCCGACGCGCGGCGGTGAAACACTGGTCCGCCAGCTCTTCGAGCCGCTCGGCTGGCGGGTCGAGATCGAGACGCTGGGCCAGGCGCCCAAACTTTATGCCCGCCTTGTCCTCAAGGGCGATGCCCGGCTCAGCACCTTGCTGAGCCATCTCTATGTACTGATCCCGGTGCTCGACGACACCAAGCATTATTGGGTCGGCGAGGACGAGATCGACAAGCTGTTGAGACGCGGCGAAGGCTGGCTCGAGACACATCCGGCCAGGGACCTGATCGTACGGCGCTATCTGCGCCATCGCGGCATGCTGACCCGCGCGGCTCTCGAACGCCTGGCGCCGCAGACGCAGGACGAGGCGGACGAGCCCGAAACGCAAAGCGCGCCTGAAGAGAAGCTCGAGACTCCGATCCGCCTGCATGATACCCGCCTCGAAGCGGTCGTCGCGGCGCTGCGCGCCAGGGGCCCCAAGCGGATCGTCGATCTCGGCTGCGGTGAAGGCAAATTGCTGCAGCTGCTGCTGCGCGAGAGCTGGGCCGGGGAGCTGATCGGCCTCGACCCATCCGTGCATGCGCTGGAACGCGGCGCGCGGCGTCTGAAACTCAACCAGCCGGGCGGCCCACCCGAAGGGCGGCTCACTTTGCTGCACGGATCGCTCACCTATCGCGATCACCGCTGGACCGGCGCCGACGCCGCGGCGCTGGTCGAAGTCATCGAGCATCTCGATCCCGACCGCCTGCCTCTCGTCGAGCGCGTGGTCTTCGGCGCGGCACGCCCCCAAACGGTGGTCGTGACGACGCCCAATGCCGATTACAATGTACTGTTCCCGACGCTGTCCGCCGGCACCTTCCGGCATCCCGACCATCGCTTCGAATGGACGCGCGCCGAATTCGCCGCCTGGGCGGACGCGATCGCCGCGGCTTACGGCTATCGGGTGGCGATCAGCGGCATCGGTCCTGAGGACGCGGCCCATGGCGCGCCCTCCCAGATGGCGGTGTTCAGCAGATGAGGAGCGACCTGCATATCGAGATACCGGACTATGCCCTTATCGTGCTCATCGGCTCGACCGGGTCGGGCAAGTCGACTTTTGCGGCGAAGCATTTCCGGCCGACGGAAGTGGTCTCATCGGACCGCTGCCGCGGTCTTGTCGGCGACGACGAGACGGATCAGAGCATCACCGGCGACGCCTTCGACCTGGTGCGCGAGATCGCCGGCAAACGCCTCAAGAACCGCAAGCTCGCCGTGATCGACGCCACCAATGTGCGCGCCGCCGACCGCAAGGGCTGGGTCGAGCTGGCGCGGCGCTGGCATGCTCTGCCGGTCGCCATCGTGATCGATCCCGGCATCGATATCTGCATCGAGCGCAACCGGAGCCGGCCCGACCGTCCCTTCGGCGGCGAGGTCGTGCGCCGCATGGTGTCGGAGATCCGCCGCGGCCAGCGCGGCCTCGAACGGGAGGGCTTCCGCCAGGTCTGGAAGCTGACGAGCCCTGAAGCCGTTGACGCCGCGACCCTGACCCGCGTGCCCCTGTGGACCGACAAGCGTGGCGATCACGGCCCCTTCGACATCATCGGCGACGTGCATGGCTGCGCCGACGAATTACAGGCATTGCTCGGCAAGCTCGGCTATGAAGTCTTGTGGTCCGACAGCGATGGCGGCAGGGCCGTCACCGTCACACATCCTCTCGGCCGCAAAGCCGTCTTTGTCGGCGATCTCGTCGACCGTGGTCCGAACTCTCCCGATGTCCTGCGCATCGCCATGAGCATGCAGGCGAGCGGTGCCGCGCATATTGTGCAAGGCAATCACGACCGCAAGCTCGAGCGCTGGCTCGCCGGCCGCAAGGTCACGATCGCGCATGGCCTGCAGCAGACCATCGACCAACTGCAGGCGGAGAGCGAGGACTTCCGCAAGAGCCTGCCGAAATTCCTGAGCGATCTCCGCAGCCACGTCTGGCTGGACCAGGGCCGCCTCGCGGTGGCGCATCGGGGTTGAAGGCCGAGATGATCGGGCGCGGATCGGGCGCGGTGCGTGAATTCGCGCTGTTCGGCGAGACCACCGGCGAGATCGATGAATTCGGCCTGCCAGTGCGCGCCGACTGGGCCGCCCATTATCGCGGTGACACCACTGTCGTCTATGGGCACACGCCGATGCTCACGGCGGACTGGGTCAACAATACACTCTGCATCGACACCGGCTGCGTGTTCGGCGGCAAGCTCACCGCCTTGCGCTGGCCGGAGAAGGAGCTCGTCGAGGTCGCGGCCACGAAAGTGTGGTCCGAGCCGGTACGGCCGCTCGCCGCGCCGTCCTCCGACAGCTCGGCCCAGGCCGAAGCGGACCAGCTTCTCGATATCAAGGATGTCAGCGGCCGGCGCTGGATCGACACCGAGCTTCGGGGCCGCATCGTGGTGGCGGAGGAGAATGCCAGCGCCGCGCTCGAGGTGATGAGCCGCTTCGCGCTCGCGCCGCAATGGCTGGCCTATCTGCCGCCGACCATGTCGCCGTCGGAGACCAGCGCAGCGGAAGGATGGCTCGAACGCCCCGAAGAGGCTTTCGCGCATTTCCGCGAGCGCAATGTCGCCCAGGTGGTGTGCGAGGAGAAGCATATGGGCTCGCGCGCGGTCATTGCCCTGTGCCGCACCGCGGCGACAGCCAGAACGCGCTTCGGCATCGCCGGCGATGAAAGCGGCGCCATCTGGACACGCACCGGCCGCAGCTTCTTCACCGATCCCGCCACGACGGAAGGCCTGCTGCAGCGCCTGCGCGACGCGGTCGGCGCCACCGGCCTGTGGAACGAGCTCGGCAGCGACTGGCTGCTTTTCGACGCCGAGATCATGCCCTGGTCGGCCAAGGCGAACAGCCTGATCGAAAGCCAATATGCGCCGGTCGCCACCTCCTCCACGGCAGGCTTCTCCGCCGCGATGGATGCCCTGACCCGCGCCGGCGCCAGAACCGGTGAGGTCGACCTCTTGCGGGAACGTTTCGCCGAACGGGCCGGGCGCGCCGCGCTTTATGGCAAGGCCTGGGCGCCTTATGTCTGGCCGGTGTCGGAGATCACCGACCTCAAAGTGGCGCCGTTTCATCTTCTGGCCAGCGAAGGGCATGTCTGGTTCGACCAGGATCATGTCTGGCACATGACCCTCGCCGACCGGCTCGCCGCGGCCGCCAATGGCGTCGTCACGCATACGCAATGGCGCCTGGTGGAGCTGGCCGACGGGGCGGCCTGCGCTGACGCCATTCGCTGGTGGGAGGAGCTTACCGCCAAGGGCGGCGAGGGCGTGGTGGTCAAGCCGCGCGATTTCGTCAGCCGCGGACCGAAGGGCCTGATCCAGCCGGCCCTGAAGGTGCGCGGACGCGAATATCTCCGCATCATCTATGGACCCGAATATGATGCGCCCGGCAATCTCGTCCGCCTGCGCCAGCGCGGTCTCGGCGGCAAACGCGCCTTGGCCTTGCGGGAATTCGCGCTCGGTCACGAGGCGCTCAAACGCTTCGTCGCACGCGAGCCTCTGCGGCGGGTGCATGAATGCGTCTTCGCGGTGCTGGCGCTCGAAAGCGAGCCGATCGATCCGCGGCTCTAATTCGTCCGGCGTGCGAGAATAGCCAAGCGCGAAAGCCGCCTCTCGCCCGCGAGGAGCGCCGCGGTTTCGAGGAAGCGCTGCTGGCCCGCGAACACCTCGTCGCCTTCGATCTCGCGCAAGGCCGCTTCGCGCCGGGCTCGCGCCGCCAGCCAGCCCTCGGCGTTCGCTGCCATGTTCGGCGTACGGTCCTCGACATGCTCGACCTCGAAGCCGGCGTCCTTCAACAGCACTTCATCCAGTCCGGCCGGTACGAAGATGAAATGCCCGATCGAGGCGCGGATGGCGATCTCGGCATTGGTCACCGGCCCGGTCAGGACGATCGGATCGGTGAACAGCAGGCGCCCGCCCGGCTTGAGGACGCGGCGCCATTCAGCCAGGACATGCGGACGGTCCGGCAGGTGATTGATCGCATCGATGCAAGTGACGGCGTCGAAGGTCGAATTGATGAAGGCAAGACGCTCGGCGGCGTTGCCCTGGTAGAATTTCGTGCGCCCTTCATAACCGAGCTCACGCGCCGAAGTATTAGCACTGGCGATCGCATCGGCATGGAGGTCCACGCCCGAGACATGGCAACCGGTCTTCTGGGCGATACGCAAAGTCGGCTTTCCCGATCCGCAGGCGAGATCGAGCAATTGGCTGGAGCGCGCCAGATGCAGCCAGCCGATGAACAGATCCTGCTCCTCGGCGGTCAGCCATCCGGTCTGGCCGATATCCTCGCCAAAGGCCTCGCGGCGGATCTCGCCATAGAGCTCGGACGCGAAATTGCGGTAGCTGGCTCCGTAGAGGTCGACGCGCTTTTCGGCTTCGGACGTCTTCATGTTTCGTCCCGTCTTTGCTGCGCACCCTGCAATTGCCGTGGTATTCCCCCGGGACGCGATATGCAAGCGGGCCTGCCCTTGCGCTCCCCGGTCAATCCGCTATTCTGAAATAATTCGTCATTAGAGTTAAATTTCTGAAGTTTTTCTTCATGCCGCGACACTCCTCCTTTCGCTATCAGCCGGCGGATCCTGCCGACCGCCCCGCCATCATGCGCGAGCTGGCGCTGGCATTCGGCTTTCCGCCGGAAAGAGCGGCGGAATATATCGACAATATCGGGCTTTCTCATTTTCGGGTGCTGGCGGGCTCGCGGGGCGTCGCAGCGATCGCCGCATTGGTGCGGACCGGTCATTTTCTCGGCGGGCGCAGCGTGCCGGCCGCCAATATCTGTCATATCGCCATCGCGCCGCAGTGGCGGGGACATGGCCTCGCGCGACAGTTGCTGGCTGAACTGGAGGCCGAAGCCATGGCTCAAGGCGCGGCGATGACCACCCTCTTCGCCTCGGCACGGCCTGTCTATCGCAAAGCCGGTTACGAGCTGGCGGGATCCGAGATCATCTATGAGGCGGAGACCGCCGCCTTGCCCACTCGCCTCAAGGACATCGGCTTCACGGCGCTCGCCGGCGATATCGCCGGGCATCTGCGCACGGCGGCGCCGGACCGCGGCGCGATCCACAATGGGCTCCTGGACCGGGCGGACTCGCATTGGCGCGAGCTTCTGCGCTCGCCCCGTCATGCGCTCGCCGCCTATGCTGTCGATGGCGATGCCGGCCGCGGCTATGCCCTCATCGACACCGCGGACGAAAATTGCCTCAGCTTGCGCGACTGGCACGCGCGGGATGGCGCCGCTGCGGAAGCCATCCTCGCCTTTCTCAGCGGCTTCCGATCGGTCTATCCGAAATTGCGCTGGCATGGCGCGCCCAATGATGATCTCATCTTCGCCATGCCGGACAAGGGCTGGAAGCTCCTGCATCAGGAAGATTTCATGGCGAAGATCATCGATCCGCGACAGGCGCTCGCGGCACGCGGCTATGCCTGCCCGGATGCGCAACTGGATTTCACGCTGGTCGGCGAAAAGCAGACGCGCTTCGGCCTGGCGATCTCCAATGGCAAAGCCGCGGTCACACAGCCAGGCGGCGGCGCGGGCGTGTCCCTGCGGGAGATCGACCTCGCACCGTTGTTCACGAGCTATCGCCCGGCGAGCTTCCTCGCCCGCGCCGGGCGCCTCACCGGCGATGCCGCCGCGATTGCCCTGTGCGATCTGATTTTTGCCGGACCGCTTCCCTGGTCAGCCGAGCATTTCTGAGAGGAACCACCCTTGACCATCAATCTCATTGCCCGGCTGCGCAGCGTCTCGGCCGACATGACGCCGGCGCTCGAGCGCGTCGCCACCGCCGTGCTCGCCCAACCCGACATCGTGCTCTATCAGAGCATCACCGAGCTCGCCGATCATTCGAAATCCTCGGAAGCGACCGTCATGCGCTTCTGCCGCGACCTCGGCTTCTCGGGCTTCCAGGACTTCAAGCTGGCGCTGGCGCGCGAGCTCGCCACCCGCGACGCGCCCCCGGCGAGCCAAGGTCAGGGCGATGCGCTGCAGGAACTGGTGGCGACCGCCATCACAGCGCTCAAGGAGACCGAGAAGCTGGTCGACCGCAAGGCGCTCGAGCAAGCCGCCAAGGCGCTCCTAGCCGCGCGCCACATCGCCATTTTCGGCGTCGCCGCCTCCGCCGTCACCGCCGAATATCTCGCCTATAAGTTCACCCGCATCGGCCTCATGTGCCGGGTGGGCTCGGATGCGCATCTCGCCATGATGACGGCGGCGACCGCCAATGCCTCGGTCGTCCAGATCATCGTGTCGAGCAGCGGCTCGACCATCGACGCGGTCAAGGTGGCCGAGGTGGCGCGGGCCAGCAAATGCACGGTGATCGGCATCACCAACCGCTCGAAGAGCCCGCTGGTGGCCTTGAGCGATATCACCTTCGTCGCCTCCTGGCCCGAGACGCCACTCACCGGCGGCGCCTTTCCCTCCAAGATCAGCCAGCTTCTCATTGTCGATGCCCTGATTTCCGCTATCCTCAAGGCCGACGCGGCACGGCGCGGCGTCATCGATGTGACCGCGGAGTCCGTCAGTGACCGCAACTACTGAACCGACCGTCGCCGTCGATATCGGCGGCACCAAGATCGCCGTCGCCCGGATCGAAGCCGGCAAGATCACCGAGCGCCATCAGATCGCGACACCGCGCAGCGGCCGCGGCAGCGACCTCACCGATGCGGTCGCGGCGACGGTACGCAGGATCACCCCGCAACCGGCGCGGCTCGGCGTCGCCACCACCGGCATCGTCGCCGAAGGCTGCCTCACCGCGCTCAATCCCGGCACATTGCCGGTCGAGAACAACTATCCGATCGGCGCGGCGCTCAGGCGCCGGCTGGGCGTGACGCCACTCGCCGTCAATGACGCGCAGGCCGCAGCCTTCCATGAAAGCCGCTCGATGGGTGGAACCGTTAAACGTCTCGCCTTCATCACCGTATCGACCGGCATCGGCGCCGGCATCGTTCTCGACGGGCAATTGCAGACCGGAAGCCATGGACTTGCCGGCCATGCCGGCCATATCACCGTCGACCGGTCGGGCCCGCAATGCGGCTGCGGCCGGCGCGGCTGCGTCGAGATGCTCGCCTCCGGCACCGCCATCGCCAGGCGCGCCGGTGACATCACCGGCCGCGAAATGAGCGCGCCCGCCGTCTTCGCGGCGGCGCATCAGGGAGACGAGCACTGCGTCAAGGTGATCGAGGATGCCGTGCAGGCTCTCGCGGCCATGATCGCCGACCTGGTCGCGAGCCTCGATATCGACGTGGTCCGACTGGGCGGCGGCGTCGGGCTGGTGCCGGCATTCCTCAATCGCCTGCGCGACGCGATGGAGCGCCTGCCCCTCGTCTATCGCCGCCCGATCGAGCCGGCGCGCGGCGGTAGTGATGCCGGTCTCCTGGGCGTCGCCGCATTGTTAGACGAAAAATTCCTTCATCAATGATTTCTTGTTGACGGATTTTTTCTTTTTTCTTAACGTCGGCCCCGGTTCCAACGAAACGGGGGTCCCATGCGGCCGCACGTGGCGCTCACAGAATTGGCCGGCAAGCTGGTGGTGTCATGCCAGGCCGATGCCGGCATGCCGCTCGATGGCGAGTCATTTATATTAGCGCTGGCGCGCTCGGTCCTGCTGGGCGGGGCGGCGGGCATCCGGATCCAGGGTGTGCGCAATGTGCGCGCCGTACGCGCCGCCGTGTCCGTCCCGATCATCGGCATCGTCAAATCCATCCAGCCGGACAGCCCCGTCTATATCACCAGCCGTGTGCAGGAGGTCGAAGCGCTGGCCGATGCCGGCGCCGACATCATCGCCTTCGACGCCACCGACCGGCCCCGCCCCGAGACGGTTCCTGCCCTCTGCCGGGCCATCCATGCGCGCGGTCTTGCGGCGATGGCCGATATCTCGACGCTCGCCGAGGCCGAGGCCGCTCTCGCTGCCGGGGCTGAAGTCGTCGGCACCACGCTTGCCGGCTACACCGATCATTCGCGCCAGCTCGACGGCCCCGATTACGCCCTGATGCAGGACCTGGCCAAACGCGCTTTGCCCTTCGTCGCCGAAGGCAAGATCTGGACGCCCGAGGAAGCCCGCCGCGCCTTCGAGATCGGCGCCGAGTTCGTCGTCGTCGGCTCCGCCATCACCCGGCCCGACGTCATCACCCGCCGCTTCATCGATCATCTCAGGGTCAAGTCATGAATACTCCCGTCAAGGTCGCCGTCATCGGCGCGGGCTTCATGGGCTCGATGCACGCCTCGATCTTCGCCCAGTCGCCGGGCGCCGAGCTCGTCGCTGTCGTCGACCAGAATCTCGATCTCGCCCGCGCCGCCGCCGGCAAGCATCCCGGTTGTCGCGCCTATCGCAGCCATGACGAACTGCTGGCGTCCGAACAGCTCGATCTCATCAGCATCTGCACGCCGGACAACCTGCATCGCGACGCGGCCATCGCCGCCGCGGCCAAGGGCGTCCATCTCTTCATCGAGAAGCCGATCGCCTCGACGATCGAAGACGGTGAGGCGATCGTCGCCGCCGCCGAGAAGGCC
>JBMOOM010000029.1:59324-144883 GCA_049323275.1 Pseudomonadota bacterium
GCCGGGATCAAGCTCAGCGTCGGCTATCTGCTGCGCTTCGACCCGCGCTACGCCCAGGCCCGCCGGCTCATCGCCGATGGCAAGATCGGCGATCCGATCCATCTCTATGCACGGCGCAACAGCGCCCGGACCGAGGGCCCCAAGCGTTATGGCGGCAAGCTGCCGCTGGCGCTTCACGTGACGGTGCATGACGTCGATCTCGTTCTGTGGATGCTCGAGGGCCAGAAGCCCGTATCGGTCTATGCTCAGACGACCGACAAGCTCCTGGGCGCGAGCGGCACGCAGGACACGATCGGCGCCATCGTGCGCTTCTCGGGCGGCACCCTCGCCACTTTCGAAAGCGCCTGGTCGCTGCCGGCGGGCGCCCGCCATATGATCGACGCCCGTCTCGAGCTCATCGGCACGCAAGGCTCTTTCGAGGTTCAGTGCGGCGACAGCGGCCTTTATTTCGCCGATGCGGCCTCGTCGCGCGAGATCGACACCCAGCATTGGCCGTCCTTCGACGGCGTGGTGCGCGGCGACCTGCGCGAGGAGCTGCAGGCAGTGCTGCGCTGGATCCGGGGGGTGGAAGAACCGCTGGCGACCGGACGTGACGCGCTCAAGTCACTGGCCCTCACCCGCGCCATGATGACGTCGGCCGAGACCGGCGAAATCGTGAAGCTCTGACTCGACAACAACTCAGCAAAGGGAGACGAAAATGGACAGAAGGCAATTCCTCACGCTCACCACCGCCCTCGCCGCGACCGGCGTCATGGGCCAGACTCTTGCCGCACGGGCCGCGCAGCCCTATGCCGGCCAGCGCCTCTCAGTGCTGCTCGAAGGCCATCCGACCTCGGACGCCATCCAGAAGCTGCTGCCGGAATTCAAGGAGCTCACCGGCATCGATGTCGAGCTGGAAATCATCCCGGAACAGGACATCACCGCCAAGATGCTGCTCGAATTCTCCTCGAAGTCGGGCCGCTACGACATCGTCCAGAACAATATCATCTACATCAAAGGCTTCGCCGATGCGGGCTATATCGTGCCGCTCGACGATCTGCTCAAGGCCAATCCAGATCATTATGACAAGGCCGATTTCGTGCCGGGCTATATCGACACCGCGATGAGCGACGGCAAGCTCTATGGCCTGCCGGTCTATGGCGAGAGCACCTTCCTGATGTACCGCAAGGACCTGTTCGAGCAGCATGGCATCGCGGTGCCGAAGAGCTTCGACGACATCGAGGCCGCCGCCAAGACGATCTCGGAGAAGACGAACAAGGAGATCGCCGGCATCACGATGCGCGGCCAGCAGGGCATCCAGGGCGTCTATGTGTGGGCGGCTTATCTCTGGGGCATGGGCGGCTCCTTCCTGGACGAAGCCGGCAAATCGGCGCTCGGCACGCCGGAAGCGGCGAAGGCGCTCGAAGCCTTCGCGCGGGTGCTGCGCGACTATGGACCGGTCGGCGTCGCCAATTTCGGCTGGGAAGAGAACCGGCTGCTGTTCCAGCAGGGAAAAGCCGCGATGACGCTCGATGCCACCGTCAACGGCGCCTACAACGAAGACCCGGCGGCATCGACCATCGTCGGCAAGGTCGGCTATGTGCCGGTGCCGATGCAGACCGACAAGCCCAAGGGCGGCTCCTCCTCGCTCGCGGTCCATTGCATGTTCGTCGCCGCCGATTCCCAGGTGAAGGACGCGGCCGCGGTCTTCGCCTCCTGGGCCACCGCCAAGGCGCAGCAGATCAAGTCGGTCGCGAGCGATCCGAATTCCGGCGTCACCTCGCTGGGCGCCATGGCGAGCGAAGACTTCGTCAAGCGCTACGGCGCCTTCAAGGACGCCATGCTGGAGGCGATCGGCCAGGGCAATCCGCAATATCTGCCAACCGTGCCGCAGGCGAATGAGATCATCAACAACACCGGCATCGCCGTCTCCAAGGCGCTGGCCGGCACCGCTTCGGCCGCCGAGGCCCTGAAAGAGGCGGACGCGGCCAACCAGGCGGCGCTTGCGAAGTAACATATCCGCCTGTTCCGCCGTCCGGTCTCCTCCCCCAGACGGCGGATCTTTCCACAGGGTTACATGAACCAGGACGCCACACGATATTTCTACCAGCCGGTGCTGATCTTCCTCGGCGCCGTCTCGCTGGTGCTGACGGCCTATGTCACCTGGCTGACGCTCAACGACCTGTCGCTGATGAAGCCGCAGGCGCAGAAATTCGTCGGCCTCGACAATTACTGGCGCCTCCTGACCGATGCGCGCGGCCTCGGCGCCTTGTGGCGCACCGCCCTCTTCACCGTCGCCGTCACCACGATCGAGATTCTGCTGGGTCTCGCCATCGTCCTCTATCTCGACCGCGAGTTCAAAGGCCGGCGCCTGGTGCGGGCGCTCCTGCTCGTGCCCATCATCATGACACCGGTCGTCGTCGGCCTCACCTGGCGCTTCATGTTCGATCCCTCGACCGGCATGGTGAACTACGTCCTTTCGCTTCTCGGCCAGGACCGGCCGATGGACTGGCTCGGCAATCCGGCGATCGCGCTATTCGCGGTGATGATCGCCGATATCTGGCAATGGACGCCCTTCGTCGTGCTCCTCACCCTCGCCGCTCTCGAATCGCTGCCGACCGATCCGCTCGATGCGGCGCGGGTCGACGGCGCCAAGGAGTGGCAGGTCACCTTCTATGTGCTGCTGCCGATGCTCAAGCGCGCGCTCCTCATCGTGGCGCTGATCCGCGCCATCGACAGCGTCAAGGCCTTCGACCTCTTCTACATCATGACGCGCGGCGGACCGGCGCTTTCGACCGAGACGCTCAATCTCTACGGCTATATCGCCGCCTTCACCAATTTCGACGTCTCCTATGCGATGACCATCGCGCTGGTTCTCACCGTCGTCACCAATGTCGCGCTGCTCGCCGTCTATGGCGTAATGTTTCCGGCGCGGAGTGAGGCGCGGGCATGATCAAACGCGCATTGTTCTGGATCGGCCTTCTGGCGCTCCTCGTCCTGGTGCTGTTCCCGATCTATTGGGTGGTCGCCACCTCCCTCAAGACGGTGAAGGACGCCTTCGCGCAGCCACCCGTCTTCCTGTTCGAGCCGACCTTCGCCAATTATGCCAAGGTGCTGCAGAACAGCGTCTTCCTGCGCGGCTTCTTCAACAGCCTTCTCGTATCGATCACCGCCAGCGTGATCGCGGTGGCGATCGGGGCGCTCGCCGCCTACGGGCTCGTCCAGCAGAATGCCGAGAAACGCCGCGCGCATGAGAAATTCATCCTCGGGCTTCGCATCGCGCCGGCACTCATCTTCGTGGTGCCGACCTATTATCTCGCGGTGCGGGTCGGCATGCTCAACGGCCACGCCTTGCTGATCGCCGTCTATGCCTTCGTCAACATTCCCTTCGCCATCTCGATGATGATCACCTTCTTCGAGGATATCCCCCATGAGCTGCGCGATGCGGCGCGCGTCGACGGCGCCCGGGAGTTCCGCATCTTCTGGAGCGTCATCCTGCCGCTCGCCCGCGGCGGGCTCGTCGCCACCCTGATCCTGTGCGTGCTCTTCACGTGGAACGAGTTCTTCATCGCCCTGGTGCTCAGCGGCCGGGATACCCAGACCCTGCCGGTGACGATCACTTCGTTCCTCACCTTCCAGGGCATCGAATGGGGGCCGCTCACCGCGGCGGCGACCCTGATCATGCTGCCCATGGTGGTGCTGGGCCTCCTGGTGCAGGGCAATGTGGTGCGCGGCATGACCCTCGGCAGCGTCAAAGGATGACAGAATGACAGCAGCTCTGGTGCTCAAGGATATTTCCAAATCCTATGGCGAGGTCCCCGTCCTCAAAGGCGTGAATGTCGAGGCGGCGCCCGGCGACTTCATCGTGCTGCTCGGCCCCTCGGGCTGCGGGAAGTCGACGCTGCTGCACGCCATTGCGGGCCTGCACAGCATCAATACGGGCGAGATCGTCATCGACGGGCGCAATGTGAACGACGTGCCGACGCGCGAGCGCGACATCGCCATGGTGTTCCAGTCCTATGCGCTCTATCCGAATATGACGGTCGCCGAGAATATCGGCTTTCCGCTCAAGATGCGCGGCATCGCGCCGGCGGAGCGGCGCAAGCTCGTCGAGAAGGTCGCGCAAGGTCTGCAGATCGAGGCGCTGCTCGAGCGCACGCCGCGCCAGCTCTCGGGCGGCCAGCGCCAGCGCGTGGCGATCGGCCGCGCTTTGGTGCGCGAGCCCAAGATCTTCCTGTTCGACGAGCCGCTTTCCAATCTCGACGCCACTTTGAGGGTCGAGATGCGCACCGAGATCAAGACGCTGCACCGGCGCATCGGCAAGACCATCGTCTATGTGACGCATGACCAGATCGAGGCGATGACGCTCGCCACCAGGATCGTGGTGCTGAACAAGGGTGTCATCCAGCAGATCGGCGCGCCGGCCGAGGTCTATGGCCGGCCGGCCAACCTCTTCGTCGCCCGCTTCATCGGCACGCCCGCCATCACCCTGATCGAAGGCCGGATCGGCGGCCAGCAGTTCATCGCCGATGGCGGCGGCCTGACGCTCCCAGTAGCCGATTTGAAGGACGGCCGGCGTGTGACAATGGGCCTGCGCCCAGAGTTCCTGCATCACAATCCCGAAAGCAAGACCGCCTGCCGCGCTCTGGTCGAGATCGTCGAACCAACCGGCCCGGAAGACATCGTCCTGCTCAAGCTCTCGGGGCAACGGGCGACGGCGAAATGGCCGACCGGCCTCGCCAAGGCCGGGGAAGAGCGCATGATCGGCGTCGACCCGAACGGTGCCCTCTTCTTCGATCCCGAAAGCGGCAAGAGAATCGGCTAGCTGGCGCGTTTCAGGCGCAGCGCGTAGCCTGGGCAGATGAAAAATGATTCCGACGAATGGCGCGCGCAGGCCGTGCTCGGCAATTATGCCGAACGCCCGCAGTCAGGTCCTCTCACCAGCCCACGTGTCTGGTCCTATACGGATGCGCTTTCCTATGCGCCAGGTGAGCGCGTGCGGCTGCACAGCTGCACCAATGCCCAAACCTATGACCTCACTGTCCTGCGCGACGGGCTCACGCAGGAGGTGGTCTTCGAGCGCCGCGGGCTGCCGGGCAAGCTATATCCGATACCGGAAGATTGCTCGATCAAGGGCTGCGGCTGGCCTGGCGCGCTCGACTTCGAAATCGGCGGCGATTGGCCCTCAGGCGTCTATATCGTCCGCACCCGGGTCCTGAAGGACGGCGCCGTCGCCGACACGCATGACCATCTCCTCATCGTGCGGCCTCGCCGCGTGGAATCAGCGCCGGGGCGGCTGCTCCTGATCGCCGCCACCGCGACCTGGACCGCCTATAATGACTGGGGCGGCTCCAACCACTATCAAGGCTTCACCGGCCCGAATGGCGATCTCTTTTCCGCCGAGCTCAGCATTCACCGGCCGCTCGCCAAGGGCTTCGTCACTCTGCCGCCCGAAGCGCCGCGCCCGGTGCTGACCGAGCCGCCGCCGAGAATGGCCGAGCCCCGCTATCCGCATATGGAGTGGGCTTATGCGAATGGCTACAGCAAGAAATATGCTTCCGCCGGCTGGGCGAGCTATGAGCGTCATTTCATGCGCTGGGCGGAGGAAGCCGGCTATCGGGTCGACGTCATCTCGCAGACCGATCTCCATTTCCGGCCTGATATCCTCTCCGCCTATTCCTGCCTGGTGATGGTCGGCCATGACGAATACTGGTCCTGGCAGATGCGTGACGCGATCGACGCCTATGTCGACCAGGGCGGCCGCATCGCCCGCTTCGCCGGCAATTTCCTCTGGCAGATCAGGCTCGAGGACGACGGCCGCAGCCAGATCTGCCACAAATATCTGGCGCGGCGGACCGATCCCTATATGCGCACCGGTCCGCGTCATCTGGTGACGGAAGCCTGGGAGGCGGCCGAGATCGGGCGGCCCGGCTCCTCGACCTTCGGCCTCAATGCGACGCGCGGCT
This sequence comes from Pseudomonadota bacterium, assembly GCA_049323275.1. Classification (GTDB taxonomy): domain Bacteria; phylum Pseudomonadota; class Alphaproteobacteria; order Rhizobiales; family Aestuariivirgaceae; genus Taklimakanibacter. The sequence continues at coordinate 65,270 of JBMOOM010000029.1, forward strand.
TCTACACCGGCTGGTCCGGCTGCTCGCCGCGCGGACCCAAGGGTTTTCCCGTCTACCGGCCGGAGCACTGGGCCTTCGCCGATACCGGCCTCTATTATGGCGATGTGCTGGGCGCCGGCTCCTGCATTTTCGGATATGAAGTCGACGGGCTCGATTACGAGATTCGCGGCGGCCTGCCCTATGTCGCCCCGGGCGAACGGGCGCCGGAAGGACTCGAGATCCTGGCGCTCGGCCTCTCCTCGACGATCGAGGAAGGCCCGGCCATCGTGCCGGGCAAGGTGTTTCTCGGCAGCGAAGACGCCGAATATGTCGCCTCCGTGCTGAAAGGCAGCAGCGATGCGGCGGCGGTCGAGGCGACCAAACGCGGCTCGGGGATGATCGTGAATTTCCGCCGTGGCCGGGGCGAAGTCTTTCATGCCGGCACCTGCGAATGGATGGCGGGACTGCTGCGCCGGGACGACATGGTCATCCAGGTGACGCGCAACGTGCTCGACCGCTATCTCGCCTGAAGATCATTGGCGTGGCCGCGATGGAGTCGCTGCTCGAGCCCCTGGCTGTATTTTGACATGCCGCAGCAGATCACCCAATAAACGAGTGCGGTGAAGACATAGGCCTCATATTCGAAGCCGCGCCATTCGGGACTCCTCAGCACCACCTGCGCCATGCGCAGGAAATCGAACAGGCCGATGATCGCCACCAGCGACGTGTCCTTGAACAGCTCGATGAAGGAATTGACGATACCGGGGATGGAGATCTTCAGCGCCTGCGGCAGGATGACGAGACGATAGGCCGTGAAGGTCGACACGCCCAGCGCATGCGCCGCCTCGAACTGGCCCTTGGGGATGGCGGCTAGCCCGGCGCGCACCGCTTCCGCTGTGTAGGCCGACTGGAACAAAGTGATCGCCACCAGCGCGCGCCCGACCTTGTCGAGATCGACATCGGAGGGGAAGAACAGCGGCAGCAGATTGGCCACCATGAACAGCACCGTGATCAGCGGATTGGCGCGCCAGGCCTCGATGAAGGTGACGCAGATGATGCGGATCGCCGGCAGCCGCGAGCGCCGGCCGATGGCGAGGAGAATACCGAGCGGCAGCGACGCGACGATGCCGACGCTCGCCAGCACGAAGGTCAGCATGAAGCCGCCCCATTGCGAGGTCGGCGCCTCGATGAGGCCGAACAGGCGGCCATTGATGAGGCCATAGGCCAGGAGCGGATACAGGACAGCGAGCGCCAGAAGATGCCAGCCCTTGTGACGATAGCCGCTCAGGAACAAGGGGCCGGCGATCGGCACCAGTAGCCCGAAGGCGAGGAGCGGACGCCAGATCTGGTCGGGATGGCCGCCGTAAAAGAGCCCGAACATGATCTGGGTGAAACGCATGCGGATCACCGTCCAGCAGGCGCCCTGCGGATTGGCGTCGCACAAAGCCCGATCGCCGCCGCTCCAGGTGGCCTTGATGAGCGCCCAGTCGATGAGACCGGGCAGCGTCCAGGCGAGGACCGCCAGGGCCGCCAGCGTGAAGACGGTACTTCCCGGCGTGGCGAAGAAATTGCGCCTGAGCCACGTCAAAGGACCGGTATCGCGAGAGGGCGGCACTCTAGCGTTCCTTGATCGCGACGCGGCCGTTATAGACATTCATCACCCAGGAAGTCAGCAGGCTGAAGCTGGTGAAGAACGCCATGGTGACGGCGATGATGATGATCGCCTGGCCGGTCTGGTTGAGGGTCGCCCCCATCCAGATATTGACGATGTCGTCATAGCCGACCGCCACCGCCAGCGACGAGTTCTTGAACAGATTGAGATACTGGCTGATGGTCGGCGGGATGATGATGCGCAGGGCCTGCGGCAGCTCGACGAGGCGCAAAGACTTGAACCGTGACAGGCCGAGCGCTTTCGATGCCTCGCGCTGGCCCTTGGGCACGGCGATGACGCCGGCGCGCACGGCTTCCGCGATGAAGGCCGCGGTCGACACGGTCAGGGCCCACCAGAGCGACAGAAGCGAGATCGGGATCCAGAAACCGCCGGCTACCCCCATCCGTTCGAGACGCGGCGGATCGAAGGCCGGCCCCGCGAACCAGACGAGCCCGACCACGGTAAGAAAGCTGACGGTGGCGAGCATCGTGATCTCGCGACCGGTTCGTTCGAGAGCCCTGCCCCACCGCAGCAACACGGCAATGGCCGCTATCGCCACGATGCCCGCGAGCCAGGCGAGGCCCGGAAGAGCAAAACCGACCCGGCTCAGAAACATGCCTTCGCGGTTGACCAGACCGGCCGAACCGAGGATCCAGCTCTCCTTGCGGGCCGGCAGCAGCGGCAGGATGGCGATGAAGTGCCAGAAGAAGACCTGCAGCAATAGCGGCAGGTTGCGGAAGGTTTCAATATAGGCGGAGGCCAGACGCCGCGCGAGCAGATTTCCCGAGAGCCGCATCACGCCCATGATCGTGCCGAGCACGGTCGCCGAGACGATGCCGGCGGCCGCGACCAGCAGCGTATTGCCGGCGCCGATGACGAAGACCTGCCAATAGACCCCATCGCCGCGAACGAAATCGATGAAAGGCGAGAAGCCGACATTGAAGGGCGCCGTCGTCCACAGGAAGCCGGGATCGATCACGAGGCCCCGGCCGCCCATATTCACCGCGGCGTTGCGCAGCAGGAGCACCAGCACGAGCAGGACGAAGCCCACCGCGAGCCCCTGCGCCAGCCGGCCCAGCATAGCGGGATTGCGATACCATGCGGGTGAAGGCGAGCGTGGCAAACGAAAGCTCCGAAGGTGCTGGAAGGGTCGCGGACAACCTATTGGAATGTCTCGGCAAGACCATTGCAGAAGGGCGAAGCTCCGGTGCCGAAAGGTCAATCGACTTTGGCCGGCGGCTTGCCTCTAGTCCGCCCATGACCATTCTCGACGACTATCTCGCGAAAACCACCCGATCCGCCGCCTTGGCCCGGCGGGCCGCCAAGGTCTTCGTGGACGGCATCACCACCGACACGCGGTCCTTCGATCCCTATGGCATTGCCATCGCACGAGGCGCCGGCACGCGGAAATGGGATGTCGACGGCAATGAATATCGCGACTTCTTCGGCGGACATGGCTCACTGATGCTCGGCCACTGCCATCCGACGGTCACGGACGCCATCCAGCAGGCGGCGGCGCGGGGCGTGCAGTTCGCCGCCAATACGGCCGAGGAAGTCGCATGGGGCGAAGCGATCAGGATGCACGTCCCTTCCGCCGAACGGGTGCGCTTCACCGGCAGCGGCACCGAGGCGACGCTCCTTGCCATCCGGATCGCGCGGGCCCGCACCGGCCGGGCCAAGATCCTCCGGGTGCGCAGCCACTATCATGGCTGGCACGATTTCGCCGTGTCGGGCTATGCGAGCCACCATGACGGCTCGCCTGCCCCCGGCATCCTGGCCGAGATCGCGCGCCACACCATTCTCGTCTCCTCCAATGACGAAAGCGAAGTCAAAGCGGCGATCCAGGCCCATGCAACCGAGCTGGCGGCCGTGATCCTCGAGCCCCTTGGCTCGCATTTCGGCATGGTCCCGACGCGCAACGACTTCGTGATCGCCGCCATTCGGGCCGCGCAGGCGAATAATGTGCCGGTGATCCTCGATGAAATCATCACCGGCTTCCGTCTCGGACTGTCCGGCTTCCAGGGCCTATTCGATCTCAAACCCGATCTCACCTGCCTGGCCAAGGTCGCGGCCGGCGGCCTGCCCGGCGGGGTCGTCTGCGGATCGGAGGACATGATGTCGGTGCTGTCGCGCGCCCAGACGCAGAACAAGGTGCTGCATCAGGGCACGTTCACTGGAAACCCGGTGACGGCCTCGGCGGCCATCGCGACAATCGGCGAAATCGCGACGACCGACGCCTGTGCGACCGCGACGGCCAATGGCGCCAAGACCCGCGCCCGCCTGGATGAAGCCTTCAGACGGGTGAATGTGGCCTGGCGCGCCTATGGGCAATATTCCTCATTCCATATCCTGCCCAATGCGCCCCACGACCCTGATCTTTCCACCCTTCCCGTCAGTGCCTATGCCGGCCGCCCAGTGAGGCTCCTTCAATCGCTCCGCATGGCGATGATCCTGGAAGGCGTCGACATCGCCTCGCGCGGCAGCGGATTCCTCTCGGCAGTCCATGACGAGGCGGATATCGAGACCTTGGGTCAGGCCATCGAGCGCGCGTTGCTCAGGATGAAGGCGGAAGACCTCATCTGACCTGTCTGTCCGATACAAGGTAGATATAGGGAAGATACCAAAAAAGACTGCCTTCGGATCCTTCTCACATGCGACGGCGCTGCGCTAGCGGCGGACACCGATGAGAGCCCCTGCCCCTGCCGTCACCACGACCAGCAACGGCAAGGCGATCGCCAGCGGTCCACCGGAACCGACCAGGATGTCGAAACGCAGCGCCGCAAGGCCGCCGATTACCGCGAGGATGAGGCCGGCGATCACCGGCAAGATCACCGTTGTCAGCCGATTGCCGCTTTGCCGCCGCGAGAAAAAGAGCGCGATGGCGAAGGAGGTGACAGTCATGGCGGCAACGATCGCCAGCGTGCCGGTATTGATCAGCCAGGAGAACAGAGCCAGGATCGGATGCGCGCCGGCGAGAATGAAGGCCAGCAGCACCACCGCCCCGATGGCGCTCTGAAGCAACGATCCGAGATGCGGGCTCTGATGGGCCGCATGCGTGCGGTAAAGTGTCTCCGGCAGCAGGCGATGGCGCGCCAGCACGAAAACATAGCGGGCGACATTGTTGTGGAAGGCGAGCAAGGACGCGAAGACGCTGGTGACGAACAGAATGCGCATCAGCCGTGTGAAACCCGGCCCCAGATAGTCGTTGCCCAGCACGAAGAGGAAATCGGTCGGATCGCTCATGCCGCCCAGCACATTGCCGATATTGCCGAGCCCGCCGCCATTGATCATGCAGAGCGCGGTGAAGGCATAGAATGCGCCGATCAGCAGCACCGAAAGATAGGTGGCGCGCGGGATCGTGGTCTCGGGATTCCTCGCCTCCTCGCTATAAATCGTCGTCGCCTCGAAACCGACGAAGGTGCTGAAAGCGAACAGCAAGGCGATCGCCAGCGAGCCGTCCATCAGATGGTCCGGGGCGAGCGGCGCCAGGGTGAAGGCGCCGGCCGGGCCGCCTTTGCCGACGATCACCAGGTCGAGGAAACCGACGACGATGAATTCGAGCAGAACCAGCACGCCCAGCACCTTGGCCGACACATCGATCTGGCGATAGCCCAAGGCGCCTACGACCGGCAGGGCGATCACCGAATAGATCCACCAGGGCACAGCGAGGCCGGTCTCCGCCGTCACCAGCATCTCGCAGGCGGCGCCGAACAGGCCGTAGATGCCGATCTGCAGCGCATTGTAGCCGACAAAAGCGAGATAGGCGGTGGCGCCCGCCGGCACCCGGCCGGCCGCCCGCAAGGTGAAGCTGAAGAAGCCGCCGGCCTCCGGCACATGGCGCGCCATGGCGGTATAACCGACCGAGAAAATGATCAGGCAGAGCGCCGCCAGCACATAGGCGCCCGCCGCGCCGGCGCCATTGCCGAGCAGCATGGCGAGCGATCCGCTGCCGGCGATCGCGGCCATGGGCGCGGCGGCCGATGTCACGAGAAAGACGATCGCCGGCGTGCCGAGCGCGCCGGCCCGCAGGGATTGTCCGGAAGATGCCGGGATGGCTGTCGGATGTGTCATGTTTCTCTCCCCCTTCCTTGAGCGGGTTTGCCCCGCCTTTCGCTTGCTCAAATGTCTCCGGTCATTGCCGTGAAGGCCGCTTCGAGCGCCGCCAGAATGATGTCGCCTTCGGCCGCGCTTATGGTCAGCGGCGGCGATATCACGATGTAATTGGCAGCCGGGCGCAGCACCGCGCCCGCCTGGCGCGCCAGCTCCGCGATGCGCCGCGCCACCGCCGGCGGCGCCGGCGCCTTGCTGGCGCGGTCGGTGACGAGGTCCAGACAGATCATCAGGCCCTTGCCGCGCACGTCGCCTATGAGAGGAAAGCGCTCCTTGAGGGCCTGCAGCCGCAGGAGAAGACGCTCTCCTTCACTGACCGCATTGTCGGCCAGGGCCTCGCGTTCCGTGATATCGATCACCGCCAGGGCCGCGGCGCATCCCAGCGGATGACCGGAGTAGCTGTAGCCATGCATGTGCGCGGCAGGCGCATCGGCATGCTCCCAGGCTTCCGCCACACGCCCGTTGATAAGCGTCGCGCCCAAGGGCACGTAGCCGGAGGTCAGGCCCTTCGCCAGGCACATGATGTCGGGCTTGACGCCCCAGAGACGGCTGCCGAACCAGCCGCCAAGCCGGCCGAATCCCGCAATGACCTCATCGGCGATCATCAGCACGCCATAGCGGTCGCAGATCTCGCGCGCGCGTGGCCAATAGCTCGGCGGCGGCACGATGTAGCCGCCCGCCCCTTGCGCCGGCTCGGCGATGAAGGCGGCGACCGTGTCCGGTCCCTGATTGAGGATCTCACGCTCGAGGAGACCGGCGCAGATCGCGGCGAGCTCTTCCGGATCATCGCTGAACGGGTTGCGGTAGAGCCAGGGCGTCTCGACCTGATGGCAGCCGGTGAGCAAAGGCTCGTAGGCCTGACGGAAGACGGCATTGCCATTGAGCGACGTGCCGCCGAAATGGGTGCCGTGATAGGCGTTGCGCAGCGAGATGAACTTGGTGCGCTGAGCCGCGCCCGCGAGCTTCCAATATTGCCGGGCGATTTTCAGCGCCGTTTCGACGGCATCCGAGCCGCCGCTGCCGAACAGAACGCGCGCCATGCCTTCGGGCGCCGTCAAGGACAGCAGTCTCTCCGCAAGGGCGATGGAAACCGGCGTCGCGGTGCCATCGAAGGAAGGATAATAGGCGATCCGGTCGAATTGCTCGAACAAGGCGGCGCGCACTTCCGGCCGGCGATGGCCGACATTCACATTGAGGAGGCCGCCCCGCCCGTCGACATAACGCCGGCCCGCTTTGTCGGTGATCCACACCCCCTCGCCCTCGGCGATGATCAGCGGATCATGATCGGCAAACTCGACCGGCGCCGTCATCGGATACCATTGCGGATGCTGCGGCCCTGCGGCTTTCAACATGAAATCGTCCTTCGACTATGCCGGCACTATCCGTGACGGGCCGTTGGATTTCCTTGCAGTCCACGCCAAAAAATTGATAATTCATGCCATGGCGATGATGCCCATGATCCGCTCCAGCCTGATTTCCGCCGTCGTCGCGGAAATGGCGAAGGCCGGTCGCGATCCGGCGCCGCTTCTGCACCATTATGGCTTTTCCGGCGTAACGCTCAGCAATCCCTATGCGCTGGTGCCTCTCCATCGTTTCGTCGGCTTTTGCGAGGATGCGGCGCGACAGACGAAGGATGAGGCGCTCGGCCTCAAGGTCGGTCAGGCGGTGTCGAGCGGCCAGCAGGGCCCGGCCGGCTTCATCTTCAGCGCGTCGAAGACGGTGGGCGAGGCCCTGCGCCGCTATGTGAAGCTGATGGCGGCCTGGCAGGACGCCGCTCATACCGGCGTGGTGGCCTTCGGTCCTGGCGCGCAGGCCTATATCTACCGCATTGCCGATGAGCGCGTCAGCGTCCGGCGACAGGATGCCGAGCTCACCTTGAGCATCGTGCTCCGCCAGCTCAGAACGGTGCTCGGCCGCGACTGGCGGCCGCTCGCGGTGCATTTCGAGCATGCGGCGCCCGGCGATCTCAAGCCCTATCGCAAAATCTTCGGGGTCGTTCCGAGCTTCGGAGAGCCGATCAACCGCCTCGTCATCGCCAGGAGCGACCTCGCCTCCAGGCTCACGCCGCAGGATCACAGCCTGTGGCCCTTCATCGAGCGTCATCTGGGTGATCTTTCCAAGGAACGCCAAGTGGATCTTTCGATGCGCGCGCAGGTGGACAATGCGATCATCAACCGCATGGGCCTCGGCGATGTCGGGCTCGCCGCCATCAGCGCCGATCTCGGCCTGTCGGTGCGCAGCCTGCAGCGCCGGCTCGATGAGGAAGGCGTCACCTTCACCGACCTGCTCCACGCGGCGCGGCGGCGGGTGGCCGAGGCGAGCCTGCGCAAGCCGAAGGCCCGGGTCAGCGAAGTCGCCCAGGCGCTCGGCTATGCCGACAGCGCCGTGCTCACCCGCGCCTTCCGCCGCTGGACCGGCAAGACCCCACGGCGTTTCGCGAAGTCGCGCCCCTGACTTGCCTCCCCGACAATGGCGCTTGTCGCAAAGATGTTTGACAGAGACGGGGCCGTGCCCGCACTGGAGACCGGATATTTCCGCAGCTTCGTTACGGTTACCCCATGACAGACTGGTCGAACCATTTTTCCCAACATGCGCGGCGCGCCATCCCCTCGGCGATCCGTTCTCTTTCGGAGTTTCCGCGCGCCACGGATTCGATCCCCTTCGGCCCCGGCGAGCCCGACGCCTCGCTGTTTCCCGTAGATCTCATGCGCGGGGCGCTCGACGCCATCCTGACGGATGAGACCTCTGCCCGCAGCGCCCTGCAATATGGGCCGAGCGAGGGCGATCCCCTCCTGCGCCGTCTCGTCGCCGAGCATATGCGGAAACGTGGCGTCGCCTGCACACCGGAGAATATCCTTCTCACCAATGGCGCCCAGCAGGCGCTGAATCTGGCCTCGGAGGTGTTCGTCGATCCCGACGACACGGTGCTGGTCCAGGTGCCGACCTATCCCGGCGCCTTGCAGGTGTTCATCGCGCATGGCGCGCGTGTCGCTGACATTGCCACGGCCGACGCCGCGATGCGGCCGGCGCTCATCTATGCCATGGCGAACTTCCAGAATCCGACCGGCATTTCCCTCAGCCTCGAACAGCGGCGCGAGCTGGTCGCCCTGGCGCACCGGCTGGACACGGTGCTGGTCGAGGATGATCCCTATGAGGTGCTGCGCTTCGATGGCGATGCCTTGCCGTCGCTCCTCGCGCTCGACACCGAAACGCGGCCGGTCGAGGAGGCCCGCACCCTCTATCTCGGCACCTTCTCCAAGTCGATCGCGCCGGGCCTGCGCGTCGGCTGGGCAGCGGGACCTGGCGCCGTGATCGAGAAAATGTCGCTCCTCAAGCAGACCGAGGATCTGCAGCCGAACTCGCTTGCGCAAGCCGCACTCGTCCGGCTGCTGGGACAGGGCCTGGAGCCATTCGCCGCGCGCGTCCAGGCCGCCTATCGAGTCCGGCGCGATATCATGGCGGAGGCGCTGCGCCAGGATTTCGGCAATCGCGGCGCCTGGCGCGCGCCGCAAGGCGGCTTCTTCTTCTGGCTGACGCTGCCTGAGCATATCGATACGGCGAAGCTCCTGGAACGCGCCGCCAGGCTCGGCGTCACCTATGTGCCGGGCGCCGCCTTCACACCCGACCGCTCCGGCGCCAACACGCTGCGCCTGAGCTTCTCGGCCGCGGCGCCGGAACGCATCGCCGAGGGCGTCAGGCGCCTCGCCCGCGCCTTCGACGAATACGATCAGAACGGATAGAAACGCGGACCGGACTGGATGGTGATCCAGCGGAGCTCGGTGAACGCGTCGATCCCGGCGCTGCCGCCGAAACGGCCGAAGCCCGAGGCCTTGGTGCCGCCGAAGGGCATTTGCGGCTCGTCATGCACCGTCGGCCCGTTGATGTGGCAGATGCCGGTCTGCAATTGCCCCGCGACGCGTGTCGCTTCCGCAATGTCCTCGGAAAACACCGCCGCCGACAGGCCATAGCCCGTGTCATTGGCGATGCGGATACAGTCCTCCGTATCTCGCGCATGGACGACCGTGGTGACCGGCCCGAAGCTTTCCTCGGCATAGATGCGCATGGCCGGCGTCACCTGATCGACGATGGTCGCCGGCATCACCGTGCCCTGGCGGGCTCCCTTCGCAATGATGGAGGCCCCGTTCGCCTTTGCATCGGCGATCAGCTCATCGATGCGCGCCGCCGCCGGTTCACTCACCATGGCGCCGAGCTCGGCTTCGCCTTGCGCCGGATCTTTCGCCGTCAACGCCAAGGTGCGCCTGGAAAACGTGTCGACAAAGGCCCGGGCCACCTTGGCGTCGACCACGATACGCTCGGTCGACATGCAGATCTGCCCCTGATTCATGAAGGCGCCGAAGATCGCGGCATCGACCGCCTTGTCGAGATCGGCGTTGGCGAGCACCACCAGCGGCGACTTGCCGCCAAGCTCGAGAAGCACCGGCTTGAGCTCGGCCGCCGCCTTCTGCGCGATGATGCGGCCGACGCGGGTCGAGCCGGTGAAATTGATCCGCCGCACCGCCTCATGCTCGATGAGACGGGCGACGAGTGCCGGCGTGTCCTCCGCGGAGGCGTGCAGCACATTGGCCTCGCCCTTGTCGAGGCCGGCGGCGAGGAGGCACTCACCGATCAGATCATGCGTGGCCGGACAGGTTTCCGAGGTCTTGAGGATCACCGTGTTGCCGCACGCCAAGGGCATCGCAACCGCGCGCGCGCCAAGGATGATCGGCGCGTTCCAGGGCGCGACGCCCAGGCAGACGCCGGCCGGCTGGCGCACCGACATCGCGATATTGCCGGGAATGTTGGTCGGGATGACCTCGCCTTTGATCTGGGTCACCATCGCCGCCGCCTCGCGGAACATATTGGCGCCCTCGGCGACATTGTAGCTGGCCCAGCCGCGTGTCGCGCCGGTCTCGGCCATCATGCGACGGACGAAATCGTCATGCCTTGCGAGGATGAGATCGGCCACCGCGTTCAACTTGGCCCGGCGCTCGCCCGGCGCCAGCGCCGCCCAGGCCGGGAACGCCGCCTGCGCGGCGCGCGCCGCCACCTCGGCATCGGCGTGGCCGGCCGACGCGGCGCGGGATACGGCCCCGCCACTCACCGGATTGGCGCGCGTGAAGCTGCGCCCGCCTTCCGCCGCTATGCGTCTTCCGCCGATGATGAGATCTGGTTCGAACATGATTTTCCTCCCGATGAAAGTCAGCCGGCGAGCAGCAAGAACGCCTGAGGCAACAAGGCCTCGATCCTGGACAAGGGAACCGCCGCCGCCACATAGCGGTCGGGCCTGAGCAGGAATGCGTGGTCGCGATAGGACCGGAACGGCTTGCCGCTGGTGAGCCGCGAGACATCGCGGAAGACCGGGAATTCGCCGGTGACGGGATTCATATATTCCGGCGTCAGGCCGATGATGCCGACCCCCTCCTTCTTGAAGGCATGAAGATCGACGATCTTCTCCTCCGGCCGCTCGGCGAAGAGGATCAGCGCCGGTCCCTGCCCCAGAACGTCATCGAGCCGGTGGCGACGATGATTTTCATCTTCAATCACCGGCTGCGGGAACAGGCGGCCGACCAAAGTCTGCTTCTGCGGACGCTCATCCGGCCACAGCAGGCCGCGCTCGAAGCGCGGCTTCGGCTTGTATCGCATCTGCGCCACGTAATCGCGGGCCGGCGGATAGAGGCCGAGCAGACGGAATCCGGTCCGGGTCAGCAATGCCTTGACGCGGGAGGATGGCATCATCACCTGCCCCATGCGCAAGGCGAGAGCGATCATCTGGCCGGCATGAGGCTTGCGTTCCGCCTCATAGCTGTCGAGCAGATCGGTCCGCGGCAGCGGCGAGCGCAGCGCCGCGGCCAGCTTCCAGCCCAGATTATGCGCGTCACGCAGTCCGCTATTCATGCCCTGGCCCGCAAAAGGCGGCGAAAGATGCGCCGCATCGCCGGCAAGGAAGACACGGCCGTTACGCCATGCCCCGGCCATGCGGGCATGGAAGGTGTAGACGCGCACGCGGCGGAAACGCGCATGCTCGTCGGGCCCCACTTCACGCAAGAGCCGGCGCACGAAACTCTCCTCGGTCGCCATCTCTTCAGTTTCTTGCCGATGCAGCATGAATTCGTAGCGCCTGATGCCGCGCGGACCCGGCAGCGAGATGCACGGTCGCGCCGGATTGCAAAAGACTTCCGTATGACGGAAGCGGTTCTCCGTCTTGACCAGATCGACGATCAGCCAGCGCTCGGCGAAGGTGGAGCCTTCCATCTCGACCGCCAGCGCGCGGCGCAAGGCCGAGCGGCCGCCATCGCAGCCGACGAGGAACCTGGCCGAAACAGTACGCCCCGAGGCGAGCGCGGCGCTGACGGTATTGTCGTCTTGTGAGAAGGACAGCCATTCCTCGCCGAAGCGCTGGACGACATGAGGATAGCGATCCAACCCCATACGCAGGATCTTCTCGAGCACCGGCTGCTCGAACGCATTGCGCTTGTCGAATCCATATTCCTGCGACGAGGGGTCGACGCTCGCAAAGATCCTGCCGCGCGGCGACATGTAGCGCGAACCATAGGCGCGGGCGACAATGTCGAGCACTTCCTTGTCGAGGCCGATCGCCTGCATGGTGCGCATCGATTCATCGTCGATCGAAACGGCGCGCGGCTCATCGACGGTCGATTCATTGCGCTCGACCAGCAGCGTCTTCACCCCGAAGCCGCCAAGGAGGTTGGCGAGCGTCAGACCCGTCGGCCCGGCGCCGACGATCAGCACATCGGTCTCGAGCCTTTCCATCAGATGCGGATTTCGTTCTCGACCCGGTTGACGAGCCGGCCGATGCCGCCGATCTCGACCTCGATCACGTCTCCCGCTTTGAGATAGGACGGCGGATCGCGACGGTCGCCGACGCCGCCCGGCGTGCCGGTCAAGATGACGTCGCCGGGGCTCAAAGGCGTGAAGGCCGAGCAATAGGCGATGAGGCGCGGGATGGGAAAAATGAGGTCGGCCAGCGTAGCGCTCTGAACCGTTTCGCCATTCACCCGCGTCGCGATCGGCAACCGCGTATAATCCGCCACCTCGTCGGCGCTGACCAGAACCGGGCCGAAAGCGCCGGTCGACGGGAAGTTCTTGCCCGGCGTGAACTGATGCGTGTGACGCTGCCAGTCGCGCACCGTCGCATCATTGTAGCAGGCATAACCCGCCACATGCGCCATGGCGTTCTTCTCGGCGATATAGCGGCCGCCCTGACCGATGACCACCGCGAGCTCGCCTTCGTAATCAAGGGCGCTGGAGACCTCCGGCTTCACGATCGCCTGGCCGTGGGCGATCTGGGTATCGGCGAAGCGGGTGAAGACGGATGGATATTGCGCGACGGGGCGTCCGGTTTCATGGCGATGCGTCTCGTAATTGAGACCGATGCAAAGGATCTTGGCCGGATCGGGAATGACCGGAAGCAGCGTCACATCGCTCATCGCAAGCTCGGCCGGCCGGTCCTTGGCGAAGGAACGGATCTCCCGCAGAAGATCGCCGGCAATTGCCTGTTTCAGGGTGGTGATGTCGGGATCGAGACGGCCGGCGAGAGCGACCACGCCGCCCTCCGCCAGAACACCGAAGCCCGCCTGCCCCAATCTCGTGTAGCTGATCAATCGCATCGTCTCTTCCTCGCTGGATTTGTGTTCGTACAAGCCCCGATCAGGAGCGCATGATCGCCTTGCCCCAGAGATTCAGGGTGCGCGGTTCCTGCGGCCAGTCCTTCACCGGCCGGTCATGCACGACCTCGAGCTCGGCCGAGACCTCGATCCAGTTGCCGTCGGGATCCTCGATGAAGATGAAGAGATTGTTGCCCGGTCCATGGCGGCCAGGCCCCCACATCAAGGGGATGCGCCGGGCGGCAAAGCGGTCACACCAATCGCGGATCACGTTCCATTCGCCCGCCTCGTAGCTGTGATGGTCGACGCCCTGGCGGCTGGACCTGAAACAGGCGAGCGTGTGGTGCTCGTGATTGGAACGCAGGAAGCAGGTGGCGAGCTTTCCATCCTCATGCACCACGCGATCAGAGAGCGCGAAGCCGAGCTTGCCATGGAAGAAGTCCTGAAAGGCCTCGACATCGAAGGTCGCGAAAGTGAGATGCTGCGTGGGGCCTTTCACTCCAGACCGGACGACCACCTCGGGCTTCGCCAAACCGAAGACGATGACGTGACCGTCGGGCGCCTCCACCGCGAAGGCGCCGTCCTCGAAATAAGGCGACGGGCTGGCGAGGAGCGTGACCCCCTCGGCTTCGGCGCGCACCCGCAATTCGGCAAGCCCTTCGGCGTCACGGCAGGCAAGGCCGGCATAGGCGAGCTTGCGTCCTTCGCCTTTCTTCGCCACGAAACGGCGGGCGGGTCCACTGCAGCGCCATTCCTCAGGTCCCGCCTGTTCGGCCGTCATATCCATCGCATGGGCGTAGAACTCCGCCAGCCTCTTCGGATCGGCGCTCTCGAAGGCCACGTGATGCAGATAGGCACCGGCCCGGACGGCTGTCAGCGACATCTCAGCTCCTTAGGAATCCAACAATTGAAAATTTTTATCTTGCTCAAATTATCATTATTTGAGATTTTGACAATCTCATATTTTGGCAATCACCCTTCTCATGACGTCATCACTGCCGTAATTTGATAATCAGGCGCATCTTTTCTCATCTCATTCGCAAATATGCGCCAGTATGGGAGAATTCGATGAGACGCGAAATATTGGACGATCAACTGACACCACGAACCCTACGGCTGATCGCAGCCATCGGCCGGCACGGCCACCTCACCCGCGCCGCAGAGGAAGTTCACATCGTGCCGTCCGCCGCGAGCCGGCGCATCCGCAAGCTCGAAGATGTGCTGGGCGCCGACGTCATCAACCGGCAATCGAATGGCCTCACCCTCACCCAGGTCGGACTCGCGATAGCAAGCCACGCCGCCGCCCGGGCCGAGAGTCTCGACCGCTTGAAGTCCGATATCGAAAGGCTGAAAGGCGGCGCGGCGGTCGATCTCCGGCTCGCCGTCTCCGGGCCGGTGCTGTTCGGCGAATTGCCGGAGCAACTGCGCGGCTATCTCGCCAGCAATCCGCATGTCCATCTCTCGGTCATCGAGCAGACGAGCCCCGCCATTGCGCAAAGCCTGCTCGAAGGCCAGGCCGATGTCGGCATCGTGCTGGGCGCCCTCGACTATCCGAGCCTGCAATTGTCGCTTTACCGTTCCGACCGGCTCGCCGCGGTGGTGCCGCGCGATCATCGCCTCGGCCAGAGGCTCGAGCTTCATATCGATGATCTCGCCGATGAGCCGCTGATCATGCCGCGCGCGTCGATGATCGCCGACCTCCTCGCCGCCATGGCGCAGCGCACCGGGGTGCATCTGCGCCAGGGCATCGATGTCAGCGACTTCGCCTCGACCTGCCGTGTCGTCGAAGGCGGACTCGGAATCACCGTCATGCCGGCCGGGACATCGGCGGCAGAGATCGCCAAACGCGGCCTCGCTTCGATCCCGCTCGACCATGACTGGGCGCGCTGCGACATCTTCCTCGCGACAAAAAACGGCGCCGAGGCGCAGTCGGCGCTATCGGGGCTGAAGCAGGCGCTGTTGCATTGACAACAAGCCCGCTTGTTCAAAAACCACTCGACGCAGGACGCTCCGCAGAGTTTTCCTCCCCTCTCCTGATGCGGGAGGATGAATGCGATCGACAGTACGAACCGCCACGCTGGCGCTCTTGCGCGAGCTTGGCCTTACGACGGTATTCGGCAATCCGGGCTCGACGGAGCTGGCACTGCTCGCCGACTGGCCTGCCGATTTCCGCTATGTGCTGGGCCTGCAGGAATCGGTCGTGGTCGGCATGGCGGACGGCTACGCGCAGGCGACCGGCCGCGCCGCGTTCGTCAATCTTCATTCGGCCGCCGGTGTCGGCCATGCGCTGGGCTCGATCTTCACAGCCTGTAAGAATCAGACGCCGCTGGTGATCACCGCCGGCCAGCAGGCGCGTTCCCTGCTCGCTCTGCAGCCTTTTCTCGGCGCCGAGCAGGCCCCCGATTTTCCCAAGCCGCATGTGAAATGGAGCATCGAGCCGGCACGCGCCGAGGATGTGCCGCTCGCCATAGCGCAGGCCTGGCAGATCGCCATGCAGGCTCCTTGCGGCCCGACCTTCGTGTCGATTCCTTCCGATGACTGGAGCAGATCCGTCGAGCCTTTCAGGCTGAAACCGAAGAGCCATCTTCTGGCGCCCGACCCCGATGGACTTGCCCAAATTGCCCGCGCGCTCGATGCGGCACGCCGGCCAGCCATCGTCTTCGGTCCCGGCGTCGGCCGCGAGGATATGCAGAACGAGGTGACGGCGCTCGTCGAAGGTCTCGACGCCGATGCCTGGGCGGCGCCGATGATCAGCCGCGACGGCGTCGCGCAGGATCACCCGCGCTTCGCCGGATTCCTTCCCGCCGCCTCGGGCCCGCTGGTCAAGTCGCTCGAGCCCTATGACTGTGTCCTGGTGCTGGGAGGGCCGGCCTTCCTGCTCCATGTTCCCGACAGCCTTGCCGCCTTGGCGCAATTGCCCGCCCTCTTCCAGATCACAGATGATGCACGGTCTGCCGCCGCGTCCCCCCATGCGACATCGCTCATCGCCTCCTTACGGCTCTCGGTCCCCGCTCTCACGCGCCTGACCACGCAGCGGTCAGCCAAGGCGCCGAAAGCCCGCACCGTGACGCCGCCACCATCGGTCGGCGCGTCGCTTTCACCCGAGCTCGCCATCCATATCATCGCCGGTCTCGCGCCGAAGGATGCGGTCTTCGTCGAGGAGGCTCCCTCGCACAAAAGCATAATCCAGCGCTTTCTGCCCATCGGCAAAGAGCAAGGCTTTCACGCCATGGCGAGCGGCGGACTGGGCTTCGGCCTCGCCGCCGCGGCGGGCCTCGCCCTCGGCCGGCCGCAGCGCCGGGTGGTGGCGCTCATCGGCGACGGCTCGGCCATGTATTCGATCCAGGCCCTGTGGAGCGCGGTGAAAGAGAAGCTCCCCGTCACCTATGTCATCCTCAACAATCACGGCTATGGCGCGATGCGCGCCTTCAGCACCATGATGCAGATCCGCGATGTTCCCGGAATCGATGTGGATGGCATCGACTTCGTCGCTATGGCGCGCGCGCTGGGCTGCCCCGCCGCTCTGGCGGAAACGCCCGAAGAGTTCGGCCGCGCCTTCCGCCAGTCGCTCGACAGCACCGGCCCGATGCTGATCGAGGTGAATGTCGGCAGTGAGATCGCCGCGCTGTTCTGATTCACGTCATCATGGTCAGAGCCGCGGCCGACAGATAGAGGCCGAAGCCGAAAACCGTATGGGTGAGCAGGCTGCGCAGCCGCGCCACCGCGGGTTTCGGCGTCTTGGCGGCGGCGATGCCGAGTCCCAGTCCCGGCTGCATGAGGAAGAAGGGAGCCGCGATGGTTGCCCAGCCGACAATAAGCGCCGGAAAGAGCGCCGGCGCCCTCGCCCAATCGAGCCCCCAGATCGCCAGGAGCACTCCCGCGAAAGCAACGCCGATCGCATAATGCGCGATCCAGCCGATCGCCGTTTCGCCATTTATGGGTGTCGACTTGCCGATGCCGTCATGCACGAAGCGGCCCGCCGGCATGTGACCGATCCAGCGACCCACCAGTGCCCAGTTCATCGACGGAATGCCGAAACTCCGCGTGAGCGCCAGCGCCCAGAGATCGATGAGAACCGTGGCGCCAACTCCGATCACAATGGAATAAACAGCAAATTCAATGGCTTCATTCATGATATTTCTTCATTCAATTAATTCATTGAACGATTGAAGCAGATGGACTAGGGTCGTGTCAATGAGCAACGCACCCATTCTCCCCATTTTCGGTGAGTTGGCCGATCTGGCGCGCAGCCTCGGCCACGCACATCGCCTGCTGCTGCTCGATCACATCTCCCAGAGCGAAGATTCGGTGGAACGTCTTGCCGAGCTCGCCGGCCTTTCCCTGGCCAATGCCTCGCAGCATCTCCAGCAGCTGAAACGCGCGGGCCTGGTCACGACCCGGCGGGAAGGCAAACGCATTTTCTACCGGCTCGGCGATGGCCCCATCGCGCCCCTTCTCGCCGCGCTCAAAGCACAGGCCGACTTCAATCAGGCGCAGCTCTCGGCCTTCATTGCCGACAGCCGGGCGCGGCCGGAGCGGCTGGAGGCCATCGACGCCGAGGAGCTACTGCGCCGGATGCGGGAGGACAGCGTCACCTTGCTCGATGTGCGCGCCGAGGCGGAATATGCGGTCGGCCATGTGCCGGGCGCCCTCAACATTCCCCTGCCCGAGCTCGAGCGCCGGCTCGCTGAGCTGCCCAAGGATCGGGAAGTGATCGCCTATTGCCGCGGCCTACATTGCGCGCTTTCGGCCGAGGCGGTCCGGGCCTTGTCCGACAAGGGCTACAAGGCCCGGCATTTCAGTGGCGGGCTGCCCGGCTGGCAGGCCCTGGGCCTCGCAATCTCCTCGCTTCAATCCTCCGGCAGCAGGGCCGGATTGTAAATAACCTCCCAGAGATGATCGTCGGGATCCTGGAAATAGCCGGCATAGCCACCCCAGAAAGTCTTCTGCGCCGGCTTGACCAGCCGAGCCCCGGCGGCAACCGCCCGGCGCATCACCTCATCCACCTCACTCTCACTTCTCACATTGTGACCGAGGGTGAATTCGGTCGGGCTGCGCGGCGTCTCCTTCACGCCGGCGTCGTGTGCGATGTCGCGGCGCGCGAAGATGGCCAATTTCAAGCCATGAGCAAAATCGAAGAACGCCACCTCGCCATGCTCGAACTCCTGGCCGATGATGCCCTCGGTCGGAAAGCCCAAGCCGTCGCGGTAGAAGCGCAAGGATGCCTCGAGATCATCGACGCCAAGCGTCAGGACGGTGATTCTGGGTTTCATGACGGGAACTCCTCTGATGTCGTCTTATCTGACCTGTTTCCGACGGCATTTCTTGAATATTCCGGCCAATGCTACACTCGCGCCATGTCAGCCCGTAAACCGGCAGAGGCAGTCCCCGCCGCCGCGGTGGGTGATTTCCATGAGCGCCCGGTCGTCCCGGCATTGCGCGACATCTTCGCCTGCGTGTGGACGCATCGCATGCCCGAGACCGCCGCGCCGCCGGTCATCGTCGCGCCCGACGGCACCATCGACCTGCAGTGGATCGACGGCGTCCTGCGCATTGCCGGTCCCGACAAGGAGCCGCAGACGGAGATCATACCGGCCGGAACGGCGATCGTCGGATTCCGCTTCCATCCCGGTGCCGCGCAGGCCTGGCTCGGCCTGCCCGTCTTGGAGATCATGAGCCAGCGCGTGGTGCTGGAAGATCTGTGGGGCGTCCGGGCCCGGCGGCTGGCGAATAACATCCGGGACGTCGAAGACATCGAGCGTGCCCTGGTTGATGAACGGCGTGAGCAGCCACAAGGCGACGCGGTCATGCGCGCGGCTTTCGCCTTGATCGCGCAAGGTCCGCCAGGCAACGTCGCCCTCATCCCCTGGCTCTGCCGCGCCCTTCATATGAGCGAGAGAAGCCTGCGGCGCCGCTTCGATGACAATTTCGGCTATGGGCCGAAGACCCTCGACCGCATCCTGCGCTATCAACGCTTCCGGCGGCTCCACGGTGACTCACCCGCAACGCCGACCGTCCTCCTCGCTCTCGATGCCGGTTATGCCGACCAGGCGCATCTGGTGCGCGAGAGCCGGCGCCTCACGGGGCTCACACCCCGGTCCTTCCTAGCGCCGTGATGCCTGCGCCTCAGTTCATTGCAGCTATGGCATGCCGCCGTCCAAGCGGGTAAGGGTACGGCATCACTAGGATCGCGGCTGAATCGCCTCGTTACGATGCCCCTTGCTTCTGAAGAAAAAATCCTCACCCCCCTGGCCCTCGCCATGTTGCGCGCCCATCCGCGTTTCGCCGAGGCGATGCGGGCCTCCGCCCAGGGGTTGATCGCCCTCCATCGCCGCAACCGGGTGATGAGCTGGTTCCTCAGCGACCGGCCGCTGGCGCTCATCGGTCATGCGGTGATCTATCTCCATCTCGAGGGACGCGCGGACGATCCCTTATCCGGCCTGACCCCGAGCCGGTTCCGCGGCTTCTGCCGGGCCAACCGCCTGTGCAGTCCAGGCCGGGCCAGCGCCATCCTGGCCTTCCTGCGCCTGACCGGACATATCGAAGCGGTTCCTCATCCGGGCGACCGGCGCGTCACCCAATTGCGTCCGAGCGAAAAGCTGATGGAGATCGCGCGTGCGCGCCTCGCCCGTCAGTTTCCGGTCGTCGCTCTGCTCCGTCCCGATGTCGCGCCGGCCGTCGAGGCCTTGGGCGATCCGGACTTCGAGACGGCGCTGTTCCGCGCGTTCGGCGCCTGGTTCATATCCGGCAGCCGCATCCTCGATCACGCGCCGAGATTGCATCTCTTCGCCGAGCGCGACGCCGGCATGCTGATCCTTTATGGCCTGATGCTCGCCGGGTCGCCCGACGACGAGGTGGTTCCCGTGAAACCGGTGCCGGTCTCGATCTCGGCGCTGGCCAAGCAATTCCAGGTCTCGCGCACGCATGTCCTGCGGCTGCTCCGAGATGCCGAAGCGGCAGGCCTGCTCAGCCGCGGCGCCGACACGATCAGCCTGAGCACCGGCCTCGCCGAAGATCTGCAGAACATGCAAGCGGGCCTGTTCCAGTTGCTCGCCACATGCGCGGCGAAAGCCCTGGCGGCCATGCCCGACCGGTCGCTGCCGGACCGGATCGCGGTCTGAGGCTCAACGCAAGGCTCTCAGCGCGTTGAGAATCACGGCGATGTCGATCGCCTCCTGGGTGAGCGCGCCCTGGACCGGCGGCAGATAGCCGAAAGCCGCGACGATCATCGCCGCGATGGAAAGACCGAGACCGATCAGGACGCTTTCCAGCGCGATCCGGCGGGTGCGGTGCGCCACCGTCACCGCGAAGGTCAGACTGGCGATGCGGTCGACCAGCAAGACCACATCGGCGCTTTCCGAAGAGGCCGCGGAGCCCCGCGCGCCCATGGCCACGCCGACATTGGCACTCGCGAGCGCCGGCGCATCGTTGACGCCATCACCCACCATCATCGTCGGCGCCCGCGCGCTCTCACGCGCCACCACCGTCACCTTGTCGGAAGGCGCCAGTTCGCCGAATGCATCGGCAATGCCAAGCCGGCGGGCGACCGCATCGACGACATCCTGCCGATCACCGGAGGCGAGGACGATCCGATCTATTCCGGCCCGCCTCAGCGCGCTCAGCATCTCCGTCGCATCGGGCCGCACCTCGTCCTTCAAGATGATGATGCCGGCAAGCTTGTCGGCCACGGCGACCGCGACGACGACACTGCCCTCCGCCACGCCTTTGCGCAGCGCATAAGGGTCGCCTTCCCGGCTGCGATCACGCACGAAACGGCTGCCGCCGATGACGACGAGCCGGCCGTCGACCTTGCCGACCACACCGGTGCCGGCGGATTCGCTGACCTCGGTCGGCGTCGACAGAACGAAGCCGCGGCGCTTCGCCTCATTCACCAGCGCTTCGGCGATGACGTGGCTCGATGCCTGATCGAGCGATGCGGCGAGTCTCAGGATTTCATCCGCCGCCCACCCCTCGGCGGTGCGGATCTCGCTCACCCGCGCCTGGCCGAAGGTCAGCGTGCCGGTCTTGTCGAGAATGGCGGTCCTGATCTTGGCCAGCGCCTCTATGGCGCCGCCGCTCTTGACCAGCACCCCGCCCTTGGCGGCGCGCGACATGCCGGAGATGATCGCCACCGGCAATGCCAGGATCAACGGACAAGGTGTAGCGACCACGAGAACCGGCAGAATGCGTGTGACATCCCCTGTCAGCCACCAGGCAAGACCGGCAATGATCAAAGTGAGCACCAGGAACCAGACCGCATAGCGATCGGCGATTCTCACGCTGGGCGCCTTGCTCTCCTGCGCCTGGACGACGAGGCGCACGATATTGGCATAAGTGCTCTCCGCTGCCGGACGCGTGGCCTTGACCTGCACCGGATCGCCGGCATTGGTGGAGCCGCTCAGGATTTCGTCTCCCGCGCGCTTGCCGGCGGGCAGGCTCTCGCCGGTCAGCACCGACTGGTCGAGCAGACCTTGCGGCGACACCAGCACGCCGTCGATCGGTGCAACCTCGCCATGGCGGAGAAGTACGAGGTCTCCCACGCTCAACCGATCGATCGGCACTTCTTCGAGAGCGCCGTTCACATAACGCATGGCGCTGTGCGCGGCACGTCCGAGAAGCGCCGTCATCTCGCGCCGGGCGCGACCCTCGGCATAGCTTTCGAGCACCTGTCCGCCGGCATACATCAACGCCACGACATTGCCGGCGAGTTCCTCGCCGAAGGCGAGCGCCACCGACATCGAGAGCGCCGCGACCAGATCGAGCCCGACTTCACCGCGCCTCAGACTGGTGATGATCTCCAAAATCAGGGCCGCCAGCACCGGCCCGGTCCCTGCCATCCAGGCCCATCTTGCCCAGTCGGCGCCCAGAGCCCAGCCGGCGATGCCGAAGACCAAACCGGCGACCGCGACCATCACCAGGGCCGAGCGCCGCAACGCATTCCTCGTCACCTGTGAAATCATCCCGGTCCCCATTCCCGCGCATCTGGTCTCTCCTATCATATTCAGGAGCTGCTGGCGTATTCGCAACTGGCCTGAGACAGGAACGCACAAGTGGACGGGCAGCGACGCCAGCCATCATGCTATGCTCGCCGCGACGCAAGCCGGAAAGCCAGATGATCGCCACCGAGACCATAAAGACCACCTGCCCCAGAGACTGCTACGACGCCTGCGGCATGATCGTGAACAAACGCGATGGCGCGATCGCCAATGTACTGGGCGATCCCGACCATCACATCACGCGCGGCGCGCTCTGCGGCAAATGCGCCATCGCCTACAATGGCGCCTGGCGCGACCCCGCTCTCAGGCTTGCGACGCCCCTGAAACGCACCGGCGCCAAAGGGCTGGGCGAATTCTCGCCGATTTCCTGGGACGAGGCTTTGCGCGAGATCGCAACCCGGCTCTCGACCCTCATCAAACGGAACCAGGCCCGCAGCATCATCCACACGCATTACACCGGCACGGTGGCGCTTCTCGCCGGCGCGTTTCCGATCCGCTTCTTCAACCGGATCGGTGCGACCGAAGTCGATCCCGACACGGTCTGCAACAAGGCCGGACACGCGGCATTGGAGCTCGTCTTCGGCAACTCGCTCGAAGGCTTCGATCCGCGCAGCGCCAACCAGTCGCGCGCGCTCCTCATCTGGGGCGCCAATCCGTCTCATTCGGCGCCGCACCAGGACAAGCACTGGCTGAAGGAAGCCCGCACCCATGGCGCCAAGCTCATCGTCGTCGACCCGATCGGCCACGACACGGCATTGGCGGCCGATCTGCATCTCAAGCTCAGGCCCGGCAGCGATGCGGCGCTGGCTTTTGCGCTGCTCCATGTCCTCGACGCCGAAGGCCTCGTCGACCATCAGTTCCTCGCCAGGCACACGATCGGGTGGGAAGAGCTGATGCCGGCGATCCGGGCGATGACGCCGGCGCGCGGCGAAGAGCTGAGCGGCGTTCCGGCCGGGCTCATCGAAGAAGCTGCCCTCCTCTACGGACAAGGCCCGTCGCTCCTGTGGCTCGGCCAAGGCGCGCAGCGCCAGCCGCAGGGCGGCAATGTCTTCCGCGCGGTTTCCGCCCTCGTCGCCTTCACCGGCAATCTCGGCAAGGAAGGCGCCGGCTTCTGCTACATGAATGGCGGCGCAGCGCGCGGCATCGACATGGCGATGGTGACCGATCCGTCGCTTGCCCGCGACGGCACCGGCTCGATTAGCCATATGGATCTCGCCGCCACGCTCGAGGACAGGGAGCGCGCCCGCGCATTCATCAACTGGAACAACAATCCGGCCGCCTCCTCGCCCGAGCAAGGGCGGCTGCGCCGAGCGCTCGAGCGCGACGATCTCTTCCATGTCGCCATAGATCTCTTCCACACCGATACGACGCGCTATGCCGACATCGTCCTGCCGGCGGCGAGCTTCCTCGAATTCGACGACTTGGTGCTCCCCTATTTCGACCTCACTCTGTCGGCGCAGGTGAAGGCTACCGATCCGCCGGGCGAAGCGCTCCCCAATCAGGAGATCTTCCGCCGCCTCGCCGCCGCGATGGGATTCAATGAGCCTGCACTATTCGAGACCGATGCGGCACTGATCGCCCGCCTTCTCGCCGCGACGCCCTATCGCGGCACGTTCGCCGATCTCGCCAAGGCCGGCACCGTCACCCTGTTTCCGGAGCCCCGCATTCAGTTCGCCGATCTCGCCTTCGCCACCCCCTCCGGCGGGATCGAGCTCGCCAGCAGGCGGGCGGAAGAGCAAGGCCTGCCGCGCATCGCGCAGCCCGTAGCCGATGCGCTCCCTGCGCCAGGCCATGTGCGCATCCTTTCACCCGCCTCGCTGTGGCTGATGAATTCCAGCTATGGCAACGACAAGGTGATCCGTCGCCGGCTCGGACCGCCGACGATCATGCTTCATCCCCAGGATGCGGCGGCCAACGGCTTCGCCGAGGGCGACCCGGTGCTTCTCGCCAACGAAACCGGACAGCTTTCAGTCACCGTCGCCGTGTCGGATGCGGCCCAGCCGGGTGTCGGCATCGTCCACAAGGGGCGCTGGCCGGGCACGGCGCCGGACGAAGGCAATGTCAACGCGCTGGTCTCGGCGCGCAAGAGCGACATGGCCGAGAGCACCGCCGTACACGGCACCGAGGTGCGCCTGCTCCATCCGGAATAGAGGCTTAAGTCTTTCAGATAACCGATCTTTTTTGGGTTTTTCGCTTCTCGCAATTTTATCCCTGCTTTGTGTCTTTCCGCACATTTGAGATGTTTCCTCAGCGTTACAGTTGTGCTCGTGAAACCCTCGGCGGTAATCATAAGCAAATAAATTACGCAAAGGCACTTCCGTTTCAATCGCTTTTGTGCTGATTTATCTGACAATTCCGCGAGGGCATGAGAGGGACCCATGGCTGATCTCACGATCACTGCCGACCTGTTGACTCGCGCCGCAAAACGAAACGGCTACGCCATTCCCGGCGATGGCCTGG
Organism: Pseudomonadota bacterium; assembly: GCA_049323275.1. GTDB lineage: Bacteria > Pseudomonadota > Alphaproteobacteria > Rhizobiales > Aestuariivirgaceae > Taklimakanibacter. Next base: position 90,091 of record JBMOOM010000029.1, read on the forward strand.
TATTCTTCGGCATCCGCGGCCTGAAACCTGACTCTCCTTTCGACAATGCCTTCAGCAAGAGCCGCACCGGGCGGTTCTCACCCCTCGACTTCCTGAGGATGAATTGCACGCTCGGACAATGGAAGGTCGCATCCGACGAAATTGCAGTATTCCCGGGCTCGACCGTTCCATCCCAGCCCAACATTGAAAGAGCCAAGCGGAAGGGCGGAACCGGCACGAATATGCTCATGCTCGGTCGCTTCGAGCATGAGAAGGGCATTCACAAGGCGAACAGGCCGGGAGCGCACCGAGCGTTCCGCCAAGCCACCTTCTTCCCTGTCTGGCGCACCACCGACAACCTGACCTTCGATCTCAGCGACAAGGTGGATTTCGGCGGCGAGAACGGAACATTCGTCTGGGACAATCTCCACTCGGCCTATACCGACGATCTCGCCGGCTTCTACAGCAGCGCCGGCTGCCAGGTGGTCTGCGGCCTGCCGCAACCCTCCGGAAGCAGCCGTCCGGAAACAGGTCCCTGGCGCACCTTCATCGACAATGCCTATGGCATCAAGCAAAAGCGCTTCGTCTATCTCCTGTTCTCAGCCGAGGAGCTGGCCTTCCTCGAAGCGGCGGAGGATGTGCCGCAGGTGGTCCGCTTCGGATCGACGGGGCCCCTCGCCCGCGAGGTTCAGACCAAACTGCTGGAACGGGGACTTCTGCAAAAGAAGGCGGACGGAATATTCGGCAGAGCATCCCTGAGCGCCCTGATGACATTCCAGGCGAAAATCCTGGGGCCTGCGGCCGCCGACGGCGTTTGCGGCGCCCAGACCGCCGAGTCGCTCGGTGTCGTTCTGCCGCCATTGTCGAAGGCCAAGGCCGCGCCGCAGCCCGGCGAGGCAGTGGAGACGCCCGGCAACAATCCCGATCTCGAGGACGAAACCGATCTCGACGAGGCGACGGTTCAGCAACTGCTCGCCATCGCGCTCGGGCTCACCGGCACACAGCCGATACTCACCACCGCCACCAAGACCGCTACCGGTCCGGTCCGCCCCCCGCAATCCGACGCGCAACGCTCACGCGCCAATTTCGAGCGCGCTCAGGCTCTGATCAAGGAATTCGAGGGCGGCTACACCAACAATCCGAAGGACAAGGGCGGCCCGACGAACTTCGGCATAACGCACAGAACCTTGGCAGCCTGGCGCAAGAGAGCGTCGGTCAGCGCGGCTGAAGTCAAGGCAATGAGCTATGAGGAAGCCAAGGATATCTATTTCGCGAATTACTGGAACAGCTGTTCCTGCGGAGCAATGCCTGGTCCTCTCGCCTTGCCCGTCTACAACATCGCGGTGCATTCGGGCCCCGGCCGGGCGGGCAGATTTCTGCAACGCGCGCTCAACAAGAACGGCGCATCGCTGAAGGTCGATGGCGACGTCGGAGATGACACGCTGAAGGCGGTCGCGGCAACGCCACTGGCGGAAACGATCGACGATCTCATCGATCTCTACGACGCCCTGCTCAAGTCGATCGACAATTACGAAACCTTCAAGGGCGGCTTTACCAGACGCGTGAAGATACTCAGGGTCGAAGCCGACAAGTGGCTTGCCGAGACGGACGGCGAACAACCAGTCATGCCGACGCCCAAGATCGACGACGAAGGAGATTCAACCGTGACCACGAAGGATGAAGCCCTCACTCAATTGATCAAGATGCTGAACGAAGCCCTGGCGCAATCGGGTAATGTCCCGCCGGTCGATGGCGCACATCAACCGGGCGTGGCGGCGCCGGGTTCGGCAACGCCCACGACCCCGACAGGGATCATTGCTTCCCTGCTGACCAGGATACTGGAAAGTAAAACCGGCAAGCCGGGGCTCACCCCCGTCAATGGCGCCCTGGGCACGACCATCGGCAATATGCTCGACGGCCGCAAGAGCTTCCTCGGCATTCTCGGCTCGGTTCTGGCCTCGCTTCTGTCCGCCGGCTCGCCCCTGCTCACACTGATCCCGGCTTTGGGGCCGATCGCGCCGATCGCCTCTGCCCTGCTGCCGATCTTCCTGGGCCTCGCGGCGTGGGGCGGCCTTGGCAAGATGGATAAATACGCAGCGCAACAGAAGTGAGCCGCGGTGCGGCCCGCGCGGTGAAACGAGACATAAGCGGGCCGCCGTGAATGGGGAAGGCGCGGGCGAGCAAGATCCGCGCGCGAGGATCGACGAGGGCGATGCCGGCAAGACCGGCAACGGGGATGGGGAACGGCAGATGGGCGGCAGGAATCTTGTCGTCTTGGCCGACGGCACCGGCAACAGTGCCGCCAAGGCTTTCAAGACCAATGTCTGGCGCCTGTACGAGGCGCTCGACCTGAACGGGGCCGATCAGATCGCGGTGTTCAGCGACGGCGTCGGCACATCGAGCTTCAAGCCCTTCCAGGTCATCGGCCTGGCGCTCGGCTTCGGCGTCAAGAAGCGCGTGCTGGCGCTCTACAAATTTCTCTGCCTCAATTACGAGCCGGGCGACCGGATCTATGCTTTCGGCTTCAGCCGCGGCGCCTTCACGATCCGGATGCTGGTCGGCCTCATCCATCGCGAAGGCCTGGTGAAATTCGCCTCGACCCAGGAACTCGACCGCAATGCGGTCGCCGCCTATCGCGCCTACCGCCAGAAAGCCTTTCCACCCAAGGAAACATGGACCATCTGGATCCCCGGCGCGCGCCGCCTGCGCGACCGGTGCATCGAAATCTGGACCAAGCTCACCCGCGGAAAACTCTATTCGGAGGTGAGACCCGAACCGGGTGATCCGCGCGCCGCGGAAAGCGTAAACGTGCATTTCCTAGGAGTATGGGACACAGTTGCCGCCTATGGCCTGCCCGTCGATGAACTGACACGCGCCGTCGACCGCTGGATCTGGCCGATGTCGTTCGGGGCGACGGCACTTCTGCCCTCCGTCACCCGGGCGCGCCAGGCATTCAGCATCGATGATGAAAGACGGACCTTCTTTCCCATTCCCTGGCTGGAAGACAATCTCGAGGATCTGCGCCCGAAAGACAGTGAGCCGCCACGCCTGAGGCAGGTCTGGTTCGCCGGCGCTCATGCCAATGTCGGCGGCGGCTATCCCGATGACCGGCTTGCCTATATTCCCTTGTGCTGGATGATCGGCGAAGCTGCGGAATCCGGCCTGCGCTTCGATGCCGAGATCGTCGCCGATTATTGGGACAACGCCTCGGAAAGCGGCCGCCGCTATGATCCACGCTCGGGCCTGGGCGTGTTCTATCGGTACCATCCGCGCTCGGCCGACGAGCTCATGAACGAGCCGCTGGAAAAGATCCGCGCTCCGAAGCGGCTTCCTCTCGTCGATGCCAGCGCCGTCATTCGCATGGCCAAGGGCTCCGACCAATATGGCCCGATCGCCCTGCCGGAAGAAATCGAGGTGCTCACGCCCTATGACGACGTGGTTCCCCTCACCCAGCTGGGCAGCGTGACGAAGGCCGCCCCGCCGCCCAGGCGTCCTGACAAATTGCCGCTTCCGGTGGGCCGGACCCGCGATCTGCAGGCCATGCAGCAATCGCTCTCCGAGGTCGCCAACAAGATCGTATCGGCCAGAGGACCGCTGCGCGCCGAGCGTGTGGACTTGATGCACGATAGCGTCTGGTGGGGACGGGCGCTCTACTACGTGACCCTGGTTCTCTTCGTTCTGGCGGGGCTCTATCCGCTCTATGCCGGCTATCCGACGATCGGGATCATCTCGGATCTCAATGAGATCCTCGGTGGCATTATCGGGCCTATGATCGAGCTTCTGCGCAGCTTCCTGCCGGCCATGGCCGCACCCTGGCTGCAGGCGATCACCGACAATCCAGCCGGCGCCATCGGCATCGGAATTGCGATCGGCGCGTGTCTGTGGATCGGCAAGTTCCTGCGCATCCGCATTCACGACCGCGCGCGCGTCGTCTGGAACATCGATCATCGGGAGGATAAGGCCAACAGCGATGTTGCGCGCAGGGATGGGCAGCGCCGAATATTGTGGGGTACCGCCCTCATCCTCCTGTTCAGCTCCCTTGGAACACTGGTCGTCTCGTCTCCCTTGACGCGCAACTCTCTGATTGTCGCCGCCCTGCTCTTTAGCTGCGCGGCGATCTGCGCGCTGTTTGCCGCAAGACTGGGACGCGCAGAGACCAAAGCGCAGATGAACACGCCGCCCTGGACACTGCGTTTCGCACGCGCCATCCGGACGAACGGCACCGCACAGGCCCTCTATCTGTTCTTGAAGAATACCGGCCTCCCTCTGGTCTTTCTGGCTCTGACATCGGTATTTATCCTATACGCTCTCAACAAAGCGACATTCGAAGTTGCGAGCTCGATCGGGAAAATCTGTCCCGAACCGGGCCAAGCCAGCACCGCCCAGACGGGTACCCTCGACACGATTAAGAGCATGTGCGCCGACACCGGCATCGATCTGGTGAAGGGGCAGACCTACAGGATCAAACTCGACATTCCGGAGAATACGTCGTGGAAGGATTCTACCCAGTGCGCCGGCGTCTATGGCATCGATGACGGAATCAAGTGGCCGGACTCTCTTCCATTCTACCTGGGAGCGCCCGCCAGACGCTGGTGGTCAGAACCGTATTTCCGCCCCATCGCACGCATCGGCCGGCGCGGGAACGATGAATATGCTTTGGTTCCGGTCAAGGGCCTGGAGCCCGGCGAAAAATGCACCGCGCGCAATCTGGAGGCCACCATCACTGCGCGGAAGAACGGCCGCCTCTATCTCTATGTCAATGACGCCGTTCTCTTCCTGCCAGGACTGCACGACCTGCTCTACGAGAACAATGACGGCAAAGCGAAATTCACGGTTGAGGCGCTTTGATCCCTCATGCGTTCACGATGACGCCGAGGCCGCGGCCTCGATCGTGCTCTCCACCGATTTTCTCAGAATAGCGCCGAAGTCCGTATAAAAGCCCCGAATGACATTGGCCTCATGCGTCAGCACGACGATATGGACGATAAGGCGCTGCTTCAGCTTGCGCAGGAACAGTCCGGGCCGCAGCATGCTCTGCGCCGTCAGACGATCGACGATTGCCGCACCGCAGCCCGCCGCGGCAAAGGCGCATGCCAGATAATAAGTCTGCACTTCGATAGCCGGCGCGTAGCTGCAGCCCAACCTTTCACGCTCGCTCGCAATCATGCGGCCGACACCGTCGCTGCGCGAAAGGCCGATGAACTCCTGGTCGGCGATCTCCGCCAAATCGAACTCGCCGCCATCCCTGGGGCCCAGATAGACCAGGTCGATCTCGCCGACGACCTGCGTCCTGATGTCGGGATATTCGTCGGGGAAGATCGAGACGGCCAGATCGAGCTGGCGGGAGCGCAGGCCGGCGAGGAGCGCCTCGATATGGTTCGTTTCGACCTCGCAGACGACCGAGGGGTAGGTCTTGCGAAAGTCATGGATGGTCTTCGGCATGATTGAGAGACCGAGGCTCGGCAGGCAGCCGACATGCAGTCGTCCCTGCGGAAAGCGTCGCAGATTGGCCGACAGCTTGCGCAGCTGATCGAGGCCGGTGTTCAGCTTGGCGACCTCGACATAAAGCAATTCCGCTTCCGCCGTCGGCAGCAGCCTGCCTTTCACCCGTTCGAACAGCTTGAATCCCAGCGAGGACTCGGCGTGCTGCAGAACCTTGCTGGCGGCAGGCTGGGACACGCCCAGCAGGACGGCCGCCTTGCTGATCGACCCGGCCTGCTTGATGGCGTGGAACACCTCGATATGGCGCAATCGCAAGTCTGTCTCCCTGCAGAGCCAAAGCCATAACCCGAAGTTATGGATGCCGTCCATATTCCAATTTGACCAATCCGTCGTTCGCCTCAAGATTGCCTTATGGAACAGGCGCCGCGATGGAAGCTGCTGCTGCCGGCGATCGCTCCTGCGCGACCTGTTTCGAGCCGGTTCATAACCACGAAATATATATCAGGGAGGAGCTAACATGCTCAATCGGAACTCAATTTTCGCCTTTTCGCGCCGCGCCGTCCTGGCCCACGCCCTCCTCGCCGCTCTGGCGACCACCGCCCTGACCGCCGGTCCGCTGTCCTCGGCCGAGGCCGCCACCTTGAAGGTCGGCGTGCGCGAGGACGCGCTCACCATCGATCCCATCGCCTCGAGCGACAACGCCTCGATCTGGGCCGAATTGCAGATCTATGACCAGCTTGTGCGCCCGAGCAAGGACGGCACCAAGCTCGAGCCGGGCATCGCCGAATCCTGGACAGTGTCGCCCGACGGGAAGGAATACCGGTTCAAGCTGCGCAGCGACGCCAAGTTCTCGGACGGAACGCCGGTCACGGCGAAGGACGTGGAGTTCTCGCTCAAGCGCGCCGCCGGCGAAAAATCGGAATGGGGTCGCTTCTTCCGTCCCATCACCACCTATGAGGTCGTCGACGACCAGACGATCGTGATGAAGCTCGAAAAACCCTTCACCCCGATCATCAACAATCTGGCGATGTTCAGCGCCTCGATCCTGCCCGCCAAGCTGGTCGAGGCGCAGGGCGAAGCAGCCTTCTTCGAGAAGCCGATCGGTTCCGGCCCCTTCGTTCTCTCCTCCTGGGCGCGCGGCCAGAAGATGGAGCTCGCCAAGAATCCGCATTACTGGGAAAAGAACAAGCCCGCCATCGACGGCGCCACGCTCGAGATCGTGCCAGAGGACAATTCGCGCGTCCTCAAGCTCAAGGCGGGCGAGCTCGACGCGATCATCGAGGTGCCGTTCAATCAGGCGGCCGCGCTCAAGAGCGATGCCAGCGTGAAGGTCGGCCTGGCGCCAGTCTTCCGCATCGACATGGTGCAGATCAACACCACCAAGAAACCCTTCGACGATGTGCGCGTCCGCCAGGCAATGAACTACGCCGTGGACAAGGAAGCGCTGGTCAAGGGCGTCTTCCATGGCGACGCGGTCGCCGCGACGACCTCCATCCCGGTGATGGCCTATCATAATGAGGAGCTGAAGCCCTACCCGCTCGACCTCGACAAGGCAAAGGCATTGCTCAAGGAGGCTGGTCTTGAAGCCGGCTTCAAAACCAGCATGCTGGTGCGCGGCGGCGACGTCACCAGCCGTCAGATCGGCAGCGCCATCCAGGCGTCGCTGCGCGCGATCGGCATCGAGGTCGAACTCCAGACCATCGAAGGGTCCTCGCAGTTCAGCACCACCAAGGCCGGGAACTACGAATTGTCGCTGTCCTATGCGACGAGCGACACGATCGATCCCGACCAGCTGGTTGGCTTCACCATGATCAATCCGGAACGCGCCAACGCCTTCCACACGCAATGGAAGGACGATCGCGTGAACGAGCTCTATGCGCTCGAACGGTCCACCAATGAAGGCGAGGAACGCGGCAAGATGTTCAAGGAGATCGAGGCGCGCGTTCACGAGGGCGCTCCCTTCATCTTCCTGTTCATGCCCAAATCGGCCTATGCGATGCGCGCCAATGTCGAGGGCTTCGAAGTCCTGCCGACGGCCAATTACTCGCTGAAGGACGTGGTGATAAAATAACCTGCGACGCCGTGTTTCTTCCGCCCGGCCCGCGGGGACCGGGCGGTGGGTCGTTCTCATGAAGATAGTCTTTTTCTGCCTGTCGCGGATGATCCAGCTCCTGCCGGTGCTGCTCGGCATCACCGTCGTGGCCTTCCTGCTGCTGCGCGTCATGCCGGGCGACCCCGCGACGCTGATGCTCGGCAGCCGCGGCACGCCGGAGGACATCGCCAAGCTCAACGAGCAGCTCGGCCTCAACCAACCTCTGTGGCATCAATATCTCCGCTTCATCGGCGACCTCGTCCAGGGCAGCTTCGGCCGCTCGATCGCCTACAAGGCCGATATCGGCCCGCTCATCCTCGAGCGCCTGTGGCCGAGCCTCGCGCTTGTCGGCCTCTCCACCATCATGGCCGTCATCATGACGGTGCCGCTCGCGATGCTGACCGCGGTCCGGCGCGGCGGCGTCATCGACCAGGTCGTGCGCGTCGTCTTCGTGATGGCGATGTCGATGCCGGCCTTCTGGCTCGGCGTCCTCCTGGTCCTGCTGCTCGCCATCCATGTGCCGCTGTTCCCGGTCTCGGGCTATGGCGACGGCTTCTGGGACAGGCTCCACCACCTGATCCTGCCCGCCTTCATCATCGCGCTCGGGACGGCGGCCCTGACCATCCGCTCGCTCAGGAGCTCGATCATCGCGGTGCTCGGCGCCGACTATGTCGACACCGCGCGCGCCAAGGGGCTCGCCGAGCAGGACGTGTTGTGGCGCCACGTCTTCCGCAACTCTCTCACTTCGACGATCTCGGTGCTCGCCGTCCATACGAGCTGGGTCATCGGCGGTACCGTGGTCATCGAGACGGTCTTCGGCATACCGGGCCTCGGCTCGCTGCTCGTCTCCTCGATCTCGGCGCGCGATTACCCGATGGTGCAGGCGCTCACGGTCACCTTCGCGACACTCGTCGTCATCATCAATCTTCTGACCGACCTCGCCTATGCCCTGGTCGATCCCCGCGTGACCCTGTCTTGACCCGCCTCATCTCCACCGAAACGGCCGAGCGCTTCCGCCGCAACCGGAATCTCCATGTCGGCCTTGCGCTGCTCCTGGCGCTGGTCCTCGCCAGCCTGATCGGACCTCTCGTCGTTCCCTATGACCCGCTCGCCATCGACTTCGGCAATGCGCTCGCCCCGCCGAGCCTGATGCATCCCTTCGGCACCGACGATCTCGGCCGCGACGTCCTGGCGCGCGTCGTCGCCGCGGCTGCGGTGGATCTCCAGGTCGTCGCGGTCTGCGTGCTGCTGCCCTTCCTCATCGGCTCCTCGATCGGCCTCGTCTCCGGCTATTTCGGCGGCTGGCTCGACCGCGTGCTCATGCGCCTGGTCGACATTCTGTGGGCCTTTCCCTTCTATGTGCTGGTGATCAGCATCGTCGGCGCGCTCGGCCCCAGCATCGCCAACATGTACCTGGCCTTCACCCTGGTGGTGTGGATTTCCTTCGCCCGCATCGTCCGGGGCGAGGTGCTGCTCGCCAAAGAGCTCGATTATGTGAAGGCCGCCTCGGTCCTGGGCTACAGCCATTTCCGCATCATGTTCCGGCATATATTGCCCAATGTCATCACGCCGGCGATCGTCTTCATGATGGCGGATGTGGTGCTCACCATTCTCGCCGTGACCTCGCTCGGCTTTCTCGGACTCGGCATCCAGCCGCCGACGCCGGAATGGGGTGTGATGATCGCCGATGGCCGCAATTTCATCCAGGACGGCTGGTGGATCTCCCTGTTCCCCGGCCTCGCCATCGTGCTGGTCGGCGTCACTTTCACCTTTCTCGGCGACGGGCTCGACGACTTCCTGAGGCCGAAAGCATGAGCGCGCCCCTCATCAGCATCCGCGACCTCAGGGTCACCTTCGCGGGGCGCGGCCGCGCGGTGACCGCGGTCGACGGCGTCAGCTTCGATATCAAGCCGGGCGAGATCTTCGGGCTGGTCGGCGAATCCGGTTGTGGCAAAAGCGTCACCTGCCGCTCCCTCATCAGACTGTTCGGCGGCGCTGCCCCCAGCCGCATGGACGGCTCGATCATTTTCGAGGGGCGCGACCTGATCGGGCTCAGCAATTCCGACTTCGTCGATATCCGCGGCAGCCGCATCGCGATGATCTTCCAGGATCCGATGACGGCGCTCAATCCGACGATGCGCGTCGGCCGGCAGATCCAGGAAGGCCTCATCCGCCACGGCCGGCTCGACGGCAGGACGCCGCGCCAGGCCGCCATCGATCTCCTGAAGTCGGTCGGCGTCACCGCGCCCGAACGGCGGCTCGATGCCTATCCACACGCCTTCAGCGGCGGCATGCGCCAGCGCGTGCTCATCGCCATCGCGCTCGCCTGCCGGCCGAAGCTGCTTATCGCCGACGAACCGACGACGGCGCTCGATGTGACGGTGCAGGACCAGATCCTCAAGCTGATCCTGAAGCTGCGCGCGGAGACCGGCATGGCGGTTCTGTTCGTCACCCACGATCTCGGCGTCGTCGCCCAGACCTGCGATCGCGTCGCCGTCATGTATGCCGGCCGCATCGCCGAAACCGCCGATACGGCGCAGCTCTTCGCCAGGCCGTCGCATCCCTATACGCGGGCCCTGCTCGGCGCCCTGCCCGCCTTGCATGACAGGCAGGACCGGCTCGAGCCGATCGGCGGCGCGCCGCCCGATCTGTCGGCGCCGCCCACCGGCTGCCGCTTCCATCCGCGCTGCCGCTTCGCCGTCGGCCAATGCGCGCGCGAAGAGCCGCCGCTGCTCGAGGTCGAAGCGGGGCATCTGAGCGCCTGCCTGCGGACGAAGGAGATCGCATGAGCGCCTCCGCCCCTCTGCTCGAGATCAGCCATGTGTCGAAGACCTATGCGCTCGACCATAGTCTGAGCGACATGCTCGCGCGCAAGCCACGGGCCAGGCTCCAGGCGTTGCGCAATGTCAGCCTGACGGTCAGGCCCGGCGAGATCCTCGGCGTCGTCGGGGAATCGGGCTGCGGCAAGTCCACGCTCGGCCGGTGCATCGTCGGCCTCGACAGGCCCGATCACGGCAGCTTTGCCTGGCAAGGCGGAACCTTCGACGCCGACCGTCACGGCCGCGCGCGCCAGATCCAGATGGTCTTCCAGGATCCTTATGCCTCGCTCAATCCGCGCATGACGCTCGGCGCCATGCTCGACGAGGTCCTCAAAGTCCATGGCATGGCGACGGACGCGGCGGCGCGGAGCCAGCGCGTCGATGAATTGCTGCTGATGGTCGGCCTGACGCCGGCGCTCAAGGACCGGTTGCCCCATGCGATCAGCGGCGGCCAGCGCCAGCGGATCTCGATCGCCCGGGCGCTCGCTGTCGAACCCCGCCTGCTGATCGCCGATGAGCCGGTGTCGGCGCTTGACGCCAGCGTCCAGGCGCAGATCATCAATCTGCTCGCGGATCTGCGCGCCAAGCTCGGCATCGCCATCCTGTTCATCGCGCATGACCTCAATGTGGTCCGCCATATCAGCGACCGCATCGCGGTCATGTATCTGGGCGAGATCGTCGAGGTCGCCGGGACCGAGAGCCTGTTCGCCGAGCCGCGCCATCCCTATACGCGAGGCCTCCTCGCCGCGATCCCGATGCCCGATCCGCGCATCCGCACCCAGGCGCCCGGCGTCGAAGGCGAGGTGCCCGATCCGCTGGCGCCGCCGGCCGGCTGCGGCTTCTCGACCCGCTGTCCTTTCGTGCTGCCGGCCTGCCGGGCCGAGCATCCGGAGCTCGTTCCGGCGGGCGCGGATCACACCGTCCGCTGCCTCAATCGGGCGGCCTCGACAGAATACGATTTCACCTGACGATCACCACAATCCGGGAACAGCCTCATGTCGTCCAACACAAAACCATCGGCGGAGAGTATCGGCGCGGAACTGGTCGCCTGGAGCTCCGAACGATTTGCGCCCCATGGCCTCACCCGCGACGATTTCGCGATCACCCTGCATCTCCATGCGGGCGAAACGGGCCCGGTCGCGGAAAGCTTCTCCTATCGCGGCGATGTCGCCTTCTATCCGTGCAGCGTCGTCAAGATGTTCTACATGGTGGCGCTGGAACAGGCCTATCAGGACGGCCGTCTCAGCGAAACGCCGGAGCTCGCCCGCGCGACGCATGACATGATCAAATGGTCGAGCAACATGGCCACCAACTATATCATCGATCATCTGAGCGGAACGACCGGCGACCTCGAGCTCGGGCCGGATGACATGGAGCGCTGGGTCGAGGCGCGTGAGAACGTGAATCGCTACTTCCGCGCGCTCGGCCTGAAGGAGCTTGACGGCATCAACGTGTCGCAGAAGCTGATGGACGACCAGCGCTATGGGCGTGAGAACATCTATGTTCGGCGCGGCGGCAACAATCACAACCGGCTCACCAGCGACGCCGCCGCGGCGATCCTGGCCCGGATCATGAGCGGCGAGATGATCTCGGCGGAGCGCTCACGGACCATGCGCGACATCCTGCACCGCCCGAACACGAAAGAGTTCCGCGACACGCCCCATGCGCAGCTCCTCGCCTTCCTCGGAGAAGGCATGCCGGAGGGAGCGCGCATCTGGTCGAAGGCGGGCTGGACCGGCTGGACCGGCGATGAGCTGGCGAGCTATCGCCGCCACGACGCGCTGCATGCGGTGCTGCCGAGCGGTCAGTCCTTCACGCTCGCCGTCTTCACCCAGGGCAAATGGGCGTCGGACAGCCTCACTTTGCTGCCGGAGATCGGCGCCAAGGCGGCGGCATTGATCGCCGGCTGATCCTCAGCCGATCAGCTTCTCCAGCGTGATCGGCAGGTCGCGGATGCGTTTGCCGGTCGCGTGATAGACGGCATTGGCGATCGCCGGCGCCACGCCGACAATGCCGAGCTCGCCGACCGCCTTGCCGCCCAGAACCGAGGCGTGGAAGTCGGGCACGCCGACCGAAATGACATCGATGTAGGGAATGTCGGCATTGGTGGCGATGAGATAATCGCCGAGATTGTTGTTGATGACCCGGCCCTGGCGGCGGTCGACGATGCCCTCCTCGAGCAGCGCCTGGCCGATCCCCATGATGATGCCGCCCTTCCATTGGCTCTCGGCCAGCTTGGGATTGTAGAGGCGGCCCGAATCGAGCGCCGAGACGACGCGCGACACCCTGACCGTGCCGAAATCCTCATCCACCCGCACCTCGATGAAATGCACGCACCAGGCATGGAGCGAATAATCGCCTTCGGTCGGCGAGCGCATGCGCGAGATCGTGGTGTAGGTCGTGTGTTTGTCGGCGGCGCTGTTGGCGGTTTCCGGAAGCGTATCGCGCAGAGCCTCGATCTTGTCGCGGCCCAGACGGCGCATCAGCTCGGCGATCGTGACGCTCTCACCGCCGCGCGGCGATGAGATGACACCGTCCGCAACGCTGAGCGTATTCGCCTGCAAGGCGCTGAAGGGCGAGCTCGGATCATTGATGGCGAGACCGATCAATTCGTCACGCGCCGCCAGCGCCGCCTTGTGGACGGCGCCGGTCATCAGATTGGCGAGCTGCGATCCACCCGCCACCGGCGCTCCCGGCAATAGCGAATCGCCGAGCTTCACCTCGACCTGCTCGACCGGCACGCCGATCGCTTCGGCCGCTGTCTGGGCCAGGATCGTGTAGGTGCCCTGCCCCATGTCGATGCCGCTGCTCGCCACTTCGGCGCGACCGTCGGCGAAGAGGCGCACCATCGCCTCGCCGGCGGTGCGGCGGACCGGATAGGTACCCGCCGCGACGCCCCAGCCGATCAGATGGTGGCCGTCGCGCATCGAGCGGGGCTCCGGCTTGCGCGTCTCCCAGCCGAAGGCCTTGGCGCCCTCCTCATAGGCTTCGCGCAGACGCCGCGTCGACCAGGGCTTTTTCGCCTGCGGATCCTCATCGGCATAATTGAGCAGCCTGATCGCCACCGGATCGACACCCACTTCGTAGCTCAGCTCATCGATGGCGCATTCGATGCCGAAGGCGCTCGGATTCTCGCCCGGCGCCCGCAAGGCGCTCGGCAGCACCGTGTTCACCGGCACGACCGTCTGGCGGGCGGCCAGATGGGGTGTCGCATACATGAGCGCCGTAACCGAGGCCAAAGGCTCACCCCACACGCCGTCGATGGAGGTCTCATTGGCGCCGCTTTGAACGATCGAGAGCAGCTTGCCCTCCTTGGTAGCGCCAAGCTTCAAAGTCTGGCGCGTCGCCGGACGGCCGCCGAAGGCGGTGAAAGTCTGCGGCCTCGTGAGCGCCAGCTTCACCGGGCGCTTGAGCATCTTCGCCGCGACCGCGGCAATGGCGCCATGCGCCAACGCAAAGGCCTTGGAGCCGAAGCCGCCGCCGATGAAGGGCGAGACCAGTCGCACATTCTCATAAGGAACGCCGAACCATTCGGCATAGGTGCGCGACATGCCATTGATCCACTGGCTCGGCTCCCAGACGGTGAGTTGATCGCCTTCCCAGTGCGCCACCAGGCCATGCGGCTCGATCGGGACATTGTATTCGCGCGGGGTCCGGTAAGTCGCTTCGATTCGGACCGGCGCCTCCGCCAGCGCCGTCTCCGCCTCGCCCCAGCCTGCCGCCAGATGATCGAGCGCCATGCCCTCGCCCGACCGGGGATCATCGTATGTGGCGATTGCGTCCTCTTCCTCATAATAGACCTTGATGAGCGCGGCGGCGGCGGTTGCCTGCTCGAACGTCTCGGCCACTACGGCGGCAACATGCTGCCCCATGAAATTGATCTTGTTCGACAGCGCCAGATAGGGACCTTCGGGCCCCGGTGTACCGAGCCAGGTCGTCGCCGACCTCAAGGGCATGATGGTGTCGGGCGTCAGCACCAGAAGAACGCCGGGGGCGGTCTCGGCAGCCCGCGCGTCGATGACGCCGACCCGGCCGGCGCCGATGGTGCTCTGCACGATCACCGCATGGCACAGACCGTCAGGACGATGCTCGAGCGCATAAAGCGCCGCGCCTTTGATCTTGGCCGGGCCGTCGATGCGCGACAGGCGGTCGCCGAGGGAGCCGCCGCCATCGGAGGCATCGCCACGCTTGGCTTTCGCCGGCAGGATATCCGTGGTCATGCGAGGCCTCCGACTTTCAGGATGGCGCGCGCCACGACACGCGGCGCCAGTTCGATCTTGTAATGATTGTCGCCTTGCGCCACCGCGCCCTCCATGGCGAGCAGGCTCGCCTGCTTCACGGCTTCCGGCTCGAGCGGCTTGCCGATGAGAGCTTTTTCGACGTTACGCGCACGCCAGGGTTTGGTGGCGACACCGCCAAGCGCCACACGCAGATCGCGAATGGTCCGGCCGTCGGGTTCGAGCTCGATACCTACAGCGGCGCTGGCGGCGGCGAATTCATAAGATTGCCGGTCGCGCACCTTGAGATAGGTGGAGCGCCGAGCGGCCTCGGAAACCGGTATGGTCACCGCGGTGATCACTTCACCCGGCTCCAGCGCATGTTCACGCTCCGGCGTCATGCCCGGCAGGAGGAAAAACTCCTCGATCGCGACAAGGCGCTCACCCAGATGCACCATCGCGTCGAAAGCGGTGAGCGCCACCGCGAGATCGCCCGGATTGGTGGCGATGCAGACCTTGCTGGTGCCCAGCACCGCATGGTTGCGGGTGACGCCGCCCAATGCGGCGCAGCCCGAGCCCGGATCGCGCTTGTTGCAGGCGGGAAAGGCCAGAGGATCGCGGAAATAGGCGCAGCGCGTCCGTTGCAGGAGGTTGCCGCCGATCGTCGCCATGTTGCGCAATTGTGCCGAGGCGGCCTGCCATAGCGCCTCCGAGACCGCCGGAAAATCCTGGCGGATGGAAGCATCATCGGCGACATGACTCATCTTGGCGAGGGCGCCGATATGGACACCCGCTGCGCCGATCGTAATGGCATCAAGGCCCTCGAGATGTGTGATGTCGATCACCTTGGCCGGCGCCGCCACGCCGCATTTAGCGAGATCGAGCAGGGTCGTGCCGCCAGCGAGCAGCATGGCGCCGGGTTCGGCGGCGAAACGGCGCGCTTCGGCGAGTGACGCAGCGCGGGCATAGTCGAAATCTCTCATGACATCACCTCCTTCGCCTCGCGCACCGCCGCCACGATATGCGGATAGGCGCCGCAGCGGCACAGATTGCCCGACATGTATTCGCGGATTTCCGCATCGGAGCCGGCATGGCCTTCCTTGATGCAGGCGACCGCCGACATGATCTGGCCGGGCGTGCAATAGCCGCATTGGAAGGCATCCTGGGCGAGGAAGGCAGCCTGCACGGGATGCAGCTCGGCGCCGTCCGGCGTCAATCCTTCGATGGTGGTGATCGCCCTGCCCTCCACCTGCGCGGCCAGCGTGAGGCAGGCGAGCACACGCTCGCCATCGACATGCACGGTGCAGGCGCCGCATTGGCCCTGGTCGCAGCCCTTCTTCGAGCCGGTGAGATTCAGATGCTCGCGCAGCGCATCGAGCAAGGTGACGCGCGGCTCGATGGTGAGCTCATGCGATGCGCCATTGACGACGAGCTTGATATTCAATGGATTGGACATGAAATCGGCCTCACTCTGTCTTCCTTTAAGGCATGACATTTCGGATCCGGATGGGGTAACAAATCGGAAGGCGTCGCGATATAATCGGAGGCGCCTCCGGTTAATACTTAGAGGCCCGCCGATGCGGATTCAAGCCCCAATTGTGTTGGGTATGTGAAGTGACCGTCAAACGTCCGGCGAAGCGGAGCAAAATCTCCCCGTCTCCCGCAGCGGAAAGGCCGTTGCGCGCCGACGCCCGGCGCAACCGCGACAAGCTGATCGAGGTGGCGGGCCATGCCTTCGCCGAGCACGGCATCGACACGTCGCTCGAACAGATCGCCGAGCGCGCCAAGGTCGGCATCGGCACGCTCTACCGGCATTTTCCGACGCGCGAGCACCTGGTCGAGGTGGTCTACCGGCATGAGGTGGAAGCGCTGTGCCGGGCGGCCGAGGAACTGGCGCTGAGACATCCGGCCGACCGGGCCCTCGCCGAATGGATGCAGCGCTTCGTCGACTATATCGCCGCCAAGCGCGGCATGGCGAGCAGCCTCAAGCTGCTTTTCGCCGGCAATTCCGAATTCTTCGCAGAGACGTCGGGCAAAATTCCGGCCGCGGTGCAGCGCCTCGTCGACGCGGCCATCGCGCAAGGCGCCATCCGCTCGGATATCGACAGCTCGGATGTTCTCCACGCGCTCTCCGGGATTTATAATCTCCCCCAAACGCCGGACTGGCGCGAACGTTCCCGCCGACTCATCACGGTCCTGATGGACGGCCTGCGCGCCGGCGCCAGGACCGGAAGCTCCTCCTGAGGCAAGTGTGCGCCCGCGCATCCACGACAGACTGTCGTAATCCTCAGGCGTGATCTGACACTGCGTCGCGCTGCCCCGTTCCAGACACAGTCGCGGAGCATTTGAGTCGCAAGGCCAAGCGCATTGGCTCGCCCCTATTTGGACCATCCCGCCAGACGTGATCCACCGGAATATCAGATCCCATGTCGTCCCCTGAGCTGACTTTGACATTGTCGGGCACGGTTGCCTATCTGCTCAGCTTCGGGCTGGCGGGCGCCGGCTGCCTCGCCGCCATGGAGCGATTCGCGCCTCTCCTCCCCTCCTACATCCTGCTGATGTTCCTGGGCCTGGCAGTGCCCGACAGCACGATGCTCGCTCTGACCATCGGCGTCACGACGCTCGGCTCGCTCATCGGCGGGCTCGGCTGGTTCGTGATCGGATGGGCGCTCGGCCCCGACCGGGCCCGCGCGGTGATCGCCAAATACGGCAAGTACATTTTGCTGAGGCTGCCGCTTTACGACCGTCTGACCAACGCCTATCGGCGCCATCATTTCTGGGTCACGCTTTCGGGC
Organism: Pseudomonadota bacterium; assembly: GCA_049323275.1. Taxonomy (GTDB): domain Bacteria; phylum Pseudomonadota; class Alphaproteobacteria; order Rhizobiales; family Aestuariivirgaceae; genus Taklimakanibacter. Next base: position 107,435 of record JBMOOM010000029.1, read on the forward strand.
CAGATCATCCCGGCGGCCAGGCTCTATCTTCCGCTGCCCGCCGGGGTGCTGAGGCTCGATCCGCGCATCTTCCTGGCGGCGACGACGCTCGGCTGCCTGATCTGGAACGCTCCCTTCGTTTATCTCGGCTACAGCCTGCGGGGCGGCGGACGCGATCCTCTGCAGACCGGCTTCTGGGCCTCCATCATCCTTCTCGGCATCGAAGGCGCCATTCTGCTCCTCCTGCGCTTTCGCCGGATTGCAGCGCACCGATCAGGATGAGGCAACCGGCTCCTGCAGCGACCAGCGGCCCAGCGTATTGTAGCGCGAGCGGCCCTTCTCGCTGTGAATGAGCGAGAAGTCCTCCACGGTGAAACGGATCGGGTCGATCGTCCGCTTGAGGACGACCTTCGGACCGTAGAGCAGCGTGACATGCGGCGTGAAATGATCCGCCGCCTTGAACCCCCACTCCTTCAGCGCCGAGCCCAGTGACCGGTGCAACTCCACCAAAGGCGCGCTTTCGCCGAGCAGCACCAGAGCATGCCTTGCGGGCTCGCCATGCCGCGGCGGCTTCACCTCGAAGCTCTGAACATGATTGAGAGTCACATCGAAGGGCGGCAGAGAAACGGTCTGGCTGGCCCGCCTGGCGCCGTGAATGATGGCCGAGGGCAGCCGCGTGAAATCACCGACGAAATGCAGCGAAATATGCAGAAGCTCTCTCGGCCGCAAGCTCCCGTGGAGGTCGTGCTCGGCGCAGAATCCGCGCCGGAAGCGCTCAATGCGGCGGGCCGCGTCGCCATCGAGACGAACGCCGAGGAATAACCGCTCCGACCGCGGCGGCGACTTCCCCACGCTCGCGGCCGTTCCAAGATTGAATGCAACCTGCTCCATAACTCACCTCACGCAACTGACTGACCTTGAGCTCCATAGAACATAACAAGAACACAAGCAAGTAGTTTTTGAAATGACGCGGCTTATGATCACTTCTTCTTGTGCGGATGGATGGTTTCGCCGCGCTTCAGCATCAGGACGAAGCTTTCGATCTTTCTCTTCCGCCCGGCTTCCGTCTTCATATTGTGCAGGCGAAAGGCCAGGGCGAAGCGGTTCTGCGCGCTGAGCTTCGCCAGCATCGCCTTTGCCTTGGGCTCGGCATCGATGGCGGCCTGAAGATCGGCGGGGATCGTCATCTGCTTCGAGCCACCATAAGCGCGAGCCCAGCGCCCGTCCGCCTTGGCCGCGTCGACCTCCTCGAGTCCATGCTCGGTCATGCGCCCTTCCGCGATGAGGCGCGCGACATTGTCGACATTGATGCGGCTCCAGGTGCTCCTGGCGCGGCGCCGGCAATAGCGCTGCAGATAGCTCCTGTCGTCGAGCCCCTTGCGCAGGCCGTCGATCCAGCCCCAGCACAGGCAGACATCGATGGCTTCCGCAGGCGTGATGGAGGGCAGCCCCGAGCTCACCTTGTGAAGCTTGATCCAGACTTCATCCTGCTTGCCGTGGTTCCGGGCCAGCCATTTGTAGAAGCTGTCGGAAGTCTTGAATTCAAGGACCTTGCCGTGATCGATCGTGACGGGCGCCATGGGATGCTCGAGCCTTTGCCGCCTCCAGTTAGAGCAACCGGCAGCCGCCATTCAAGCCTTCATTCCCGGGTGCGCGGCTGGAAGCGCGACAGGATGCAGGCAAGGGCGAGCCCGCCGATCACCGAGACATGCTCGAGGGCCACCGTCATGTCGCGGAATGCCTCCTCGCCCGTCTTCGCCCAGAAGGGATGCGCGATCGGAATGGTGAGGATTGTGAAGACCGCGAGGGCGGCCGCGGCGAGCCAGGTGCCGCGATCGAGGATGATCATCGCCGAGGCGCCGAGCTGCAGGATCAGCGTCGCCAGGTTGAAGGCCCAGCCCGGATAGAGACCGAAGCTGTCCATCACCGCCGCATTGGCGCTGAAATCCAGCAATTTGGCGAGCCCGCTGGTCCAGAAGACGAAGGTGAGGAGAAGGCGCGCAACAAGTTCGAAGGCACGCGAGTCGAGGAACGGCATTCTCAGCTCCTTCCGCCGGTGAGACGCAGGACACGCGCCACGACGACAAGGGCCAGCAAGGGGGCGATGGCGAAGACGCCGGCCAGCGCCAAGGCCGCGGCCGAGGCGCCGGCGACTCCTCCCGGCGTCACGAGCCCGGCGAGATTCGCCACCATGCCGGCGAGCGCGGTGCCGAAGGCGATGGCGAAAAGCTGCACCGTCGTCATGCCCCCGGCGGCGAGATCCTGCTCGGTGGCCGGCGCATTCTGATAGATGCGGGTGACCAGGCCGGGCCAGGCGATGCCGATGCCGAAACCGACCAGAAGCAGGCCGGCGCAGATCGGCGCCACGAGGACGAGATCCCCCTGCCCGTGAAGCGGCACGAACACCGCGAAGAGCACAAGGCCCACAAGCACCAGCGCAGGCCCGAACAGCACCAGACGGCCGCCGGCGCTCTCCTGCCAGCGTGAGCTCAATATCGAGCCGATCGTCCAGCCGATCGCCATCAGGGCTGCGAGATAGCCGGCCCAAAGCGGCGACTGGCCATGCAGGACCTGCAGCAGATAGGGCACGAAAATCTCGGGCTGCATGGCGAACATCAGCAATGCGATGGTGCAGTAGAGCGCGCCCAGAGGGGTGGCGAGGCTGAAGGAGTTGCGCGGCAGAAGACGCGCCTGCGTCCTGGTCTCCGTGGCGGCGATCAGCGCGATCATCGCGAGCGCCGCCGCGAGGCCGGCGGCATTCCAGGCGATATCCTGGGCGAGACTGCCCGCCGAGACCGCGAGCACCGCGCCGGTCAGCAACACCAGCTGGGGCAATGGCAGGGAAGCACGCTCATTCCTGTCCCAGCTGCTCCGCGGCAGCGTTGCAAAAGCGATGAGCGCGAAAACGGCCACGAAAGGCAGAAGCGACCAGAAAGCGGCACGCCAGGCGTGATATTCGGCGAAGACACCGCCGACCGCCGGTCCGACCAGCGCGGCGATGCCGAACATGGCCGAGATGAGCGCGATGACACGGCCCCACAGTCTTTCCGGCAGAACGAGACGCGTCAGGCCATAGGCCAATGCATAGAGGAAGCCGCCGCCCAGCCCCTGGATGCTGCGTCCCATGAGCATGACCGGCATGTTGACAGCCAGCGAGCAGATCAGCGTCCCCGCGCCGAAGAGCAAGGCGGCGATGACATAGGCGCCGCGCGGTCCGGCCCGCTTCAGGAGCTTCGCCGCCAGCGCCGCGCCGAGAATCGAGGCGACGACGAACAGCGTCGTGGCCCAGGCGTAAAAATCGAGCCCGCCGATATCGGCGATGACCGAGGGCATCACCGTCGTCGTAATATACATGTTCACCGCGTGCAGCGTAACGCCGCCGGCCAGCGCCAGCGCATAGATGCCATGTCTCCCGCGGAGGAGCTCACCCCATCCGGCGGTCGCCGGCCCGGTCATTTGGTCTGTCATGTCGGCACTCCGTTTCGCGACCGAGGTCGCAGCCGACACGCCCTATAGGACCTCAACCAAAGTTGAGGTCAAGCGCCGCGCGCGCGCTTTTTTGGCACCAAACGTCGCGGACCCGGCCCCTGCCTGCCCAGGACGTCATCCGGATTCCGCAAGGGGCACTCCGCCAGGGAGAGGCAACCGCAGCCGATGCAGCTGGTGATCTGGTCGCGCAACTGCGTCAGGCTGACGATGCGTTCCTCCAGCATGCCCTTCCAGGCATCGGTGAAGCGCCGCCAGTCGCGCGCCGTGGGTACATGATCATGCGGCAGGTCGGCCAATGCCTGGTGGATTACGGCGAGCGAGATGCCGGCGCGCTGGGCGATGCGGATGATGGCGATGCGGCGCAGCACGGCACGGTGGTAGCGGCGCTGATTGCCGCCGGTGCGCCAGCCTTCGATCAGTCCCTTGCGCTCATAGAAATGCAACGTGGACACGGCGACGCCGCTGCGCCGTGCGACCTCGCCCACCGCCAGAGTCTGCTTGACGTCGCTCTTCGTCACGCCAGCGGCCGATAGCTCGGCCGGTAGACCTTGTCCTCCATATAGGCGGCAAGGTCGGCCGGCGCCGGGACGCCGGCGAGGCCATGGTCGAAGATGTAACGCGCGACCGCCCGGGCGACATTGAGCGAGACGTCGAGGATCATCGATTGCGGCGGGTAGATGAGGCCGGTCGCGATCTGCGCCGGCGTCACCTGCTCGGCCAAGGCGCGCGCGGCGACGATGAACATCTCGTCGGTGACGCGCGCGGCTTCCGTCGCATAGATCGCCATGCCGACCGCGGGGAAGATGTATACATTGTTGCCCTGGCTCGGCAGGAAGGTCTTGTCGCCGAGATAGACCGGCTGGAACGGGCTGCCGCTGGCGAAGACGGCCCTGCCGTCGGTCCAGCGATAGGCTTCCTCCGCCGTGCACTCCGAATGCGAGGTCGGATTGGAATAGGGAAAGATGATCGGCCGCTCATTGAGCCGCGCCATCGTCTCGATGACGGTGCGGTCGAAGGCCTTGCCAACACCCGACACGCCGATGATGGCGGTGGGCTTCAGCGTCTCGATCGCCGAGGTGAAACTGTCGAGCGGCGCATGCTCATGGGCGAAGGGCCGCTGGAACGGCGTCAGGCCCTCCCGCTTCGACTGGACGAGACCGCCGATATCGAAGAGCCAGCAGCGCTTTCTCGCTTCGGCAGTCGACAATCCCTCCTGCTCCAGCGCCTTGGCCAGGAGAGACGCGATGCCGGTCGCCGCCGTGCCGGCGCCCAAGAATAGAAAGCGCTGGTCCTTCAGCGCCCCGCCGACCATCTTCGAGGCGGCGATGAGCCCCGCCAGCGCCACCGCCGCGGTGCCCTGTATATCGTCATTGAAGCAGCAGACCTTGTCGCGGTAGCGCGCCAATATGGGGGCCGCGTGCGGCAACGCAAAATCCTCGAACTGGATGCACGCGCGAGGAAATACGTCTTGAACGGCCATGATGAACTCATCGATGAAGGCGTCATATTCATCACCGGTGATGCGCGGCTCGCGCAGGCCGAGATAAAGCGGATGCTTGATGAGCGCTTCATTGTTGGTGCCGACATCGAGGGTGATCGGCAGGGTGACCTTGGGCGGCACGCCGGCACAGGCGGTATAGAGCGCCAGCTTGCCGATCGGGATACCCATGCCGTTGATGCCGAGATCGCCAAGCCCCAGAATTCTCTCGCCATCGGTGACGACGATGAAGCGGACGTCCTTGTGCGGCCAGTTGCGCAGCAGGTCACGCAGCTGCCCTTTCCGTCTGATCGACAGATAGACGCCGGCCGGGCGGCGCAGGATCTGGTCGAACTTCTGGCAGGCTTCGCCGACGGTCGGCGTATAGACGAGCGGCAGGAAACGCGCCGGGTCCGACATCAGCGCCTTGAAATAAAGCGTTTCGTCATTGTCGCGCAGCGAGGACAGAAAGATATAACGCTCGAGATCGGTCGGCTTGTAGTCGAGCTGGACCAGGACGCGCTGCAGGCGCACCTCCTCATCCTCCACCCGATCCGGCAGCAGGCCGACCAGCCCGAACTTCTCGCGCTCGGCCTCGGTGAAAGCGGTCGAGCGGTTGAGCGCCGGATCGCGCAGAAGCGCCACGCCGGTGGGATGATTGATGAGCGGTGTTGGTTTGGCGGTCATATCCTTTCCCCCGAACGGTCAAAAAGCAGAGGGTCTGTCGATTCTCGTCGGCCCTAGATATAAAAGATAGCGGGGGCCGGAGACAGGCAAATGAATGAAGTGATCGACTTCGGCAGCATCAGGCTCGAATTCTTCCATACCAAGGAGACGACGGCCGGCAGCCTCGACATGTTCCGCATGACCGTCCAGCCCCGGGGCCGCGTGCCGGTGCCGCATTATCATGAGAGCTGGGACGAAGCGGTTTATGGCCTCTCCGGCACCTTGAACTTCACCGTCGACGGAAAGACCGTCCCCGTCGGGCCTGGCGACACGCTCTTCATCAAGCGCGGCGTCGTCCATGGTTTCAATAATGTCACCGAGGAACCTGGCAGCTGCCTTTGCGTGCTGAGCCCCGGCGTGCTCGGCCCCGGCTATTTCCGCGAGATTGCCGCCCTCCTCAGCGCCGGTGCCCCCGACCCGCAGCACATCAAGGAGATCATGCTGCGGCACGGGCTGGTGCCGGCGCCGCCTAGAGCATGATGCGCCAAGACGGAATCGTCTTGGCGAAAACATTATGCTCCAGGTTGAAGCTGACGATCACGTTTATGACTGTTGACGGATCCGTCAAAAGTCATCGTGAAGGCCTGATCACCCCCCGGCGAGCGCCTTCAGGATACGCTTGCTCGGCCGGCCATTAGGTTTCATGCCGGCCTTCTTCTGAGCTTCCTTGATCGCGGCGACGGTGATCGGCCCGATCCGTCCATCCGCTTCGCCCTCGTAATAGCCGTGCTGGATCAGCAATTCCTGCAGACGCTTGCGCTCGACCCGGCTCAAGCCCGGATCATCGGTCGGCCACGGCGTCTTGAGCGCGGGCTTGCCGGCCAGGCGGTCGGAGAGATAACCGATGGCCAGCGCGTAGGACTCCGCCGCATTGTAGGAGAACAGCGCATCGAAGTTGCGCGAGACGAGGAAAGCCGGTCCTGACTTCCCCGTCGGCCGGATCAAACCATAAGAGCCCGAAGGCAGCGACGCGCCATCGGCACGGGCGATGCCGAGCTTGGCCCAGGCCGAAGCCGGCGCCTTGCGCGAACGCCCGACCGGTCCCTTGTAGGAGGACGGCACCTTCACCTCGAAGCCCCAGGGCAATCCCGATTGCCAGCCGGCCTTGTCGAGGAAATTGGCGGCGGAAGCGAGCGAATCGGGAACCGAGCGGATCGTGTCGCGGCGGCCGTCGCCGTCGAAATCGACGGCGAGGCGGCGATAGGTCGACGGCATGAACTGGGTCTGGCCGAAAGCACCGGCCCAGGAGCCGTTGAGATCGGCGAGCCTGATGTCGCCCGCCTGGACGATGCGCAGAGCCTGGATGAGCTCGGCCTTGAAGACGGCCGGCTTCTTGCCGCCGCAGGCGACGTTCGGCAGCGCATGCGGCAGGAAGAAATCGCCCTTCTCGCGCCCGTAATTGCTCTCGATGCCCCACAGGGCCGCGAGAACGAAGCGGTTGACGCCATAAGCCCGCTCGACGGCGCGCAAGGTCTTGTCATGGGTGCGCATCATCCTGGCGCCGTCGACGAGGCGCGCCTCATCGACCAGGAAGGCCATGTAGTCCCAGATGGCGAGGCGATATTCGGGCTGGGTCCTGGAGAAGCGCACCGCCTTCTCGTCGAAGGCAATGCCTTTGAAGGCGGCGTTGACGATATCGGGCTTGATGCCGGCCTTGAGGACCTCGGCGCGCACGGCTTTGACACAGCTTTCGAACGAAGCCAAGGCAGGGGTCGCGAACAGGCCTGTCGTGAGCGCGACCGCACAAGTTCCAATCAGCCGGGGAAAAAATCGAGTCATGACGCCATCCTGAAAAAGCCGACGCAGACTACCAGCTGGCAGTGCCGATGTGAATCGGTTTGCCATCACGCTTTGTTCGAAGCTTTCGCAGCTAGAACGGATCCTACTTCTCGTGCAGCTTCGCGATCCGGACAAAATGCGCGTGCGTACCAGCCGGTCATCGGCGAGCGAGACCACATCCGGATACTCGCGGGCCGGGCGAGAGCCGGCAAAAGGTCACGTGGCCCGCCGCCAGGCGGGGTGGTAGGACGAAGCAGTTGCAAGAGCGAGCAAGGTTTCGTTGCGGAAGGACATCCATAATTCCGGCATCCCGGTGCTCTGCGCCTCCTGCGAGGCGCGGCATCGCGGCGTATGCGGCGCGCTCACGCCCGAGCAGCTGATGACGCTCGCCAAATCCTCGGTCAAGCACAAGGCGCCGCAGGGCGAGGAGCTGGTGGCCGACGCGGAGCAGGTCGAGCGCTATTCCAATGTGATGTCCGGCGTGGTGAAGCTGAGCAAGACCCTGGCCGATGGGCGCCAGCAGATCGTCGGCCTGCAATTCGCGCCCGATTTCGTCGGTCGTCCCTTCCGCACGGAAAGCGCGGTCACGGCGGAAGCCGCGACTCCGGTCGATCTGTGCTCCTTCCCGCGCCAGGCGGTCGAGCGCATGATGGCGGAGCAGCCGGATTTCGAGCATCGCCTCCTCCAGCAGACGCTCAAGGAGCTCGATCAGGCGCGCGACTGGATGGTGACGCTCGGCCGCAAGACCGCCGCCGAAAAGGTGGCGAGCTTCCTGTTGATGATCGCCCGCAACATCGCTCCGGCCAGCGAGGGAGCGGAAGGGCAAAGCGTCACTTTCGACCTGCCGCTGTCGCGCGGCGAGATTGCCGATTTCCTCGGCCTCACCATCGAGACCGTCAGCCGCCAGCTGACGAAGCTCAGGACCGACGGGGCAATCCGCATCGAAGGCACGCGTCACGTGACCGTCGACGATCTGGACCGGCTCACGGCGCAGGCCGGCGACTGACATCCGCTATTCCGCCGGACGTATGGCAGCCAGAATATGATCGCGTTCGAAGGCGATGTGCCGGCGCATCGCCTCGAAAAAGGCACGCAGCATGTAGCCGAAGGCCTCCGGATTGGCGACCGCCTCGCCATGGCCGACGGCAAGCAGCATCTCGGTCAGATCCTCGGCGGCGCACTCATCCTCGAGATGCTCGGTCTTGAGCCGGGCGATGACCGTCCTCTCGCCGCAGCGCGCAATGAAAGCGGGAAACACCGCCTCCTCCTCCAGGCGATGACAGGCGCGCAGCAGCGGCACGAGATTGCTGGCGATGGTCAGACAGCCGAAGCGGTCGACACGCCCCGGCAGATCATCGGCGACCGCCTCGAGCGCGACGCAGAGCTCGATCTTCGCCGCATGCAGGCGCCGCATGTCGATGCATGGCACATGCTCCCCGGCGCAACATACGGCGCCGAGCGGGCAATCTTCCAGCTTGCGGCAGTTCCGCGCTTCCTGTCTCATGGCGTTTCCTTCTAGCCGCAGTCGCGGCGAAGCGATTTGATTTGGGTCAAACCGGAGGCGACCGACATGGACTGGGATGATCTCAAGATCGCGCATGCCGTCGCCCGTCACGGCTCGCTGAGCGCCGCCGCGCGCGCCCTGGGCTCGACCCAGCCCACCATCAGCCGCCGGCTCAACGCGCTGGAGCGGCGGCTCGGCGTAAAGCTCTTCGAGCGCGAAGCGGGCGGCCTGGCGCCCGGATCGCTGCTCACCACCCTGCTCGAGCCGCTGGACGAGATGGACGAGCTCGCCGGCACGGTCGCGCGGCGGATCGCGGCGCGCGACACCGGCCTCAAGGGCGCGATCACGCTCACCAGCCTCGCCTGGTTCGGCGATGATGTTCTGGCGCCCCTGCTGGCGCGTTTCTGCATCAGACACCCGGACGTGACCATCGACCTGATCAACGATCCGCGCCGCTTCAATCTCTCCCGCCGCGAGGCCGATATCGCGGTACGGGTCGGCAATTTCGACCAGGGCGATCTGATCGAGCACAAGGTCGCGGATGTGTCCTATGGCCTTTATGCATCCGATGCCTATATCGGCCGCCACGGCCAGCCGGACTTCGCCCGCAAGGGCGCCGACCAGCATGTCGTTTCGCTCAATCCCTCGCCCATCAAGGTGGTTCCCATCGAATGGCTGAAGGCCATGCTGCCGCGCGCCGCCACCGTGCTCAGGACCAATGGCGTGCAATCGCATGTGGCGGCCGTCGAGGCGGGTGAAGCGATGGCCGCCTTGCCGCGGGTGATCGGCGATCGCCGGCCGGTCCTCATACGCTTCGCGACGCCGATCCCCGAACCGTCGCAGCCGGTGAAAATCGGCGTCCATGCCGATCTGCGCGACACGCCGCGCATCCGCCGCCTCATCGACTTCCTGGTGCAGGAGCTGAGACTCATCGCGCCGACGCTCAACCCGCCGCCCTGACCTCCATACACCGGCGCAGACCGGCCATACGCTCCTGCCGGGTTTCGCCGTCGCGGCGGCTTCGCCAAGTCTGGCGCAAAGGAGCCGCGCCGGTGAACAGCCATTCAACCTCTCCCTCCCAAAGCCGTCTGATGGCGATCCTCGCCCTGCTGTCGGGCGCGATGCTGATCGTGTCGCTCGATCAGTATATCGTCATCGTCGCTCTGCCCGATATCGGCCGCGATCTCGGTTATTCGCCGCAGAGCCTGCAGGCGGAGGTGAGCGCCTATGTGATCGCCTCCAGCGGCTTCCTGCTGCTCGGCGGCCGCGCTTCCGATCTCCTCGGCCGACGCCGCGTCCTGCTCGCGGGGCTCTTCCTCTATCTCAGCGCCTCGCTCGCCGGCGGTCTCGCGACCGGCGTCGCCACGCAGCTCGCCGCCCGCGCGGTGCAAGGGCTCGGCGGCGCGCTGGTCTTTCCGAGCACCCTCGCCTTGATCAATGTCCTCTTCCGCGAAGGGGCGGAGCGCAACCGGGCCCTGGGCGTCTGGGCCGGCGCCGGCGCCGCCGGTCTGGTCATCGGGGTGCTGGCGGGCGGCGCGCTCACCAGCGCCTTCGGCTGGCGGGCCGTCTTCCTGGTCAATGTGCCGCTCGCCGGCGCCGCGATGATCGCCGCTTTGCTGCTCATCGACCGCGATCCCCCGGCGGATCGCGCGCGGGCTTTCGATCTCCCCGGCGCAGCCACGGTCACCGGCGCCGTGACCTTGATCGTGCTCGCCCTGGTGCAGGGACCGGCCTTCGGATGGCTCTCTCTCCTCACCCTGGGCATCCTGCTCGCGGGCCTTCTGCTGGCCATGCTCTTCGTCCTGATCGAGGCGCGCAGCACCGATCCGCTGCTGCCCTTTCCCTTGCTGCGCAATCCCTGGCTGATGCTAGGCGTCGCCACCGCTTTCCTGTTCATGGCGACCTTCGGGGCGCTCCTCTACTTCCTGTCGATCTTCTTTCAGGACGTGCTGCATTACGATGCGCTCGCGACCGGCCTCGGCTTTCTGATCCCGACCGCCGTCGTCGTGCTGTCATCGACACTCGCCGGGCTGGCGGCGACGCGCTTCGGCCTGGCCCCGACCATGATCGCGGCGCTGGCGGTCGGCGCCATCGGCGCGCTCGCCATCGGCGTCGTCCTGGCGCCCGATGTCCCTTTTGCAGCGCTGGCGCCGGGCCTCGTCATCGTCAGCATCGGCGACGGCGTCATCTTCACCACCATGTTCATCGCGGCCGCGACCGGGGTGCCGGATGAAAAGCAAGGCGTGGCCTCAGGGATAGTCTCGACCGCTTCGGGCATAGGCGCGGCCCTCGGCCTCGCCGCCCTGGTCCTGATCGCCAATCGGGATACGGCGGGCCTTGCCGGCGAGCCCCTGCGCCACGTTATGGCGGCGGGAATAAGCGACGCCACTTTCACGATCGCCGGCGGCGTGATGCTGATGCTCGCCATCGTCCTTTCCTTTCACATAGGCCGACGAAAGGCGGCACGTCTTTCGTAAAGGCGAGGCCTGCTCTAAGGTCTGTCCGGGGAGGGCGGCGAGATGTCGTGGATCTCGCGGGCAAGGAGCCGCGCCCAGGGCGGCAGATGGAACACCGCCATCAGCGCATACATGAGGGTCATGCCGCTCATCGGTGAAGCGCCGGCGCCCGAGCAGAGAATGGCGGCAGGATCGCCACCGAGAAGACCCGTCGCCGCCGCCATCGCCGCAAAGGTCGGCGCGGCGGCGAGGCTCAAGCAACGGGTCACATCTTCGGCGGCGATCGTCATTGTCGGCCTCCCTCAGGCAACGTTCTTCAGCGGCCCATATTCATCGCGGCGGCGGAACCAGAGGCCGGTCTCGTTGCGGCCCAGGGGCGCGCGGTCGAGCCACTGATACATGCCCCACAGGCCGTCGAGCCCGCGCGCATAAGTGGAATAGGTATGATAGATGTCGCCGTCGGCACGGATGAAGGCGCTGAGGCCCGGCCGGTCGCGGCCATAGGTGGCGGGATCGACGCCGGAGCTCGCCGCGAAGTCGACGACCGGCGAGGGCTCGGCGAGGCTGTCCATGGCGTGACCGCTGCGCTCGTAATTATACTCCACATTCCCCTGGCGCTGCTGCTCCTCGGTGAAGGCGACGTCGAAGTCGAAATTGAAGTCGGTGTCCTGCGCGGACGCCCAGGGGAAGCTCCAGCCCATCCGTCGCCTGTAGTCGAGAAGCTTCGGCAGTGGCGCGCGCGACACCGTCCACAGCATCACGTCATGATTGGCGAGATGCGCGAAGAAGCCGTTATAGGCGTCGGCGATCGACGAGCAGGACACGCAGCCGGCCTTGTAATCGGGACCGAACATGAAGTGATAGACGAGAAGCTGCGAGCGGCCCTGGAAGAGATCGGCGAGCGTCGCTGCGCCCTGCTCCGTCTCGAAGCGATAGGCCTTGTCGAGCTTGACCCAGGGCAGATCCTGGCGCATCCGCGCCAGCTCGTCGCTGCGCCGCGTGAGCTCCTTCTCCGCCTTGAGCAAGGCGACGCGGTGGGCGAGCCATTCCTTACGTGATGCTGTCTTGTGGGTGGGCATGGTTTCTCTCCTTTCAGGTGATGTAACGACTCTATGGATGGAACCGCCGAGGGTGGGAGTGACAAAGCTGGCGGGATTTCGATCGATCGCTAATGCTCCATGTGAGCGAGGCAGAGCAGGTCGCGATAGGCGCAGAGATCGGCGAGGAGCTGCTTGTGCTCGGCGAGGATCTTCGCCTTCTCGGCGGCGCCGATCATCTGGATCATGTAGCTGTGCTCGGGATTGCCCTGTTTGTCGACGAAGGGATAGAGCAGACTGTCGAAGTCGGTGAAGTCCGGCGCGGCGCCGATCTCGGCATTGGTGAGATAGGGCGCGTAGAACATCAGATGCGGCATCGCCATGGTGCGCACCTTGAGATCGGGCGGGCCCAGAGTGCGCATGATCGGCGCGATCATGTAGGAGAGGCCGGGCTTTGCCGGCACCGGATAGGTCTTGTCGTGGAAGCGCTTCTCGACCGTGGCCTTGAGCTCGGCGGGTCCCATTCCTCCGGCCCGCATCGCCGCCGTATCCATGATGTATTTGAGATAGGTCCTGGTGCCTTCGGCGTCGTAGCAGAGCGGCACGTAGATATCGTCGCGAAAATCGGCGAGCTCCCATTGGGTGCGCTCGACGATGCAGGTGATGCCGTTGCCGCCTTGCCGCGCGAGCTTGTAACCCTTCTTGGGGTCGAGCAGATGGACGGTCGCCTTGTCGCGCAGATGCGGCGGCGCGGCGCTGAGCGCGAGCTCGATTTCGAGCTTCGGCGGCATCGGTTCGAGGGTCGGCTCGGCGGCTTGCACGGATGAGGCGAAGGCGAGCATGACTGCAGCGATGATGGTCGATTTCACGAGTGTCTCCATTCTTATGAGGATGAGATTATTTTGCGAGGCGGCGGGCATACTCGCCCTGCAGGCGCAACCAGCCGGTCCAGAAGGGCTCGGGCTCCAGGCCCCGGGCGCGGGTGACGAGGATGTCGAGATGCATGTGCCAGCCGGCGGCGACGGCAAGCAATGTCGCGCGGTCGGCGAGGCCGCGATGGATGACGCGCAGGAGCACGCGCCGGCCATGCGGCTCGGCGGCGAAGGTCACGTCGCCGGTATCATCCCAGGTGAAGGACAGCAGGTACGGCGCCACGACCTCGGTGATGCGGCTCGTGAGGCGATATTCCGCCTCGAAGCCTTCCGGGCGCCGGCCCGGCGGGTCGCTCAGATCGTCATTGCGCCAGACGAATTCGAAGGGAGCGCCCGGCACCAGCTCCATCTCGCCCGCCGCCAGCCAGTGCTTGCGCAGGCTGCTCTCGGTGAGCGCCGCCCAGACCAGATCGACCGGTCCCGGCAGGAGACGCTCGATGGTGAAGGTGGCGGGATCGGTCAGCACGCCATAGGCGTCCAAAGCTGCGATGTGGTTCATGAGCGGGTCTCCTTCTCCTGAAGTGGTTGTCAGTGAGGATAGTGACGGCTATCGAAGGGGTGGGAGTGACAAGTGTGGCGGGATTTCCATGGACTCACTGATCACGGCCGCGGCGCGCGCCCTGGCGGGCGGTGATCCGCTCGGCGCCCTGAAGCGGGTGGCGCTGCGCGAGGATCCGCCGGCGCTCGCCTTGCGCGGCATCGCCATGGCGCAGCTCGGCGATCTCGACCGTGCTAAATTTCTGTTGCGCCGGGCGGCACGCGCGTTCGGCCCAAGGGAAGCGGTGGCGAGGGCGCGCTGCGTCGTCGCCGAAGCCGAAGTGGCGCTCGCGGCGCGCGACCTGGGCGCGCCTGACAAATCGCTCGACCAGGCGCGCGCCGTGCTCGAGGACCATGGCGACCGCGCCAATGCGGCGCATGCGCATTACCTGTCGGTACGCCGGCTGCTGCTCATTGGCAGGCTCGATGAAGCGGAGGCACAGCTCAAGCATCTCGACCCCTCACCACTGCCGCCGCCCCTGCGCACCGCGCATGAGCTGGTGAGCGCCGGCATCGCCATGCGCCGCATCGACACGAAGACGGCGCGCGCGGCCCTGGCGCGGGCACAGCAGGCGGCGCGCCAGGCGCGCATCCCGGCGCTCATCGCCGAAGTCGAGAGCGCCGCCCTGCTCCTCGACGCGCCGGCGGCACGGCTCATCGCGAAAGGCACGGAGCGCCCGTTTCTTCTCGATGAGGTCGAGACGCTCTTCGCGTCGAAGGCGCTCATCATCGATGCCTGCCGTCATGTGGTGCGAAGCCGCAGGACCATCGTGTCGCTGGCGACGCGTCCGGTTCTCTTCGCGCTCGCCCGCGTGCTCGCCGAAGCCTGGCCCAGGGATGTGCCGCGCGATGTGCTGCTGGCGCGCGCCTTCGGTGCGAGACATGTCGATGAGTCGCATCGCGCGCGCCTGCGCGTCGAGATCGGGCGCCTGCGCCAGATGCTGGGCAAGCTGGCGCGCCTCAGCGCCACCGAGCGCGGCTTCGCGCTCGAGCCGCCGATGGGCCAGGAGGTCGTGGTGCTGGCGCGTCCCGTCGAGGAGAAACACGCCGCGGTGCTGGCGTTCCTCGCCGACGGCGAATCATGGTCGAGTTCGGCGCTGGCGCTGGCGCTCGGCGCCAGCCAGCGCAGCGTGCAGCGGGCGCTCGAGGACCTGGCCGCGGCGAAGAAGGTTCAGTTCTACGGGCGCGGCCGGGCGCGGCGCTGGATGACGCCGCCGGTGCCCGGTTTCACGACGACATTGTTACTCCCGGCGCCGCTGCCGAACGATTAGATGTCGACCACACGAAAGGACAGGCATCATGAAGAGATCGCAGGCCGAGATCATCCGGGAATACGGACCTTTTCCGGGCGTCGCCCAAGTGGGCGGCGTCACTTACGACGGCGAGAATCTGTGGCTCGCCGCCGGCGCGACCTTGACCGCGCTCGACGTCCAGAGCGGTGAGACGGTGCGCGCGCTCGATGTCGCGGCCCAGGCCGGCACCGCCTTCGACGGCGAGCATCTGTGGCAGATCGCCGATGCCCGCATCCAGAAGGTCGATCCCAAGACGGGCCATGTGCTCGCGACCATTCCGGCGCCTGGCGGCGGCGGCGATTCAGGCCTCGCCTGGGGCGAAGGCACCTTGTGGGTCGGGCAATATCGCGACCGCAAGATCCACCAGGTCGATCCGGCGACCGGCAAGGTGCTGCGCACCATCGAGTCGAAGCGTTTCGTCACCGGCGTCACCTGGGCCGATGGAGAGCTGTGGCACGGCACCTGGCAGGGCGAGGAAAGCGACATCCGCCGCATCGACCCCAAGACCGGCGAGGTGCTGCAGCAGATCGACATGCCGGCCGGCACCGCCGTGTCGGGTCTCGAATGGGACGGCAAGGACCGCTTCTATTGCGGCGGCGGCAATAGCGGCAAGGTGCGCGCCGTGCGCCGGCCGAAGTGAAGGAGGACAGACATCATGAAAAGATCGCAAGCCGAAATCATTCGCGAATATGGTCCCTTCCCGGGCGTCGATCAGGTGCATGGGCTCACCTATGACGGAACATCCGTGTGGTTCGCCGCCGGCGAGACGCTGAACGCGCTCGACACCCAGAGCGGCGACACGGTGCGCTCATTCGACATCCAGGCGCATGCCGGCACCGCCTTCGACGGCGAGCATCTGTGGCAGATCGCGGAGGAGCTCATCCAGAAGGTCGATCCCAAAACCGGCCGCGTGCTGTCGACCATTCCGGCGCCCGGCGGCGGCGGCGATTCAGGCCTCGCCTGGGGCGAAGGCACGCTGTGGGTCGGGCAATATCGCGACCAGAAGATCCACCAGATCGATCCGGCGACGGGCAGGATCCTGCGCACCATCGAGTCGAAGCGTTTCGTCACCGGCGTCACCTGGGCCGATGGCGAGCTGTGGCACGGCACCTGGCAGGGCGAGGAAAGCGACATCCGCCGCATCGATCCCAAGACCGGCGAGGTGCTGCAGCAGATCGACATGCCGGCCGGGACCGGGGTGTCGGGCCTCGAATGGGATGGCAAGGACCGCTTCTATTGCGGCGGCGGCGACAGCGGCAAGGTCAGGGCGGTGCGCAAGCCGAAGTGAGTTCCGCTGTTCTTCCGCTGTAAATCAACAGCGGAAGAACAGCGGATATCAGCGGATCTACAGCCATCTACAGCACCCTGGAAAAGCAGCGGAACCGGGACCATCCCGGTTCCACCGATTTCATGGGTCCGATCCGTCCGCGATTGCAAGACTTCAGCAGGAATCGCCGTCACGGTCCACTTTCTTGCGGCGCATGATCTTTCCGGAAAACCGCTGCGCGCTTTTCCGGATTATGCTCTTGACCTATTCCGCGGCCTCGCGGCGCGGCAGCACCCAGTTGGGGCGCGGGAAGTGGCAGGTATAGCCGTTGGGATATTTGATCAGATAGTCCTGATGCTCGGGCTCGGCCTGCCAGAAGTCGCCCGCCGGCTCGACCTCGGTGACGACCTTGCCGGGCCACAGGCCCGAGGCCTCGACATCGGCGATGGTGTCCTTGGCGACACGCTTCTGCTCATCGCTCAGATAATAGATCGCCGAACGATAGGCCAGACCGCGGTCGTTGCCCTGCCGGTTCAACGTCGTCGGGTCGTGGATCTGGAAGAAATATTCCAGGATGCGCCGATAGCTGATCTTCTGCGGATCGAAGACGATCTCGATGCCCTCGGCATGGGTGCCGTGATTGCGATAGGTGGCGTTCTTCACATCGCCACCGGTATAGCCCACGCGCGTCGAGACGACGCCGGGCAGCCGGCGGATCAGATCCTGCATGCCCCAGAAGCAGCCGCCGGCCAGAATGGCTTTCTCGGTCATCATATGTCCTCCACCTGGTTCAGGTACTCGCCATAACCTTGGGCTTCCATCTCGTCGCGCGGGATGAAGCGCAAGGACGCGGAATTGATGCAATAGCGCAAGCCGCCCTTGTCGCGCGGGCCGTCCGGGAACACATGGCCCAGATGGCTGTCGCCATGGGCCGAGCGCACCTCGGTGCGGATCATGCCATGCGAGACGTCGCGCAGCTCGTTGACATTCGCCGAGACGATCGGCTTCGTGAAGCTCGGCCAGCCGCAGCCCGACTCGAACTTGTCGGAGGAGGCGAAGAGCGGCTCGCCGGAGACGATGTCGACATAGATCCCGGCTTCCTTGTTGTCATTGTATTCGCCGGTGAAGGGACGCTCGGTGGCGTTTTCCTGGGTGACCTTGTACTGGATGGGGGTGAGCTTTGCGACGGCTTCCGCTGTCTTACGGTAGCTCATGCTGTCTTACTCCATTCTTGCGATTTGCCGCCCCAATATGGCGTCGGGGCGGCCATTTTCCCAGTGCAAAGCAAGCATGGCTCAGGGTTCCCCTGGCCGCGAGCCATGCGCCCGGCGCAGGATCGGACAGAATGACCTGTAACGAAACGTCTGTAAGCTGCGTAGGGAGGCCATGGCCCGGACGGGATGACGGTGGACAGGGAACATCACCTCGCACCGGCGCGGTTGACCTGGTCCTTGGCATAACCGGCCTTGGACGCATAACCGCGCACGATCGCCTCGCGCTCGGCGTAGCTCGCCACCTTGTCGATATCGTCGAAACCGTCGGGCGCGCGCGCCTCGACGACGTCGATGACGCCTTCCGGGCCGCCGCGGCGGTTGGCGCGCACGATATCGGCGGTCATCGGGCGGCGCTCGCCGTCATAGGCGGCGAAGGCCGCCTCGACATCCGGCGTCGCGGCGAGATGCCGGGCGAGCGCCGCGGCATCGAGGATGGCCTGGCTCGCGCCGTTGCTGCCGACCGGATACATGGCATGGGCGGCGTCGCCCAGCAGCGTCACCCGGCCGAAGGACCAGCGCTCGACCGGATCGCGGTCGCAATTGGGATATTCGTAGAAGACGCCGGTGGCCTCGATGATCTTCTTCGGCTCGATGAAGCCCAGGCGGAAACTATCCTCGACGAAGGCGCAGGCCTCCTCGATGCGGCCGACCGCGTTCCAGTCCTCGCGGCGGGACGGCGGCTCGGTCCCGTCGGCGACGCGCGCCATGATCGCCCAGTTGGTGAGGCGCTGGCCCGGCCGCGCCGGATCATGATGGATCGGATAGAAGACGAATTTCGCCGCGTTGCCGCCGGCGATGACCATGGTGCGGCCGTCCTCATGGACGGGCCAGGCCGTGCAGCCGCGCCACAACATGATGCCGCTCCAGAGCAGCGGCCCCTCCTGCGGATAGAACAGCGCGCGCACCCGCGAATGAATGCCGTCGCAGCCGATCAGCCCGTCACCGGCCGTCTCGAAGCGCTCACCGGCGCGGTTCTCCAAAAAGGCGGTCACCTTGCCCGGCTTCTCGGCGAGGTCGACGAAGCGCCGGTCGGCATGGATACGCTCCGGGCCCAGCCGCTCGCGCACCGCCTTGAGCAGGACGCCTTGAAGCCTGCCGCGATGGATGCTGATCTGCGGCACGTCATAGCCCGCATCGAGGCCGCGCAATTCGCGCCAGACGACCTGTCCGTGGCGGTTGAGATAGATGAGCTCGCGGGTGCGGATGCCGGCTTCGTCGAGGGCCGGCAGGAGGCCGAGGGCGGCCAGCTCCTTCACCGCATGCGGCAGGAGATTGATGCCGACGCCGAGCTCGCGCAGCTCCTGGCTCTGCTCGAAGATTTCGACATCGATGCCGGCCTTGTGGAGCGCCAGCGCGGTGACGAGGCCGCCAATCCCGCCGCCGATGATGAGGAGCTTCATCGTATCTCCTGCTGATCCGGACCGTCCGTGAGCGAATCATACAGGGATGAGGAGCGATCTCAAGTTCACCGTTGGTCAAGCTGGCGCTTAAACGAAACGCGCTCCCAGAGACCGTCATCCCGACGTAAGCGGCGACAGGAAGGACGACACCACCAGCACATCGCATCTCGAGATCGTCCATCCGCAGGGCCATGCGCCGCTCACCACCCTCGGCGTGGCGCTCGGCATCGAGGGGCGCCGGCGGCCCGGGCCGCCGGGCACGCAAGTGGTCTAGCCGGAGCCCGCGGCCCGAATCTCATGCATCCATGCGCCAGAACCTCCCCTCCCGCCGCTCCAGCTTCTTTCTCAGCCAGCGCGGCTGGGCGGGCAGGAGGAATTCCGGCGGCTCGTCGGTCAGCTCGAAGCAGAAGCGCCTGGGCAGGTCGGTGTAGAGAGAGCGCGGCGGCTTGCTCCACTTCTTTCTCAGAAGATTCTTGAGCGCGCAGCCCGTTTCAAAATGGTGGTACCAGACGCGCCGGATGCCCAAGACTTGCCCGAGCATCTGGAGCGTCGCGGCGAGAACAGCCTCGCTCCAGATGACGGCATGGGGCGCCAGGACCGTTTCCGCATAGAGTTTCAGCCCTGCGTGCGCCGCCGGCTCCTTGAACTTGCCATAGCCCCGCGAGGCGCACTCCAATGCCCGGTCCACCTTTCTGATCCAATCGTTCTGCACCTCCTCGATCAGCGCCTCGCCCGAGACGAGGTCGATATCGACGCGCGCCCAGGCGAGGGTGTTACGCCCCTCCTGATTGACGGGATGACGCCGATAGACGAACGGATTCTCCGCGGCGTTGAAGACCAGCCGGCGATACTGCGCATCATGCGGCTGCGAGAAATTGAGCTGCAGAACGAGCTGGCGGCGCGGGCGCGACGTCTGGTTCCATGAGCGATCGGCCTTCGACTCAGAGCCCCAGGCGGCGAAAGTCACGACATAGGTCTCGACATCCGTCGGCCACAGCATCAGGAGATCGTCATGATGCAGCCAGCCGCCGCCTTTCGACGCGACCAGCGCCTTGATCGCCGGGCGGTCAAGCAGGCGGGCGAACCGGCCTTCACGCAAGATGCGGATTGGCAGGCGCGGCTGCAGCAGATCTTCCAGCAGCATCGCGGCATAGCGGTCCTTGTAATAGCGAAACAGGACACGGCGCGGCCGGTACAGAGGGTCCGCTCCAAATTCCATGAAGGCATAGCGATCGATCATCGTCATCGGCCAATAGCTCGCCCGCCTCGCGGGTCGCAGACCGGCGCGAGGTGAGACGCGACAAGCGGAGACGGGCGCACGAACGCGCTCGGTCACGCCGTCACAGGTTCAGAAGGTCAAGAATGAAAGGCTGAGATCCGGCTGGCTTAGCCGGCCGCCGCAATAAGCAGCGGCCGGGTACGCGTTGCGCCCGGAAGATCAACGCTCATCATAAGGCGATCTTCAAACATAGCCGTGCTCCAGAAGTCGCGCGTTTCGCGCGGGGAGCGCATTTGGCATAAAAGCCGGCGCAAGGCAAGTGTTCGATGCCAAACAAGATGTGCACGACGATCTCAGGCGGAAGCAGCCGCAGCGGCGCCGTGACGCGCGAGCGCATGGGCGATGAGCACGTCGATCGCCTCGGCATAGGAGACGCCGGAGGTGGCCAGCGCCTTGGCGTACATGCTGATATTGGTGAAGCCCGGGATCGTGTTGACCTCGTTGACGACGAGGCTCATGTCGCCGCGCAGGAAGAAATCGACGCGCGCCAGACCGGCGCAGCCCAGCGCGCGGAAGGCGCGCGCCGCCATCGCGCGTGCCGTCTCGGCGACCGGCGCCGGCAGGTCGGCGGGCGCCTTCACGACGGCGCCGTCGGCGTCGATATATTTGGCCTCATAGGTGTAGAAGCCGTGGCGCGCGGCGGGGATGATCTCGCCCGGCAGGGACACGGTGAGCCTGGCTTCCGCATCCTCGAGGACGGCGCATTCGATCTCGCGCGCCTCGACGAACTCCTCGGCGAGGAGCTTGTCGTCATGACGGAAAGCCTCGTCGCGGCAGCGGGCGAAATCCGCCGCATCCGCGACCTTGCCGACGCCGACCGACGAGCCCTGGCGCGCCGGCTTGACGAAGAACGGCAGGCCCAGCCGGACGGCGAGCCCGTCGAAGTCCGCCGCTTCGCCGCGCCGCAAGATCGCGCTCCTGGCGACCGGCAGGTCTGCCGCGGCGAGCAGCTGCTTGGCGAAGTCCTTGTCCATCGCGGCGGCGGAGGCGAAAACGCCGGAGCCGACATAGGCCACATCGGCGACTTCCGCATAACCCTGCACCGAGCCGTCCTCGCCGAAGGGACCATGCAGCACCGGGAAGACGACATCTACCTTAGGCAGCTCTCGCCCTGCTCCTTCCGGCGATGCCGCGACCAGCCGGCCGCGGCCGCCGGGCAGCAGCGCCACCTCGATCCCCTTGTCGGAAACCTGACGCGGCAGCGCGCCGTCCTCGAGCTCGATCAACCGCCACAGGCCGGCGCGGTCGATGGCGATGGGCACGATCTCGTAACGCGTCCGGTCGACCGCCTTCACCGCATTGGCGGCGGAGAGGATCGAGACATCATGCTCGGCCGAGCGGCCGCCAAACAACAAGGCGACCCTGATCTTCTGCGTCATGAAAATGTCCCCCTCGCGCGGCCCGACTCGGCCTGCTCAACCGCAATCGCCCTTGGGGAGCGATTCCGGCCTTTTCATGATCTAGAAAACGAGGCCGAGGGCCTTCTGCTTCTTCTTCGACAGGCCCTCGGCGACAAGGCGGTGCGAGGCCTTCAGATAGGCCTTGAGCTCCTTGTCCTTGAGGCCGGGCCTGGCGTAGTGCTGGATCCATTTGAAGCCGCGCGAGGCGAGATAAGGCGCCGGCCTCAGCCCGCGCTGGTCCTTCAGCACCTCGAAAGCGAGGTCGGAGACCTTGAAGGTGATATGCGGCTCCGCGCCCGCATCCCAGCCGCCGATGGCGAAGACCTTGTCGCCCACCTTCCAGACATGCGAGCCGCCCCATTGCATCACATAGCTGGTCGCCGGCAGCGAACCGCAGAAGGCGTTGTACTGGTCGTAGGTCATGATCACGCTGGGAAGTTCGGGTTATGCGGCGGATCATAGATCAACCGGGACGGTGAGGCGATACGGAAGCGACCGCTCGTTGCAAACCGGCAAGGCCGACAGGCATCCCGGAGAGGCGTATCGCCGGATGGGCGATGTGCTAGGATCGCCAAGCGAGGAAACATGACCCAGATCATCCATGACGGCGCCTTCCACCGGCTGACCATCCAGCCCATGATGTCGGCGCTCGAGAATCTCGACGGAATCCTGAAGAAGGCCGAAGCGGCGAAGATGGATACCGCGGCGCTGCTCGAGGCGAGGCTCTATCCGGACATGTTCAGCCTGATCCAGCAACTGCAATATGCCCTGTTCATTCCGGTGGACCTCGCCCGGCACTTCACCGACACGCCGCCGCCCAAGGTCGGCTACGAGGAAGCAAGCTTCGCCGAGGTCCATGACGGCATCGGCCAGGCGCTGGCCTATCTGCGCGCCGTGCCGCCCGAGCGCATGGACGCGCGAGCCGGCCTGATCGTGGCGAGCTTCTTCGATGCGAGCCTCGGCCTCACCGCCGAGGACTATGCGAGCCAGGTGATCATGCCCGACTTCTATTTCCACCTGACGGTCGCCTATGCGATCCTCAGACATAAGGGCGTGCCGCTCGGCAAGAAGGATTTTCTGGGAAAGCTCAGGGTGGTGCGGCTGGGTTGAGGCGATGCGATCCGCCCCCCACCCGGCTTACCGGCAGGGCTATCGCATATGAGATTTCCTGAAAGCTGCAGGTGTCTCCCACGCCTCCCCTTCGCCCGTTGCGAAGCAATGGGAGAAGGTGGCCGAAGGCCGGATGATGGCTCTTTTCTCGTGCGGTCCGTGTAGTCCAAAGAGCCCTCACCCGCCCTATCGGGCACCCTCTCCCATCCTGCGGACGGGAGAGGGGGAAACTTGGAAAGGCCTTCCCCTGCATATGCGATAGCCCCGCAAGGGAGAAGTATGAAGGTGTGTAATTCGGACAACTGCGCGAACGGAGACAATCGAACCTATTCCAGTGGCCGCAAATCGCCCAGCAGCGTCGGCAGGAATTCGGCGACGGTGGGGTGGATGTGCATGGCGCGCTGCATCACGGTATAGGGCGCTTTGGCATACATCAGATCGGTGATGGCGTGGATGACCTCGTCACCGCCGGTGCCGAGGATGGCGGCGCCCAGGAATTGCTTCGACTGCGCGTCGACCAGGACCTTCATGAAGCCCAGCGTCTCGCTCTTCTCGAAGGCGCGGCCGACATCCTCCATCGCCATGGTGGCGATCAGCGCCGAACGGCCCGACGCCTTGACTTGCGCCTCGCTCATACCGACGCGGGCGAGCGGTGGGTCGATGAACAGGCCATAGGTCGGGATGCGGTCGCTGACGCGCCGCCCTTCCTTGTCGAGCAGATTGCCGGCGACGATCTCGAAATCGTTCCAAGACGTATGGGTGAAAGCGCCGCGGCCATTGCAGTCGCCCAGCGCCCAGATGCCCGGCACATTGGTGGCGAGCTCCTCATCGACGGTGATGAAGCCTTTCGCGTCGGTCGCGACACCGGCCTTGTCGAGGCCGAGATCGTCGGTGTTGGGACGCCGTCCCACCGCCAGCAGCAAATGGCTGCCCGCCACTTTGGGCGCGCCTTGCGCGCAGTCGAGGCTTATCTCGATATCCTGGCCGTTCTTGGCCGCGGCGAGGCATTCGGCGTTGACGCGCACCGCGATGCCCTCGCGCTCGAGAATGTCCCTGACACCCGCCGATATATCGGCGTCCTCGCGCGCGACGAGGCGGTCGGACATTTCGATGACCGTCACCTCGCTGCCGAAACGGCGATAAACTTGAGCAAATTCGAGGCCGATATAACTGCCGCCGATGATGACGAGATGGCGCGGCAGGACATCGAGCGCCAGCAGCGAGCTGTTGGTGAGATAGTCGACCTGATCGAGGCCCGGCATGGCGGGAATGGTGGCGCGGCCGCCGACATTGATGATGAAACGGTCGGCGCCCAGAACCTCATCGCCCACCGACACCGTGCGCGCCGACAGGAAGCGGGCATGGCCCTGATAGACGGTGCAGCGCTCGGTCTGGCGCAGCGAGCGCTCGACGCCGCGCGTCGAGGGCTGGAAGATCCCTTCCATGCGCGCCTTGACCCGCTTCATGTCGATGCCGACCGGGCCTCCGATCGTCACACCGAAATCGGCGGCCCGTCTGGCCATGAAGGCGGCATGGGCGCTCGCCACCAGGGCCTTGGTCGGCGTGCAGCCGGTATTGACGCAGGTGCCGCCGAAATTCTTGCGCTCGACGATCGCCACCGTCAGTCCCGAGGCGGCAAGCCGCTTGGCCAGAGCGGGGCCGGACTGTCCGGTGCCGATGACGACCGCATCATAGTGCTGCATGAAACACCTCCCGCCGCCCGGACCTGCAGCCTAAAGCCGCGCAAGGCCGACTTCCAGCCAGTTTTGCCTTGCCTTTTCTTCTTCTTCTCCCCGACATTGTGCTGCCGAGATCTTCGGCGAGATTTTGCACGTGGACGGAAAGGGCCCGCTGGCATGACGGCGCTGGTGGCGGAAGCATTTTCTGGATCGGCCGCCGGCCGGATCGGTTCGTCAGCCCGGGGCCCCACGGCCTGGGGAGCGAAGCTTCTGTCCCTGCTCGCCGTCCTGGCGCTGATCGCCCTCCTCCTGCATCTCCTGCCGGCGGACGCGGAAGAAGCGGCACCGCTCAAGGGCATCGCGCTCGTCATCGGCGAGGCCAATTACAAGCATCTCGACGCCCTCACCAATCCGGACGACGACGCCCGCAACATCAAACGCCTGCTCGACGACCTGGGCTTCGACGCGCGCGACGTCGTCAATCGCGACGGCAAGACATTGAAGCGCGATCTCGACCGGTTCGTCGAGGACGCGGCGGGCGCCGATGTGGCGCTCATCTATTATTCCGGACACGGCATCGAGGCGGGCGGCGAGAACTGGCTGATCCCTATCGATGCCGACCTGTCGTCCCTCGACAAGGCCGAGGAACGGCTGGTCCCGCTTTCGGCCTATCTGGAAAAGCTTCAGCAGACGGCGCCGCTCACCATCATCCTGCTCGATGCCTGCCGGTCGAGCCCGTTTCCGCCGGGCGCCAGCCTCAGGCGCGCACCGTCGGCGAGCCCGGCGCCGGTCGCCGCGCAGGGCCTGGCGGCGCCGACCAAGGGCATCACCGTCATCGAACCCGCTGAGCCGGCGCTGGCCGGAATCGGCTCGGCGACGCTGCTCGGTTTCGCGGCGGCCCCCGGCCAGTTGGCGCTCGACGGCGCCAAGGATGCCGGCAGCCCCTATGCGCGGGCCCTGCTCCGGCACCTGGCCTCCCGGGGCTTGAGCTTCGGGGACGTGATGACGCTGGTGAGCCAGGAAGTCTATGTCGAGACGCAGGGCCGGCAGCTTCCGTGGACCAATCACAATCTGCGGCAGTTCCTCTATTTCGGGATGACAGCGGCGGCCGACGATGGCGACAAGGCGACGATCAGCGCCGAGCGGCGCGGCCTGCTGCTGACGATCGCCGCCCTGCCCGAGGACCGCAAGCGGCTGGTGGAAGGCGTGGCGCGGAGCGATCAGGTCCCGCTCGCCGCGCTCTATGGCATGCTGGGCCAGCTCGACATTGCCGGTGGCGGCGACGCGGCGGCGCTGGACAAGAGGCTGCGCGAAGGATCGGAGAAGCTGAAGAGCTTTCTCGCCGAGCGCCAGACGTTGCGCAGCGCCGACAGCGAGCTGACACGGCTCTCGGCGCTCGCCAATGAGGCGCTGGATCAAGGAGCGATTAAGGCGGCTATCGGTTTTCACGAAAAGGCCAAGGCGCGGATCGCCGCGCTTGCCGCCACGGTCGACCAGAGCAAGGCCGATGTGAAAGCGCGCGAACTCGAATTCGCGCAGGCTTTCGCCCAAAGCGCCGAAACGAATCTGCTGGCTTTCGATTACGGCAAGGCGGCGGCGGATTATGGCGCCGCGGCGGACAGAGCCGAGACCTGGGACAAGAAGCTCGCCTTCACCTACCGGCTCGCCGCGGCGGGCGCTCTGACGAGCCAGGGCAGCAGCCAAGGCGATAAGGCCGCCGGCGATCAGGCGATCGCCGCCTATGAAGCGCTGCTCGCCGGCCTGTCGCGCGAGTTGGCCCCGCTCGACTGGGCCAGGGTCCAGACGGCTCTCGGCACCGCGCTGGCGACGCTCGGCGCCGACGACAAGACCCCGGACCGGCTGAAGAAATCACTGATCGCCTTCGAGGCGGCGCTCACCGAACGGACGCGCGAAAAGACGCCTCTCGCCTGGGCCGAGACGCAACGCCAGCGGGGCAATGCGCTGGCGCGGCTGGGTGAACGCACAAGGGGCACGGCCCGGCTCGAGGAAGCGGTCGCCACCTATCAGACGGCGCTCGAGGTCCTCGACCGCGACCGCACGCCGCTCGCCTGGGCGAGAACGCAGAGCCGTCTCGGCGATGTGCTCCTGACCATCGGCGAGCGCAACGACCCGACGCAGCTCTACGCGGCCATGCAGGCGCATCGGCGCGCCATGGAAGTGATGACGCGCGAGCGCATGCCGCTCGACTGGGCCGTGGGAATGAAAAATCTGGGCGATGCGCTTCAGTATCTGGCTCTCGGCGAAACCGGCCTCGACCGGCTCGATGAAGCGGCCGCCGCCTATGAGGAGGCGCTCACCGAGATCACCCGCGCACGCATGCCGCTCGCCTGGGCCGTCATCCAGAACAATCTCGGCAATGTGCAGGCGATGCTCGGCGAGCGCGGGGAAAATGCCGCCGAGCTCGAGCAGGCCCTGGGGAACTATCGCAACGCGCTCGAAATATGGACGCGGGAGAGCCTGCCGCTCAAATGGGCCTCGACACAAACCAATATCGGCACTGTGCTGCAATCCCTGGGCGCGCGCGAATCCGGCACCACGCGTCTGAAGGAGGCCGAGGCCATCTATCGCGCCGCCCTTCTGGAGCTGCCCGCAGAAAACGCGCCGCGCGACCGCGCCTTCGCCGAGCAGAATCTGGCGATCACGCTTCTCACCATCGGCCGGCGCGAAAACGCGAAGGAGCGGATCGCCGAGGCCAAGGCGGCGATGCAGCGGGCCCGGGATCTCTACCGCGCGGCCGGCGATGACCGCTATGACGGCTATTTCGACGACCAGATAACGCAGATCGAGGCGGAACTCGGCAAAAGCGCGCCATAGGCGGGCCTGCATGCCCTGACGTGACCAGGCCAGCTTGACGTCGGAGATCGAGGGCCGAAGCGGCGCTGCATCGACCGGTCAAATTCTGCTATTCACGGGCCTCCTTTTGCCGAGATCGATTCTTCCATGACCGCCGACCCGCTTTCCATTCTCAACGATGTCTATGGCTATGACAGCTTCCGTGGCCAGCAGCGGGACATCATCGAGCATGTGATCGCCGGCCATCATGCTTTCGTGCTGATGCCGACGGGCGGCGGCAAGTCGCTGTGCTACCAGATCCCGGCGCTGGCGCGGCCGGGGCTCGGTCTCGTCATCTCGCCTCTGATCGCGCTGATGGAAGATCAGGTGGCGGCGCTGCGCCAGGCCGGCGTCGCCGCGGCGGCGCTCAATTCCAAGCTCTGGGGCGCCGAGAAGGACCAGCTCTGGCGCGAAGTCGAGCAAGGCGACATCGACCTTCTCTATATGGCGCCCGAAACGCTGCTGCGCCCCGAGACGATCGAAAGGCTGAAGAGCACCCGCCTCTCGCTCATCGCCATCGACGAAGCTCATTGCCTGTCGCAATGGGGCCATGACTTCCGTCCCGAATACCGCGCCCTCGACTGCCTCGTCGATCACTTCCCGACCGTGCCGCGCTTGGCGCTCACCGCCACGGCGGATGAGCCGACGCGCGCCGAGATCGTCGAGCATCTCGCCATCGGCGCGGGCAACAGCTTCATCTCCGGCTTCGACCGGCCCAATATCCGCTATGGCGTCGCCGAGAAGGCGAATTCGACGCAGCAGCTGCTGCAGTTCCTGAAGAGCCGCAAAGGCGAAAGCGGCATCGTCTATTGCCTGTCGAAGCGCAAGACGGAAGACGTCGCGGCGGTCCTCAACGATCACGGCTTCACCGCGCTCGCCTATCATGCCGGCATGGAGATGAAGGACCGGCAGGAGAACCAGCGCCGCTTCCAGCTCGAGCAAGGCCTCATCATGGTGGCGACGATCGCCTTCGGCATGGGCATCGACAAGCCCGA
Organism: Pseudomonadota bacterium; assembly: GCA_049323275.1. Classification (GTDB taxonomy): domain Bacteria; phylum Pseudomonadota; class Alphaproteobacteria; order Rhizobiales; family Aestuariivirgaceae; genus Taklimakanibacter. The sequence continues at coordinate 135,900 of JBMOOM010000029.1, forward strand.
TGTGCGCTTCGTGGTGCATCGCGACCTGCCGTCGAGCATCGAGGCCTATTACCAGGAAACGGGGCGCGCCGGGCGCGACGGCCTGCCGGCGGAGGCGCTGATGCTCTATGGCGCCGAGGACATCGCGCTGCGCCGCCGCTTCATCGAGGGCTCGGAAGCGCCCGATGAAAGAAAACGCATGGAGCGCCGCAAGCTCGACGCGCTCCTGGGCTTCGCGGAATCGAGCCAGTGCCGGCGGCAGGTGCTGCTGCGCTATTTCGGCGATGAGGGAAAGCCCTGCGGCAATTGCGATGTCTGCCTCGATCCGCCGGAGACCTTCGACGGCGCGATCACGGCGCAGAAGCTCCTGTCGGCGATCTACCGCACCGGTGAGCGCTTCGGCCAGGCGCATGTCACCTCGGTGCTGCTCGGCGAGGCCGATGAGCGCATCACCACGCTCGGCCATGACCGGCTGACCGTCTTCGGCGTCGGCAAGGAGCATGACCGCAATGCCTGGCGCTCGATCATCCGCCAGCTCGTGGCGCATGGGCTGGTGACCGTCGACGTGATGGGCCATGGCGGCCTCTTCATCTCACCCGAAGGCCGCCAGTTCCTGCGCGAGAAGCCGGCGCTCGCGCTGCGCGTGCCGAAGAAGGTGAAGTCGGCGCGCGGCAAATCGGCGCGTGCGGCCGGCCCCGCCCTCGATGCCCATGACCAGGCGCTGTTCGACCGGCTCAGAATGAAGCGGCTCGAGCTCGCCCGGATGCAGAATGTGCCGCCCTATGTGATCTTCCACGACAAGACGCTTCTCGAAATGGCGGCGCGCCAGCCGCGCACCATCGTCGAGCTGGCGAGTGTCCCCGGCACCGGCGCGGTCAAGCTGGCGCGGTATGGGGAGGCGTTTCTCGCCGTGATCAACGGGGATGGGCGATCATAAGACAGTTCCTCCCACATCCGTCGTGGCGGGTCCTCCGCCCTATCCAGCCTCGAGGCCGCAGCGCCATAGCACGAACGGGGCGTGCGCCGCGCGGCAAATCCCTCAGCGTCGCAGATATTTCTTGAGCGTGACAGCCATTCGGCCATTCCAGCGCGCTTCCATAAATACGCTGTCATCGTTGTTATGTCTGACGCAGATGGGAATGATCATGACTTGCGCTGATCCCGCCCGCATTCGCATCGAATTTGTCCCTGATACGACGTGTCCGCCCACAAATAATTTGTTGCAGTTAAATCCGCTGAACCCAAGGGAGGTGCACTTGGTCGGAGGTGATCTTTGCGTTTTATATATCCACAGCCTGAGCCAAGACCTCGATCCGACTTTGGGGTCAGGCGTGCTTCCGATCACATTGGCGAATTTGGCGTGGGCCGCCAATGTCGTGGTGCCCCTATATACGGAGTCCACGTGAACGACAGTGTCCTCGGGCCCGTAAAGGCGTCCCGGCTCATACAGCCCGAGAAACGTGCCTGACCGGTAGACAACGCGGAAGTCTTCAGTCCGCAATTCGGGCGAGCGCCTGAGCACTTCCACATTCAACCCGGGCACGTGCTCCAGGGTGGCGATCAATGCCGCATTCGCCGACCTGGCCAGTCCCCGCAATGCCTCCTCAAGACCGGGCGTAAACGGAATATGGCTGCACCAGCCGTCCACGGTTGCCGGGTCGTCGACAAGGGACTCCGTCGAAGCCGCCGGGTGGAGGCAACAGCCGGATGATCTCTGCAGCGCAGTAACGAGATGCATTGCATTCCTGGACACATAGTCCGTGCTGTACAGGGTGACGGTGCGCTCTTCCTGGTCGTATCTGTAGTCGAAGGCCACACTGGCGAGCAGCTTGCGTCCATCAAGGGCGTGCACCGTCCCGATCTCGAAAGCCTCAGACCGGAAGGAATGCTGTCCCGCGCGCAAACTGAAGGAAAAAGCGAGCGAGCGCCCGTGAAGCTCCACAATCGCGGTCCGGTAGCCCCGATGCCATCCGAAACACACATCGATATTTACCACCGCTCGCCCCTTCTATGATCAGCCGGAGGCATCGGAGGGCGAGAAACTCATCGGGATGAGCGGCAGGACGCCCGCATCCACGGCCGCGACGCATTTCTCGCCCTTCAGCAGACGGATTCGCTCGATCAGCTGCCAGAAGCAGACGACGACGGGCTGGCTGGACTGATTGCTGAAGAACTGATCGATGGATGATGACGCCTCCTCGCGGATCGTCACGGTGTCGGTACGCTGCGACATCGTGGACAGCGATACCGAGGCCGTGGCGGAGAACGGTCCCCAGCCGGCGCCTGCCGTCAGGCCGAGCAGCGATCGCATGTCCTCAGCAGTCGACGACGTCTTCGTGCGGCCGGATGTCTGTTGAAGAGTCTTCTGCACATAGGAATTGGGCGGCAGCGAGAACGATTCCGGAGATTTGTGCCAGTACTGCTCCCGCGTGAAGACAACACCCGTGGCGTCTCCGGCCGTCACGCTCCAGCTGCCGATGCCCACCAGCCAGGGAACGGAATCGGGAGGTATCGGCTGGTCATTGCCCGGCACGGGCGGCGACGGGATATTGAACGGACCGGTGAGCGTAAGCGGGTCAACCAACACCTCGGTCAATCCTAATCGCGCCACTTCGCGCACGATCGCCCCTGAAGCCGCCAGCGTGACCCGGACATACGGTTCGGTGATCGGGAATTTGCCGATCCTGTCCGGTTTGACGCTGCCCATAAAGACAGCCTTGTTGTCGGCCGCCACGGGATTGAATCCGAACACATCGATATCGAGAGGCAGGTAGTTCGGGACAGACGTTATGTCCACATTCGGCTCCACGCTCATATCGCCTCCTCCCGCAAAGGCCAGGGTGAGGCGCCCGGCGACACGGTGCAGGTGACCGGGTTCAGCGGCGGAAACGGCCCGCCGAACGCGTCATATACCCGTGGTATCGAAGGCAGGATGATCGTCTCCACCATGGCCTTGAGCTCATAGTCGGTCGTCCACTCGAAGATGTAGAAGCGGTCGACAAGCTGCCAAAGGAGCACGACCATGGCCGCCTGGTACGGATTCGTAAATTCGTGCACGACGGTTGCCGTCGTCTCGTCAGTGATGCTGACCTCCTGAGCCGCGCTCGATGTCCGCGACATCGATGCCGACAAGGCAGCTGAAATCGGTCCCCACCCCAATGACGTGGTCACGTCGACGGCCCCGGCAACCTCGCTCATCAAGGATGTCGATCGCGTCACGCCCGAGGTTTGCGTCTGGGTCACCGAAAGACCGGAGCAGCCGGGAAGCGAATAGGAATCGGTGGATTTCTGCCAGTGCTGGGTGCGCACGACGATATAGTTCTTGGCCAGCATCCCGGTGCCGACGACGATCGGCGGCGAGTCGCCGGGAAGCGGCGAGCCCGAAAGCGAGGGGCTCGGCAGCTTGCGGGGAGCGTTGGGCAGGCCCGGATTGTTGAGCGCGCGAAGCTTGTCCGGTCCGACGCTCACCGTCTTGCCCGCCGCGGCATTGAAGCTGGTCACATAAGCGCCGGAGCCCGCTTCAATGAGGACATAGGTGTAGGACGCCTTGTCAGGCGCGGGGATGGTCGACGAAGATGGCGCGTCGGGCTTGCCGCCCATCAGCTTGCCGGTCATGATCCGCTTTCCGTCGGAGCGGACCATGTAAACGATGCCGACGATCGGCAGGGAAAGCTCCAGTGTCCAGGTCGGATTTTCCGGCGGCGGGTCATCGATCGCTATCACCCCATTGATCGGCCGGACCTTGCCGCGCTTACGGGAAGCGAACTCGTCCGATACCGGCCGGAAGAGCGCGCCAAGCGCGGCGAAGTCGCCATAGGCGACAGATTCATGGTCGAGTCGATCCACTGACTTCTCCTCTTCGCTCCAGGGGAGCGCCGATCGCCGCGCTAGTCGCATGCACCGGCGCAACAAAAATAACGTAGAGTAGAATTCAAGAATGGATTGTTATGCGCGCCTGTCAAGGGCGCTGTAATATCGGGGCCAGGTCACGGCCCCCCCTTGAGCGAGTGCAACAGATTGTCCCGGAGCTCGACCACCACCTCCTGCACTTGCGGGAAATCGTCGCCGAGGCCGGTCGCCTTGACCAGCAGCGGGCCGACCTCCTTGTCGAAGCGCGCGAGCAGATGGCGGCCGGCTTCGGTGAGCCGCACGCGGACCTGGCGCTCGTCGGCGGGGTCGCGGCGGCGCTCGATATAGCCCTCGGCCTCGAGCTTCTTGAGGATGGGGGTGAGGGTGTTGGATTCGAGGAAGAGCTTCTCGCCGAGCGCCCCCACCGTCTGGTCGTCGTCGTCCCCCAAAGCGATGAGCGCTATATATTGAGTGTAAGTGAGGCCCAGCCGGTCGAGGATCGGCTTATAGACCCGGCCGAAGGCCAGATTGGCCGAATACACCGCAAAACACAGGAATTTCGGCAGCTTGCGGCTGTCGGCCTGAGCTTGGGCGGGCTTGGGCATGAGGGCCTCCGGCGAATTGACGGGTCCCCTCCTATATAAGTCGCATCCGATTAAATCGGAAGGGCTTGACATTCAGCTCCGCTCGTCTATTTATATCGTATCCGATTTAATCGCACACGAATTTTAAACCCAAGGAGCAATTCCATGACCGACAAAGTCCTCTTCACCGGCAAGACCCACACGATCGGCGGCCATCATGGCGGCGCGCGCAGCGCCGACGGCAGCCTCGACATCCAGCTGCCCGAGCCGCATCCGGCGGCAGAGAACCATTTCGCCGCCGCCTGGTCGGCCTGCTATCTGGGCGCCATCGGCCTCGCCGCCGACCAGCGCAAGATCAAGCTCGCCAACCCGCCCGAGGTCGATGCGGAGATCAAGCTGCTGCATGGCGGGCCCAAGGGCTTCTTCCTCAAGGCGCGCTTCGATGTGAGCATTCCGGGTCTCGACAAGGAAACCGTGCAGACCCTCGCCACGGCGGCGCATGGCATCTGCCCCTATTCCAAGGCGACGCATGGCAATATCGATGTCGAAACGCATGTGGCTTAGTCGACACGCGCGCACGCCCCGGCTTGGTGTTGCCAAGCCGGGTGCTTCTCAACTGTCGCTGAGCGCCTTCAGGATCCGAGCCCCCGGACGTCCGGTCGGCTTCAAGCCCGCCTGCTTCTCGGCCGCGCGGATCGCTTCCGCGGTGAGCGGGCCCATCCGTCCATCGGCCTCGCCCTTATAAAGCCCACGCGCGATCAGCAACTCCTGCAGGCGCTTGCGCTCGGCGCGCGACAGGCCCGGATCATCGGTCGGCCAGGCGGTTTTCAGCGCTCCCCTGCCGCGCACACGGTCGGAGAGATGGGCGATGGCGAGCGCATAGGATTCCGCCGCATTGTAGGAATAGAGCGCGTCGAAATTACGCGACACCAGAAACGCCGGCCCTGCCCTTCCCGCCGGCTTCAACAATCCATACGAGCCCGTCTTGGGAAGTGCGGCGCCGTCGGCGCGTTTGATGCCACGCTTGGCCCAGGCGGAAATGGCGGCCTTGTTGCGCCGTCCGGTGGGTCCCTTATAGGCCGCCGGCAGCTTCACCTCGAAGCCCCAGCTCTGGCCCGAGCGCCAGCCCGAGCGCTTGAGATAATTGGCGGCGGAGGCCAGCGCATCGGGAATGGAATTGATCGTGTCCTTGCGGCCGTCGCGGTCGAAATCGACGGCGAGCCTCCTATAGGTCGAGGGCATGAATTGCGTGTGGCCGAAAGCGCCCGCCCAGGAGCCGGTGAAATCCTTGAGCTTCACGTCGCCGGCGGCGACGATCTTCAGCGCATGGATCAGCTCGGTCCGGAACAGCCCCGGACGCTTGCCGGCGCAGGCGAGGCTCGCCAAAGCACGCGGCAGGAAGAAATCGCCTTCGAGCCGGCCATAGTCGCTCTCGACGCCCCACAGCGCCAGCAGCACATAACGGTCGACGCCATAGGCCTTCTCGATGGCGGCGAGCGACTTCGCCTCGATCGCGTACATCTTCTTGCCGTCGGCGATGCGCGCCTCATCGACGAGGAAGGCCATATAGTCCCAGATCGCCAGGCGATATTCGGGCTGGCTGCGCTGGAATTTCAGCACTCGATCGTCGAAGGTCATGTCGCGGAAGGCGGCGTCGACCACATCGGCCTTCACGCCGGCCTTGAGGGCCGAAGCACGCAAGCCTTTGACGCAGGTGGCGAAGGGGGCGGCGTCGGCCGAGGGCACGTTCAAACCCGCCGCGAATGCAGCGAAAATCACAGCACCGATCCCCATGTGGAATCGGCGCCCCTTGCCGGTCGTGCTGACGCTCAGCGCGTTATTCCTCCACCCGTGTCGTGTATCGCCTGCCGTGCAGGCGACTCCCTCCGGACGGAAGACTCACCCGAAACTGCGACACAAATGGGGCATGGCGCGGAAGCGGGCGCGCGTAAGCCAGGTCACAATATCGTCATCCCGGCGAAAAGCCGGGATCCACGCCCGTTCAATCGCGCGGCTCTGCCCGGATTGAAGCCATTCAATAGACCCCGACTTTCGTCGGGGTGACGGAAGAGTGGACAACGAAGCTAAACGCGGACCAGCCGCACAATCGTGTCGACATTGAAGTCGATGCGGGCCTGCAACGCTTCGGGGGTCATGAAATCGCGCTTATAGACGACGGCGCCGGTGAAGCGGTTGGTGAAATAATAATAGCTCACCGCGGCAATGGTGACGTTCAGCTGCATCTCGTCGATGCCGGAGCGGAACACGCCCTCGCGCACGCCGCGGTCGAGGATGTCCTGCACCATGTTGTGGAGCGGCCGGTTGATGGCCTCGATATTCTGCGAGGTTTTGAGATGCCGCGCCTTGTGCAGGTTCTCGCTGTTGACCAGCGTCAGGAATTCCGGGTGATCGAGATAATATTTCCAGGTGAAGCGCACCAGCTTCTCGAGCGCCACCTCGGCCGGGAGGCCGTCGAGATCGAGCTTCGCCTCGGCGGCGCGGATGTCCTGATAGGCATCCTCGAGGACCTTCTTGAACAGGTCCTCCTTGCTGCCGAAATAATGATAGATCATGCGCTTGTTGGCGTTCGCCTTCTCGGCGATGTCGTCGACGCGCGCACCGCCCAGCCCCAGCCTGGCAAATTCGCGCTTGGCGGCGGCGAGGATGCGCTTCTGGGTGGCATCGGCGTCGCGGGTGCGGGGCGCCGTCTCGCCTTTCGCTGATCTCGCCATCGCCATCCTCCCCTTCGCGGCCGCCTTAAATAACTAAACAGTTACATAGGAACGGATGTTTGTCCAGGGTCGTTCGATTCCGCGGCACCCCGCCATCTCGCAGATATTTCAATCTGTTAAGCGAGGCAAGGCGCTTCCCGGCTAGGGACTGGAAAGGGGCATGAGGATTCTTCCTCTTGAAACGCCCGCCAAAATCCACTAACGAAGTAACCAGTTAGTGCATAAAACAACAATCGCATTCACTCATCTGGGAGGAACCATGCAGAGCAAGACTGCCCCGCGCGCATCCACGCATCTCAACCGCCGCTCCCTGCTGAAAGGCGTCGCCGGGCTTTCGGGCGCCGGCCTTCTCGGCGGCACATTCCCGATGCCCGCCATCGCCCAGGAGACCACCTGGACGCTCGCCAATTCGATGCGCTCGCTCGCCAATCCCTATCACGCGACCTTCGCCAAAGGCGGCGAGGAATTCGCCAAGTCGATCGGCGCCAAATATGAGATGCTGGTGACGGAAGGCAATTCCGAGAAAGGCGTCTCCGACATCAAGGCGCTGCTCCAGCGCACCGGCGGCAAGCTCATCGTCAATGTCGATCCGAACGACTCACCCGATGCCCGCGTCATCGTCGAAGAGGTGAAGAAGGCCGGCGGCTTCGTCGTCACCCAGTGGAACAAGCCGGACGATCTGCATCCCTGGGACTTCGACCCCAATTACGTGGCGCATATGTCCTTCGACGGCGTGCCCAATGCCGAAGCCATCGCCAATGCCCTGTTCACGGCCTTCGGCGGCGAAGGCGGCATTGTGGCGCTCGGCGGCATCCTCTCCAACGTGCCGGCGATCGAACGCAAGCTCGGCCTCGACAACGCCATCGCCAAGACCAACGGCAAGGTGAGGCTGCTCGACTTCCAGCCGGCCGACTGGAACGAGCAGAAGGCCTTCGACATCACGCAGGCCTGGATCACCCGTTTCGGCGACCAGATCAAAGGCGTGTTCGCCGCCAATGACGGCATGGGCATGGGCGCTCTCGAGGCGCTGCGCCAGAACAGCCTCGCCGGCACGGTTCCGGTGGTCGGCATCGACGGCATCGACGCGGCGCTGACCGCGGTCGAGGCGGGCGAATTCGCCGGCACCGTCGCCTGGGATCCGATGTGGACGGGCTCGATGGGCCTCGCCATTCCCTATGCGCATGTGACCGGCAAGATCGACATCACCAAGGAGCCGAAGGAGCATCGTGAATTCTATGGCACCGGCGTGATCGTGACGAAGGAAACGGTCGCCGCCTACAAGGCCAATCCGCCCAAGACCGATTTCAACGATCTGTGGGGCAAGGCGACGGGACAGGTGCAGTATCGGAGCTGATCGGCACGACCACCCGACCCCCACCCGTCTCTCCCGGCCTGCGACCGGGAGAGCCACCCTCCCCGCAAGGGGGAGGGAGAAATATGGAGTAATGTTGCGTGGCTGCGCTAGAGTTATTTGTTGCGCATCGGATTATCCGAAAACCGCTTCGCACTTTTCGGTCCGATGCGCTGGCCCACACGGGAACGCCTGACATCATGCAGACGCGCAAGGCGACATCGTTCTCCATTCTCGAGCAGTGGCGCCGCTGGGCGCCGCTGGCGGTGCTCGTGGCGCTGTGTTTCCTCATCGGGCTGTTCAATCCCAACTTCCTCAGCACCGGCAATTTCATCCGTCTGCTCAATTCGGCGGCGATTCCGATCGTGCTGTGCATGGGCGCCACCTTCATCATCCTGATGGGCTCGATCGATCTTTCGGTCGAAGGCATCGTGGCGCTGACCGCGGTCATCGCCAGCCTGCTCGTCGCCAACGACATCACCGCCTACA
>JBMOOM010000030.1:0-143202 GCA_049323275.1 Pseudomonadota bacterium
AAGGTCAACATAAGAGAAAAGCGACCCCGACCTCTCGTCCGATCCGCGCATGAAATCCCCTCAATGCTTGCTGCATCAAGTGAATCACGTCTGAAATCCTTCCGCTACAGACTTCTTCAACAGCCTGCTAGATCGCTTGGAGTGCGCGAAGGATCAGATCCGCCGGCCCGAAACCGGATCGAAAAGATGAACCGCGCCCGGCGCGATCAACATGGCCACCATTTCGCCAGGGGCGATCGGAATGCGCTCGCGGAAGACGGTGGTGAGCTCCCGCCCGCCGAGATCGAGCACCGCATGAGTCTCGGCCCCCGTCGGCTCGATGACCAAGGCCTTTGCCGCAGCGCCCTTCGCATCCCTGGCGATGCTCAGATGCTCCGGTCTGACCCCCAATGTAACCGGCCGCCCGGCAAGCGGCCGCAACGCCTCGGGCAGCGGCAGCCTGGCCTCCGCCGAGAGCTCGAAATCCGCGCCATCGGCGGAGATACGGCCGGGCAGGAGATTCATCGCCGGTGACCCGATGAAGCCGGCGACGAAGGCATTGGCCGGGCGGTCATAGAGCTCGAGCGGTTTCCCGGCCTGCTCGATGATGCCGCCCTGCAATACGACGACCCGATCCGCCAGCGTCATCGCCTCCATCTGATCATGGGTGACATAGACGGTGGTGACCTTGAGCGCCTGATGCAGCTTCTTGATCTCGGCCCGCATCTGGACACGTAATTTGGCGTCGAGATTGGACAAGGGCTCATCGAACAGGAAGACTTGCGGATTGCGGACCAGCGCGCGGCCCATGGCGACGCGCTGCCGCTGGCCGCCGGACAGCTGGCGCGGCAGCCGCTGCAGCAGATCGGAGAGGCCCAGCATCCGCGCCGCTTGGTCGACGCGGCTTTCGACCTGGTCGCGCGCCGTCTTCTTCAGGCGGAGTGCGAAGCTCAAATTCTCGGCGACCGTCATATGCGGATAGAGCGCGTAGCTCTGGAACACCATCGCGACGTCGCGGTCCTTCGGCTCGATGTCATTGACGACCCGGCCGCCGATCCGGATCTCGCCATCGGAGACGGCTTCGAGACCGGCGATCATCCTGAGCAGCGTCGACTTTCCGCAGCCCGAGGGACCGACCAGCGCCACGAATTCGCCCTCGGCGATATCGAGCGAAATGCCCTTGATCACCTCGACCTGCCCGAAAGCCTTGCGAATGTTCCTGATGACGACCGATGCCATGTGGTCCTCGCTGAATGATGAGCCGGAGCGGCGTTATCTGAAGCGCTGCACCTTCTCCATGAGGCGGGACACTTTGTCGGGCACCACGACGCCCCACATATTGTTGGTGTCCTTGAACCAGCTGCCGACGATGGCGCCATCGGCCGCGGTGAGCAGGCTTTCGGCCGTATCCGGCGTGATGCCGCTGCCGACCAGGATCGGCCGCGTGGCGCCCTTGCGGATGCCCTCGATCTCCTCGACCTCGGCGGCATGGCCGGTACGGTTGCCGGTGGCGATCAGCACATCGGCGCCGAAGAATTCGACGTCGCGCGTCTGCTCGGAGAGATCGCGATCGCCGACAATGGCGTGGCTGCCGTGCTTCACATGCACGTCGGCGAAGACGAGAATGTTGTCGCCGCCGATGGCGCTGCGGTAGCGCAGGGCGCGCGGCGCGGCGCCTTCGATGATGCCTTCATTGGCGACATAGGCATTGGCCCACTGATTGACGCGGACGAAATCGGCGTTCGAGCTCCGCGCACAGGCGAGCGAGGCGCGCGCCGCATTGGCGACGATGTTGAAGCCCAAGGGAACGCGCGTCGCCTTGCGGATGCGGTCGCCGACGACCGACATGGCGCCGACCGTCTCGTAGCCGATATCCTCGGGCTTGAGGAACGGAATGTCGCCGGCATTCTCGAGCAGGAGCCCGTCGACGCCACCCTTGACGAGTCGCAGCGCCTCTTCCACCGCCGCGTCATAGACGGCTTCGAGATCGACCGCCTTGGCGCGCGGCGAGCCCGGCAGCGGCTTGACATGCACCATGCCGATGATCGGCTTGTTGACCGGGAAGAGCTGGCGCAACGGGTTGGAAACGGCGGGTGGTTGATCGAGCATGGAAGTCGTCCTGATCTGCGGGTTCATGATTGATTGTCGGTCCGGTCGATGCCCCAGACGCGGGCGGCGTTGCGCCAGAAGACCTTTTCGAGATCGGCATCGCTGAGGCCGATCTCACGGAGCTTCAATTGCTCGATCTTCGTCGACTGATAGGGAACGTCGGAGCCATATTGCAGCCGGTCGGCCGAGACGTTCTTGATGAAGGTCATGATGTCGAAAGCGAAGGCCTGGGACATGTCGACGCTGATATTGGGATATTCCTGGCAGGCGAGGATGCATTCCCACAGGAATGCGTGCATGCCGATATGGGCGAGCACGAACTGCACCTTGGGATAGGCCTTGGCCGCCTGCGCCTGAAGATAGGGCAGATCACGGGGCGCATCGCCCGAATGGAACAGCACGGTCAGGCCATATTGCTCGGCCTTGTCGAGCAAGGGGCCCATCACCTTCATGTCGTTCGGCCGGTAGAAGTCATAGCCGGCGACGAGCTTCAGGCCGCGGCAATTCCATTCCCCGACATAACGGTCGATGAGCGCCTGCGTATGCGCGGCCCCGAAGGTGGGGTCGATGCGCGCCACGCCGACGATGCGATCGGGATATTTGCGAGCGGCCTCGCCGACGAGACCATTGGCCTTGTCATAGTCGCAGTCCCAGGGCGGGCTCATGCGCCGATCATGCGGGAAGAGCACGCCATGCGAGGCATTCTGCTCGTCGAGCAGCCTGATGACGCTGTCGGGCTGGCCGTTCACCAGATAGGGCACGCAGGTATGCGCCGCGACATTGGCGTCGGTTCCGTAATGCATGTGAGAGTCGATGACCTTCATCGGATCAATGTCTCCTTGAAGTAAGTGCGGTAGCGTTCGGCCACCTGGTCCATGTCGGGAAGATTGGTCTGGCAGCCCCAGGCTTCGACCACGAAGCTGGCGACGGTCGCGGCGAACTTGCCGGTCTGGTCGATCGGCCAGCCGCGGACCAGGCCGCACATGACCGAGGCGGCGAAACTGTCGCCGGCGCCGGTCGAGTCGACGAAATGATCGGTCGGCACCGCCGGCAGGCGGATCTCGCCTTGCGCCTGATACCAGCGGCTGCCCTTGCTGCCTTCCGTCACCACCACCAGGCGCGGCCCCAGACCGAGCAGCCCAGCCGCGGAAGACAAGGAAAGCCGCGTCACGAGATCGGCCGCCTCGCCCCGACTCAGGATCAGCACATCGGCAGCAGCGAGAAAGCGCTGAGCATTTTCGCCGGCGGTCGCCACCATGCCGTTGATGGCGGTCATCAGGCCGGCCCGCTTCGCCGTTTCGATGGCGGCGAGCGTGTAGGGGCTGAACATCTCGCTCACCACCAGCGCCTTGGCGCTCTCAATCGCCGCTTGCGGAATGCGCCAGTCGTCCTGCCTGGCGGCCACCCCCAGATGCGAGACGCAGAAGCTGCGGTTCTCGGCATCGAAGAAATTGAAGCTGTGGCCGGACTTCTCGGCCGAACGGATTTCGACGCCGGAAAGATCGACACCCAGCGCCCGCAGATGCGCGGCGTAGCCCGATGTCTCGAAGTCGTCGCCGACCACCATGCCGAGACCGGTGCGTATGCCGAGACGCGCCGCCACCGCGGCGATATTGGCGCTGCAATCGCCGAAGTGGATGCGCTCCATTTCCGCGATCGGCATATCGAGCGGCACCGTCTCGCCTTCCTGCGGAAGGCGCTGCATGCGCAGCAGGTGATCGAAGATCGACCACGAGCCGATGGAGAAGAGCTCGAGCCCGCTCATTTGACCGCTCCCAAAGTGAGGCCGCGGGTGATCTGGCGCTGGAAGAGCAGCGAGGCGATCATGCCGGGCACGGCGGAAACCATGGCGGCGGCGGCCATCAAGCCCCATTTGATCTGGTCGAAGGTCATCGCCTGCAGGATGCCCATGGTGATCGGGCGCGTCTCGCCGCCCGCCAGCACCAGACCGAAGATCAGATTGTTCCAGCTGAAGATGAAGGCGATGATCATGGCGCTGGCGAGGCCCGGCTTGGCGATCGGCACGATGATCTGCAAGAGGATGGTCAGCGGCCCGGCGCCGTCGATGCGCGCCGCTTCCTCGATCTCGATCGGAATGTCGCGGATGAAGCTCATGAGGATCAGGATCATCAGCGGCAAAGTGATGAGCTGATGAACGAGGATCATACCGACATAGCTGTCATAGAGGCCGATGGTCGTATAGAAGGCATAGAGCGGCAGGATGATCGCCAGCTCCGGCGCGAAGCGGAAGGAAAGAATGGTGAAACGGGCGCGATTGGCGCGCTTGGCTTCGCCGCGGGCCAGCGCATAGGCCGCCGGCAGGCCGAGCACGACCGAGAGCAGCACGGCGCCCGAGGAGATGACCACCGAATTGCGCAGGAAGCGCAGGAGATCGGGCATGACGCCGCCCGCCTGGTCGGCTTCGCTGCCGAACAGGACCTCCCGGTAATTTTCGAAGGTCGGTGCGAAGGTGAAGCGCGGCGGATAGGCGATGATGTCGCCGAACTCCTTGAGCGACATCGTGAAGATCCAATAGATCGGAAACAGCACGAAGCAGCCGAGCAGCGCATAGCCCAGCGTGAGCAGCGCCCCGTTCGTCACCTTGCGTGCGTTCAGCTTAGCGGCCATGGAACCGCGTCTCCTCCTTGCGCCACAGCGTGAGCAGGATGGTGCTGAAGATGTAGGACAGCACCCAGAGGATGAAGACGATGGCCATGGCGCGGCCGAGGCTCGACCAGCGATAGGCCTCCTCATAGGCCATGACATGCAGCGTGCGCGTCGCGTTGAGCGGGCCGCCGCGCGTCGTCGCATAGATGATCTCGAGCGACTTGAGCGCGTCCGGAATACGGAACATGGCGACCAGCACGATATAGGGCTTGAGCGCCTGCAGCTTGATGTGGCGGATCGTCTGCCAGGCATTCGCCCCGTCGATGCGCGCCGCCTCCAGCACCTCGCCCGAGATCGACTGCAGCCCGGCAAGCAGGATGATGGCGGCAAGCGGCATGAACAGCCACGTGTCGATGAGTACGACCGAAACGAGCGCGGTCGAGGGATCGCTCAGCCAGGCGAAGGGCGCCACGCCGGCCTGCGCCAGGAGCCAGTTCAGGACGCCGCTCTGCGGTTGCATCATCGTCTTCCACATCAGGCCGGCGACGACCGGCGGAATGAGGAGCGGCAAGGCGATGGTGCTGCGGAAGAACCACTGCGCCTTGCTCGGCACGTCGAGCAGCAGCGCCACCGCGAGGCCGAGCGGAATCTGGATCAGGGTCGCCAGTCCCGCATAAAGCAGTGTATTGCCGAGGGCGATCCAGAAGGTCGGATTCTGCGCCAGCTTCAGGTAATTGGCGAAGCCGACGAAGCGCGTGACGCCGGCATAGAGCTTCTCATTGGTGAGGCTCGTATAGACGCCGTCGAGGAACGGCACGATCGTCAGGAACAGAAGGCACAGCGCCGGGGCGAGCATGGCGATGTAGACCGCCCGCCCGCCCGCGAGAGCTCCTTTTCCGGCTGCTGCGCTGGCCATCTGTCGATCCGAGCTCTATCGCGGCGCCTACTCGTCCAGCATCTGCTGGACGGCTTCCTGCGCGGCGCAGAGATTTTCCTTCACATTGCCATTGTCGAAATAGGATTGCTGGACGGCCTCGGCCCATCGGTCGAGCATGCGCGTCAGCTCCGGATGCGGCGGAAAGCGCACCGCGGCGACCTCGCTCTCCTCTTCGGTGACCTTGCGATATTGGCCCGGCACTTCGCCCCAGGTCTCGACCTTCGCCGCGAGCTCCTGGTTGGCCCAGGCCGAATGGCGGACCGGGTTCATATTGCCGGCGAGATGCATCTTGACCATCACATCCTTCGACGTGACCCATTCGAGGAACAGCCAGGCGGCGTCCTTCTGCTTCGAGGCCGAGTTGAGCGACATCGACCACACCCAGGCGGCGGCGGCGCGCTTGCCGTCGGGCCCGAGCGGCGTCAGCGCATAGCCGACATCGTCGGCGATCTTCGACTGCTTGGGATCCTCATAGACGGAAGCGAAGAGATTGGCCTCGTTGAGCGACATCACATATTGCCCCGAGGCGAAGCCCTGCATGGCCTGGTCCCAGGTGAAGGCGCCCGCCCCTTCGGGCGAGGCGGTGCGGATCAGTTTGACGAAGTCTTCGGTCGCCTTGACGCTGGCATCGGAGCAGATCTGCAGCTTGCCCGAGGCGTCGACCATCTCGACGCCATAGGACTGCAGCATGGTGCCGAAAGTGAGATAGGGCAGATCCCAATATTTGTCGAAGCGCGTGATCAGCCCATGGATCGGGCCGTCCGGGCCTTCGGTCTTGAGCTTGGGCGCCATGGCGAGAAGATCGGCATAGGTCTTCGGCACTTCGAGACCGAGCTTCTTCATGAGGCTCGGCCGGTAAGCGAGCTGGTAGCTCTCGGCGTTGATCGGCAGCGCCCAGAGCTTGCCTTCGCCCAGGCCCTTCATCGGCTCGAGCGTCCAGCGGCCGGAGGCGAGAATGCCGGGGATGAAGTCCTTCACGTCATATTCGGCGGCATCGGTGAGCTTGTCATTGGCGATGAACTCGTCGAGCGGCTCGAGCCAGCCCGCCGAGGCATATTGCCAGTTGTTCAGGGGCGACGTCATGAAGACATCATAGGCGCCGGTTTTGGAGGAGAGATCGGCCAGGAGCTTTTCGAAGCCCGGCTGCTCGGCGAGCTCCTCGAAGGTGACCTTGATGCCGGTCTTGGCCGTGAATTCCGCCAGCATCGGCTTCAGCGCGTCGACGAAAGGATGCGAAATCAGCAGGAGATTGAGGGTCGTTCCCTCGGCCTGCTTCCAATTGACCTCGGCCGACGCCATCGTCGGCGCCATGGCGACCCCTGCCAGGGAGCACATCAGGGCGAAGGCCATCCCGCGGACCGTACCCCCGATCGCAGCGCTTCCACGCTTCAACTCGAACATGTCTGTTTCCTCCAGGCCGTTTGCCGGCTCGCTCGATATGACGCAAAGGAATTGCACTTTTGTGCAATTCATGCACATTAGCGTAACATAGCCAGATTGACCGTCAACACAAAAGTGCACAAACTGCAGTAAAGTGAAGCCATGGATCCAAATATCGATCAGGAACAGCAACTCCTCGTCCGCCTGGCGTGGCTCTATTACGTAGGCGGCCACAGCCAGGAGGAGATTTCCGAGCAGACCGGCCTGTCGCGATTCAAGATCCTGCGGCTCCTGTCCAAGGCCCGCGAGGCCAGGATCGTGAAAATTTCGATCGACCATCATTCGATCGAGACGCATCAGCTGGCCGACGAGCTGAGCCGCCGTTTCGGGCTGGTCGAATGTATCGTAACGCCGCCGCTCGGCTCGACGCCTGATCCGCAGGCCGACGACGCGCGCGCCCGCCGCGCCGTCGGCATCTGCGCCGCGGCCTTTCTGGCGCGCCGGCTGCAGGGCGCCACCCCGCCGGTCGTGGGCCTGGCCTGGGGCCGCACCATGGCGGCAATGGTCGATGAGATGCCGAAGCTCAATCGGCCCGACGCCCGCTTCGTGTCGCTGATGGGATCGCTGAGCCGCACCGCCCGCACCAATCCCTTCGAGGTGGTCCAGAAGCTCGCCGAGACCTGCGGCGGCGAGGCTTACATCCTGCCCGCTCCCTTCATCACCGACAGCGAGGAGGACTATCAGATCATCATGGCGCAGAGCCTGGTGCGCGAGACCCTCGCTCTGGCCCGCAAGGCCGACTTCTATATAGCGAGCTTCGGCGACTGCTCGATGAATTCCTTCATCCACCAATATGGCCTGTTGAGCTCAGAAGAGATCGCGGACGTCCTCGCCTCGGGCGCGGTGGCCGACATGTTCGGCAAGTTCTTCAACAAGAAGGGCGAGCTCGTTCCCAGCAAGCTGAATAACCGCACCCCCAGCGTCTCGATGGACGATCTTTCCAAGCATGAGATCGTCCTGCTCGCCGCCGGCCTCGCCAAGGCCGAAGCGGCGCAAGCCCTGCTGCGCTCAGGCCTGATCAACCGGCTCATCGTCGACGGCGATCTTGCTAAGACTCTGACCGCCGGAGAATGACTCACTCGCGGATCGCGGTGATCACATATCTGCTGAAAATGTCATAAGGCAGCGAGTCCTGGCGGTCATCGGCATAGTCGCCGGCCGTGATCACCACGACGAGATCGAGCTCGGGGTGAACATAGATGCGTTGGCCGCCAAGTCCTTGCGCCGAAATCCATGAGGAGCGCCGGTCGTCTTTGTCCTCGTAATCGGTCCACCATTGATAGCCGTAGCCGATCGACGGATAGCTGTCGAAACCCGTCATATGGGGACGGGTCGACTCATCGATCCAGGCTTGCGATACGATCCGGCGTCCGTTCCATTCGCCGTGCCTGAGCACGAGCTGGCCCAGCCTGGCCATGTCCCGCGGGCGTGACCGCAAGCCCGAATCCGCCGCGGTCTCGCCATTGCCCGGCATTTTCAGCCATTCGACATCGCGGATGCCGAGCGGTTCGAACAGAGCCTCCTTGGCGAAGTCGGCGATGAACTTGCCGCTCGTCCGCTGCAGCACGCCGGCCAGAAGCTGCGTGTCGCCGCCGCTGTAGTTCCATTTGACGCCGGGCTTCGCGGCGACCGGCTTGCCGAGCGTGAAGCGGTAGGGATCGGTCGAATAGATCATCCGCCGCTCATCATTCGCCTCCCGGTCATAAGGGCGCGTTTCATCCCAGGCGAGGCCGGACGTCATGGTGAGAAGATGGCGCAGCGTGATGCGGTCTTTCTCCGGCGTGCGCAGAGCCGCCATGTCGGGAAAGTAGCTGAGGACGGGTTGGTCTACATCACTGATGATCTTGCGGTCGAGCGCGATGCCGACGAGAAGCGATGTCACGCTCTTGCTGACCGAGCGCAAGTCGTGTTTCACATCCGGCCCATGCTCGATCCGGCCCTGATCGACACCCCATCTTTCATCCGGACCGGCGCGATAGTGTTCGAAGACCAGGGCGCCGTGACGGACCACGACGACCCCGTGTATATTGGCGTCGCGACGGTCGAGCTCGTCGATCAGCGCACAGAGCTTGCGCGGATCCAATCCGGCTTCGGCCTGCGTCGCGATCTTCCAGTCATCGATCCCGGAAGCCGGGAGGCCGCACAGCCGATCCTGCGCTGGAGACGAGAGCGGCCAGAGGGCAACGAAAGCCGCACCGATCAGCGCGGCCATACCATCGCGCATCAGCGAAAGACCTTGAGCAGCGCCTCGAGCGCCGGAAGCTCGTCCGGAATCTTCTTCTCGAGCTTGCGCCGGCAATCCGCGTCGAAGGCCTGCGCTCCGGCGATATGCGCCAGGTTTCTTTCGGCATTACAGGCCATCGGGCAATCCTTGGAGCCGCTCTTATGCGTATCGATCTGGCCGAGAAAACCCGCCAGAGCCTGCACCAGCGCATTGGCGATGGCGCGGTCCGTCGCCGGACCTTCCGCCGACATCGCCTCGAAGCCTGCGCAGGAGAAGATCAGGACCGGCGGACCATCCTCACCGGGCCACCAGGAGTAGATGTCGACGTCTTTGTCGGAGCGCAGCCAGTGGCGGGTGACGCAGGCCAGCACATTGACATGCAGCTCAAGGGGAAAGCCGGCGAGGCGCTGCGCGAAGCGCTCGGCCCAGAGATAGGGCGTGCCGTCCTTGGCCCGCTTCTTCAGGTCCCAGGCATCGACCGGCGCCGAAAGATCGACGAGTTCGAAGCCGATATGGGTCTGCCCGGCATTCATGCGATCGAGCGTCGTATTCAGCGACGGGAAGATGCTGTCGATATCCCAGACCGCGACCTTGACCGGCCGGCCCTCGGCGGCGCCGCGCCTCAGCGCCCGGGCGGCGGCGGCCGAAGCCGCGTTTGCCTCTGTCTTCACGCACAAGGTCATGTCCGGATCGCGGGCATAGACGACGGGCACCGCCCAATCGATGATTTCGCCCTGCAGCGAATAATTGACAGCGATGCGGGCTTCGCGCGCCGCCTCGCCCACGCTGAAGCCATTGGCCACCGCCCAGTAGAAATGCCGGGCAAACTCGGTGGCCGAGACATCGAGAACGCTGTACTGGTTGGCGACGAGCGCCGGCAGGCCATGCGCGACCAGCGACTGCGCCAGCCCCTTGTTGAAATCCGCCCGTCCCCCGGAGCCGGACTGGCAGGCATTCAGGAAGACCAGCTTGATGCCGCGCTGGCAGAAGATCTCGCGCACCGAGCGTTCGCCGAGGCGGGCCTCGCCGCCGCGATCGTTCTCGAACACCAGCGAGCCTTCCTGGGTCTTCTCATCGAACGCGCCATGGCCGATGAAATGCACGACGGCGAAACCGCCCGTCGACAGAGCGGCGTGAATGCTCCGCGGCGTCGCGCGCGCCAGCGGCACGACCTCGACGAGGCCGGCCTTGATCAGGGGGTCGAAGCCGCGCCGGATCACTTCCTCTTCCTGCTGGATGGACAGCTGCCCGAAACCGACCGGCTGCGCCGAGGCGACGAGGATGCGCAACGGGCCGGTGCTGGGCGGGATATCGTCGGCCGGAACGGCGGTCAGCACATTGCGGATGAAATGCACGTCCTCGGTGGCGAGGAAGCTGCGGCGCGACGCGTCATAGGCGAACTCCCACGGCTTCTCGGCGATCCACGGCACCATCGAGGTGAAGACGAAATCGAGCCGGTTGCCATGCTGGCGCGAGCGCGCCTCGTCATAGAGCCGGCGCACATCGCCCTGAAAGATCGTCTCGAAGAGACTACTGCCGAATTCGATCATCTCCTTGTCGTCCGGCAAGGTGCCGCTTTCCCGGTTGGTGTAGCTGCGGATGCGCTCATGCATCCGGATGATCGTTCCGAAGGCGGTGGGCGCCTCGCCCTTGTCGGCGCGCACCCGCATCGCGACGGTCACCCTGGCGCCGGCATAGCTTGCATAGACGCGGACGGCTTTCACCGGCCCTTTTTCAGTGCCGGTCCCCGGCGCATCGGGTGTGAAGCGATCGAAGACGACGATATGGAAGGTGTCGCCCGCGCCGGGAGAGCGCAGCGGGCGCGCCACGATGGCCGGCGTCTCCGGCTCAGGCGCCGGCAGGTCGCGCCGCGCCGGCTTCGGATAGATCCTGGCGGCGAACTCGTAGTCGCGCGGATTGATGTCGCGGCCGCCCAGGATGGGCTTGCCGTCCTTGGTGATGGCGCCCGGAATCTCGTAACACATGATCGACAGCGGATCGGCCTCCCGCGTCCCCATGATCGAGGATTTGGACAGGGGCGTCAGAACCTGCTCGATGGTTTCCTTCTCGTCCCAGCCCTGGTCTTGATCGAAGAAGGCAAAGGCCTTGCGGCGATCGATCTTCTTGATGAGCTCCGCCCGCATATGCTCGTGATCGAAGCCGAGCGTGTGGCCCGCCTCATGGCGCACCACGCGCTTGAACTCCGATTCCGGCGTCTTCATCGTGAAGCCGTCGAGATTGAAGGTCGGCTGGTCTTCCTCGATTCCAAGAATCTCGGTGCCGACATAGGACCAGTAGCCCGCCATGTCCTCCGGCGAGTCGAGCCGCGAGATGCGCACCTGGCCGATGCCTTTGGTCTCGTCGAAGCGGATATTGGCCGTCTTCGCCCAGGCATTCATGTGGAGAAGGATGCGCTCGCGCAGATCGCGCGGCGGCGTGTCGAGGAATTGCACGCTGAGCCGGACGCCGGATTTCGGCCATTTGCGCCCGACGATGAGAGTGAGGCGCCGCGGTCCGCCGCGCCGTCCGGTCGGCGTCCGCTCGACCATGCGCCGCTCTTCTTCGTTGGCCGGGTTGATCTCGACGCTGCGGCGCAGAAAGGTCTCATGCTGAGCCAGCGTCAGCACCTTCGGTCGGCATATGATCTTGGTCACGAGCGTTGCTCCCGCGCGACCGGATAACCGGCGCATCTGGTTACGAGATCATCTGCCCTCGAAAGCTCCACCTTCCCAAGCGGAGCAGGTCACAATAGACATCAATATTCCGCAGCGTCAATGACGATCTCAGATCGCTTCCGGCACCGAGAAGGTGGCGACCAGCGTGCCGCCCGAAGCAAGCCGCGCCACCCATTGCTCTTCCAGGCGGACACGCTCCTGCGCCGCCGTGAGCAAAGATGCGGCGTCACCCGCCGGGATGACCGCGAGGCCATCATTGTCGCCGAGAATGATATCGCCCGGCGCCACCGCCACGCCGCCCAGCACGATCGGCCCGTTCACCGTCCCGCGCTCCTTCGCCAAGGGACCTTTCGGCGTGTGCCCGCGCGCGAACACCGCGAAGTCTTCCCAGCCGGCGAGCGTATCGATGTCGCGCACCGCGCCATCGACGATGAGACCGGCAATCCCCTTCCGGCGGGCGAAGCCGCACAGGATTTCTCCCGCATAGGCGGTCTGCAGGCAGCCGCCGGCATCGACGGCGACGATGTCGCCGGCGCCGGCGCGATCCATGGCATGCAGCATGGCGCCGAAATCGGCGCGCTCGCACCAGGCCGTGACCGCGCGCCCGACGAGGCGTTTGCCTGGCGCGAAGGAGCGCAGCGACCGGATCTGCGGATCGACGATCGCGCGGCCGGCCGTCACATCGGAGGCGATGGTGACGGGAATGCCGGCCCAGGCGGCCCGGTCCTCGGCCCGCAACGGGGCGATCTCAGTGTTAGCGATCCTGATCGGCATGCAATGGTCCTCCCAAATCTGCGCTTGCACTCAACCTTCGCTTTCGCGCCCGAAGCGCTCGACGAGAAAATCGATGAACAGGCGAACCTTGATCGACAGATGCCGGGTCGACGGATAGACCGCGTAGAGCGTGAGCGGCGGTGCCTGGAACGCATCAAGGATCGTCCGCAGCTGTCCGCTCTTCAGGGCCTCTTCGGCGATGAATTTCGGAATCAGCGCGATGCCCCTTCCCTTCGCGGCGACGTCGCGCAGCACCTCGGCATTGTTGACGCAGAGCGACCAGGCGGGCTGGATCCAATGGACGCCGTCCTCGCCCGTCAGTTTCCACTGATTGCCCGTCAGCAGAAACCCATAGGTCAGCGTATGATGCTTGCGCAGGTCGTCCGGATGGGCGGGCGCGCCATGCTGCTCGAGATATTCGGGGGACGCGCAGATGAGACGTGCCATCGGCGTGATCTTGCGGGCGATGAGGCTCGAGGATTCGAGTTCGGCGATGCGCAGCGTGACATCGAAGCCGCCCTCCACCGGGTCGACCAGATCATCGCTGAGCACCAGCTGGAGCTGTATCTCCGGATATCTGATCATGAAGTCGCCGAGCGCCGGGCCAAGCTTGAGCGTGCCGAAGGACATCGGTGCATTGATGCGCAGGAGTCCGCGCGGCGTGGCCTGCCGGCTCGCGACGGCCTGATCGGCGGCATCGATCTCCGACAGGATCACGAGCGCCCGCTCGAAATAGAGCTGGCCGTTCTCGGTCGGGCTCGCATGCCTTGTCGTACGGTTCAGGAGCTGGACGCCAAGACTCTCTTCCAGCTCGGCGATGTATTTGCTGACCGCCGACCTCGACAGCCGTAATTGCCGGCCGGCCTCGGCGAAACTGCCGTTTTCCACCACCTTCACGAAAGCCCTGAGGCTCGCCACCTTATCCATGGAAAATACGATTGTCTCCAAATCATAGACAGACCATGCACAAACGCACCGATTGTCCTCAAATGAAAGCTGCCCAATATTTCCCGGCGAAGCAAGGGCCTTCATTTGGAATCGGAGGAGATAAAGAGATGTCGGGCATTCATCACGTCACCGCCATTGCAGGCAATCCGCTGAGGAACTTCGCGTTCTACACCCGCGATCTGGGACTACGTTTCGTCAAGAAGACCGTCAATTTCGACGATCCGGGCACCTATCATTTCTATTATGGAGACGAGACCGGCCGCCCCGGCACCATTCTGACCTTCTTCCCCTGGGAAGGAGCACCGGCCGGACGCCGCGGTGTCGGCGAAACCGAGGAGACGGCTTTCCGGGTGCCGCAGGGCTCATTGAGCTATTGGGCGCAGCGCCTTCAGGACAAGGGCATCAAATTCGAGACGCCGGAGAAGCGCTTCGGCGAGCCGGTTCTGACCTTTATCGATCCGGATGGCATGGCGCTGGCGCTCGTCGGCGTGGCCGGCGCGGACGGCGAGTCCGCCTGGAGCAATGGCGACATTCCGGCCGAGCACGCAATCCGCGGCTTCCATGGCGTGACGCTTCTGCTCGCCGACGCGACCAAGACCGCCAAGGTCCTCACCGACATATTCGGCCTGCGCGAGATTGCGCGCGAAGGCTCGCTGATCCGCTTCGCGGCGGCGGGCGAGAAGGAAGGCGGTTTGGTAAACCTCCGCGAGGTGAAAGGCTTGGCGCGTGGCGGCCAGGGCCGTGGCTCGGTGCATCACATCGCCTTCCGCGCCAAGGACGACGCCGAGCAGGCCTTGATGGCCGAAAAGCTCGTCGGAAATCACGGCCTCCATGCCACCGAGCAGAAGGACCGCAACTATTTCCGCTCGGTCTATTTCCGCGAGCCCGGCGGTGTCCTGTTCGAGATCGCCACCGATATTCCGGGTTTTGCGGTGGACGAGCCCGTCGCGACGCTCGGCCGCGATTTGAAACTGCCGCGTTTCCTCGAGCCGCATCGTAGCGAGATCGAAAGCGTGCTGCCCGAGCTTCAGGGAGCCTGATCATGACCGCGAAGTCGCCTTTCCAGTACCGCTTCGTACCCGGCACGCAGGCGGGCGCGCCGCCCTTGCTCATGCTTCACGGCACCGGCGGTGACGAGAACGACCTGCTCCAGCTCGGCGCGATGGTCGCGCCGGGCTCGGCGCTCCTGTCGCCGCGCGGCCGCGTCCTCGAAAGCGGCATGCCGCGTTTCTTCCGTCGTTTCGCCGAAGGCAGATTCGACGAGGAAGACGTCCGTTACCGCGCCGGGGAGCTCGGCGAATTCGTCGCCTATGCGCGGGATCGCTACCGCATCGGCGCGCCCATCGCGGTCGGATACTCCAATGGCGCCAATATCGCCGCGGCGCTTCTGCTGAGCGAGCCTCGGACATTGGCCGGTGCCATATTGCTGCGCGCCATGGTTCCGCTGAGCGATCCGCCCGAAGCGGATCTCGGCGGAAAGCCGGTCCTGATCCTGTCCGGCGGGCACGACCCGATCGTTCCCGCAGACAATGCGAAGCGATTGTCGGCCATGCTGTCGAAAGCGGGCGCAAAGGTCGATCATCAGACTCTTCCCGCCGGTCATCAACTTTCGCAGGCCGACATCGCGCTCGCCCGGAACTGGCTGGCCGGCGCGACGCTCGATGCGGCGGCGATGAGCTAGACTAGATCCGATTGGGTTGGGGCACTCGATGACAGAACAGCCGATTGATATGTCCGAGGGTTTTTATGGCAGCCGTTTCAGCCGGCATCTCGGCATGGAAGGCGATTGCCTGTGGCGTCTGAGGCGCAATGGAGAACTGGCGCTTGCCATAACACGGCTCACCTGCGCCCGCTTTGCCCAGCAGCGCAGCCAGCCGATCCCGTGCGAACCGGCCTATAGCATCCTGCATCAGCTCGGCGATCTCGACAGTCATTCCTGCTGGCTCGCGGGACAGCGGCAATATTCGGGATCCTATGGCGCCGGGACGGTCAGCGTTGTCGATCTGCGCGACGCGCCGCAATACGAGTTCAGGGGCCCTTTGGACGTCATCCAGTATTATGTGCCGCAACGGGCGCTGGATGAATTCGCGCATGAGCACGGCGCCAAACCGGTCGCGACGCTCAAATGGTGCAGGGAGCAGCGCGATCCCTTCCTGTCGACACTGTCGAGCGTCCTCCTGAGCGCGGTGGAACAAGATCGGACGGCGAACCAGCTTTTCCTCGATCAGATCGGACTCAGCCTGATCGCGCATTTCGCCCAGACCTATGGCGGCCTGCGCGTGCGCGACGCGGCGGGCAGTGGCGGTCTGGCGCCCTGGCAGGAACGCCGCGCCAAGGAGATCATGCAATCGCGGCTCGCCAGCCATCTGACGATCGCCTGCATCGCCGCCGAATGCCGGCTGACGCCCAGCCATTTCGCACGCGCCTTCCGGCGCAGCGTCGGCGTCGCTCCCCATGATTATCTATCGCAATTGCGCATCGATGAGGCCAAGCGCCTGATGCTGTGCACCGAGCTTGCGCTGGTCGACATCGCGCTGATCTGCGGATTCGGCGATCAGAGCTATTTCACGCGGGTGTTCTCGCGGACCGTCGGTGTCAGTCCAGGGGCATGGCGCCGGGCGCGGTTGGAAGGATAGGTGACACCGGCGGAAATCCGGCAACGATCCATATGCCGCTCAATGGAGAGGCGGCAGGATCGTCTGCAGCTCGAGGCGCCGCTGTTCAAGAATGGCCGGCAGCTGAAGGCTTTCGCCGAGCTTCCCCGGTGGCTCGTCGACTGCGAAGCCGGGGCCGTCGGTCGCGATCTCGAAAAGCACCCCGCACGGCGCCCGGAAGCAGACCGCGTTCAGATAGGTCCGCTCGATAGGATCGCTGACCGTCAGGCCGTAGGTCGAGCGGAGCTTCTCGACCATGGCCGAGCGGTCATCGATATCGGCGGCGCGGAATGCGACGTGACGGATCGTGCCGCCGCCTAATCGCCCGCGCGAGGAGGGACCGATCACCCGCAAGGTGATGAGCCCGCCCGGCCCGTCATGGGCGATGAAGCGCATAACACCGTCCGCGCTGGAGAAGCGTTCGAAGCCCAGGACATCCTGCACGATATCGATGGTGGCATCCGCCCCCCGCATATTGAGGATGAGATCATGCAGTCCACATATCGACCGGCCGACGCTGGAGCTTGTGCCGTGCTTCGCCTCCACCAAAGCGAGAGCCGTCCCCTCGGGATCCGTAAAGCATATCATCGGCTCTCCGAAGGGTGAGGACTGGCGGCTGAAGACGACCTCGGTTTCGTTCAGATGTTCAGCCCACAGTTCCAATGATCCCGGTGGAATGCGCAAGGCCGTCTGCACGACCTCGCCGACGCCCGTAACCCCATGCGGCACGCAGCGCCAGGCGAGTGTGCTGATGACGGTGCCCGGACTGCCGGTCCCGTAGCCGAAATAGATGTGATAGCTCCCCGGATCATCATAACAGACGGTCTTCTTGACCCGATTGAGCCCCAGGACGCCGGAATAGAAATGGGCGACGCGGAGAGCATCGCCGGCGACGGTCGTGAGATGATGGATCCCTCGCGGGATCACATCACGCGACCTTGGCGGGGTTGGGCCCGATACGCTGACCATGGGTGACGCGCTCAGGCGCCTTGTGCACCATGGTATAAGCATAATCGACACCCATGCCATAGGCGCCCGAATGCTCCTTCACGATCGCGATCACCGCGTCGTAAGTGTCCCGGCGCGCCCAGTCGCGCTGCCATTCCAGCAGCACCTGCTGCCAGGTCACCGGCACCGCGCCGGCCTGGACCATACGGTCCATGGCATATTTATGCGCATCGCTGGATGTGCCGCCGGACGCATCGGCGACCATGTAGATCTCATAGCCGCCTTCGCGCATGGCGCAGAGCGCGAAGGTCGTGTTGCAGACTTCGGTCCACAGGCCGGCGACGACGACCTTGTTGCGTTTATTCGCGGCCAGGGCGTCGCGGACATTCTGGTCGTCCCAGGAATTCATCGAGGTGCGCTCGAGAATCTTATTTTCGGGGAATACGGCGAGCAGCTCCGGATAGGTATGGCCCGAGAAGTTCTCCGTCTCGACCGTGGTGATGGTGGTCGGGACCTTGAACACCTTCGCGGCCTTGGCCAGGCCGACGACATTGTTCTTCAGCACTTGCCGGTCGATCGACTGCACGCCGAACGCCATCTGCGGCTGCTGGTCGATGAAGATGAGCTGGCTGTTCTCGGGCGTTAGGACTTCCAGATATTTGGACATGATGTTCTCCAGGTGACGATGATTTGGTCAGGCGGCACTATCGGCGGGTGCATTGTTTCAAGCTTGCATATCGGCTTCACGGATCGGTGATCTGCGCTGTGGCGGCGGTCTGTCGAGATGGATTAAGTGCCTGACGACCGGACCGTCGGGTCCGGCGTGGAAACGCGCGACCTCGCTCTGCAGATCGGCATCGGCCTTTGATACCCGGTGATGCTGGCGCAGATGCTCGGCCCAGGACGAAACGATGAACCATTCGACCAGCTTCTCGGGCTCGGCCGTGTCCTCGGTGATGCCCCAGCCATAGGCTCCGTCCCGCCGCCGCGAGACGGAGAGCGCGTGGATCGCCTGCAGGAACGAGTTCCGTTGCGCATTCGGAACGCGGTACTCGATGAGGATCACGACCGGACCACGGTCGTTCTCGAGAGGGGCCGCGACGAGCGGTTCGGGCCAGTGATCGGAGGGCGAAAGATCGGCCTCGCCCACCGGCAACTTGACGAGATGCATGATGAGGCCCGCGACGAACAGAACCGCGGCGCCGATCAGCAGCGTGCCGCGGATACCTGCCGCCTCCGCGACCGCGCCCCATCCGAGACTGCCGGCCGTCATCGCGCCGTTGAAGACGGTCAGATAGACGGCGAGCGCCCGCCCGCGCACCCAGTTCGGCAGGATCGACTGCGCAACGCCGTTGAGCGTCGTCAGCGCGACGATCCAGGCCACGCCGAGCAGCAACAGCACCGCCATCGCAAGCCATTGCGGCATGGCGAAAGTGAGCGCGGCCATGACCGCCGCGGTGAGAATGGCCGACAGGAGCAACAGCTTGTCGGCGGACAATGCAGCCCGCAGGTGCGGCAGCACGACCGCGCCCAATATCGCGCCGGCGCCGACCGCGCCGAGCAGCACGCCGTAGAAACCGGCGCCGCCGCCGAGCAGATTGCGGGCGACGAGCGGCAACAGCGCCCAGACGGCGCTGGCGCAGGCGAAGAAGACCGCTGCGCGCAGCAGCACGACATGCAGCTCGGGGCTGGCTTTCGCGAAGCGCAGCCCGGCGCGGAAGGCGCCGCCGAAGCGCTCGCTCAGCGCGTCATCGGCGTCGGGCGCCCGCCGCCACCAGAGCAGCGCGCCGATGACGATGATGTAGCTCGCCACATCGGCGCCATAGATGACGCCGGCGCCGAAGGCCGCGAGGATCAGGCCGCCCAGAGCGGGGCCGATTGCGCGTGCGATATTGATGCCGAGCGAGTTCAGCGCGACGGCGCTCCTGAGATCGCTTCTGCTGACGAGCTCCGGGACGATCGCCTGCCAGGTCGGCGCCATGAGCGCCGCGCCGATGCCGCCGAGAAAGGTCAGAGCGACCAGGGAACTGATGCTCTGCAGGCCGCTCAATGACAGCGCCATCAGCGACAGGCTGACCGTCCCGAGCATGAGCTGGATGGCGATCAGGAATTTCCGGCGGTCGAGGATATCGGAAAGGACGCCGGCGGGGATCGCCAGCAGGAAGATGGGCAGTGTCGCCGCCGCCTGCACCAGGGCCACGGCGGCCGGGGCGCCCGACAGGTCCGTGACGAGCCAGGCACTGGCGACGTCGCGCATGAAACTGCCGATATTGCCGATGATCGTCGCCAGCCAGAGGACGGCGAAAATCTTCTGGCGAAGCGGCGCGAAACCGGAAGCCGCCGGCTGTGGGGAAAGTGGGCTCACATCCGCGCTCCTCGGGGCCTTGTGAGATCATCAAGCGCGACCAGAAGGAAACCGCCGATCAGGCCGAGGTGCTCGAAGAACGAATTCGTCGCCATCATACGCTCTTGCCCGGCCGGCATCTCCCAGAAACGCAGCGCGATGAACGTCGCGATCAGCGTGAAGCCGGCAAGACCGACCGCCGCGAGCCAGCGCCAGCGGCCGATCAGGATCAGCGCGCTCGCCGTGAGCTCGAAGACGATCACCAGGACGGCGAAAGCAGGCGCCGGCGCGAGACCGAAATGCGTCATCTCGGCGATAGCGCCGTCGAAATCGAGGATCTTCGTCACCGGCCCTTGGATATAGGCGGCGCAGAGCAGCAGCAGCGCCAACCAGCGTAATGCCGGAACCCGCTGCGCGGTCCTGGTCGCGATGCCGGTTATCGCCATATCACACCGCCCAGCAGGCGCAGCCGAGCGCGCCCCAGAAGTCGCGCAAGTCGGAGACCGGCAGATTGCTCGACCAGGCGCCGGCATGGTCATGGCCATGGATGGTGCAGGAGCCGGCGCAGCCGCAATGGGTCACGGCGGCCCGCCGCAGCGAGTTCTTGCCCGCCCCGTCCGGCTCGCCCCAGGCGGCATAGCCTTTGAACGTCCTGACCGGCGACCAGTCGGGCATGGCGGGCGGCGGCACGCTCTCATCGAAGCTGGCGAAGTCGCCCGCGCCATAGACGATCCTGCCGCCGACCACCGTCAGATCCGCGGTGATGAACGAGATCTCGTCTTCCGGGCAGGAGAAGAAGTCCCGATCCGGCACGATCAGATCGGCCAGCTGGCCGACCGCAATCTGGCCTTTCTTCCCCTCCTCGTTGGAGAACCAGGTGACCTTCTCGGTCCACATCCGCAGCGCCGTCTCGCGGTCGAGGCAGTTGCGCTGCGGGGTGAGGCGCAAGCCGCCGACGGTGCGCCCGGTGATGAGCCAGGAGAGCGAGACCCAGGGATTGTAGGAGGCGACGCGGGTGGCGTCTGTGCCGGCCGACGTCTTCACGCCTTTGTCCAGCAGACGCTTCACCGGCGGTGTCGCCTCGGCGGCGCCAAGGCCATAGCGCTCGACGAAATATTCGCCCTGATAGGCCATGCGGTGCTGCACGGCGACGCCGCCGCCCAGCGCGGCTATGCGGTCGATCGAGCGCTCCGAGATCGTCTCGGCGTGATCGAAGAACCAGTTGAGGCCCTTGAGGGGGATGTCCTGGTCGACCTTCTCGAAGACATCGAGGGCGCGGGAGATCGTCTCGTCATAGGTCGCATGCAGCCGCCACGGCCAGCGGTTCTCGGCGAGGATCCGCACCACCGCTTCGAGATCGCCCTCCATCTCGGGCGGCATGTCGGGGCGCGGCTCGCGGAAGTCCTCGAAATCGGCGGCCGAGAAGACGAGCATTTCGCCCGCCCCGTTGTGGCGGAAGTAATCGTCGCCCTGCCTGTATTTCGAGGTTCTGGTCCAATTGAGGAAGTCTTCCTTCTCCTGCTTCGGCTTCTGGGTGAACAGATTATAGGCGAGACGGATCGTAAGGAGCTTCTCGTCCGCCAGCTTCTGGATGACGGCATAGTCGTCGGGATAGTTCTGGAAGCCGCCGCCCGCGTCAATGGCGCCGGTCACGCCCAGCCGGTTGAGCTCGCGCATGAAGTGACGGGTCGAATTGACCTGGTAGTCGAAGGGCAGCTTCGGCCCCTTGGCGAGCGTGGAATAAAGAATGCCGGCATTCGGCCTGGCGAGCAGCAGCCCGGTCGGATTGCCATTGGCGTCGCGGGTGATCTCGCCGCCGGGTGGGTTGGGCGTCTCCCTCGTATAGCCCACGGACCTGAGCGCCGCAGCATTGAGCAGCGCGCGGTCATAGAGATGCAGGAGGAAGACGGGCGTGTCGGGCGCCACCGCATTGATCTCCTCGATCGTCGGCAGCCGCCTCTCGGCGAATTGATGTTCGGTGAAGCCGCCGACCACGCGCACCCATTGCGGCGGCGGCGTCACCGCGACCTGGCGCTTGAGCATGCCCATGGCATCTGCCAGCGAGCGGACACCGTCCCAGCGCAGCTCCATGTTGAAGTTCAGGCCGCCCCGGATGATGTGGAGGTGATTGTCGAACAGCCCGGGAAGAACCCGGCGTCCTTTGAGGTCGACGATCTTCGTCTTGGGACCGGCATGGGCCATCACTTCCGCTTCACCACCGACCGCGAGAAACGCGCCGTCCTTGATCGCGATCGCGCTCGCCGCGGGCTTCGTCCGGTCGAGCGTGGTGACGAGACCGCTATGCAGGATGACATCCGCCGTCATGGGCTTTTCTCCGGATTGCTGGGACTGGTCTTGCGCGAAAGCCGCCAGGGCGAAGCCGGGCAGAGCGAGGCCGCCAAGAACGGCGCGACGCGTCGACATCACACATTCTCCTTATCTGACGGCTCAACCACCGCCGGCCTGGTGCCGCGCGGCAAATGGCCGAAGACATGCGGCTTGACCTGGTGATGCCAGGATTGTAGGGCCGGTTCCTTGGACAGGAGACTTCGCACCAGCGGCGGCAGCTGCTCGCCGACCAGCATGCCCAGGAGCCCTAGAAGCGCCACGACCGGCGGCGCCGGCGAGCGGACATTGATGACGCTATAGATGATGCCGACGAGAAGGCTCGCGCTCAGGGATACCAGATAGACCTTCATGCACGCCCTCCTGCCGCAAAAGGTGGCCACCATGCGCGGCAAAGTGCGGAAGGGGAGCCGACAAGTCTTGTCCGATTGGAGGATGCTTTGTCTGATCTTGCGCGCCGTGCCGTGCGGCTATTCCGGCGGCAGTCCCGACCAGGCGCGCTCGAGCAGGTTGCGGATCTTCGTCCGGTCCACCGGCGCCGGATTCCAGTAGGGCCGCTCGACGATGAGGTCGGCGGCGCGGCCGAGATCGCCTCGCGCAAGGCCCAGATCCTTGAGCGCCAGCGGCGCGTCGAGTCGCCTGGCCAGGTCATAGAGCGCGCCTGGCGCGTCGTCCGCCCTCAGAGCGCGCGCGGCCTTTGCCATGGCGCCCGGCGCGGCGGCGCGGTTATAAGCGGCCGCGTGCGGCAGGATGATCGTATGCATCTCGGCATGCGGCAGGTTGAAGGCGCCGCCGAGCGCGTGGCAGATCTTATGATGCAGCGCCATGCCGACGGCGCCGAGCGTCGCGCCGCACAGAAATGCGCCATAAAGCGCATCCGAGCGCGCCGAGAGATCCTGCGGATCGGCATGGATGAGCGGCAGCGCCGCGGCGAGCGCTCTGATCCCTTCTTCGGCCATCAGCGACACGATCGGATTGGCGTCCTGCGCATAGAGCCCTTCGACGGCGTGGGCCATGGCGTTCATGCCGCTCACGGCCGAGAGCCGCGCTGGCAGCGAAAGCGTCAGACGCGGATCATAGATCACCGTGCGCGGCAGCACCTTCGCATCGCGTCCGGTCTTCTTTATTCCGTTCTCGGTAATGCCCCAGATCGGCGTCATCTCGGAGCCGGCATAGGTCGTCGGCACCGCGATGATCGGCAGATCGTAAGCGAGCGCGATCGCCTTGCCGAGGCCGACGGTCGATCCGCCGCCAAGCGCCACACAGCCTTGCGCCCCTCGTTTCACCGCCTCCGCGCGCGCCGCCTGCGCCGCTTCCAGGGGAACATGCATCGCCACCTGGTCATAAACGCCGGCGCAGCGCCGGCCGAGCGCCGCGGCGATATCCTCGCTCATTTGGCGATGATGCGGCGTCGACAGGAGCAAAACCTTGGCGAGGCGAAGCCGCTCCATTTCGGCGGCGAGCTGGTCGAGCGCGCCGGCCCCGAAGACGACGCGGCCGGGAAGCGGCTCATAGATGAAACTCTGCATCCTCGGGTCTCCGTCCGGCTCAGTCGACCTTCTCCAGCGCCATCGCGACGCCCTGGCCGACACCGACGCACATGGTCGCGAGCGCATAGCGCCCGCCACGCGCTTTGAGCGTCCGC
This sequence comes from Pseudomonadota bacterium, assembly GCA_049323275.1. Classification (GTDB taxonomy): domain Bacteria; phylum Pseudomonadota; class Alphaproteobacteria; order Rhizobiales; family Aestuariivirgaceae; genus Taklimakanibacter. Next base: position 23,631 of record JBMOOM010000030.1, read on the forward strand.
GCCGCCGTCCCGGCGATGCGCGCGCCCGACATGCCGAGCGGATGGCCGAGCGCAATGGCGCCGCCATGCGGATTCACATGCTCGGCATCATCGGCGAGACCAAACTGGCGCGTGCAGGCGAGCGCCTGGGCGGCGAAGGCCTCGTTGAGCTCGATGACGTCGAAATCGGAGATTCTGCGGCCCACGCGCTCGCAGAGCTTCGCCACCGCCGGCACCGGGCCGATGCCCATCACCCGCGGCGCGACGCCGGCCGAGGCCATGCCGATGATCCGCGCCAGCGGCTCGACGCCGAGCTTCTCCGCCATGGCTTCCGACGCGACGAGCAGCGCCGCCGCGCCGTCATTGACGCCCGAGGCGTTGCCGGCCGTCACCGTGCCGTCGGCGCGCACGATCGGCTTCAGCCTGGCAAGGGCGTCGAGCGTCGTATCGGGCCGCGCATGCTCGTCCGCCATCACCTGGGTGACGCTTTTTCGCCCCCTGATCTCGACCGGCGCGATCTCGCCGTCGAACCATTGGGCCGCCTGGGCGCGGGCATGACGTTCCTGGCTTCGGAGCGCGAAGGCGTCCTGGTCGGCACGCGCCACCTGATGCTCGGCGGCGACATTCTCGGCCGTCTCGGGCATCGAGTCGATGCCATATTGTTGCTTCATCAGCGGATTGATGAGGCGCCAGCCGATCGTCGTGTCCTCGATCGAGGTCTGCCGCTGATAGGGCGCCTCGGCTTTCGGCAGGACGAAAGGCGCCCGCGACATCGATTCGACGCCGCCGGCGATGGCAAGCGAGATCTCACCTGCGGCGACGGCTCTCGCGGCGCTGCCGACGGCATCGAGCCCGGAGGCGCAGAGCCGGTTGATCGTGTTGCCCGGCACCGACACCGGGAGTCCCGCGAGCAGCAGCGCCATGCGCGCGACATTGCGGTTATCTTCGCCCGCCTGGTTGGCGCAGCCGAGCACGACTTCCTCGATCAACGCCGGATCGAGCGCGGGATGGCGCGCCAATAGGGCCTTGAGGACATGAGCGGCGAGATCATCGGTTCGGACCGGCGCCAAGGCACCGGCAAAACGGCCGATCGGCGTGCGGATGAAATCGAGAAGAACGGCGTTACGCATGGGATACTCCCTCGGCCCGTATGCGCTGACAGCTAGTCCGCGGTCAAGGGTATCCAACACCGGCCGGCAATGATGATAGGCTGGCTCCGGCTTGGAACACTGGCGAAGGACGATATGGACCGTTTCAATCTCGGCAGCTATCGGCGTCGCATCTCCACCCGCTCGGCAGAGACGCAGCGCTGGTTCGATATCGGCCTCAACTGGTGCTACGGCTTCAATCACGACGAGGGCATTAAGTGCTTCGAGAAGGCGCTCGCGACGGATCCGGACTGCGCCTTCGTCCATTGGGGCATCGCCTATGCCGCCGGGCCTTTCTACAATCTCACCTGGAAGGAGCTCGGCGAGGCCGAGGCGGAGCGGACGACGAGACTCTGCTTCGAGCATGTCCGGCTCGCGCGCGCCAAGGCGGGCACCGCCAGCGCGGTCGAGCGGCGACTGATCGAGGCGCTCGGCAAGCGTTTTCAGGAACCACGCCGGGTGACGGTGGCGGAATTCAAGCAATGGGACGACGCCTATGCCGCCGAGATGCGGCGGGTCTATCACGACTTTCCCGACGACCATGACGTCATGGCGCTGTTCGTCGAGGCGCTGATGATACGCACCGTTCGGAAGCTGTGGGACCTCAGGACAGGCGCGCCGGCACCGGACTCCGATGCGATCGAGGCTCTCGATATTTGCGAACGCTCCATCAGGCACACCGACGCGGCGGGTCTCACCCCGCATCCGGCGATCCTGCATCTCCATATTCACTTGCTGGAAATGTCCGCCATGCCGGAGCGCGCGCTGCGCTCGGCGGACAGGCTTGGTGAAATGTGTCCTGACGCCGGGCACATGAATCACATGCCGGGACATATCTATGTCCTGTGCGGCGAGTATGAGAAAGCGAAGCTCGCCAGCGCGAAAGCGGTCAGCGCCAATGACAAATATCTCGCTTATGCGGAGGCGGACGAGCCCACTTATTATCTGCTCGGCTGCTGCCACGATCTGCATCTGATGATGTTCACCTGCATGTTCCTGGGCCAGTACAAGCCCGCATTGTGGGCCGCGGACAAGGTGCGCAGCCTGGTGACGCGCGATGTGGTGAGCTTGGCCGACCGGCCGAAATTCACCCAGACGGTGGAAGGCTACCACGCCATGAAATCGCATGTGCTGGTCCGCTTCGGCCGCTGGCAGGACATCATCGACGAGCCGATGACAGAAGAAGCCGATCTCTATGTGCTGACATCGGCCCTGCAGCATTATGCAAAGGGCGTCGCCTTCGCGACGCTGCAGAATTTTGCGAAGGCGGAACAGGAACGCGAGCGTTTCCGCCGGCGTCTCGCGCTCGTTCCACCAGAGCGGCGTTTTCTGAGCAATCCGACCCGCGCCTCGCTCGCGGTCGGTGCGGCCCTGCTGGACGGCGAGCTCGCTTACCATCAGGGACGGCACGACGAGGCCTACGGTCATTTGCGCCAAGCGGTCGAGCTCGACGACGATCTGTCCTACACCGAGCCCTGGGCCTGGATGCACCCGCCGCGCCACGCTCTGGCGGCGCTGCTTCTCGACCAGGGCCATCACGAAGAGGCCGAGGCGGTCTATCGCGACGATCTGGGCCTCTCCGGCAAGGTCCAGCGCTGCACCCGGCATCCGAACAATGTCTGGGCGCTGCATGGCCTGGTCGAATGCCTGCAAGCACGCGGCGAGACCGCAGAGCTTCCCGCGCTTCAGGCAGCGCTCGCGGCCGCCCTAGCCAAGGCGGATGTGCCGATCAGCTCGTCCTGCCTGTGCCGGGCGCGCCCGCGGGAGCCTCATGGCTGCTGCGAGCAATAATACCTAATTAAATCAAATATTTATGGCGGTGCAGGCAGTCAGATACGAACTCGTCTCTGACATTCTTTCACTGCTAACAGGGAAAAATACAGGGAAACGCAAGAAACTCAGCCCGAAAACGGGAACAGGACGAGGAAAATAGGACGATTTCTCAATACGTTAGCGCGCCACACCGCTCAAATAAAACAGGGAAGAAAAGCCGAATAAACAGGGAAACGAATACTTCGAATGGGTGAGTATTTAGCCCTACTTGAAATCATTTCCTCAGTTCTCTAAGTATTGAGCAGCTCAGCTGCTCGGCTGCCCATTATACGTGATAGTCTCATCCGGTGCATCGCACCTCTTAAGCTTAGTTCAGAGCAGCACCACACAACGTTGGTCGAACCCAATGCTTAGGAGAGGTGCATGTACTCGAATGCGTTACAAACGCTATCAATCTCGATAAATGAAATAAATCCAAACTCGCGTCGCTTACGCGAGCACAGCCGTTTTCAGCTTGAGAAGATGAGGCGGCTCCTCGACCGATTTGGTCAGGTCGTTCCGATCCTCATCGACAAAAACAATACGATTATCGACGGCCACCTCGTGTGGAAAGCTCTCAAGGACTCGGGAGCGAAGATGATTGCCGCTATTCGTATCGACGGCAAATCAGATGCGGAAATCCGCGCCCTGAGGCTCGGCCTCAACCGGCTGCCGCAAGACTCGCGCTGGAATAGCGAGAGCCTCAAAGTCGAACTTGAGGAGCTCATTTCGTTGAGCTTCGAGATGGACCTCACGGCCTTCGACATCGCCGAGATCGATGCCATCCTTGAGCTTGACATCCCCGCGGCGAATCTGGCCGACGATGGAGATGAGCTACCCGAGCTCGCCGATACGGCCGTCACGCAGACGGGTGATATCTGGGCATTGGGGAATCATCGTCTGCTTTGCGGAGACGCACTGTCGAGCGCAGACCTCGACGCCGTCATGGACGGTCAGGCAGCACGGATGGTGTTTTCGGACCCCCCGTACAACGTTCGCATTGACGGCTTTGTTTCCGGCCTCGGCGAGGCAAGGCATCGCGAGTTCGCGCAGGCCTCTGGAGAGATGAGCGACGAACAGTTTATATCATTCCTGCAATCTGCAATTGCAAATACGCAGCGCCACGTCCTTGACGGCGCCCTTCTGTATTGGTTCATGGATTGGCGTCACATATGGCATCTGCTTGAGGCTGGCCGCCTCAACAAGCTGCAGCTCCTTAACTTGATCGTTTGGGGCAAGGACAATGGCGGGATGGGCTCGCTGTACCGTTCGCAACACGAGCTGATTGCCCTGTTCAAAGTCGGCACAGCCCCACACTACAATAATGTCGAGCTTGGACGACATGGTCGCAGCCGAACGAATTTGTGGACATACCGTGGCATGAACTCCTTTGCGCCCGGGCGCAAGGAGCTCCTGCAGGCTCATCCGACGGTCAAACCTGTATCGCTGATTTCAGACGCAATCCGTGATGTAACCAAGCGCGGCGACGTTGTGCTCGATCCCTTCCTCGGCTCGGGCTCGACGCTCATAGCGGCCGAGGAAACGGGCCGCATCTGCCGGGGCGTAGAAATCGACGCTCTCTATGTCGACGTGACCATAAGGCGCTGGGAGAAACTCACGGGGCGCGATGCTGTTCATGCGGTCACTGGCGCCACCTTCCACGAGACCTGCGAGTTGAAGCAGGCGAAGGAGGTGCCCCATGGCTGACGATCATGGCAAAGTCGGCCGCGGCAGGCCACCGGCCCAGCATCAATTCCAGAAGGGCAAAAGCGGCAACCCGAAGGGTCGGCCCAAAGGCGCACGCAATCTCGCCATCGAGCTCAACGAAGAACTCAATCAGAAGATTCGGATACGCGAAGGCGACAAGGAATCCCACATATCGAAGCAGCGCGCGATCATCAAAGCGATGGTCGCAAAGGCTCTGAAGGGCGATACACGAGCGGCCCTCGCCGTGCTCACTGTTCGCGCTCGACTGATCGACGACAACAAAGCTTCCGGCGAAGCCGTGTCTGCCTCCGACCAGGCGCTCCTCGACGAGTATATCGAGCGCGAAGTCGCTAAACGAACACGCGGCACCCAGAACCTCTCTGGCGATCCCAAGAAGGATCCGGAGTAATGCCCATGTCCCCAGAAAAGATCATCACACGCCTCTTGCGGCGGGATTTCTATGCCTTCGCCTGCAGGGCCATCCGATTTTGCAACGGCAGGGAGCTACCTCTCGACGACGTCTACCTGAAGATACTGTTCGCCTATTTGCTCGCGGTCGCATCCGGCGAGATGACGCGCCTGATCGTGAATATGCCACCCCGACATCTCAAGACCATGGCGGGCATCGCCTTGGCATGCTGGATGCTGGGGCACGACCCTTCCAAGAAGCTTATGATCGTGTCGTACGGAGAGGATCTGGCCAAGCTCATTACCGGACATATTCGCAAAATCATGAAATCGACCTGGTACCGCGAGCTCTTCCCCAGCACTCGCATCGGCGACACGGACACCGGCACCTTGGTCACGACGACGGCAGGAGGCCATGTGACTGCCGTCTCCTTCACGGGTTCCATCACAGGCCAAGGGGCCGATCTGATCATCGTCGATGATCCGCATAAGATCACCGACGCTACATCCCCCGAGCAAATCGAGAAGACCATCGAGACCTTCAACTCAACCGTAGAATCGCGCTTGGACGATCCCGAGAAGGGCCAAATTTTGGTCTTGGCCCATCGCATAGCCCGGAACGATCTGTCCGGCGCTCTCATCGACCAAGGCGGATGGGATCACCTCCGCTTGCCAATCATCGCCGAAGAAAACCTCAAATTCGAGCTAGGCGACATGGTCTGGACTTTGCCCAAAGGCAGCATCCTGCGGCGGAAAGCCTTCACCTTGGAGAAAATTGAGACCTATCGCAGGAAGACTAAGACTCCAGGCTTCCGGACTCTGTATCTACAGGATCCGACAGAACTCGACGAACCGATCCTCCCTGAGGACTTCGCTACTCACAAGAAGCTTCCTCCCCTTTTCGGCGGCACGCTCATCAGTGTCGACTGGGCTCAAAGCGAGAACCTGCTGAGCAGTTTCTCCGTGATCCAGGTCTGGCGGGTGGCAGAGGGGAAATTCTGCCTGACAGACCAATGGCGCGCCCGCGTTCCATACGATGTACTCGCAGCAAAGCTGCGCTCGATGGTTACCAGACATCGCGCCGGCATCGTTCTCATCGAGAGCGGTGGTCCGGCCGATGCGCTGGCGCTTGAGCTCCGCAGAATGGGCAGCTCAGCTCCGAAGATCGAGATCGTTCCGACGGGCGGCAAGGGCAAACAGGAGCGATTTGAGGTGGTGAAGCCTCATATCAAGCAGGGCCTTGTATCACTACCCCTATCTGCCGAGTGGGTCCCTGAGTATGTCGACGAAATGACTTCGTTTCCGGATGTAGAGAATGACGATCAGGTTGACGCCACAGTGCAAGCCCTAAAATGGCTGGCAGCAGGGAGGCCTATCCCCCCTGCTCCTCCGCGATGCATGGGCAAACTGTTCAATGCGCGCACCGCGGCTCTTCGTCAGGGCCCCTGGGGTCCGGGTAGTGGAGGGAGAACATTCGTCAGAATTCGATAAGGGCCATAGACACCAAGTCACAACCAGCCCGCATAGCTCACCAAAGAAAGGTTTGTCACATGAGAAGATACGAGAATAGAGGCCTAATGATCGATCCGAGTCTTGAAGAATCACTCCGCAAGATCCGGGATCGTGTTAGGTCCAATACCGATGACTCCCAGGCCGAACAGCTCAGAATGAAAGGGCGACTCGCGCCCGAGAGAGAGTCTTTTATTGCAGTCGCGCAATGCAGCCTCGGCGTCATGATAAATGTCCGAATGCTTCGGCCCCGACTCGGCGGTCCATACGTCTTTACCAGAAAGTGATAAGACACGGCTCCGCGTAAAAACATTGGGAAAGCCCCTCTCTAACGGGTTGGGCTTTCCTGATTTATCCTGTTTCGGTATGTAACAACTGTTTAAATACGGAACTTGCAGCAGCAGCATTAGCGACGTCTTGGCCGACTATCCAGGAAACGTGTCTACACTTAGTGCTCCCCCCTTCAAGCAAGGCGGAGTGTTTGCAGGTACTGTAAATTCGGACATGGCAAAGCCTCCAAAAACATAGCGATCTCGCGCACAGCGGGACGGTGCGCGCGGCGGATGCTATGCGGAGGCCTCTCGGAGGGCGTCACTTTGAAGGGAATCCGGCGGTCAAGCGGCGCGGCGTGGCAAGCGATCGAGACGGGCTTGACGAACAACGACGCCCAGGTCGACATCACTCCCGGGCCGGAACAGGCGGCAGACGTGCAGCAGGGATTCTTCGCTCCCTCACGGTCGTGATGCTCATTACCACTGCCGCGATGCTCGGCACTGTGCGCATGGTCGGGCTCAGCCGCCACGACGAGCGGCGCCGACATGGTTGCGGTTCCTAGCGCCGCGGACGCCGCCAGATGGTGATTTGACGCAACGACGTGTACCAGCCTGGCCGAATTGGAGCTGACCTAGGAGCGGCTCTCAATTTGCCGGCTCAATGCATATGGTCCTCACCGCCGCAGCCATCAGAGAGGTTCCATATCCTGGCGACCTTCTCACCACTGAAACCACGGTCACGGATGAGACTTCGTCCGAGGCCGCCATAGACGTGCCATCGCCAGCACTGGCAGCAGCACGGCCCCTTCTCGGATGAAAGCACCATTGCCTGATCATAGGCCTCTTGCTGATCAGGGGTGAGATCAAGATCGTAGGCCGCTAATAGGCGTTTCGCGAGGCCAGCCTCGATATCGTAAGGATCGGGCGGTATCTCGGCGATGGTTGCATAGGCCTCGAGGCCCGCGACCTGTTCGCGGTAGCGATGCAGAACCATTGGCGCGCAGCACGAGCCTTGGAGGCGAGCGGCATCGGGCATCGAGGGGATGGAATCGAGGAACGCCCGCGAGCAACTGGAGTTGCCCTTATTGCTGAGGAATTCGAAGCGCCTGGCCACATCGTCTTGTGACGCGAAGCCTGCCCGCGGGAGGATCGACAAGCCGGCTGAGGCCACAAGCCAGCCGATTACGGCGCGGCGGGATGAAAACTTTCCCGTGGAAGTGGCAGTACGTTCGAGGCCTTGCGTCATATCGATACTCCCATGCGATCCAGCACAACTTCGCTCCACCGGGATTGCATACTATGTCCCGCAATTCGCGCCAGCCGCCGGCGGCGGGATGAGATCTGGAAAAGCCTGAAGCGCGGCAAGTACATTTCGTTGCCAAGGTCCCCCGGCCGAGAAGTCTCTTCCCATCACCGTCCTGGCGTCGACATCGGCCCAGTCCGTCTGGTGCACGACTTTGAAGAAGAGCGCGGTCGCTATGTAATAGTCAGGAAACCAGAATGAATTGAAGGCAAGGGCCTCACGATAGAGCTGGCCCTCCGTCAAACCCTGCGCGGCCCCCAGTTGCAAGACGGCGAACAGAGCCGAGCCGTGATTGCAATCTTGGAAGAAGGTCGAGTTATTGCAACATGGTCGATAGGTCGCCTTGGCAACGCGCACCGCGAGTGCTTCTGCCTCCGCGCTCAAGGCGATGATGGGGAATTTGTTGAAGTAGGCGCTGCCTTCCCGCGCCTTGCCCAAACTCCATCCCCCGGTCGAGGCAAAGCGCGGCAGATCCGGACCAGCTATGGGACTCTCCTTATTTGCCTCCAGGTGATTGGAAAGGCCGGCCGCCCAGAGCAGGTTGACATAGTAATTGGCGTTCTCTTTCGTCAGACGGATCGGGTTGTTGGACGGGCTCATCAGGACACCGGAGAGCTCGTCGGGCATGGGACCGTTGTACTTCTGAAGGTCACGAAACTTATCTCGAGAGATGACGCCGTGGCGCACCAGTTTGACGACACATCCCTTGAGCGCGATCCGGCTGTCATATCCTCCAGACGGAATGACGCTCACAGTGGCCGCATCGTAGAGTGGAAATTCCTTGTTCGTTGATTGGCCCGCCTCAGCGCCTGAACTCATTCCAAGAACCAATTGCGCGGTTGCCAGTCCGGCGCCGGCGACAATGGTCCGCCTCGATAGCTTTGCTCTGCTTCCCTCGATCTGCGACATGTGGAACCTCCGTTTTGTCAGCCGATGGTTGAGAAAATGGGGAAATTCTCGAGCAGCCAATATGAAAAGGCCGACATGTAGCCACTCGTCATCGCCACCCCCATGGCGATCATCACGGCACCTGCGCCGATCTTCAGATATCGCCCCGTTCGGCGCATCACGCCCATGCGGCGCATCAGATGTTCGGTAAACGCGGCGGAGAGCAGGAAAGGAACACCGAGCCCCAGCGAATAGGCAGTGAGAAGGACGATGCCCGCCATTGCAGTCGCAGACACGGCGCTGACCGTGAGGATGGCGCCCAGCACCGGGCCGATACAAGGCGTCCAGCCAAAGCCAAAGGCGAGCCCGAGCATATAGGCACCGGACAACCGACTATGCGGCAGGTTGCCGTGGTAACGGATGTCCTGCTGCAGCCAGGGCATGGGAATAAGGCCCGTCGCGACAATGCCGAACAGGACGATGACAATGCCACCGACGATGTTCGTCTCATATCGATAGGAGAGCAGGATGCGGCTCAAGAGGGTGGCGCCGGCGCCCAGAGCCACGAACACGGTTGAAAATCCGAGAACGAAACAGGCGCTCGGCACGAGTGTCGCCAGGCGAATGGAAGTCGGGCGATCTGCCTGGATCGCGGCACCGGAGACATAGGAGATGTAGCCTGGCACCAGAGGGAGCACGCAAGGTGTCAGGAACGAGATCATTCCGGCGACGAAGGCGGCAACGAGGCCGATGTCCGAGATGGCGGTCATGGCCAAAGCCACGCTCCCAAGCTCTCCCAAAATCCTGGCTTGCGGTCCGCATGCGGCACCTGAACCTTGTTGATCAGCGCGTTGATGAAAATCACCATATTCACGTTCTGGAAGTCGAGGCCGTGAAACCGCGCGCGCAGGATCCCGTCCTGGTCGATGATACTTGTGACCACGCCATGCATCTGCTCGCTGCCGTCCGCAGCCATCCTGAATTCGACCCCATAGGCCTTGGCAAGCCGGCGGGTCGTATCTTCGGGACCACCGGCCGCGGCCGTCAGGAACATCCAGTTCACCGGATCGAGACCATGGTTGTCGCCATAGTCACGGAGAACCTGACCCGCATCGCGTTTGGGATCGGTGGTGACGGTGATAAACTGCACTTGCCCCTTCATCGGCGTGATGTTCACCATATTCTGGACCGCCGCGATCTTCTCGGCATGCAGCGGACAGACATCCGGGCAGTTGGTGTAGATGAAATGCAGCACGACGACCTTGCCCTTGAAGTCCGTCAGGTTAAGGGTGCGGCCATTCGCATCCTGCAAGGCAAAACTCGGGGCTTCCACATCGACTGGCTGATAATACTTCTCCTTCTCATAGAGATTCTCTTCGACCTCCTTCAGCGAATGAGAAGAGGCCCGCACGGCGAAAGGAAAAGTCATCATCAGGCAGAGGACTGCCCTTCGTGAAATGGCAAGCATCGTATTGCCTCAAGATACGAACTAAGGACCCGGTCCGTTGACCATCAGACAACGGACCAGACCGCAGCTCAGCTCTTCTTCTCGGTCGCCGCGGGCGGTTCCATCGGCATCTTCATGTCGGACCCGTCTTTGCCGTCCATCTTGCCTTCCATCATCTTGCTGCAGAGATCCATCATCTTGTTCATCTTCTCCATCATGCCCATCATCCCCTCCATCCCGCCACCCTTCATCATGTCGGATTGCATGGAAGGCTGCTTCTGCTTATGGGCATAGGCTGGAGATATGGCAGCCAGGCCGCTGATCATGAGCGCGGCAGCGGCGATGATCCTCATTGTCTTTCGCATGGTCGTTCTCCTTTCAGAAAATCATTCAGCAGCAGCCCGTGCGGCTGCCCGAGGTTGATCGTGTCGGCTGATCGGACGTACCGGGCTGACTTTCACCAGGCGATGCCGCGAGCTTAGGAGTCTGCTCTCCGTCTGATCCTTCGGCCGCGCCGGTCGAGCCCTTTGAATCTCCGCGCTTGCATAGGCCAAATGCGCACATTGCGGCACAAGGCAGCATCATCAATAGGATCGGTGCAATACCGGCAGCAACCAGCCAGGCCCAGTTGTAATAGGCGCCGATGCTCAGCGCCGAAGCGGCGACGGCGACCAACCCGATCCGGCTGCCGAGATAGTAGCGGGCGGCATAGAGCAGATCGCCTGCATATGAGCGCGGCGCGGGGTTGGCGGGATCGGAAACACTCATGGCTCATTCTCCTTCTGTTGGATTGGTGAAGTGGCGCCGGTTTGCCCGGCGATGACGTTCGAGAGAAAGGCGACCATTTCCAGTCTGTCCCAATCGGCCGGACCGATGAGCCGCCCGAGTTCCTGGCCCTGCCGGTCGATCAAGAGGGTCGTCGGTATGCCGAAGATGCCGAGCTTGCGCAGAGCGTTGTCCGACGCGTCGTTGAACATGGACAGATGCTGAATTCCGGTCTCGGCGTAGAAGCGCTTCACGGCCGTGAGTCCCTGGCGATCGACGGAGAGCGCAACAACCTGGAAATCATCACTTCCAAGGGCTGCCTGAAGCCGGTCCAAGGCCGGCATTTCCTTCCGGCAAGGGACACACCATGTCGCCCAGACATTCAGCAGCACGACCTTGCCCTGGAACTCGACGAGCGTGAGAGTCCGGCCGGCGTCATCGGCGAACTCGAACACCGGCATGGGCTTCGGGACATCGCTCGTGACGAAGCCGCGTGGCATTTGAGCCAAGGCGGACATACCGAGAAAAAGCAATGCTGCGGCGATCAAAACGGCGAGCCGCTTCATGACCTTGGCCTCCGAGCTTCATTCCGCAGCCGTTCGATGAGCGGAAGGACGGTTTCGTCGAGGGCCGGCCTCGTCATCTGGCCGATATGCCTGTAGGCGATGCGCCCGTCGGCGCCGATGACGAAGGTTTCGGGAATGCCATAGACACCCCAGTCGATACCGACCCGCCCGTCGAGATCGGCGCCGGTGCGCGCATAGGGGTCGCCCAGCGCATTGAGCCACCACGCCGCATTCTCGGGCACGTCCTTGTAATTGATGCCATGGAGAGGGACGGCGCCCTGCCTGGCGAGATCAAGGAAAAGCGGGTGCTCGAGGCGGCAGGGAGCGCACCAGGATGCGAAGAAATTGACCAGCGACACCTCTCCCTTGAGGTCGCTGCTCGACAGACCGAGCTTGCGGCCCAGGACCGGCGGAAGGCTGAACTCGGGTGCTCCCTTCCCGACGAGGTTCGATGGCAGTTGCGAGGGATCGCGGGACAATCCCCAGGCGAACAGACCGGCAAGGCCGGCGAATCCCACCGCCGGAAGCGCGAGCAGCAATCGCCGCGACATTGCGCCGGCAAGGGGCGCCCGCCCCTCAAGGGCGGACGCTTCGGCCGGCAACAGTCGATCGGTGTCGATCGCGTTCATGGCCATTGCCTCGGCCTCACTCAACCGCGTAGACGGTCGGCGCCTTGCCATCCTTGGTAAAGGCATAGATCGTCCATGGCTCAGTCTTCGTGCCGGGCATTCCGGGTGCCCCGACCGGCATTCCAGGCACGCCGACGCCGGCGATCGGCGGAAGCTCGACCAGCATCTTCTTGACCACGTTCAGCGGCACGAAGCCTTCGATGATGTAGTCGCCGACCTCGATCGTGTGGCAGCCCTGGAGCTCGGTTGGAACACCTCGTTCTGCCGCAATCTGCCCCACATCGTTGGACGGCCTGAGCTCAACCTTGAACAGGCCGCTCTCCTCCAGATAGGCGGCATAGGCCTCGCAGCAGGTGCAGCTTGGATTCTTGTACATCACCATCGGGATGGGCGACGACGCCGCGGCAGGGAACGGCGCCGCCAAGACGAGCGCCAGCCCGATCGTGGGGTAGGTCATCTTCATCGTGAGTTCTCCTTTGTTGAACAGGGTGAAGTCATGTCACACGGAATACGGTCATGAGGCCGGTCACCTGATGATTGGTGACATGGCAATGGAGCATCCAGTCGCCGGGACTGTCGGCGACGAAGGCGCATTCGACGACGTCTTTTGGCGCCATCAGTACCGTGTCCTGCCACTGCCTGTGCGGCACCGGCGCGCCGTTGCGATTCAGCACCAGCGGGCTGAAACCATGCAGATGCATGGGATGCCACCACGCCGTCTCGTTGCGCATGGTGATGAGGCAGGTCGATCCACGTTCGAGTGTGAAGATCGGCGACATGCCGGCATGGCCATCACCCGTCATCGACATGCCGTTGATGGCCCAAGCGGGACCGCCATCCATGCCCGGCGTCGCCACGCCCATCATGCCCCCCATACCTTTGAGCTTGCCCATCCCCATCATGCCGCCTTGCAGGATAATCTCCTGCCGCACGGCGTTGCCGAGATCCGGCTCGGGAAGTGGGTTGCGTGGCAAAGCAATCGGCGCATCGAGCGGATTGGCCCGCAGCGGCGGCCCCTCGTCATAAGCGAGAGTCATCAGCGTGTAGGATAGACCGTAATAGAAATCATCGATCACGGCATAGCGCTTGCCGGGTTCGCCCTGCATGTCGAGAATGACATCCACTCGCATAGCGGGTCCAAGCAGGAGACGATTGTCCTCGGGCCCGTGTGGCTCGCAGGGTTGACCGTCGATGGCGACGACAATGGGCCGGTGCCCTTCGAAGCGAATCGCCGCGACGCGGGCAAGAGCCGCATTGGCGATGCGCAATCTGATGCGCTCACCCGCTCTTACCGGCAGGTCCGAGGGCAGCAGGCCATTGACCGTCACGGTGTTGCCCACCCGGCCCGACATCACCGCGTCCATCATGCTGGAGAAATCCGGCGCGATCTGCCCGTCATTTCCGAGCCGCCAGTCCTGGAGCATCCAGAGCAGGTCGCGATCGGCTGCGATGGGCTCCAGTTCTTCAACGACGAGCGCGCCGGCGAGGCCGAGCCCTAATTGCTGCAGGCTATGGGCGTGCGGGTGATACCAGAACGTGCCGGCATCAGGCGGGGTGAATTCATAAGTGAAGGTTTCGCCAGGCTTGATCGGCGGCTGAGTGAGCCCCGGCACGCCGTCCATGGCATTCGGCAATCTGATGCCGTGCCAGTGAACGGTGGTGTCCTGGTTAAGCCGGTTCTCGACGGCGATACGCACAGGCGCGCCTTGCCGTAAGCGAAGCAACCGCCCCGGTATGGTGCCTTCATAGGCCAATATCCCGCTCTTCGGGCGGCGCTCTCCAGCAAGAGACGCCTGCCCAGGCGAAGCGATAATATGCTCATCGCTCGGCGTCGCCGAGTGCGCGGGACCGATTGGCAGAACGGCTGCCGCAGACAGACCGGCACCCGCCAAGAGCACTTGCCGGCGCGAGATGGGGAAACGGGAATCGAAAGTCACTGCGAGATCCTTCAGGACGACGACAGGCGGACACGCGGCCATGCAGACCGCTCCCTTCGGCACGACATGGTGCGAAGGGCGTCGTGCGCTCACGCTAGCCGCGAAACGCAGCTATGGAGCGTCAGCCGATGTCGTTGGATCTAGGAGGGTAAGGGTCGGGCGGAGATACCCGCCCGCGAAGAAGCGAATGGCGTTTCAGCAAATCGATCTGCGCAAATGTAAAAGTTACAGGAGGGTCCTGCGAAAGCAGCGCAGCGGCGGGCGCCACGCATATCGACCCGCAAGCGGCGATCATGGCCGCGCCCTGACTCTTGCCCGGGCATTTTTGGCAGTCGCCCGACATGGCGCTGCCCATATCAGGCATCGCCGCCATTTCAGTCATTTCCGCCATTTGCGACGCCATGACGCTCGCCTGCACGACCGACAAGCTCATGCTCAGGGTCACGAAGACCGCGAGAAGGAAGGATAACAACCGCCGGGCCGACGAATGCATCATGGCACGTTCATTACTAGGGATCGTTGGCTGCGTAAACACGTGGTCCGGCCCTTGCGACCTTGCGACGCTCATCGGGCATCACTTTGGCGTGAAATCTAAACCGCCTGTAACCTTTCTCCTGACAGCCGGAGCGGCGAAATCCAACACCTTGCCGCCTCATCATGCATTGCGAAGTTGTCACAAGCTCATTTTCCTTATCGACGACAACGCGGTTCTGATCCGTGGTGTCGGCGGAAGATTGCAGCACGCCAGGGGATCGACCAAATCGGCGATCGCGACGGCCGCGGTCGCCTTGATCTCACTTATTGAGGCCATGAGCTAACGGATCAATGTATCCCAGCATAGACCTCTTATCTCATGACAGCAAATCCGAGGAGCACGGCCCCAAGAAGAATTCGATAGACTGCAAATACCGTGTATCGATGCGACTTAATATAACCGAGCAGCCATTTAATCGTAATGAATGCAGTCATAGTCGACATGATGAGGGCCGTTGATAATGACCACCAATATTCGCTTCCGTCGCCATTTCTGAACTGGTTATAGAGTTCGTAGAAACTCGCCGCGTACATGGTCGGAATACCAACTAAGAAGGCGAACTCAGTTGCCGCGGAACGGTTGCTAGTGCCCGCTAGCATCGCGGCAAAGATGGTTGCTCCCGACCGTGACATTCCCGGAAAAATGCCAGCGACGATCTGAGCAACTCCGACAACAATTGCTACTGTCCAACTCACTTCAGATCGATCGACTTGTCGTGCGGCAAACCATTCGGCGATGATCATCCAAATGCCGCCGATGACAAGCGCCCAGGCGACGGGCGCCAGTGTCTCTGGCAAGACGATACCAAGCTTTTTGACGACGAAGCCAAGTACAACAGTAGTCAGGAATGCGGCCGATAACTTACCTGCGTAGATACGTTTCTCGGGTTCTCGCCAGCCTACGATGAGCGCGGCGATTCGCTGCCAGTACATAATCGTCACTGCCAACATTGCGCCAGCTTGGATGACGATATTGAACATATCCGAACGTCGCCCAAGCCAATGCTCGGCGATCAAAAGATGCCCGGTGCTAGAGACCGGCAAGAACTCAGTGACCCCCTCGATTATGCCGAGTACGATTGCAGTCCAATCTATCATAGCTCTCCTAGCGCCAATGAACTCTCATCATATGACGAGTGAACCAGTTGTCGATGTCTGTCGCATCTTCTACATTCGCCACGCCAATCGCCAAGCTCGCTCATTCCTAGCTCGACATGATCGTTAGCCCTTGAGAAGTCGCGATCTCCGCCGCCAGGCTATGAATAATCTTCTCAATTCACGGATGCCCGCTCGCATGAGAATAGGCGTGCCTTTCTCGTGGACTAGAACACAGCTGGCGAGAAGACGACATCGCTTAGACAAGAATCTCACTGCTGCGCTCTGACCTGATGTCGACACATTATCAGTTGGTCTATCCTTTTCGCACCCAAAACCAATGAAAGAACGAGTATCGCTGCTCCCAGCAGGCCGAACTCTTCGCCACCAAACGGGAGTGATGTGAGCAGGGTACTGGCCCCGAGAAATGTGAGCGTGGGGCTGAGGATGAGTGTTCCACACGCTGCACAGCCGATACCCAGAAAACCGCTCGCAAGACCACCTACGCTGGCCACAGCCATCCCGCTGCCGGCTTGCTTCGTCAGCGTTTGCCGAAGCCTAAAGTAGTAAGCGATCAAAGCTACATTTGTCCCAAAGAGGGCGGCTGTCGCGATCGTGATCGCCCCCGAAAATAAGGTAAAGTTGGTGCCTAAGGATCGAACAAGAGCTGCCAGAATTTCAATTTGGTTGGCAAGCGGTATGGAGTCTGATGTGACAACTTGCCAAACCAAACCAAGATTCGCCAACCATGTCGCGAGGATGAGCACGGACAGGCCCGAAATCGCCGCTAGCAGCACGTAGCCGCCGTTGGTGAATACATCGCCCAAAACAATGTAGACAACGCGGGTCATTGGTCTTTGAGCGCTACATCGATAATCGCCTTAACAGCTTCGTAGGGTTGCGCTCCATTAATCGGAAATATCTGTCCTTTCGCAGAAATTACGAGCGAATAGGGGGTGCCCTTGCCTCCGGACGCGATTGCGTCCTGGTAGTTGGCCTCTATGTGATATGCATACTTTCCGCCACGCATGTCTCCTGCGAGGCAGGCTTCGAATTTCGAACGATCGAGGCCGATCTCCTTGGCGATCTGCGGAAGACGGGCAAGATCAAGGCGATCATTCGATGGAGTGATCTCGAAGATCTTATTGGCATAGGCCCAGAACGCGTCGTTTCCACCAATTTCATTGGCGCACTCAGCCGCTTGTGCTTCCTTACGCGCCTTGGTGTGGAGTTCATCCAGCGGAAAGTGGCGATAGATGACAAGGACCTTTCCGCTCTTGCCGTACTCGTCAATCACTTGTTCAACAGTCGGGTGAAACCGCTTGCAGAATGGACACTCGAAGTCCGAAAACTCAATAAGCTTGACAGGCGCAGAGGGACTACCAAGGGTGTGATCATCCGCGGTTACCGGTTTCACCGCTTTGGCCGCCGCCTGATTTGCAAGTTCCTCTGCTTGCTGCTGCTGTTCATTCAGCTTGTTGATGGCTTCAGCAATCACCTCTGGATGAGCGAGAATAAAGTTCCTGACAATTTTTTCGATATCCCCGCGCTGTTGGACGTCGAAACTGCCAGTCGCTTGGGGTTGGTGTGCAGCTTGGACGGTTGAAACCAAACCGAACCCGAGCGCGACTGCTATACACAATTGCCTAGCAAACTTTGCAGCAATAATAGAGAATAAATTCATAGAACTTTCCTTTCCGCTCGCTAATCATAGCATTCCAGATGGCGGCGTCGAAACCAAGGCCGCGTGCTCCCTAAGTTTGAGCCGTTCGCACCCCATCTAGCCAGGCGTTGAATGCGCGATTGAAAAGCTGAGTTCGCTTGCGTTGCGGCCGTCCAATTTGGAAGTATTCATATAGATCAACGTTCTTTGGAAGGTTCTCAAACCGAACAATCGGGTTCCTTGCGGCGGTGACCTCCAGAGTGGGGCCGACGCCGCCCCAGCTCGTCATGATCGGGAAGCCCGCAGCCTTCAGAGCCGGGTCCCACGTCGGGTCCATGACTACCCAACGACCATCGACTCTGACCTCTACAGAATCATGAAAGGACTTCGTGTCTGGCAAAAGATTCAAGATATCGGGCGGTATCGGTAGGTTTGCCCAGTCAAACACGACCATGATCTGCCGCGCCTGAAATCCGAGCTCACTAAGCAGCCGCCTGCCGGCAGCGGCTTTGTGACGGCAGTCGCCCTTTTCGGCGTTAAACAGGCTGTCTGGATCGCCGGTCCACGCTGTCAGCCTGTAGGGCACCCGCCGAACCAACTCAAAAACCGCTATTCGCTGCCCGACCGGATCCAAGTTGCTTCGGATACTGTTTGCGAGCCACGTCGTGCTGATCGGTTTGCCCGAGATTCGTCTCGTCGCAATCTGCTTCTCGATCGCGATAACGGCATCAATGGGACCAATTGCAAATGACGAACGCGAACCCAGACTGCCGATGAGTGGCAATAGTGTCGAAAAAATAACCTCTCGTCGGGTGGACATACTTGTCTCCTTTCCATACCGATCGTGCTACAATAATAAGTTTCACAAGGAGTTTTCTGCTCTCTAATTATCGACTTGCTTTCTTTAGTAGTGTGACTTGTCGGTCGGCTTCTGAATAAAGCCGCCTAAGACACTACCCTCGCCGATAGTGTGAAACAGTCCCGTTCATTCCGCCCAGCTCAATTCGTCTTTGCAACTCCAAGCCGCGGCTTTTCGCGAGCGCATCCATCAATCGCGCAAGAGCAGGCAAGTGATTGAAAATCATTATCCCACCTGGCGACAACAGTCGTGCCGCGCTATGGAAGAAAGCTTCGTAGTCGGGCTCGAAATAAGCTGCGGCCTGGGAGTAGAGAATGTCGACGGTACCGGATTGAACCCCTTGTTCTTCGAGCACGCCGAGGCTGGCCGCCGTAACATGTGGATGTTCGTCGACTCCGGTTGGGAGATTCGCGTGCCATTTTGTCAAGTTGGTGAAGTGGAGAAATACGGTTTTGCCCAATTGATCACGAAAGGAATGAGCCAGTCCCGAAATGTCGTTCACTCCTCCTGAGCTTGAACTCCCCCAAAAGCCAGCCCATCCCCCGCCAATCTCAAGATAGACCAGTCGACGTTGCGCCTCGTATGTTTCGTGGGCATGTGAGGCAATATCCACTCCAATGGCCTCCGCCAGACGAAATGAGCCGCCGCTTGATGTCCAAGGGCCATCGTGGAGAATTGACGATATGGCTTTGGCAAGCGATCCCGTTTCAGCACGTATGGTTCGAATAAAGGAGAGGATATGTCGGCGCGAGGGAACAGCAACGTTCGGGCGTAGCTTGCGCGCCTGCAAATCTCGCTTGACGCCCATACAAACCGACTGCCAATTCTGTTGGCTTATCTGATAGTTCAAACGAGCAAAATTGCGCGCGACTTCGCGGCGCGCCTGAGCAGCTTCCAAGAACACGGGAATCTCCGTTAAGCATCGAGATGTCTAGATATTCGAAAAGATGCGCGGAGAGTATTCATGAGTCCGCGCGTCGCACTAAGCGACGCAAATACGCGGCGGCCGGTCTAATCCCGAATTTCTCGATTGTGGGGCCCTTCGTGAAGTCTCGGCTCGGACCACAAACCCTGAGGTCAAACACTGCTCCCTAACCGAGCACACCAAGCCGCTAGGATGAAAATGGTCAGCGACGGCACCGATTCCTATCGCATCGGCATCATGGGTTTGGGTATCCGTCGCCGACAGGCCACGCTCAGCATGTGCATAGAATGCGGATTCCGAGTAATGAAAAGCAACGGAGAGAATGGCCACTAATGACATGATTGTCACCAGCCTTTTCAACCAATGTCCGCTCCGAAACCACCCCATCAATCCAATCTGCCTCTCGTATCCTTAAAATGAACTTAAAGTATTTCTGAACCTATGCTGGCGCTGGGAAGCCAGTACATGCTCACGATCTAGGTCCGTTAATTTGCTGCGCCTGGGTACTCATATCGAACCTTAAGAGGCAATTCCGTCGTCAAGACATCACCATCCACCAATCGTGGACCTCAGGTTCGTGCCCGAGAAGCATGAGCAACAGAATACCAAACGAAGAAGCAGCGCCAACTAGCGCAATGCGGGCGATAACACCAACTTTTCCATTTGAGGCGGCGACAGTAGCTAAGCCTATCACCGAGATGAGATTGAGCAGAATGTAAAGTTCGATCGGCGAACTGACTGAGCCCGGATTCAGGCTATAAAATCCAACCACCGCAGAGAATACTGCGGCAACCTGGGTTAAGATGGCAGCGCTTACCCATCGTCGCGCCAAGTCCCTCGAAGGTGCCCCGGCTGTAATCGTTTTTTAGTTGCTCGTGGTCGTTAGCTACAGATCCAGATTGAAGTTTCGGCGAACAAGCGGCGCATGCTTGATCTTCGGCAGGGGCTCTTTCCCAGCATCTTTTACAGATTCCTTTTGCACCTCACTGCTTGCTAGGATATTCGATTGAGCTTCCAAAACGACGACAGGCGTTCCGATCGGAACGCGCTCATAGAGATCCGCGACGTCTGCGTTCAAAAGACGGACACAACCCGACGAGACGGCCTTTCCGATCGAGGCAACCTGGAACGTTCCGTGTATCCGATAGAGTGTATCGACGTTACCCTGATACAAGTACAAAGCCCTAGCTCCTAGGGGATTGGTGGGGCCTCCCGGCATTCCATCCGCCCATTTAGCCGCTTCTGGATCCCGTGCAACCATTTCCGCCGGCGGAGTCCAGCGTGGCCATCTCGCCTTGCGTCTTACTACCGCTCTGCCGGCCCAGGAGAATCCTTGACGCCCTACTCCAATACCGTAGCGCATTGCCATATTGTTCTCCGTCACCAGGTACAGGTATCGGTTTGATGCATCCACGACGATCGTGCCCGGCTTTTCGCCGGTGACATAGCGAACTTCCTGGCGCCTGAACTTTGGCGGCACGTGCTGCAGCTGCGCCTGCGAAATCTCAAATGGCTCGAGCACATGGCCATTGGCCAGCGCCAAAGATGAACCTGAAACTGCTAAAGTCGCAGCTGATCCTACGCCAAGGAACTGTCGCCGGTTCATATCAGGATTTTCCTCATTTCGGTTAATTCGCTTCCTATCTCCGACCAACGGAGACTCAACACCATTTTCACCAACCAAGTTAAGGAAAGATTGCGGGTCTCCAATTGGCAGAAACGCTGCTCGATACTCGAGCAAAGGAAAACTGCATCAAGGAATTTTCGTTACATTGCCAAAAAGAGAGGAGCCGCCCAGCGAGAGCAGCTCTTTAAAGTGGCCTCCTAGCTTTTTGGTAGGCTAAACGTACCTTCTCTCCGAAAAAAGTGCGATAACATTCTCGTCATCCGGTTATGGGCAGCTGACCTAGACCTTCCAACGTTGGAAGCTTGCATTTAGTGAGAC
Organism: Pseudomonadota bacterium; assembly: GCA_049323275.1. Classification (GTDB taxonomy): domain Bacteria; phylum Pseudomonadota; class Alphaproteobacteria; order Rhizobiales; family Aestuariivirgaceae; genus Taklimakanibacter. The sequence continues at coordinate 45,022 of JBMOOM010000030.1, forward strand.
CTTAACCATCACAAGCATTGAGTTTCCTGGTCGACGCAAGACTGACGAGACCCAAGCGGGAGATGGCGCTAGGCGGGGCTTGTACGTTAAAATGGATAGACAACCTCGGAAAGAGACCAAACCATGACGGTTTCGCGCAGAGCGCTTTTTCTAACTGGTGCGACTGCGGTGCTAGGCGGAGCTGCTCTTTTCGCGGTGAGAAGGCTCGATAGAGCTGGGCTAAAAGTCGAAAGCAATGACTTTTATACTAGACTCCCTATTCCTCGGCTAATCGATGCGCGCGAGGTTGGAAACACAATCGAGCTAACCGCGAAGTCCGACATCACCCAATTTCTACCCAATCTCGATGTAGAATCTTATGGGTATTCCGCACCTTATCTCGGACCGGTGATCCGTGTTTATAGCGGAGATTCAGTGAAGATGAGCGTTTCGAACCACCTCGATAATTCAACAACCGTTCACTGGCATGGGCTTTTCGTTCCATCGCAATTCGATGGCGGTCCCTACAATTCAATCGCTCCGGGGCAGACTTGGCAGCCGATCCTCGACATTGACCAGGCCGCCGCGACCACTTGGTTCCATCCTCAACTCCACCGCGATGCGGGACGGCAAACCTATATGGGTCTCGCCGGACTCCTTTACGTCGAAGACGGATCAGCAGCAGATCTGGGCTTACCGAGTCGATATGGCTTAGATGATCTACCGCTTGTACTGCAGGATCGAGCATTCGGACCGGACGGAGAGCTCGTCTATGATAATTCGCCGGCGACGATGATGCAGGGATATCGAGGAGACACAATAATCGTAAATGGTGCAATCGGCCCCGTTGCCGAAGTTCCAAAAGGGCTAGTGAGGTTACGGCTACTCAACGCAGCAAATGCTCGCAATTTTCATCTCACCTTTGACGACAGCCGCCTCATGCATGTCATTGCTACCGATAACGGATATGTTCCTACTCCGGTCGGAGTTCATGAGTTGACCATAGCGCCCGGTGAAAGATTCGAGATCCTGGTCGATTTCTCGGATGGCGCGGTCTCTTCGATACTCACCTATCCTGATCATCTGAAGCAGCCACTATGGGGAATGCCCGAATTGTTCAATGAGATTATTTACCACGTGACCGACGTGTTGACGCCCGTCGTCAGGCTTGACCCCGTTGACACTATTCCCATAAGGGCCAAGGATCCTCCCTCAAGGCTCGTCGATAGGCCAGCGCTCCAGATGCAAGGAGTTGGCAATCAACGCTTTTTTATCCTTGATAGCATGGCCGCGGTCAACGCCCCCATTCTCAAAGGCGCGGTCGAAATGCCGATATTCAGAGAACAAGGCGTTGCACAAGGCCGGGATCAGTCGCAATTAGCCGGTATTGACAGAAGGGGCAAACCTGTCGGCGCAGCGAGCAGTATTAGAATGGGCATCAACGGGAACGAGTTTGATATGTCTCGCCTCGACGCTACTGTAAAGGTCGGTGACCAGGAGATTTGGCAGATCACTGGCACGGACATGGCTCACCCATTTCACATTCACGGCGCTTCATTTCATGTTCTGCAATTGGACGGCGCGCCTCCTCCGGAGCATTTGGCCGGTCCAAAAGACACTGTGCTTGTGAAGCAACAGGCTTTGCTTCTTGTCAACTTTACCCAAGAAGCAGATCCATCCGTGCCATTCGTCTTTCATTGCAGCATTTTGGAACATCAGGATGCGGGCATGATGGGACAATATACAGCCGTGTGACTCGGCTCACATCGTTCGCGTCCCGAAAGAAAGAATCCTTCGCAGAGCTATGGCGCAGCCTTCCGGAAGCAGCAAACAGCGATCCGCATCCCAGCAGTCCCCGAATACTGGTAGTGGGGACTTCTGCCGTGGTAGCGCTTCTTTCCGCTCACTGATGAAGCTAACATCGTCCTGGCGATCCACCCAACAGTCGGTAACGGATTATTGCGGAATCTCGAACAGTCTCGGCGGTTATTCTCGCCGCTGTGATGCTGGCGGTCCTTCAGCAAGAGCTCCGATTAATGTGATGGTCGGCACACCGCAACTGCTGTGGCTGATGTATCCCTAACGGCTGCGGCGGTTCTGGCGCTCTACCGGCTTGGCTGGTTAGGCACGGGGAAAGTCATGATGCAGCTGAGATCGGCCTGGGGGCGATCTCTCTACGCTCCAACTGCGCGTTGCCAAAGCGAGAACCTCGACACGCCCGGTGGACGTCTTCTAACTCCGCCGCATGATGCATACGGCCATACATGTCACCCATCCGGACAGAATGTTAGTTGCTATCAACAAGCAGGGCTTCAAGCCCTATGCCGGACAAGATTGTAAAAGCGGTATACCCACCTTCACCGGCGCGCTCAGCGACAAACAGATCGAGGCGATCGTAGCTTACATCAAGAGACATGGCCATAGAGGAACCAGGGATAGCAGGAGCTCATGAACTGGAGCTCGACCGCTTGCCAATGAGCGAATGCAGCCAGATCAACCCGCAGTGATGTCTATATGCCTGCCGTCGTTGTGCCCGTACTTGACCGCGACATCGCGCCGGTCTGGAAGAGTGGCGAGTAACCGCCTATATTGCTAGTCATCACTGTTTGAAAGGCATGAACCAATGCCTACCGCAGAAGCCCTCAACGGGAATAGACGTGATTTTCTTTTCATCGCGACCGGAGCGGCCGGAGCAGTTGGCACAGCTTTGGCTTTGTGGCCGTTTGTCGACCAGATGAATCCGGACGCTTCGGTCTTGGCGCTGTCGACAATCGAGTTCGATATGGCGCCCGTTGCCGAAGGCCAGAGTGTGACCATCAAATGGCGTGGCAATCCGGTTTTTATCCGCCACCGCATGCCCAAGGAAATCGAAGAGGCCAAGGCCGTCCCCATCGCGGACCTCGTCGATCCCGTGGCGCGGAACGCCAATCTGCCGGAAGATGCCGAAGCGACCGATCAAAATCGTGTTATCGGCGGTAAAGAGAACATGTTGGTGATGGTGGGGGTCTGCACTCATCTGGGCTGCGTTCCGCTCGGCCAGCAGGGTGACTATGGCGGTTGGTTCTGTCCTTGCCATGGCTCTCACTACGACACGGCGGGCCGTATCCGCAAAGGCCCGGCCCCGGAAAACCTGGCGGTCCCAAAATATGAATACATTTCCGAAACCAAGATCCGTATCGGTTGAGTGGAGTGATAAGCAGGGCGGAGGGGTCGGTTACAGACAGTTAAAAAACCCCACTGGCTTCACACCAAAGTGATGAACCAACTCGCCTGGTACCAATACGGGCTATAGTTTGTACCGCAAACGACCCGTATTATTGAACTCGCCATGATTAAATCGTCGGCCCGGCGCTTTTTGACACTTGTGCTCTCGGTCTTCCTTACCTTGAGCCTCACCCTATCCACCGTTCAGGCAGGTAGCATGGCATCTGAAATCGGCAAGATGTCCGCGACTTCCGACAATGAAAACTCGACATCCGGTGCCTGCCAGAAATGCTTGAGCAAAAACGATCACGCGGCCATGGTTACTGTTTGCGGAACGGTTTGCATGGTACCCGCCGCTGCGATGTCTCCGCAGGAGACTCTGGCGGTATTTGCGCTTGCACAGATCGAATTCCCTCGGCGGCATTCACTTCTCCACGGGCGCGTATCCCCGCCCGACCCCTACCCTCCTCGATCCAGCACAATCGGCTGACGCTCGGCTACTGCTTCTGAAAGCAAGCTGAGCGCATGAACGCGCTTCGGACTGCCCTATCGCACCAAAGGAAGCGGTTCCCGTTCACAGATGTCCGTCATCGCATGAAGTATCTAGCAGTGATCGTCCCTTCCAGTTTCTTTCTCTCACACCGCCAAATCGTCCTCCTGGCGGGTGTGGGGTTGCCCCCCGGAACAGCGATCTTGCCGATCTCGTCCGTGCGTTCCCCCTCCCCGCCGCGCGAACTTCGGCTGGTCGCTGCTCCGGGCAAGGCAGCCGTTACCAGAGAGAGCCTGCCATATGTAGAAGTCCTGGCTTGTGACGGCATCATACCGGTACGACTGGCCCGCTTGCGGCAGGATGACCCCGTATGCATTGATGTCGAGAACAAGCTCGATCAGGACATTACGGTCCATTGGCGCGGCATCAGGTTGCCGAGTGCCATGGATGGCGTGCCGGGCTTGACAGCGTCCCCGGTCAAGTCCGGCACGACCGGCAAATATGAGTTTACTCCTCCGGGTGCTGGAACCTTCTGGTATCAGCCGCAAGCCAACACCTCCGGCCGTGGTCTCGCCGTCGCGCTCGCCGTCAAAAAGCGGGAATCCGCTGCAACCAATAGCGAGCTCGTCTGGAGGTTTAGCGACTGGCAGCTCGAGAATGACGGACAGATCGCATCCGACTTCGGCAGTATGATGGATGCTGCCATGTCGGGCCGGGTTGGCAAGAACGAGGCGATGCCATGAATGCGATCGACACAGATCGCCTATCGGCGGTCGAGGCACCCCTGTTGCAAGAATGGCCATCTCTTCCCGCGTTGTCACGACGACTCATGCTCGTTTTGCCGGCCGCAGCTTTCGCCGGTCTGGCCGGCGCGCATGTCCGGGGGCTCACGCGGAATCCTTCGCAACTGACATCCACTCTTATTGAGAGGGAAGATCCTGAGTTCATTCTTCCATCGGCCCGAGGCCGCAGGCTCGGCCTGTCGAGCGACGACCTAAAAGGGCAAATGTCGCTGGTCAATTTCTTCGCATCCTGGTGCGCTCCTTGCCGCCTGGAGCACCCATTCTTCCTGGGCTTCAGCCGGAAAGGCATCATTCCTCTCTACGGCAACAACCACAAGGACACACCCGAGAACGCGACCCACTGGCTGAATACTCTCGGCAATCCCTATGCGCACACCGGCGCCTGCCTCGACGGGCGGGTCGGCATCGACTGGGGCGTCTACGACATTCCCGAAACCTTCGTCATCGGCACCGACGGACGCGGCGCCTACAGGCGTATCTGCCAGCTGACGCAGCGCGCGGTCGATAAAACCATCCTTCCGCTCGTCAATCGACTGCAGAAAGACTTAGGGAATCCCAAATCATGAAATGGCTCGCTTTATCGGTCGCTGCCGCACTGCTCCTGCTGGGTGTAGTGGCTTTGGCACAAATGCCGGGCGACTACGTCATGAGCCAGCCACCAAAACCCATGCCGACATTCGAGTTCGCCGATGACCAGGACCGGCCCCCCAGACTGAGCGAGTTCCAGGGCAAGGTCGTGCCGCTGAATGTCTGGGCGACATGGTGCAGCCCCTGCCGGAAGGAGATGCCAGCTTTGGGTCGTCTTCAGTCCGCTCCTGGAAACAACGATTTCCAGATGGTCGCGTCCTCCGTCGACCGCCAGGGCCTCTCCGCGGTGAAGCGCTTCTATGCGGAGATCGGAATCAAGCATCTGCCCATGTTTAGCGATACACGGGTTAGGACGTTGCCGAAGCTTACCGTCTTCGGCATACCGACCACTCTCTTGATCGACCTGCAAAGCCAGGAAATCGGGCGGCTCATCGGCCCAGCTGATTGGAACAGGCTGGAAATAGTCGCCTTTCTCTCGAACGTCATCGCCGAGCAAAGCGGCTTCACTTCATCAGTGGAGCAGAAGGAGAATAGCCCATGACTGTTTCGGATCCCGCCGGCGACACACAACCCTCATTCGGGGGCCATTTGCTTTGCGCTATCCGTTATTACGCGGGCTGCCGGATCGGATTAATCATCATTGCCGCGGTAGCACTCGGCCTTGGTGCCTACTACAATTGGGGCTTGCTGGTTGCTATTGGCCTCGCGCCGATCCTTCTTGGTGCTTTGCCATGCGTCGCGATGTTCGCATCGGGTCTCTGCATGAGTGGGCGAAAAAGAGTCAGAGTAATGTGCCGGCTTCGATGCAGCTCTTGCTCGATAAATCCAGAGAGCAGCCAGCCCGTGAGTTGGGAGGACCACTTGGTGACGATCACCTTGGGACAGATGTGTCAGAGCAACCGACCAACGCAGCACTACGCAACCGCAAAGATTGCTGCTGAATACTTTGTGAAAGGAGTACGACTATGCGCAAAGTAATCACGACTATCGGTGCCGCCACGTTCCTCATCGGCTGCGTAATAGATGAACAAGATGATGAGGTTCTGCAACAAGATAATGGAGAGCGCCATGCGCGACCCCGATAAGGAGATGCCAATAGAGCCTCCAGCCGAGCCTGAGAAAAAAGGCTGAAACCCGGTCGGCCGTTATTTGAGGGTCAAACGGCTCGACCCTCTCTGGCACCCACATGAGAGAAACAACATCGATATCAGTTACGCGAAGGGCAGCTCTCGGCCTGGTGGTGACTACTTCATTCGCTCTGCCTGCCTTTTCGCATTCGCTGAAAGAGGTCGAAGAGAATCTTTATGAGAAGGAGAAATATTACCAGCCGGTCGACGTTGAGGCACCGAACTTCACTTTGCGGGACGCAGATGGGCGCACCATCGGCCTGGCGGACTTCAAGAGCAAGGTCGTCGTACTGCATTTCATATACGCCAGTTGCCGGGATCTTTGTCCACTCCACGCCGAGAAGATCGCAGCGGTCCAGAAGATGGTGAATATCACGCCGATGAGGAACAAGGTGCAGTTTGTCACCGTCACCACCGATCCCAAACGCGATAAGGGTCAGGTTCTGCGCGACTATGGCGAGAACCATGGTCTCGATCCGGTGAACTGGATGTTTCTGACGGCTGCAGCCGGTGAGCCCGAAGACACGACCCGCCGGCTTGCCAAGGCCTATGAGGTCGAATTCAGTTTGGGGGAGAATGGCAATGCGCAGATGCGCGGAGCGGTCACAAGTGTCATCGACCAGGAGGGGTTACTGCGTGGCCGGTTTCACGGGCTCGACTTCCAAGACGTGAACATGGTGATTTTCATCAATGCCCTAATCAACAAAGTCCAGGTCCCGCACGCCGACCGCAAGTCCGGTTTTTGGAGGAGGCTTGGGCAATGGTGGTGGCCATGACTGCCATCTCCGAAATCGATCTTTTCGCCGCCTTGTCCGCGGAAGGTGATCTCGTTTCTTTCGCCCCCCTGTGTTGTCTCTGGTGCCAGATTGCTTCTCCTATGTTTCGGCACTTCAATAGTGACTGCGATCGAGGCTCCCCCCTCCTCACCTGCTCGACGTTTGGTACTCATCTCGTGCGCCGGCTTCGTTTTCGGATATTTGTGGCCCTGGGTGCTACTGCGACGAATGCAATGTTGAACGATGAAAATCCCGCCTCTGCTACCTTCGCGCTTTGGAACCATCTTTCAAGACGGGCAATTCTGCTGTCGTAGGCCGATTATAAGGAGTTCCCAAATGACCAGCATCAAGCTTGCAATCCCATTGGCGCTTTCATTGGCGTTTGGCGCCGGAACATCCGTCCTTGCCCAAGATATGGGCTACGAAAAGGAGATGATGAGTGCGCACAAGAAAATGATGGAAGATATGATGGCTATGAAGCCCACCGGCAATCCAGACAAGGATTTCGTTATGATGATGGTTCCTCATCATCAAGGGGCCATCGACATGGCTGAGGTTCAGCTGAAATATGGCAAAGATCCGGAGTTGAAGAAGATGGCACAAGACATAATCGACGCGCAAAAGAAAGAAATCGAGCAGTTCCAGAAGTGGAAGGCAGCAAATCCCTAGCCAATCCAAACGTGCGGGCGCTTCGTCTTGAAGCGTCCGCATCAAGATCAGCCATCTCCGGGCAATAAGGGGAGATTATGATGGCCAACACCGCTTCTGTTGCCTCCTCGCGGACCAGTAGGGGGAAACCTATCGTACTAGTCACGGGGGCGAGTGGCTTCATAGGACGCGCGGTAATTGAGCGACTGTCCAGTCAATATGTTCTGGTCGGTCTGGACAGGGCCGGCCCACCCAACCCGCCTGCGTCGGCGGAGACCGTCGATATCGACCTGGCGTCCAACGAAAGTGTGACCGCGGCCCTTGACGAGGTGCTCACCCGCTTCGGCACGCGGATTGCCTCCGTCGTGCACTTGGCTGCCTACTACGACATCTCCGGGGAGCCTAACCCACTCTATGACAAGATTACAGTCGAAGGCACGCGACGGCTCATCGATGCTTTGCAGCCATTTGAGGTCGAGCAATTCATCTTCGCGAGCACGATGCTCGTTCACAAACCCACCGACAGACCCGACATGACCGTCAATGAGGAATCGCCTATTGAGCCGACTTGGGCATATCCGGAATCGAAGGTTCGGGCTGAAGCCGTCCTTCGCGAGCAGCACGGCCATGTACCGGTCGTGCTTCTTCGAATCGCGGGCGTGTATGATGATCTCGGCCATTCGCCATTTATTGCAGAGCAGGTGGCGCGCATCTACGAGCATCGGCTTGTCGCGCATCTCTACCCGGGTATGCTCTGCACCGGCCAATCCTTTCTGCATATTGAAGATCTCACCGAGGCGATCGCACGCTTGATCGATCGGCGGCGGCAGGCGCCATCCGAGCTTCCTCTGCTGGTCGGTGAGCCAAAGGCCCTCGGTTACGAGGAAGCCCAGGATGTCATCGGTAAGGCGATGCACGGCGAGGACTGGGAAACCATCCGTGTCCCCAAGCCTCTAGCGAAGGCCGGAGCATGGCTTCAAAGCAAGGTATTCGGCAGCGAGGAGTTCATCAAGCCATGGATGGTCGAGCAATCGAACAATCACTATGTGCTCGACGTATCGCGGGCGCGCGACCTTCTCGATTGGCGACCGAAGCACTCCTTGCGCGACACCCTTCCGCGGATCGTCGGTGCGCTGAAGCGCGATCCCAGGGGCTGGTACAAGACGAACAAGCTCAATTCCGCTCTTGTCGCTTGGTATGGGAAGCCTTCGCCAGATGAAGCGCATTCGCATGGAGGGAGTTCCGAGGCTGAGCCGCACGCTGACAAGCCTGGAGCTTCCAAAGTGGCGCCGCCTCATGCCCGTGAACACGCGAGCCATTATGCAATGGCGTCGGGCGAGCATGATCATATGGAGATGATGGAAGAGGACAAGCGAAAAACCCGCTGGGCCCACTTCGCCAATATCGGCTTGGGGCTGTGGCTCGCGGCCAGTCCTCTCGTCTACGACGCCGTCACGAATGAGACGGTCAGCGCCACCGTGCGCGCAGTAACGGTGGAGCGAGGTCTGCCGCCCGTCGACTGGAGAGCGGGCATATTGCTTGCGAGCGACGTCATAACCGGCCTTCTGATCGCCGTCTTCGGCGCGCTTTCACTTTCCAAGCGCTCTGCATGGTTCGCGCAGTGGGCGAATGTGGCCCTTGGGCTGTGGCTGCTGTTTGCACCGCTCCTGTTCTGGAGCCCGAGCGCTGCGCAATACCAGAACGATCTGATCGTCGGGACACTGGTGATCGCGTTTGCGGTCATCGTCCCGATGATGCCGGGCATGAGCATGGCCGGCATGATGGATGCGAAGGTCATTCCCCCCGGCTGGACCTTTTGCCCTTCGACCGGTGCTCAACGGCTGCCGATTGCGGCCATGGGCCTCATCGGCCTGCTTATCGCCCGCTTCTTGACTGCCTATCAGCTCGGCCACGTCGACTACGTGTGGGATCCGTTCTTCGCCGGCGACCCGTTGGATATCAAGAACGGCACCGAAGAAATCATCACATCGTCGGTGTCAAAAGCATGGCCCATACCGGATGCGGGTCTAGGAGCCGTGAGCTACACGCTCGAGATCCTGATGGCCGTCATGGGCCTGCGCGACCGCTGGCGCACGATGCCGTGGATGGTCACCTTCTTCGGGATTCTGGTTATTCCGTTAGGGGTAGTGAGCATCTACTTCATCATCATTCAGCCTATCGTGATCGGCACATGGAGCACACCTGCACTGATCGCTGCTCTTGCCATGTTGATCATGATTCCATTCGCATTGGACGAGGTGATCGCTATGGGACAGTTCCTATACTGGGCCCATTGCCGCGGCAAGCCGCTCATCGCCACCTTCTTCAGAGGCGACGCCGTCGATCGCGGTGAAGAGGACCGGACCGACACCCTGGCTAGTCTGTCCTTGTTCTGGGCTGATGCGAAACGAGGGATCACCCTACCCTGGACGCTCAGCCTTTCCATTGCGCTCGGCGCTCTCCTCATGCTCACGCGGCTCGTCTTCGGCGCTTCCGGTTCAATGGCGAACAGCGATCACCTGATCGGCGCGCTCACCATCTCCGTCGCCATCATCGCAACCGCCGAGGTCGCGCGGCCTCTCCGGTTCATCAATGCTCTCTTTGGAGCTTGGCTTTTGATTGCTCCGTGGTTTCTCGAGGGCGCATCAACGATCGGCGCCATTGCAAGCGTCGTTCTGGGCCTACTGCTCTTCGGTCTCAGCTTGCCCCGAGGGCGTCGCAGCAATGAGCATTATGCGGGCTGGGACCGATATGTCACATAGGACAAATTTAGAATGGCCAGAGTTTCTTCCAGACGACCCGTCGATTTCTTCGGGGATCGCGACGAATGCCAATCCAAATGTGGACAGCAACAAATGCAAGAAAGCCATACGACAAGAACCAATGCAGGTCCTTGAACGAGTTGCCTCGCAAAGAGAAGAACGAGCGAAGGTCTGGAAAAACCCATAGTCCGAGAAACTTCATCTTTGTTCCGAGCACGGGTTGGCCAAATGCCAATACACCGAGGAAAGATATCACCACGATCATTGCCAGAAGGCTCAATTGCAGAATTGCGGCGGAATTTGCCCCCGCATTGCGTGGCGCCGCTCGACGTCGCACCCAAATCAGGATCAATCGTGTTAGGACCAGCACCAGCGCCAGCGTCCCGACGCTAATATGCAGCTCATGCCAAAAATGAATGGGCTTCTTCCATTGCTGGCTGAAATACTGAGCGAATGGCATCGTGAATGCCAAGAGTGCAAGGCCGGCTGTACCCCAATGAAGCAGCCAGGCAAGGACGGAGGAGTTGTCAGCAGATTTCGTTTTCATACGAGGTTCCGAATAATTTCAACGCCACCGATGACCATCAAGTAGCGAGCGGCTTTTCCGATGGCTACCAAGATCAAAAATAGCCAGAAGTTGACCCGCAAAGATCCGGAAACCACCGTCAGCGGGTCACCCACAACAGGTGCCCAGGAGAACAAAAGCAACCAATATCCATAGCGATTGAAGAGTGCAGATGCGCGGGCCAGCTGTTGGAGCGTTATCGGGAATCCCTTTTTGCCCGTTAGCCCCGCAGCCCATCGCCCTAGCGCCCAATTCAGAACGGAACCCAAGACATTGCCTGCGAGCGCAGTCAAGAACAGCGTAACAGTGTATCCGGGATTGGCGGCGATCGAAGCCGCCAATGCCAACTCGGACGAACCCGGCACGATCGTAGCGGCCGTGAAGGCAACCGCGAACAAGACGACATGCGTGATCAATAGGCTCATTAGAAGTCAGACCTTGGATGACCTCAAGCGGGCTTAACTTCCTTTAATGTCGACTGAACAGGCATCCCAAGGGCGCGCATTAGCTTCGTGGGTTTGAACCTCGCGGCACAAATCTTGCTTTGTAGCGAGAGGAATCTCATGCAAGGGCAAGTCATTGATATATCGGGGTAAAACACTTTCCAATTTTCTTGAGGAAGACAGCAATTCATTCAACCTCGTCAGGCTTGTGGCGGCGCTTTGTGTCGTTCTGACGCATGCCTATGTTTTACTGGGCTTGGGAGAATTCCAACCCCTCAAGGACTCGACGCCTTATACAATCGGCCGTCACGCGGTTAATCTCTTTTTTGTCCTTTCCGGGCTGATGCTCACCCGCAGCCTAGACCGCAATCCGCAGCTTGTTCGCTTCATGTGGTCGCGGATGCTCAGGATATTCCCAGCCCTATTCGCCTTTGGTGCCATATTCGCCATGTTTCTTGGGCCGTTCCTGACATATTGGGACCTTGCAGATTATTTTGTCGATGCACATACCTATCAATATCCATTCTCCATCCTGGTATTCTTCAACAACGCGACCCCGCCACACGGGATTTTTTTGGATCTGCCAAGACCCGGCCAGGTGAACGGCTCCTTATGGACGATCCGCTATGAGGTCGCGGCCTATCTTGCGCTCGCTGCCGGCTATGCTGTGGGGGTACTTCGAACTCGCCTCGGTACGTCACTTCTCCTTAGCGCCGCCGGCCTGGCGATTGCCTTTGTCGAGCTTATCTGGATCGGGGCGCAGGACTCACCGATCGAAAGCCTGTCGCGCTACTCGTTCAGCTTTCTCTTGGGTGTCAATTTCTATCGCTGGCGGTCCGTTATTCCTACCGCATGGTGGACGATCTTGCCGACCGCGATCGTCACCTACGCAATCAACAAGACGGGATTTGAAGCGCCAGCGTTTATCCTTTTATGTGGTCAACTGGGCATCATTCTCGGCACTCGTGATTTTGGAATGCTCAGCAAGTGGACGAGGAAGACGGATATCTCCTACGGCACATACATTTACGGGTGGCCCGTTCAGCAAATTATGGTGCCTTTGTGCCGGAACATGGCTCCTTTGACCTTCGCCTTGGTATCCATGTTGATCGTTATGCCGCTCGGCTATTTGTCTTGGCGGTTCGTCGAGCGGCCCGCATTGCAGCTCAAATCGATCGATCTCCGCGACCTGATATCGCGCCTTTCTCCCCTTTGCCGAAGCAGGCGTATGGAAAGCAACTAGCGACGGTTCAAAGCCGCTCGAATCCGGGACTCCAAGGGCTTGGCTTTCGTCCGAATTCGGCTACAAGTAATGAATTGAAGGAAGCCGCGTCTGTGCCGCAAACCATGGCATTTAGGAAATTAGTGACGGACTTGATCTCCGTTGCAATTCTTTTTGCGTTCTTGTCGGGCACTTTGGCCGTCGCACATGGCACCTCCTTCTCGTGCGGAGCAGCTTCTTCGAGGATTTCAGCGACGATTGCGGATGAGACTGCTGCGCTGCAGTCACTTGATTTTGGTGAAACTGGCATGTTCTTAGCGAACGCCGCCGATAAGGAGTCCACGAAGGTTCCGGTTTCGGCAGATATTACTTGCTGCAGTCCATATTGCTCAGCCGGCACGAGCTTGACCCTCGGCGCAAGCTTGGCAGCTCCGATAGTGCGAAAACTCGTTCGGTCTCGATCCGATCTTTCGCCGGACAATCGAATGATTGACGGCCTCAAACGTCCTCCAAGAGAAGTCCTCGAGGAATACAGGCACGCCTAGTCCTTCACTGGCTGCGTGCCTTCGGCTCGCAGTTTCCATTGAGGACTATCCAGTGCGACATGAAATCGAGACAATTGCTGACGTTAGCTGGGCGGAGGCGAGTTCGCGCGCAGAGCCGCGCTTGCGGCCCAAGTGGCGTGACTGCTCGTGCAAAGACACAAATCTCATCCTCCAGACGGTGTGAATTTATCCATGTGTGGACAAGACACCAAGCTTAGGAAACCGCGTGTTAGCAGGCGGTGGCTGCTTCGCTCTCTCGCCCTCGTGCCTTTTGCCTCGATGACTCGATTTGCCTCGGCAGCGACGGATGAGGATGGAGAGCCAGAGCTTTTTCCAATCACCTATGGTGACCTTAAGAAAGTCGGACGACGCTACAGGCGGAGGATAGTCGAGTTCCCAGCGCAGGAGCCACCTGGGACCATAGTGATCGATGTCGACTCGAGGTTTCTCTATCTCACCCTGCCAGGCGGGCGTGCTTACCGTTATGGAATTGGTGTAGGGAAACAAGGTTTTGAATGGTCGGGAACGGCGTTCATTCGAAGAAAAGCAAAATGGCCGCGCTGGACACCGCCGAAGGAAATGGTCGCCCGCGATCACCTAGCTGCCCAGTGGGCAGATGGCATGCCGGGTGGGCCCGATAATCCACTAGGTGCGAGGGCCCTCTATCTCTATCAGGGCGATATCGACACCCTCTATCGAATTCATGGGACCTCGCAGCCGCAGAGCATCGGTAGAGCGGTCTCGTCCGGATGCATTCGGTTGCTCAACGCGGATGTTGCCGATCTCTATGAGAGAGTGCCTGTCGACACCAAGGTCATCGTCCGTCCTTCATCCGGGATCGTCGATGCGGGGCCTGCTTCAACCCGCAGCCGACGTATGAAGGCCAGCGATCAATGACAGATCAAGCCGAGAACTCCTGCATACCTGCCGAACCAGGAATGGCGCGAAACGTTGTCAAGCGTCCGCGGCGTGAACTCGGCGCGGCTCCTATTGAATGCGGCATTGATCGCCCTGCTGACGTGACTCCAATTGTCGGCGAGGCTGCAAATGGAACAGCGAGCCTCTATCTTGGCCCCGCTCTTACCAAGTCGATTATTTACAGATCAAAGGACAGCAAGCTGATTTGTGGGGCCGGTTGTGTGTCTTCGCTTCAGGCATATTGGAAAGCCGTGCGTCACGCATTTGAGCAAGAACTCCTGCGTCCCTCAAATGACGGAGAGAATGTTTCGGCCACTAAACACGAAAGCCAAATTGATACTGCGAAGATAGATCTCAAAGCCAAATGCAGAGCTCTGTCTGCCGGTCTGAATCAATCGCAGCGATGGAAAGCCGACAAAACACAAACAGCGGGGGAATGCGGGAAGTAGAGAGCAGCCAGTCTACGTTCGGTTGAGGCTAGCGCCGTTTTGAGATGGTAGTTGCAGGGTGCGACTACCAAGCAGAAAATTATTGCCTGCTTATGCTTAACCATATGTAATTGCTGTATTATTCTCAAGAAATTCATTATTTCGCCCAATTCCTATATGAAGAAAATTGGGTCAGGTTTACTGGCGTCTAGAGGTATCCGCGTCAGCGAACTCGGGCAAAGTTTTAAATCAGCCGTACGTCGGCAAGTATAGAAGGAACATCCTGATGAAATCACTCATGGCCGCCATCGCCGTCTTGGTCGGGCTTTCGGTGCCGGCTTTGGCAAGCGAGTGCTCAGACTTGATCAAAAAAGCTGAAGAAGGCTTGAACATGTCAACTCTCGACGAAGCGGGAAAGGCGAAAGTTTCCGAGCATATTGCCCAAGCGAAGGCTCAACATGAAGCAGGCCAGCATGACGAGTCAGTCGCAACGCTCAAGGACACAATGAGCCTCCTCAAGATGTGATCTACTTCTGCGCATGAGAAGGCGGGCCGGTTTTGAATTATCCGGCCCGCCTCATTTTCAATGCGAGGAGTTTGTTAGACTAACTCTCGTGGACCCGATGATCTCATCAATCTTCTAGTCAAAGACCTGAATAGCTTTCCCATCCGTCCCTCAACAGCTGTTCTTGTTGCTCTTCTTGCGGGTTCGACGCTTTCCAGCGTTCTCCTTGATCTGTTCCTGAGTTGCAGAGCTGATCCAACTGCGACATCCTCTAAAGTTGGATTTCCGTTCACGACCGCCTTCCCACTCTTCTTTACGATATGCGCTGCTGGCGCTTTGACTAAGCTCGCACAACCTGGTGTTTTGGTCGAACCATGGTCCTGGATGCTGCTGGCAGTGTCGATTCTTTTAACCACTGCAGGTCTCGTTGAGACTGCCTCTGTATCGACACGCATCCTGATTCCAGCTCTCTGAGATGGCAATTTCTTCGAACACTTAGTCATCTTGTCATATTGTCGATCGCTCCGCTGCTGTGCCTCCTTGCTGCCCGTTGCGGGCGGCGCCGACACGGCCTGGCCTATCTGGCGCCTTGGCTGGACTGACAGCAGGAGACACAGCGGCGACATTGCAGGCGACATTGCATATGACAGTCGGTGGTGACGATGGCTCACTACTCACCGCTGTAGTATTGTATAGCAGTGGGCGTCGCCTGCCTCACCGAAAGTGTGGTGGGAGCTGTCTTCTTAAGATGGTGGTCGCATCGCACCCTCGCGGGAGCGTGATCCGGCGTGACTTGCGAGCATCGGATGCTAAGACTACCGTTAGAGTCAAAGGACGCTCATGATGCTAATTAAACGCAGATTCGGTTGGGAATTTCCGGAAAATAAGGCGACGCCAGAGACTTTTTTCTTAAAACCGGCGACGACTATTCGCCGGTATCACTAGTGCGGCAATTACAGGAGGCATTGCGCATTCCGTATTTGCAGCGGCAGATCCAACTCAGGGCCTCTATCCTGCCCCCCTTAATCCGGCCTACCGAGGCGTAGGGCGCCCCGTGACGGAAGAAACGTATAGCACGAACTATAACAACTTCTACGAATTTGGCACTTCGAAAAGCATAGCTTCTGAGGCCAAGATGCTGCGCATTCGGCCCTGGCAGATTGCCATAGATGGTGAAGTAGACAAGCCGTTCGTAATCGGCATTGATGACCTCCTGAAGAAGGTCTCGCTTGAAGAGCGGATCTACCGCCATCGCTGTGTCGAAGCTTGGTCGATGGTGGTGCCGTGGTCGGGTTTTCCCTTGAAGAAGCTGATAGAGCTCGCAAAGCCCAAAGCGGGCGTCAAATATGTGCGCTTCGAAACTTTCAACGATCCAGATGTATCGGTTGGCCAGCAGCCTAGCCTTTTCGGTAGCATGCCGTGGCCCTATGTCGAGGGGCTCACGATGGTGGAAGCGATGCATGATCTGACTTTTGTCGTGACCGGTGCCTATGGAAAGCCGGTCCCTAAATCGATGGGCGCCCCGATTCGCGTCCACATACCCTGGAAATACGGCTTCAAATCAGGTAAGTCGATTGTCAAAGTCAGCTTCGTGAATGACCGCCCTATAGGTATGTGGGAACAACTGCAGCCTTCCGAATACGGCTTCTGGGCTAATGTGAATCCAGAGGTGCCGCATCCTCGTTGGAGCCAAGCATCAGAGCAGGTGCTCGGAACCGGCGAGCGCATAGATACGCAGATCTTCAATGGCTATCGGGAATTCGTCGCCTCTCTCTATGCAGGGCTGGAGAATGAGAACTTATATACTTAACATAACAAAGCTTGGCATTGCACTGCCTGCAACAGCAAAGTCCTGCTCCTCATTTTATTCCCGTTGAACTCTATCAAGATACGAGCGGCACCGAGAAATCCAAGGAACCGGCATCACGGAGTACGACGCGTACCGGCAAGAATTGAGCTGTCGCCACCGATTTTAGAATACCGCTCAATAGGACGTGGGATCCCTGGGGTTCCATTACCACTCGATTGTAACCCGGCACGAGCAAGCCAAACGGCATAGGCTGCTTTTTTGCGTCATGGATCATTGTGGCAGTGGCTGAATCGCTGTCGACGGCTAGCAGATAGTCGTCATCTTGTGATTCATTGCGGATCGTCAAATAGACGACGCTGGTCCCAGGCCCATCAATGCCGAATTGAGCCCATCCATGCTCAATTGTTACCATGTCAATCGACCGTGAATTGCGAGCCATCGCTCGAGATACGTATGCAACCGTACACAGGCCAAAGCACAGCGAGCCAAAACCTCTCCTCGAAATCATCTCGAAACCCATCGTTCTGTGAAATTCGCGCCAGCTCATATCCCCCTCAGCAAGAATGCTTGTCAAGCACTCACGGAAGACGAGTGCCCCTGACCTCAATCCCGGAAATGGAGATGTCAGCCATCCGGATGAAGTCAGGATTGCTGAGTCCAAGAGCTAGATTCACGGCTTTGAGCGCGACCGCCGTCAGGTTTGCGAACACGTGTTTGACTGCGTAGCTATGCCCTGAGACAAGCGGATCGCCGAGAAAATCGATCATGCCAGCGGTCGCCGCGAGCACCGCAAAGCCAGGCCCGAAATCGAGCAACCAGTTCACCTTGATCTGCCGTCCGTATTCGCCGTTTGACAGGAAAAAATAACGTCGACAATGAAGGTAGCGATCCCTCACATATTGAGGTTGCAGAGCATCGTACCGCACGCGCCGTGCTGGCCTTACTTACCTTGGAACAGGCGTCTATTACCGTTCGTGCTGCTTGCACCAGCCATATCGGATCATGCCTCGTGGCTTGTAGACTGACAACGCGGTAGCAACAAACAACACCAGCAACCCGCCGCCCGCGTGAGGCAAAAACAAAGGAAATTCTTGCTGCTCGGAAGTCGGAGTAGGAAATTTTTATCCTTGCGGCAACTTCGGCGACATCACTGATTAGACTCATCTGTGGCATCAAAAACAACGACAACAAGGACGGTCAGCAGAAATTTTGCGAGGATCCACCAATATCGGAATTGGCCCCAGGATGTGCTTAACGACTGGACAAGCCCACTCAGCAGCGAGCCAAGGATCAGCGGAATGATGACGAATCAGGCGTTCAACTCCATGATCCGATAGACAACACGGACAAGTTGGGCATCCTGGCCGGTCAGGCCAACTACGCCCAAGACCAGGGACACGACGATTGCCCCAAGTGAACCCACCAAAGAAGTGAGGTGAACGGTCAGCACAAATTTGCGAAGGTTCCTCCCCGGATTACCGGGATGCGCATGCGCTACTTTTGCCGCTTGCACGTGCTTGCCGCCGCCATGAATGTGTGCCGGCTGCTTCTCATTTCGCTCGGTCATCAGACCGTTACTGCAGGAGCTTGGCAACCATCTAGTCTAGGTATTTGGCGCGAAGGCGAAGGCAATTCACGCCGAACAACATGACGAACCAGAACAACGGCTCCCGATGGCTGCATGGCTCGTATGTCGCGGCGCATCATCAGAATCTCGTGACGAGCACTTTGTCCGCCATCATGGCGTTCACAGAAATTAATTCGGAAACGATTGTGCGGCGGACGTTTTGAAACTAAGCGCCGCCCATTATTCTCCTAGTTCGGCAGCCCTGGTGTACCCCCAGCCATACTGGGAACTGAAGCGAGGGAATCGCAAACTGTATCGCAACCAACCACGGTAAAACGGTCGCGGAACCTCATGCCGACTTGCAGGTTACGCTTTCATGCGTAAGATCTTCGACTGCATAATTGTCGGCGGCGGTCCTGCCGGACTGACTGCGGCGGTCTATCTCGCTCGTTTCCGCCGTCAGACACTGGTTCTCGACCGTGGCGGCAGCCGGGCGGCTATGATTTCAAAGAGCCGCAACTATCCCGGTTTTCCCGATGGCATCGGAGGCAGGGAGCTGCTTTCGCGGCTCCTACAGCAGGCTGAGTGCTATGGGGCTGAGTTCAGGCGCAGCAACGTCACAAGTATTGAGCGGGAGGGTCCCGACTGGCGCGTTGTGGGTGATGGAATTAACCTCATAGGACGCGCGGTGCTCCTGGCTACCGGCGTCTACAATCACCGCCCCGATGTCAGCGACGGAGTCCACGACGCCGCGCTGGCCGCCGGCAAGCTCCGCTATTGCCCGATCTGCGATGGCTATGAGGCCGGCGGCCCTGCAAGCGAGGCTCGGATTGGAGTGCTGGGCGCGAGTAGTCACGGAGTCGCAGAAGCGCTTTTCTTGCGCCGCTATACGCCTTACGTGTTGCTGTTTACGCTAGAGGCCTGCGAGATGCATGAAAAGGACCGAGATGAGCTTGGTCGCGCTGGCATCGCATGGGATCCACGACCCGTGACGCGGTACGACTTTTCGGGCGACGCCGTGCGGTTGGAATTCGCCGACGGCAGCTTCGCGGTTGTCGATACGCTTTACCCGGCCTTGGGATCGAAGCCGAACGTCGAGCTTGCCAAGCAACTGGGCATTAGGGTGGACGAAGAGAACTGCGTCCTTACCGACAAAAAGCAGCGCTTGGGCCTTCGGGGCCTTTACGCCGCCGGGGATGTCGTCTCGGCGCTTGACCAACTCAGCGTGGCGGTAGGCCATGCCGCAATCGCCGCCACAGCGATACACAACGATTTGCGCGAGTGCGACGGCGAAACGTGAGATCTGGTTATCTCCCGAATATCGTCAGTGCAGGTTTTGGCCCGTGACAACTCGCAGCGTAGCGTGGTTATGGCCGAAAGCCGCGAGAACCTCCGCCCGGTTCAGAAGAGACCAGTCTATCAAAGGCAAGCGTCCCTCACCACCTCCTTCCAAGCCTTGGGCCTAACGATAAGAGCAATCCCCCAAGACTGCGTTCGCGAGATTTGCCGAAGCGGAATAGATTCGGCTGAAAGCTCTAGTCAGCCGGAGCCGGAGGTATTTGATCGTTCCCCCTTCGCGCGTAGCGTGATCTCTGTAGGCGATCAATTCAAACCGCATTCGTCGCCGAGGAAGAGGTAGAGCGAGATGGCCGGTTCGTTGAGTGCCCCCCCCCTCCGAAGCGTCGGAAATGGCACAGAGCGGACCGATAAAAGGCCAGAGTTCGAAGGAGAATTGCTCCTCTTCCTGTACTTGCAACCGAGATAGCTTACGAAGCTCAACAATAGACGGCACTTCCTTGACTTCTTAAGCAAATGTTCTATTCCGACACGGGCTTCATCGGCTAGCTTGGCGCGTATTGTTTCACAGCAATGCGGACAGAACGGACATTCTCGAAGCCCAAATCTTTCGCACCCCCGTTCGTGGCATGAATTCCTCGGCACTGCCGAGACAGCCCGTTTTCCTGGCGCGAACTTATCAATCATTTTCTAGCGTTTTCTAAGATTATTGGCCCTTTATGTTTGGATGGGCGCTCGATGGGATCTTGCCGATTCAGAAAAGACGGTTCGGAAGAAATCGTGGTCTCGTGGCAATGGCAATAGCTAAGACGTGACATTGAGAATCATCATAAGGCCGCCACCCCCTTCTGTTTCAACATTGTTATTGGTGGTGTGGTGGCCGATGTGGCAGTGGATGAGCCACTTACCGGGCTTCAGCGCTTTCCAAATCACATCATATCTCTGACCCGGCCCGACATTTATTGTGTCGGCCTCAAATCGGCCTGACAGCGGCAGGGTCATCCCGTCCCGGGCGACGACAACGAAAGGCCCGCCGTGGATATGCATCGGATGGATGAAACCGTTGCTCGACCCGATGAAGCGGACTTTTACGGTTTCTCCTACGCGCATTTGGACTGTGTCGGTGGAGGGGTAAGAACGGCCGTTGATGGTGAAGTAATTCGGCTGTCCTCCATCCATTGGCATTGCCGGATAGGTCAGCCCTTCGCGCTTAAGCCATTCCTGTAGCATGATGACGTATTCATAATCGGCAGTCAGGCTAACGTCAGGCTTGTCTTGATCAATTACGAGCGCGCCATAGAGACCCAGCGCCTGCTGTCGATCTACATGGTCATGTGAGTGATAGAAATATGTCCCCGACTGCCTAACAGTAAACTCATAGCGATAGGTTTCCCCGGGCTCGATCGGCTTCTGCGTGATTTCGGCTGGGCCGTCCATTTCATTTGGCAGAATGAGCCCATGCCAATGGACGCTAGTACTCTCTGGCAGCTTGTTCGTGACATTGATCCGCACCTTGTCGCCTTCAGTCATTTGCAAGCGCGGGCCTGGCACTTGGCCATTGAAAGCATAAGCATCGACGGTAACGCCCGGCAAAATTGTCCATCGAACTACGGAAGTTTCCAAGTTGAAGACCTTTGTGTCGCCGTCTATGAGAGGCTTAAGTTCACTGTCGCCGCGCGCATCCAGCCCATAATCTGCCGTTATAAGTCGAGGATGAACCGCCGACATATCAAGCATCGCCGCCGCCGGCGTATCGCGATCCATAATCATCCCCGGCGGCATCATTGCTCCGGCCACATCTCGGGCAGATAGGGTCAAGTTCACCCAGTTGGCGGGCGCGGCCATGCCTAGCGCCAACGCGAGTACGGATATACCGGCTACTGCCGCGAGTTGCGGTCCAGTTACATCACTGGCCATCATATGGCCCTTATGCTCATTCTCTTTGGCCGCAGCCTGGTGGCGTGCATGGGTAGTCCTTTTCTGCTCGTGCGGCTTGGCGGCTTTTCGGACGTTCTCGCGCGCCGCACTCTCCTCTTTGCGCTCCGTCATGAGACCATGTTTGAGCCGTTGTTGAACCAACCATATGTTTGCCGGGTATGCAGTCGCAAATCCGACGATAACCCCGAGCGACATCACCCCCCAAAACAGAAGCTCCAGTGGATCCATAGCGCGCATATCGCGGCCCATCATGAGAAAACCCATAACCGGCGCCATACCGGCCATCATGAAATTCATGCTTATGAACTCAGGTAAAAAGCTCTTGCGCACGTTCTGCCAGTATGTCCCACCCATCATCGACTTCATGAACAGCGCCTGGAAGATGAATAGGCCGAACGCAAAACCTGCGATGTATTCTACAATTAGGTCTATCCACATCGGCAGGCCCAGAAGGGCCGTAACCGCCGCTGCTACTATGATTCCTGTCGCATCACCGGCCACACAGTGGATTGTCGATCCTATTCCTTGCTTCCAGAGGGGTTTGATGAACGCTTCGTGTTCACCCGGTCGCGGCTCCTTGTCGGCGAGAACGTAGACCAATAACCCGAGAGGCCCGGTATATAGAGTGACGAGGACGAACCCCCATTTCATCACCGCTGGTTCTGGATTGTTGCGGAATTGGTCGTACGCAACATAGGCCGTTGAGGCTGCTACCAAAACAAACCAGACGACAAGAAAATAATCGATCGGCTGAATAAGCATGTATCCTCCGGCATGGTGGATTTGTTGCAAAAGAACGTCTGGCCACCTGGAGCCGGACGCCGCGCGGGATTAGTGGTGCTCGCCCTGCCATTTCTTGAATTTTTCAATTTCCCTCTTCTGCGCGCCGATGATTTCCTGAGCCACTTTCTTCATTACAGCGTCTTTCCCGTATTACAGCTCAATTCAGCGATGTCGATTCTATCTCGGCGGTAAGGAATCATCATCATGGCAAAACCCTTGTCCGCGTCATCGGTGGATTTCATGGCCATGTCTTCCATCATCTTTTTGTGAGCATCCATCACTTCCCTGTCATTAGCTCGTATCTTAGGCAATGACGGCAGTGCCGACGGTCATCATGAGTGAAAGGACGAAGGAAATAGCAAGCTTAAGCTTTGTCATGTCGGAATTCCTTTTGATTCAGGCCGCGCTATTACTGCGAGCGCGCGGGCTGACATAGATTCCTGAGCGGCGAAAAAGGCTGTTTAAGCCATCTTTCGCGGCGGCTTTATCAGAGGCTTTGGAGTCCGACGACCAAATCAGTCGGGAGATGGAGCCGCTTCTTAGCACCTGCAACTAACAACAACTAGGATGTTTCCACACAGCCCGCAATGACTTGGCATATCTGACAGCAAAATTTGCCGCTAATTTCGCAAGAAGCTACGC
This sequence comes from Pseudomonadota bacterium, assembly GCA_049323275.1. Lineage (GTDB taxonomy): Bacteria > Pseudomonadota > Alphaproteobacteria > Rhizobiales > Aestuariivirgaceae > Taklimakanibacter. The sequence goes on from JBMOOM010000030.1 coordinate 68,061, forward strand.
CATAATAAGCGACCGAACGACTAATTCCTAACTGGATGAATGGCTTCGGCTTCTCAGCGCCAGCATCAGTAGTCAATTGAACCGCGAATACGGCTAAGCAGACAAATGCCCGTAATGCTCATGGCGCACCTGCGATATCTGGTCGATGAATGTGCATAGCGACTCTAATGCCACCCCCGGTAAACGGGTATGCGAATGAACAGCATGTCCTGCGGCGCTAGGTAGGTCAAGACATCTGATGGCCTTAATGAACTGACACACTAAAATGTTCCTGGCAGATTCATAAACTAAGTGCAAAGCTATAGACAGGGCGTTGCGATGGCACAGACCTATGATCAGCTCGATGAAGCCGAGCCTATTAAGATTGATAGGTTGCGTGGCGCCGGCCTGTCCAAAGCCGAGATCGCACTGATGGCGGACGATCTCAGCCGACTGCCGTCTGCGGTTGGCTTCAGCCGTCACGCCCGGGGAATCATCATTCAGAACGTCTTCATCGGCGTCGTTGCGTTGCTCGTGCTGGCGACGGTCTTAAAACTCGGCATTCGCGCGGCAGTCGCGGCGCATGAAGGCTTGACGCTCGTCGTTGTCGTCAACGCGCTGCGGCTGCCCGCCTGTCGCAACAGGCGGCAAACTGCAGATCGGGCAGCGGTGGAATGATCCAGCGGGAGAGCCCATCCAAATCGCGAACCAGCACCGCGCGTTTCCGGCTGGTCATGGCCGGCATTGCCGCAGCTTTCATCCTCCCGATCGCTGGCCTCATGAGCATTCCCTTTCTGATCAGCGAACCACTTGCGGTGATCAGACCGGCAGCGGCACCGACGACGCTGTCGGAAGATGCCGGCAACGGTGCATTGGCACGTATTCAGATGGACCGCGGCGGCTCCTTCACGCTGGACCTGATTTTATCGCGTGTCCGCGACGAGATGCCCCGGATCGAAATGCGCATGCCGGAACACCGCATTGCTGCGCCACCGCGCACTGTTCGCACCATCTACCCTGGAAGTTTTCGGGTCGAAGGACAGTTCGCCATGCCCGGCCGCTGGCAGATCGGAGTTGACTATGCCGGCTCATCCCAGGTACTCGAATTCATCGTTGGCGAGTATTGAAGGCTGACAATGACAGCTGCGCAGCGAAAGGCTTTCGTCGGAGCCGGTGTCGCGCTTCTCTGGGCCGGAGTCGTCATCTCCCGCATTGCCTGGGACCGGTTTGTCAATCAACCGATGCAAGCTCCCACGACCTGTGGTTGGAAGGTCAACCCGGCTGGCAACAACGACGAGCAGACGGACAGTTGCCTACACTACCTCACGATGAGACTAGCCATGCCTGGCACCACTCCGACAAAATCCTGTTCAACCTTACCAAGTTCGGCGCCGAGAATTACGTCTCGAGCGAATACCGATCGAACATGCCCGCCTTTGACGGCATCCTCAGCGACGAGGAGATCGTCGCGGTCATCGAGTACATCAAGAGCGCCTGGTGCGAATGAACCTGTCACCATTAAGCGGGTCGCAAATGACTGAACCGATACATGGAGGTTTGTTTACCGGTGTTTGGTAATGCTCTCATTCGTTATGCGAGATGGCGTCATGCCTTCGCGGTTATTCTTGCGCTCCTGCTTGTTTATCTCTTCGGCGTTGTCCACGGACAATGGAGCGATATGCACCGGTGGAACAGGGCGACGGCCGATGCCTCCTTCGTGTTGCTGACCGTAACGATGGCGATCGGGCCCGCGGTACAGCTCTGGTTACCACTGCGCTTCCTGGTCCCCTTCCGTCGCGAGCTCGGCATCTACGCGATCGTGCTCGCGGGGGTCCACACCGTGATCATTCTGGACGGCTGGACCGGCTGGGACTTCGTGCGCCTGTTCGGCTTCGAGTTTCATCCCCGCCTTGGTCGATACGTCATGGTTCAGCACGGCTTCGGACTGGCGAACGCGATTGGCGTGCTGGCACTGTTTTACGGACTCACGCTTGCGGTTACTTCATCCGATTGGATCGTCCGCCTGTTGGGTGGGCCCATCTGGAAGTTCGTGCAGCGCGCAGCTTATGTGCTGTGGGCGCTGGTGGTCGTCCATACGGGATACTTTCTGTTCTTGCAATTTCTCGATTATCACCGCCAGACGCCCGCGCCCAACCCGCTTCAACCCTGGTATCTCGTATTGATCGGTCTGGTTCTAGCCCTTCGCATCTCTGCGTCCATGCATCTGTGGAATGTGGCGCGTAAGCAGTCTGCGCGAAGACAAGCTACAGCATGACCATGACCCTAAGTTTGAAAAATCCCGTCGCCTCACTTTGGCTCGTAAAATCTCAGCAATGTAATTGGTTTGGACATTTATGCGGGATGTATGTCGGCATTCACGACCCGTTCCAGAGATCCCGCCTGTGGGCGTCAGAAAGATCGATCCGCAATTCCTTCGCCAAAGCGTCCCTAATTCAGGGCCGGAGCGGACGGGAACTGTCGTCGTCGATCCCTACGTTGAAGTTTCTCTATCTCGTCATAGAGGGTGGCTAAGCCCTGCGGTACGGAGTTGGAGTCGGTCGCATGGCTTCGAATGGCTGGGGCAAGGCGTCATACAATACAGGTGAGTCTGGCGATACTCCGATCGTCGTCCGGGAATCCACTCGTGAAAGCGGGGCGCCGCAGATCGAGCATTGGGCAGCGCGCGGTGCCTTAAACGCAAAGCCTTGGTCTGGAGACAGCGCGCTGCCGAAGTTCGAAGCTTGTTCGGTAAGGATCGGTGGTCCTCTCACGCAGTTGACCTTTGTCAGGGATGACCCTACTGTCAGGGACTAACATGACAGTAAGGCATCGCCATGCGGCGCAAGTTCTGCTGTTCGCTCTGCGGCAAGTCGGAGTGCGAGGTAGCCAGGCCGGGGGCATGTAAATTTGCTACGGCTGCGTAGAATCTTGCCGGCTTTTTATGTCCAGCTCCGCGGCGGCGCTGCGGAAATTTGAATCCGCGACCCGGCCCACCGATCGCCTACTTGCAGCTCTTGGTCGGCTCAACGCACGGCGCGGCACACTGTGAGCATCTGGCGAGAATGGTCGATACGCTCCGCCATCGAGAGGTCTGCTGGGCGAAGATGGCGGCGCGGCGCGCTAGACTTGGCTTCCGGCGCAAGCAAGGGACATTCTCTGGCGACCGTCCCAGAGAAGTGCTTGACCTTGCCACGCTGGAACCTCGTATTGGAGTGGACACCAGAGGTCGAACGGGAAATCTCCATGCGGTTCCGTTTGTGGGGGAAGCGAAGCATAGCGCCGTGAGAACGGGATGATGAAGAGATGTGGGCTATGATTGCACTTGGCTTCCCCAAGATCCGCACGACGCTAATGGCAGTAGGCATGGGAACCCTATCTTTCGGTGTACTCGGCACCGTTGCAGGCTTGTGGCCAAATCCGCTCTTTACGAGGATGACACCTGCCGGCGGATGGGAGATAGGTCTGCTAAGCCTGCAGTCCGTTCTTCTCGGACTTTATGCCACGATCTGGCGGCCAACATGTTCTATTCGGACTGCGGGTGTCGGCGGAGTCCTCAATTTCCTGGGGATCGCATGCCCAGTGTGCAACAAAGTCCTGCTTCTACTGTTCGGCTGGAATGCGCTGATGACATATTTTGAACCACTGCGGCTCTACCTTGCTCTGCTGGGCGTCATCGTTACCGCCTTCGCACTTGGCCGAGAGTCGATGCTTCGTTTCTCTACGCGTTCAGCAACTGAAGCGTCGTTCATCAGGTCGCTAGCCGAAGGGCGATCATACCGTGATTGACAGCAAAGCGACTAAGTCGAACTAAGGCTCGCTGCGAACTCCGTGTAAAAGCTGGCCAGGCAACGCAATGAGGAAGGCCTCTTGGTCATTAAATTCGCTGGTCGATCTATATTGGAAGCAGCTTCGGACGCCGTTTTTTATCATCGAAATGTCAGTTCGGGGGAGAAGACTGAGGAAGTCGAGTAGGACGCGTACAGCATATGTCCGAGACGCTTAGTCTATGGGCCTGGTTCGACCTTTGGCCCTATGCGCTCTTGATCATCGTCTCGATGTCTTGGGCACTTTATCATTTTCTCGCGCCGTCGAGTTGGCGAGAGTGGGCGAGCGCCGGTGTCGTTCAATCTTTCATCATAGCGCTATATGCCGAAATGTATGGCTTTCCGCTGACACTGTACTTCCTAAGCGGATTCCTCCCTCTTCAAATTCCTCTTAGCCCGTCCAACGGTCACCTATGGTCCGCGCTGCTCGGCGCCGGAGAGGCTGGCGCCTTTCTAGAGGCGGTCGTCGGCTACGCAATCCTTGGTCTGGGCGCCCTTCTTGTTGTCAAAGGCTGGGTCCGCATCTACTTCCCGGAGGAACGTCCCGTACAGACGGGAGTCTACGGGGTCATTCGCCACCCACAATATGCCGGAGTCTTTCTCGTCGTCCTCGGCGAGTTCCTAAACTGGCCAACAATCCCGACAGTCGTCCTCGCGCCTGTAATCTTCGTCATGTACATGAATCTCGCGCGACGGGAAGAGCAAGCGCTCGTCGCAGAACTCGGAGAGGTGTATCAGAACTATCAGGCTCGGGTGCCGATGTTCGTGCCCAATTTTCAGGATCTCGCGCGGCGCCTTCTATTGCCTCGCTGATGCGCCCTCTGTGATGCATCCCATCAGAGGTTAGCCTCATCCGAGGGCCCCTCTCCCAGCGCAGGATAGAAAGGCCAACTAAACAACCGATCACCATGAACAAAGCCCCGCCCGCTAAATGCCCAAATATCGTCAGCGGAGCAGCATCGCCTATATTGAACAGTCGTAATCCGAGATTCCGTATTCCAAAACCAGCCAAAACCCCAAGCATCATCGTCAAGCGCGGACAGAGCGGAATGCTAAGCAGTACCGAGAGAGGCAAACATACTCAACGGCTGACCCCCTCCCCCCCCTGAGATTCTGAGCGCCTCTGGATTCGACCAAGCGATCACCAACCACGCCGCTAACACAAAAAACGGTAAAATGACGACCCGATGATCACGACCCGCGATAGTGCTTGCCAACGTTGCAAGGCCGGCCGGGCCGAAAGGTGCGACTTGCTCAAAAATGTAACTGCCCTCAACTGACAGCTGGACGGTACCTCCTACAAGATTGTATCCAAGAGCGGCAACGGCCACGTAAGCCAGCGAGGCTTCGAGCCAATACGACCCGCGGACAGCACGCGAACGTAGTGATGTGATAGGGAACAGGCAAGTCGCCAGCCGAAATATCAAATAGTCGGTCTTCATGCCGATTCTCTGCAAGATACAATTTTCGAACCGTACAACGACTATAGCGTGAATGCATAATCAATCAGAAGCCGATAATCAATTGCCCGTCGCTATTCTCTGTCCCGAAATATTCAGGGTCGCCGGTCAGCTCTTCGCCTAAGCGATCGACTTGGTGACTGCCTCGCATGGGGCCACACATCCGCGTGGAAATCATGAGCACTCCCGTATTTGAGCGTCCAATTTCTGGCATGGCGCAGATCAGCCGGTAAGGAGGCCGCGTCATCTGCGATGAAGATGGCGGGGGTGTGAGCGGCGACCACGCGCGAGCGGCAAGATGTGAGCGGCGGCTGCCCGGTGATCGACATCATCGAGAGGCACCCTTTAGTTGCCAAGTGGTGAACATAGGTATCTTCATTGAACCGTCGCATACCGCTGAACCAGCACACCCATCGAACGAACCCCGATCTCCGCATTCTCTATGACGGAACTCTGAGGCCCATTCTGGACCCTGACCGGGATGAGCCCCCCTTCAGCAATCGGCGTCTTAGGTCCGTAGCCGGTGTCTCTCAATATCTCCATAGGCTCGAATTCCAGCCGGATGTCCTTAACCCGAAAAGTCAGAGCGCCATCCCCGAGCTGATTGAGGTCGCTAGTGACGTCTTTGCCTGGGAAGAAACATACATAATGACGGACCGTGAAATTCGGCTGGAGCCATAGGATCGGCTGGTCGAAAATAGGATCGGATAGCTTGCGGCCAGCTATTTCCTCGCCGCAGTTGTTAATCAGGTTCGCATTGGCATCCTGAAATTTGTTCGTTTCATAGCTTCGTGCCCGGATGTCCAAAGCACGGCTTTCCAGACCGTAAACCCGCATGGGATAGTCCGCCGGCTCTGCCACGGATCGTGCTGGTTCGGTGAGCTGATTGAGCGCCGCAAGGGATTCTTCCGCAACGCGCGCGCAGGCGGGTTCAGGCTTCTGCTCACAAGCAGATATCGCGCTTTCGATCTCCGGAAGTTTAGTTTGCAAGAGCCGAATGGCAGTAGCATCCGCGGCACTCTTTTCCTACTTTTGCCGTTCAAGCTCAGCCGCCTCAGCCGCTGTTTCTCTGGCTTGGTCTACCCTCGACCTTAGACTGGCGAGGATGCTCGACCGAAACTGGTCGCGCTCCAATCTTATGTCCCCCGAGCTGACCCAAAGGCCGAGAAGTAAGATTGCTCGAGAAGAGAATAGTCTGCTTCTTCCCAGTTTACTACCAGCTTTCCGAACAAGTCGGCCTCATTGCCGGCCAGCCGGCTACCATCAGGTGCTTTCGTTAGGGACAACACCTGATCAAAGTAGATGCAGCCTCCCCTGGCCTCGGCATAGGTGGCAAGACGCTCATTTTTGCCAGTGTTAACCAGTTGATTCTGGGGATCGGCTTCTCTCGAATTTATCTCGGGGTCCATGGCCCTCTGATGTCATCGCAAGCTGTGCCTTGGGGCCGCCTGGGTGGCAGCAGTTTAGTCTGTCTTCATAGAAGGCGGCACTGGCCTCTTTGCAGGCTCCTCCGGTAGCAATACGCACCAGATCATCAAGGAATGTACCAAGCTCTGGAGCGGTCTGCACGTGCGGGGAAAGTTCAATGGCTGCCTTTCTTCGCGGCGGCACGACCCCGTACTCCCGACTACCATCGCTACCCATAACATCGTCGTAGGCAGGCGCATTGTGGCGTACCCAATTCGCCATGTGTTCGGGGCTGGCTATGCGTGCCCGGCGAAGAGCGTCTCGATCAGCGGGCATTCCGGCAGCGCGCCGCCGCCGCATTGCGCGACTATGTCCTTCAGCACCCGCTCCATGCGCTTGAGGTCTGCGATCTTCGCCCGCACATCGTCGAGGTGAGACGCGGCGATGACGCGCGCCTCGGCGCAGGGCTGGTCGCGCTCGTCGACGAGGCGCAAGAGCTGGCGGATCTCATCGAGCGAGAAGCCGAGTTCGCGCGCCCGCAGCACGAAGCGAAGGCGCCGCTCATGCGTGGTGTCGTAGCTGCGAAAACCGCTTGCCGTGCGCGGCGGCTCTGGTAGTAGGCCGATCTTCTCGTAGTAGCGCACTGTCTCCAGGTTGCACCCTGTCCGCTGGGCGAGTTCGGCCCGTTGAAGGCCCCTCACGCTGACGTGATCGCGCATCCCAAATACCCTTGACCCTGTAGTGACTACAGACCGTATGTTACCGCGCGATGAGAACTTCGGCAAGGATAGTATGGTCGAATATGGAAGGCGCGCGACCAGGGACTGTAGCGGTCACGTCAGGCGAAGCGAGCGCCGCCCCGTCGGACCGAGGTGAAGTGGGACGGCAGCGCCTGGTCGCGGCCGGCGGCATTCTCGGTGCGGCCGCCGCCTCGTCCTGCTGCATCGTGCCGCTGATCCTCTTCAGTGTGGGGATTGGCGGCGCTTGGATCGGTAATCTGACGGCGCTCGCACCCTATAAGCCGCTCTTCGTTACGGTGACGGCAGGCCTTCTCGGCTATGGCTTCTACCTCGTCTACTGGAAGCCACGACGAGCCTGCGCCGATGACGCCGCCTGCGCGCGCCCCATCCCCAGCCGTCTTGTTCAACTCGCGCTCTGGATTGCGACAGCGCTCGTCATAGCCGCCTTCGCCTTCAACTACGTCGCCCCGCTGCTGCTTCGCGCCTAACACCAAGAGGAGGCCCCACCCTATGAAGAAGACCTTGAGCGCTTTCGCCCTGATCGCCTCAGTGATAACGGCGCCGACTGCCTTCGCCGGCCAACGCACGGTCACTTTCGCCGTCGACAACATGACCTGTGCCTCATGTCCCTACATCGTGAAGACCTCGATGGCGGCGGTCCCTGGCGTCGCGAAGGTGGCCGTCTCGTTCGAAGCCAAGACCGCGACCGTGACCTTCGACGACGCGAAGACGAACCCCGACGCCATCGCAGCCGCCAGCATGAACGCGGGCTATCCGGCGCACCCGAGACCGCAGGGCAGTTGAGATGAATGACCGCGCCCTGATCCGCATCGGCGCGGCCGGCGCCACTGTTGCCGCGATCTGCTGCGCGACGCCGGTCCTTGCGGTGCTCCTGCCGCTGGTCGGTCTGGGCGCCTGGCTGGTGCGCGCGGATCTTGTGCTGTTTCCACTGCTGGCAGTGAGCCTCGGGCTCATCGCGTGGGGCGTTTATCGGCGCCGCACCAAAGCCGCATGTTGCGAGACGGAGATTCACGAAGAAGGTCTGAAGCAATGAACGATTGCTGCGCATCCTCCGCGTCCCGGGACAAGGTTGCGGCTTCCGCATCCGCGATACTGCCGAGCTATGCCGTACGGCCGGGTGTGACGTTCCCGGACTGGTCGGTGGTTTCGTCGCCCGCGGTCAAAGACGCCCTGCTGGCTATGGTCGGCTCCGACCATGTGCTCAACCGCTGGAGCGGCTACGACCCCGCCACGGACCGGGTGCGTGTTGCGTTGCTTCAGCTCTACGCCGAACACGGACGCGCCCCGACCCCAGGCGCGCTTACCAAGCGTGCGGCGCTGAGCGAGCCGGCCATCCGGCCTCTGCTCGAAGAACTCCGCCGTCGGGACCTTGTCGTGCTCGACGGCGATAAGATCGTCGGCGCCTACCCCTTCACCGACCGCGAGACCGGCCATCGGGTCACACTGGACGGACGTACTCTCAACGCCATGTGCGTCGTCGACGCGCTCGGCATCGGCGCCATGATCGATCGAGACATCGCGATTGCCTCGCACTGCCGCCACTGTCGTGCGCCGATCCGGATCACCACGCGAGATCGAGGCCAGGGCTTGGCTCAGATTGAGCCGTGGACGACGGTCATGTGGCAAAGCGTCCGCTATGCAGGCGCGTGCGCCGCGAACTCGCTGTGCGCGACCACTGCCTTTTTCTGCTCGGACGACCATCTCTCCGCCTGGCGCCGCGAACATTCCGGCGAGCCCGGTTTTCGGCTGTCGATCGAGGAAGGGCTGGAGGCCGGTCGCAGCCTGTTCGGGCCGAGCCTCGCCGGCCTCGATGCGGCGTCCCGACCGTCCGTCGATCCGGCATCGAAGAGCACTACAGTCGCGAACCGTCCCTTCTACGCGAACGGTCGCAATGGAGGCGCCTACGATCTCGTGGTGATCGGTGCCGGCTCGGCCGGTTTTTCGGCCTCGATCACGGCCGCTGATCAAGGCGCACAGGTGGCGCTTATTGGCAGTGGCACAATCGGCGGCACCTGCGTCAATGTTGGCTGCGTGCCGTCGAAGACCCTGATCCGCGCCGCCGAGACGCTTCACAACGCACGCGTGGCAGTCCGTTTCGCCGGCATCACGGCAGAGGCCGAACTGACCGACTGGCGGGGGACCGTCCGCCAGAAGGACGCACTGGTTTCCGAACTGCGCCAAGCCAAGTATATCGATCTGCTGCCGGCCTACAACGGCATCGCCTATCGCGACGGGCCGGCGCGCCTCGTGGACGGTGGTGTCGAGGTGGACGGAACGCGCATTCCCACCGGCAAGATCATCATCGCGACCGGCGCGCGGCCAGCGGTGCCCACCATCCCCGGCATTGAGGCCGTACCATATCTGACCAGCACGACCGCGCTCGATCTCGAGGAACTGCCCCGGTCTCTGCTCGTCGTTGGCGGCGGCTATATAGGGGCGGAGCTTGCCCAGATGTTTGCCCGGGCCGGCGTCAAGGTGACGCTCGTGTGCCGATCCCGTCTGCTCCCCGACGCCGAGCCCGAGATCGGCGCGGCGCTGACGGGATATTTCGAGGACGAAGGGATCACCGTGGTTTCCGGCATCGCCTATCGTACGATCCGCGAGACCGAGAACGGCGTTGCGCTTGACGTTGCACGCGATGACCAGAGCACGACGATCGACGCCGATCAGGTGCTGCTCACCACCGGGCGCGCACCCAACATCGAAGGCCTCGGGCTCGCTGAGCACGGCATCGCCGTCTCGCCGAAGGGCGGCATCATCGTCGATGACCGCATGCGCACGACTCGGCCCGGCATCTATGCCGCCGGGGACGTCACCGGCCGCGACCAATTCGTCTACATGGCGGCTTACGGTGCCAAGCTCGCGGCGAAGAACGCACTCAACGGCGATAGCCTGTGCTACGACAACAGTGCCATGCCCGCCATCGTGTTCACCGATCCGCAGGTGGCGAGCGTCGGGCTGACCCAGGCTGCGGCGCGTGCGGCCGGGCATGCCGTCCGTGTCTCGACGATCGGCCTCGACCAAGTGCCGCGCGCGCTCGCCGCGCGCGACACCCGCGGGCTTATCAAGCTTGTTGCCGACGCCGGCGATGGCCGGCTGCTCGGCGCGCACATCCTGGCACCGGAGGGTGCCGATAGCATTCAGACCGCGGCGCTCGCGATCCGGCACGGCCTAACCGTCGACGACCTCGCGGATACGATCTTTCCGTATCTGACCACTGTCGAGGGTCTGAAGCTCGCGGCGCTGTCGTTCGGCAAGGATGTCGCCAAGCTGTCGTGCTGCGCGGGTTGATAGAGACTCATTCAGGGCAAAACTCGATTTCAAACGCAAGAATTACTGCGCGCTTCTGTCCTCGACCTGATACCTGTCACTTCGCAGCAGACCAAGAGAACGGTGACGAGCGCGACCCAGACAGGCACGATGATGCCGCCGATGCCGAGTGCTCTCGCGGGAATCGGTGCCACGTTTGGATGGGCGGCAGCCGCATAAGTAGGAGAGATGAATGGCGGACCATTACGACCTTGTAATCATAGGAACCGGCATGGCGACCATGGAGCCTTGATGGGCTGGCTCAAGCTGAATGAGTACCTGCAGAGTGTCACTAACCCGGCCGTATACGCCGCCGGCGATGCGGCACAGGAGGGGACCGCCCCTGACTCCCGTCTCCAGCCACGACGCCAAGGTTGTCGCCGCTAGTCAAAGATCCGTCATTGGCGAAGTCGCCGAAAGTTTCCGTTGCCGTGTCTGAGATCAAATCCGGCAGCCGGCTTCTTAGGTCCTGGGAGGATGAGATACATGAGGTCCTTGTGACGCCGCAGGGGGTTATCTCTGGCGGGACCAGACGTGGAAGAGCCTGTTCCGGATCGCCCGAGCGGTCACCGGAACCAGTTGGTCAGGCTCAGTCTTCTATGGCCTCAAGCCAAAAAAGAGGACACTCTGGGATCATGAGAGGTAGCCACGGCCACTACCGGACTTGACGGTCAGAAGAAACAGAAGAGGCGACTTCGCTGTGCCATCTATACCCGTAAATCCTCTGAGGAAGCCTCGAGCAGGAGTTCAATGCCCTCGACGCCCAGCGGGAAGCCTGCGAGGCGAGCACTCATTACGGCACATGCGAAGACACAACTGCCATTCGAATGGGTCTTTGCTCGGAAGGCAAAAGAAGGTCCGGTGATCGACCCAGGTCAATAATTTCCGATCCGATCGCGATTGCCGACAGCATCTATGGAGGCGAAGGGGTCGCCCACACACCAGTTCGATCTGTATTCGGGAGAATCGCTCGCCCCTGGCATGCTCATGGACCGGTCGTTTCTATGTAAAGTAGGCGATGCCCCTTGAGATAGAGTCCCTCGTGCGCGAGCGTCTCATTCCAGCCGTCACGTGTGCCGATGCGGCTCGTGTCTTCATACAGCCCTTTCTGTTCCTCGAGCCGCGTGAGCCGAGCGAATTTGGTATGAAGCGGATGATCTGGAGCCAAGAATAACTCCTTGCGGTGAAGGCGGGCGGATTTACCCGCGAATGGAACTCGTTGTACCTGACGCGGAACGTCTGGAGATGAACGGTCAATGAGGACGCAAGAGCGGGATGGGGGTCATACTCGAAAGTCGGATAGCTGATATAGGAGATTCTCGGTTCGGCCCGATGGAGCTTAATGATATTAGCGCCCTCGACTTGACCTAGATAGCCGCGGGCACATGCCTCGAACAATCTCAAAACCGGCGACAGCGCTTCGAGAGTACTTACGTGCACAAACAGCGCATTGGGCGTAAGCTTGCCAATGGCGGACTCGTTGCATGTGCTGTTGACAACGCCGGCTCGCCCGAGCGAGAAGAGCAATTCATCGGCATTATTGCAAACTCGCTTGTAAGTCGTGAAGAATGCCTTCACGTCCCGCTTTACTGATTGTTAGATAGACGGTGCTGGTGCCAGGCCCGTCAATGCCCAATTGAGCCCAACCATGCTCAATCGTTACCAGGTCAATCGAGCGTGAATTGCGCGCCATGGCCTGTGTGGCACACGTCATAGGATACAGACCACAACACAGCCAGCCAATACCTCTTCTCGATATCATCCCGGAACCCGCCGCCCTGTGAAGTTCGTGCCGGCCCATATCTCCCTCAGTGGGAATGCTTGTCAAGCACTCCCACGCCATGACGGAAGACGAGTGCGCCCCCCTTCCACCCGCTGTAAATGAAAATCACCACGACGATCCCGGAAATGTAGATGCCGGCCGTTCGGATGAAGTCAGGATCGCCGAACCGAAGCACTAGATTCACGGCCTCGAGGACCTGGACACGCCAGCCTATTCTCCGCAGCGCGATGGCGCTGGCCAATCCGGCGATGCCGCCGCGGACCACGACTGCGCTTTCACCCGTTAATCGTTTCATATGACCTCAATCGGCAGGCGGCAGCATGTTCCACATGTGATTTGAAGCCACGCCGATGGAAATTCTCGCGTCCATCATACGGCTGAGAATATGCTGGCCTTATTAGATCGAATTTAGCTTGAACCACGCATCGATTCCCGGTCGTGTCGCTTGCGCCAACCATATCGGGTCAGGCCCTGCGGCTTGTAGACCGACAGCGCCGTGGCGACGATCAACACTACCAGTCCACCGCTCGCGTGAGGCAAAACCAGAGAGATCCTTGCCGTACGGAAGCTGGCGTAGGAAATTGTCACCTTTGCGGCAATTTGGGCAACATCGCTGATCAGGTTCATCTGTAGCATCAGAACAACGGCGGCAACGGCGGTCAGCAGAAGCTTTGCCAAGATCCACCAATATCGAAACAGGCCTCAAGATGTGCCTAGCGACTGGACAAGCCCACTCAGCAGCGAGCCAAGGACCAGCGGAATGATGACGAACCAGGCGATCAATTCCATTGTCCGATAGGCAGCACGGACAAGCTGGGCATCCTGGCTGGCCAAGCCAACTACGCCCAAGACCAGGAACACGGTGACTGCCCCAAGCGAACCTATCGAGGAGGTGACATGAACAGTCAGCACAAATTTGCGAAGGGCGGATCTCATAGTCATGACCGACGGCCCTCACGCGATGTGAGGTCCCCGAAGCCGTCGCCCCACGTTTGGAAATTGGTAACTTGCGAGGATTTCAGGTGGCGAAACGGACCATGCTGGCCACCGCCGAAAACAACAAGGAAGATCACCAACAGGATCATCAGGCCAGCGAGAATTCCGGAAATAATCACCCAACGCGGTAAGCCGGGATAAGGAGGGGGATCGGCCACGCGTGTCTCCCAGTTCATGCGGCTGACAGCCGCCACGGCCAGATTTATCAATACATTATGTCTATATCAAGCACATTCCGTCTCCAGTATCGACATCGGGGCTGTTTATAATATATTGGCCGAATGCCGAGGCTCTGGAACGAGACGATCGCGGCGCATCGACGCGAGGTGCGCGACGCGGTTCTGCATACCACCATGGAGCTGGTGGCTAAGCATGGCCTGCGGTCAGTGACGATGTCGCAAATTGCCGAAGAGGCCGGCATCGGCCGCGCGACATTGTATAAGTATTTTTCCGACGTTGAAGCGATCCTTCTCACTTGGCATGAATTTCAGATCGCGAACCATCTCGAACTACTCAGCGGCATCCAGAAGCGGGAGGGCGGAGCCGCCGAACGGCTAGAAGCTGTGCTGGAGGCATACGCGCTCATCTCTCATGAAAAGCATGGGAACCATGGTGCCGAAATCGTGGCATTCCTGGATCGAGACGAGCGGGTCAGCCGAGCGCGACAACAGCTCCACAAAATGATCAGAGACCTGCTGAGTGAGGCTGCGGGGACTGGCGAGTTTCGGAGGGACACAACGCCTGACGAACTGGCCAGCTACTGTCTTCATGCACTCGCAGCCGCCAGCACCTTACCAACGAAGGCGGCAGTCCGCCGGCTGGTCATGGTCATTCTAGCCGGGTTGCGCGCCCCGGGCTGACTCTTTCCAAACGGCGCACACGGGTACCGGTGTTGCGATCTCCGTGTCACCTGTGTATCTGGCCCTTAACAAGTGCCGCCATCGGCGTGCCCTGCACACTACGACAGGTCTACTTTTCAATGATCCGATAGCCGCTCTGCTTCCAATCATTCATTCCGCCAGCCAAATGGGCTACTCGTGTATATCCCAGTTGCACGAGCGCCCGTGCTGCAATCTCGCTCATCCGCCCGCTGCGGCAGTAAAGGACGATCTTCGCAGCCTTGTCCTTTGGCAGCTTGTTGAGATTATCGGCAATCTTATCATAAGGGATGAAAACATCGGTATTTGCAATCTCGCCTTCATAAGGCACATGAACGTTGACAAAAACGAAGTCTTTCTTCTGAAGCATCGCGTCCAAATCGGCGCTCTTCAATATCGCGAAATCTTCCTCACTACCTTGTTCCTGTGCCTGTAGTATTTCGGGTACAGTCCCCACAAATGCCAAAGCAGAGATCATCAGCCTGAATGTCAAGCCAAGGATGGGCAGCGAGTAGAAATTTGGTGCCAGCATCACAAAGACTCTCCAGGCTGAGGTGAGGTGAGGTGAGGTGAGTTTCGGCTGGGTTCATCCGATCACTCATAAAGTCACCAATTTTACTTCAAATCAGACCAAAATAAAAGCCTGCCGTTACTTTAGGTCGTGGATGCGTTGCCAACCAATTACCAACGGAGCAAGTGCCGGCCGGCAAAGAAGCCCACCGCAGTCACCAAGGCGATGGCGAGCGAATACCAGACAAGGACAAAGAGTGGACTGTCATCGAAGCAATGGCTGGCATACAAGGTCGCACCAATGCCACCCCCGCCCAGCCCTGCAAGCGAACCTGCAAGACCAGGGTTGGCGGGCGCTTGTCTGATGAAGCGCTGTAAGGAAGGCGCACAAAGGTACTATCGATAACAGCGGGATCACGGTTAGGCAGAATCGGGAATTAGCGCCAATCATGCGCGGCATCCAGGTAGAGGACGGCATCACCAGGAGTTCAGCTGTAGCGGCAGCCATAAGCATGGCGGGGGCTATTGCCAGTAAGCATAACCAACGCCCGAGAGCAGCCTCCGGGCGGCGTATCCGAAACATTAACGCGATGGCACTCACAGTTAGTGTAGCTGTGAAAATGAACTTAAAGAGAAATCTGTAAGTCCCAGCAGCTTCTACGATGTCAGGCCGAAACCCCAGTGTCATCAACGAAGATAGTGCTGCCAATGACGGCACCGCCCAAGATGGCATAAACCATGGCAGGGCGCGGCCTCATAGGCAGAACCGCACGATCCTCAACCAGAATATCAATGAGATCGTCGGTTTTCACTTTCGGCGCTCCCGGCAACCACTGCTTGGGCTACTTTTTTGGAGGTTCCTATTGGCGACTCTTTTGCCGACAGCAGCGCATATAAACCTCCGTCCCTCATGGTGGGCATTCATACGCAAGGATCCTTCATATTTATTTTCGCAGGCCCTCAGTCAATTCATTACAAGCAATAATCGCAAGGCGGGAAGGACAAAAAGCCTATTTCATGTCCAATGGTGGCGCACCCGGCTTTCCTTTCCCAAAATGCTCAACCGGCGCAGCAGGCTAAACCCAAAACGATGAGTACAAGTGGCAATGACTCATCCCGATTTCCTCAATACTACTAAGTAGTTCGGCTGGCCGAGGATCACTCAGCGACATCAATGATCATGGTCAGCCCGCCACCACCCTCAACTTCGACGCTGTTGTGCTCAGTGTGATGCGGGATCGCCGGGTAGGCTTTGCCGTTGATGGTGAAGAAGTTGGGGAGCCCACCTTCCATCAACATGGTTGGATAGGTCAGTTATTCCTGCAGCTGTACAACGACATCGTAGTCGGCTTCGGGCGGCGCCGTCGTCGGGTCCCGCGGCGCGATAATCAGGGCGCCATAAAGGCCGAGCGCCTGCTGCCGGTCCGGCTCATCATGTGAATGGTAGAAATAGGTGCCGGACTGGCCAGCAGTGAATTCGTACAGATAAGTGCCACCAGGCTCGATCGGTGGTTGGGTGATGTTGGCCGGCCCATGATGCATCCGTGATCTAACCGGAGGCCTTCGCGTCCGACTATTGCTCATATTCATTGCAGGGGAGCTCTTGTTTGGTGAAATTCACTGCATTGTGCATCAAGCGGCGGTTGCGCCAAGCTTTCGCATTCTTGGTCAACCATTTTGATCGTTTCGCATCGTGGCCTGCCTCCACCATTCCGAACAGTGTTTCACGCACAGGCTTGATCCCGACAAAGTTCAAGATGTTGCGGCGCATACCGCTCAAGCCGTGGCTGAAGTACCAGAGGCGATAGACGAAAACAGGCATGCCCATCGTGACCACGATGCGCGCTGACCTTCCCTTCAGCAACTTTCGGGGAAAGCCACCCTTGCCGTCCGGATAGGCGAAAGCTGTTCCCGGTCTTATGACTTGCTCCAGGAACGCCTTGAGCAGAGCCGGCATCGTTCCGAGCCAGAGCGGAAAGACGAAGACGAGGTGCTCGGCGTCCAGGATCGCGTCTCGCGCCGCCTGCAGACCTTCAGGGACGGCACCGTGCGCGAACTCCTGTTGCGACCGCAGCAGCGGAAACTCGAGCGTTGCGAGGTCGATATGCCGAACAATGTGGCCTGCTGCCGTAGCGCCCTCCGCATACGCATCGGCAAGCGCCCGGCACAGGCGTTTCGGATCTCTGTCCGGGTGCCCCTGGATAACGAGGACGCGCGCCATGATGTCCCTCCTGCTTCGCCCCGCGCCTTCCATGCGCCGGGATCGCCAGGCAGGCTTTGATCCCGATCAACCCACCATCGAGGGCCGGAAGCTGCCTTGACCTGCATCAACGCCAGCTCTGGCAGTTGCGGCTAACTTCCCGGCGCGCTGCATTCCGCAGCCAATGCGGCGATCCTGCCGGCTCAAAGGAAAAGACCATGAAGGCTCTCGTCTATAGGGGACCAGGCAAGAAGTCGCTCGAGGAGCATCCATTACCTGAAATCGCGTCGCCCACCGACGCCATCGTCAAAATCACGCGGACGACCATCTGCGGCACCGACCTGCATATCCTGAAAGGCGACGTTCCGAGTTGCACGCCCGGACGCGTCCTGGGACATGAGGGGGTTGGCATCGTCGACAAGGTCGGCGCCGGCGTGACGCAGTTTCGAGCAGGTGATCACGTCCTGATCTCCTGCATCTCATCCTGCGGCAAATGCGAATATTGCAGGAGGGGTATGTACTCTCACTGCGTCAATGGCGGCTGGATCCTCGGCAACAGGATCGACGGCACCCAGGCCGAATACGTCCGCATCCCGCACGCAGACACCAGCTTGTACCCAATCCCTGAGGGGGCGGATGAAGAGGCACTGGTGATGCTGAGCGATATCCTGCCCACTGGCTTCGAATGCGGCGTGCTCGACGGTAAGGTTCAGCCGGGTGCCAGCGTCGCCATAATTGGTGCCGGACCGGTAGGGCTTGCGGCTCTTCTGACGGCGCAATTCTACTCGCCGGCCGAGATCATAATGATCGACCTCGATAAGAACCGTCTTGACGTCGCCAAGCGATTCGGTGCCACCCGAACCGTTTTGGGCAGCGGCGAAGACATCGCCCGCGAGGTCATGTCGGTGACCGAGGGTCGCGGCGTCGACACCGCGATCGAGGCAGTGGGCATTCCGGCAACCTTCGAACTGTGCCAGACGATTGTCGCACCAGGCGGAACGATCGCCAATGTCGGCGTCCACGGCGTCAAGGCGGATCTGCACCTGGAGCGGCTGTGGTCGCACAACATCGCCATCACCACGCGCCTAGTCGATACCGTGACCACACCGATGCTCCTGAAGACAGTGCGGGCAGGTAAGATCGATCCGAAGGACCTGATCACTCACCGCTTTCATCTGAACCAGATTCTGGATGCCTACGACACGTTTGGGCGCGCCGCCGAAACCCACGCCCTGAAGGTCATCATCAATACGGGGGCGACCTGAGCAGGTCGCAGAAGCCACAACTGATCGGGTGCAACCTAAGTGCCGCTGCCCGAGCCGTTTGCACCGTTGTCGCCCCATTTCGAGGCCCATAGGCAGAAAACGATGACCCATTTGCCACATGAACCAATGGGTTCCCTCACCGGAATCGAAATGTTTTCCGAGATACCTGACGACGCCCTGGTCTATCTGAACAGCCAATGCCGATGGCATCGCCTTCCAGCAAACGAGCTCCTGATTGACGGTGAAGGGCGCAAACCGCATGGCATATTCGTCCTGACCGAGGGCGAAGTGGAAGTATATTGCCGGAATCTCAGCGGGAACATCGTTTCGATCGGGAAACTGGCCGCCACCACATGCTTTGGGGAATTCGCGGCAATAACAAGCAGTCCGGGTCGCGTAAGCGTTCGTACGTGGACAGCTTGTCGGCTCGCGGAGATACCCCGTGAGACATTCGTCAGCCTCTTGAATGCGTACCCCTCTATATCACTGTATCTGCTAAAAAAAGCGATTGCGCTGGTGAGAACGTTCAATGAGGACCTGATCAAACTGCGGATGGCGGATGACGTTCTTGCGACGGTGCATCGCAACGCAATCCTGCGCTCGCTGTAGCCAAGCTAGTCCGCTCAGATATGGTAAGCCGGTTAGTGCAAGCTCCAGCAGGGCTAATCATCGTCGATGGCGCGCCACGACGCGCCATCGAGGTCGTCATATTGTCCTGATTTGAGACCGTGCGCGGGAATTTGAGGATCCTCGGTCATCTAGCCCATCTTCCAACGTTCTGTGCACACCGAGCAAGTATTGCACACACCGCTTGGAATCCATCTGCTGTCTTTATCTTAATTGAGAAAACAGTGAATAGGAGTGAATTTCTGAGCATTAATCACACAGGGGTCACTGAGCTTGCCACCGGCGTTTTATCCAGTTCTAGAGCCTTTCCGTTTGGATCGAATCGATCCAATCCGATCCAAACGGGATAAAAAGGCTCAATTACATATATTCTGGAGCGCTTCCTTATCGTGAAAGTCGAGCAACTTTCGCGGGAAGCGCTCTAAGTTTGCTCTGGCGAGCCTGCCCCAATCGGAACTTGATCCACATCAATGCTTGAATGCACCCTTTGGCCGATGTGTCGTGAAACCAGGGAGCATCTCGTGAACACAGCCAACAGCACCACAAGTGAGGGCGCCGTTGCCCGCACTTCCAGCAAGCTCAGCCTCCTGCCGCTTTCCGCCCTGGTGGTCGGCTCGATGATCGGCGGCGGCGTCTTCAGCTTGCCGCAGAATATGGCTAAAGGCGCTTCGCCCGGCGCCGTCATCATCGGCTGGCTTATCACCGGCTTCGGGATGTTGGCACTTGCATTTGTCTACCAGAGCCTGTCAACGCGAAAGCCCAAGCTTGACGCGGGGCCTTACGCTTATGCTCGTGCTGGGTTCGGTGATTTCATTGGATTCAACAGCGCTTGGGGTTATTGGCTTAGCGCCTGGCTCGGCAACGTTTCCTACGCCGTGCTGATTTTCGGCGCATTGAGTTATTTCGTTCCCTTTTTTGGCGCCGAAGGGAATACGTGGCAGGCGATCATCGGCGCCTCTGCCGTTCTCTGGATCATTCACGCAATCATCCTGATGGGAATCCGTCAGGCGGCCGTCATCAACGTAATCACGACCATCGCCAAGCTGGCACCAATCTTCATCTTCATCGTGGCAATATTGGTGGCTTTCAAGCTCCCGACATACAGTATTGACTTCTGGGGCGCGGCCACGCCCGATCTCGGTGCCATCGCCACCCAAGTGAAAAGCACCATGCTCGTGACACTCTGGGTGTTCATCGGCATTGAAGGTGCCAGCGTCGTATCGGGGCGCGCAGCGCGGCGCAGGGACATCGGCAGAGCAACAATTCTTGGTTTTGTCACGGCACTTGCCCTCTACGTTCTGATTTCACTTCTGTCATTCGGAGTCATGACCCAACCAGAACTCGCCGCACTTCCCGGTGCTGCCTCAATGGCGAATGTCCTGGAAAAGGCTGTCGGCCCCTGGGGCTCCGCCTTGGTCCGGATCGGACTCGTGGTTTCGGTTGCGGGCGCATTCCTGAGCTGGACACTGTTCGCCGCCGAAATTCCCTATCGCGCCGCCCATGAGGGCCTGATGCCGGATATTTTCGCACGAGAAAACCAAAATGGCTCGCCCTCGGGCTCCCTCTGGATCACCAACACCCTCGTTCAACTATTCCTGATCGTGACACTTTACTCTAACTCGACTTACCAGGCGCTCTTCTACATCGCATCTACAGCCATTCTCGTTCCCTACGTCCTGTCCGGTGCTTATGCACTAAAACTATCGCTTACTGGAGAAGGCTACAGTGCTGACGAAGGACGCAGCTTTGATCTGTTGACCGGTCTTGTCGCAATGATCTACGGCGTTTGGCTTATATACGCCGCTGGACTGAACTATCTGCTTATGGTCGCACTGCTCTATGCACCCGGCATTCTCGTCTATTGGTGGGCCCGTAATGCCCACAACGAAAAAGCTTTCACCGCAATCGACGGCTTGATCGCGGTTGGAGTGCTAGCCGCCGCGGCGATCGCCGCCTACCTCATGTGGACCGGCTCCATCAGCGCATTATAAGGAATCAAAATGACTGTATCCCGACTGATCGGAACGTATTCCGAAATCGGCAAGCTAAGGTCCGTGCTGACCTGTCGTCCCGGCCGGGCCCATGAACGGCTGACTCCGTCGAATTGTCGCGACCTTCTTTTCGACGATGTCTTCTGGGTGCATGAAGCCCGGAACGATCACCACGACTTCACGACCAAGATGCAGGAGCGAGGCATCGAGGTTTTGGACATGCACGATCTTCTCGCGGACATCGCTGTCGACGCTACGGCGCTGTCGTGGATTCTCGACCGCAAGTACACCGAAAACCATATCGGCGTCGGCATGCTGGACGAAATCAGGGATTGGATCCGCGGACTTCCGCCGCACGAGATTGCGGAGGTTCTAACGGGTGGAATAGCTGTCAGCGACCTGCCCTTCAAACCAAATGGCATGTTCGGGCAATATCTCGGGCCTCATGGATTTGTTGCACCACCTTTGCCTAACCTCATGTTCACACGCGACACCAGTGCTTGGGTCTACGGCGGTGTCACGCTCAATCCCATGCATTGGCCCGCGCGGCGTCAGGAGACTCTCCTCACCACCGCTGTCTACAAGTTCCATCCTAGATTCAAGGACCAAGATTTCCAGGTCTGGTGGGGCGATCCGGAGCGCGATTTTGGTCTCGCGACACTCGAAGGCGGTGACATCCTGCCGCTTGGCAACGGCATTGTCTTCGTCGGCATGGGCGAAAGGTCGAGCCCACAGGCCGTCGGCCAGTTTGCACGGGCGCTCTTCAAGAGCGGTGCTGCTAGCCGTGTTGTTGCCTGTCAGATGCCGCAATCGCGCGCCGCCATGCATCTCGACACGGTATTCACGCTGTGCGATCGCGCGGTGGCCACTAGCTTTGTCGAAGTGGCAGAGCAATTGCGCTGCTACAACTTGCGGCCAGGCGATGAGT
Source organism: Pseudomonadota bacterium (assembly GCA_049323275.1). Lineage (GTDB taxonomy): Bacteria > Pseudomonadota > Alphaproteobacteria > Rhizobiales > Aestuariivirgaceae > Taklimakanibacter. The sequence goes on from JBMOOM010000030.1 coordinate 89,979, forward strand.
TCGATGCGATTGATGTCCGTGCCGACACCAGGTCAGTCTTCAATCTCATTGAAGAATGCCTTGGCATCAAAAAACTGCACGTCATCGGCACTGGCGGAGACTCCTTCGAACAAGAGCGTGAGCAATGGGACGATGGCAACAACGTCGTCGCCCTGGAGCCCGGCGTAGTCATTGGATATGATCGCAATGTCCACACCAACACATTGCTGCGGAAGGCCGGCGTTGAAGTCATTACCATCCGCGGAGCCGAACTGGGGCGTGGTCGCGGCGGCGGCCATTGCATGACTTGCCCGATTTCGCGCGATGCCGTGGATTATTAGGAGAAACCGCCGATGCCTTTCAACCTTCAAGACCGGAGTTTCCTGACACTTCGCGATTTCGCTCCAGCGGAGATCAAATTCCTCCTTAAACTTTCGGCCGATCTCAAAACGGCCAAGTACACCGGCACCGAACAGCAGCGGCTCAAGGGAAAAAGCATCGCACTGATCTTCGAGAAAGCCTCCACACGCACCCGCGTCGGCTTCGAGGTAGCCGCCTACGACCAAGGCGCCCATGTGACCTACCTCGGTCCAAGCGGTACGCAGATCGGCCACAAGGAAACGATGAAGGATACAGCCCGAGTGTTGGGCCGCATCTACGATGCGATTGAGTATCGCGGGTTCAGCCAGAAGACAGTGGAGGAACTTGCGAAATTCTCCGGTGTGCCGGTCTACAACGGCCTCACCGACGAGTATCATCCAACCCAGGTGCTTGCCGACCTGCTCACCATGCAAGAACACAGCGAAAAACCGTTGAGCCGTGTGAGTTTCTGCTTTCTCGGTGACGCAGGCAATAACATGGGCGACTCCCTCCTTATTGGCGGCGCCAAGATGGGCATGGACGTTCGGCTGTGCGCGCCGAAGGCCTGCTGGCCCGACAAGGAAATCATCGCCTTTGCTGAGAAGACAGCGACGGAAACCGGGGCGCGTCTAAAGATCACTGACAGTGTCGAACAGGCGGTGAAGGATTGCGATTTCCTTTACACCGATGTCTGGCTCTCCATGGGGGAGCCGGAAGAGAAGTGGGTGGAGCGCATCAAACTGCTGGAGAAATATCAGGTCAACTCGGCGGTCATGAAGTTGACAGGCTTCTATTGTTTTCGATCAGGCCGAAAACCGAATGCACACGATCAAGGCTGTTCTTGTCGCAACGATCGGACTCTAGAGGCATGCGCGTCGTCGTAGCACTTGGAGGCAACGCGCTACTAAAGCGCGGACAGCAGCTCTCGGCCGAAAACCAGCGGGCGAATGTCAAAACCGCGGCAAAGGCAATTGCCGGGATCATTGAGGCGGGTCATGAGGTGGTGATCTCGCACGGCAATGGCCCCCAAGTCGGTCTTCTCGCCCTGCAAAATGCAGCTTACAAGGAAGGAAGCAGCTATCCGCTTGATGTGCTGAGTGCTGAGTCCATTGGCATGATCGGCTACCTCATCGAACAGGAACTCGATAATCTTCTGCCGGAAGGCAAACTGACCGGCACCCTCCTCACCCAGATCGAGGTCGACCCAGATGATCCAGCCTTCGACAAGCCATCAAAGCCGATCGGTCCGGTGTATGACGAAGCTGAAGCACTTGAAATCGGCAAAGCCAGAGGCTGGGTGATGGGCCGGGACGGCAACAAATTCCGCCGCCTAGTGGCCTCGCCTTTGCCTAAGCGCATATTCCAGATCGAGGTTATCCGCTTACTCGTAGCTCACGCAGTGACCGTCATTTGCGCCGGTGGTGGCGGCATACCGGTGATCACGCAGACAGACGGCAGCTACACCGGTATCGAGGCGGTTATCGACAAGGATCGTGCCAGCGCGCTGTTGGCTGATGAAATTGGGGCACAAGCCCTGCTGATGCTCACCGACGTGGATGGCGTTTATCTGGACTGGGGAACCAGCAAGCAGTCACTTCTAAAACGGATGACCCCGGCGGATATTCGCAAGCAGGAATTTGCATCGGGGTCGATGGGACCGAAAGTCGAAGCCGCGGCGGCATTTGTGGACGGCGGCGGACAACTGGCCGGCATCGGCAGGCTGGAGGATGCGCTCGCCATTCTCGAAGGAAGAGCTGGCACGTTAGTGGCCCTATAGGGCGATCGTGCCTGCGCCGAAGGGCCCCGGAAAAATTTGATCTGTATCAATATCGTGTGACCGTGATCATGATAATTCTGCAAATAGCAATCTGGCGAAGGTAGATCGCATGGAATGGCTCCAGAACAATTGGATATGGCTTGCCGTGGCGGCCGGCTTCATGGCGATGCATTTATTTGGCCATGGCGGCCACCGCCATGGGCGTGACAATCCGGAACCGGGCACCGGGGACAGGAGCGGTGCCAATGGTGTAACTGGCGATCTGCAAGTCGATCCCGCGGGCCATGTCGGTCACGGAGCGGCACCGACCACATTGCCGTCGAAGCAACATCGTCATGGCTGCTGAGGCCGGAGATTTTCACAACGACCATCTCAAAGACAGGAGAAAAATCATGTCGAAACGCGAACAGCATTCCGGACATCCAGCAACGGCCGCAGACAAGGAAGGCGGCTGCTGCGGCGGTGCCCAAGACCATGAATGCGCCAAACCCGAGACGAAGGCGACAGAGCAGGACAAGAAACCACCCATGGCAAGCCAGGGACCGCATACGCGTCCCGCCCACGCGGCGGGTGGTTCTTGCGGCTGTGGCGGCAAGCACAAATAAGCTCTGTCAGGTGAGGAGACGCTTTTTTCATTTCCACAAGAGCCAGCGCGACCCTCACCATCGGTTCACAGATCGACAGGGTAAACCCGGTTGCTGCCGTGCTCAGCTTTTCCTCGATACGGATTGATCTGCGTTCCGTTGCTATCGGCTAGCACATTACCGTCCGCGGGCGGGAAGGACCGGCATTCATTGACTGTCCCGCCATGGGCTGCAATCGGAATATAGAATTGACTAAAATCAATGTAGCGTAATGCCAGTTGGGGATAAACCCTCACCAATGTTAAGCTGCCAGACCCACAGATGAAAAAAAGGGCATGAGAAAACTAACGAGCGTATGCAGCCTGTGCCTGGGCCGCGACTTCGTGATTTTGCATATTTTCTGATGACCGTCGCAACGATTTGGGCCGCATTGGTCTTTGCGCCAGAGACAATTGCAGCATCTGGTGCCATGACGAATGTTGGGACAAGTGTTCACATCCGCCATTCCGCTGTCATTGGCGTAGACACGGGTCGCGATTACCTGAACCTGGAAGAACAGGTTTTGTCAACGAAGCATCCGGGCGGTTGCGGGCGTGGCAGCAACTACAAGGGGATCCCGGGGTCATGCCAGACGTCGTGCCCTGCCCATGGGTGTGGTCTGTCTGGAATTCTAGCGGCGAATCGCCGACGCACACGTTAGCTTCAATGAGATTTTCCTCGCTCGCGGAACGCGGGATTTGCCACAACGTCACCTGCCACTGATCTGGGTCATGGCCGGGAACCGTCAATGCATCAGAATCCTTAGTAAAGTCGAAGCATTTGCGTGGATATCCGCTCATGGAAGCTGACACTGGCAAAGGCCTGCAAGAAGAAGTACTGAACTATCTGGGCAGCGCTGCAGCTCGCTGACCACTTGTCGCCGCAGGTCCCAGGACAAAAAGATTGTATCCCGGCTGCCGGATCCTTGACGGCGCCCGCATCGCCGATTATTGTCGACGACGAGGCGCTTAGCCCGACCAAGCTGATTCATCGTCACATTCTCCAGCTTCAGTCCAAGATCCTAGGAAATTACCTTTGTGCCCGTCTGGGTCGTTATGTCCTGCAATATCGCCTTGCGGCGGTCGCCAAATACCGGCGCCTTAACCGCGCAGTTGCGGAATGTGCCGGCCGCGCACGTGGTTCAGTACCAGCGTCGCAAGCGCCTCCCCCTCCACTTCCTCGGCGATCACCACCCGCGCTGCGGCCGCTTTCGCAACAACCTCCAGAAGCTTGATCTGATCGAGAAGCGTCGAAATCTTCTTGTCGACGAGGAGAACCATTGGATCCTCTAGACTAGCACCGCTTCCATCTTCTCGACGTCAGCGACGAACTATAGAGACAGGAAATCGCGGTCGAATGCATGCCCTCGCCGACCTTTGCCGAGTCTGCGCGGCGTAGCAAGCGCTGCACCAGCGTCTCATAGCGGATATCCTGCTCGCTCGGCCCGATCATATAGTCTTCGTCGAGCACGATTAGCCCGACGTCGTCGATCAGGCTCGAAACGCTGCTCAGCGCAATATCGAACTTCTCCGGCGTCGCGATCACGGTCTCCAGCGAGCGAAGCGCGTCCACGTCACTAGCCGAACGCCCATTCGCGCCGCTCCCCCCTCTTATTGCTCGCCCATGCGACTCGCTCGGACCTCAATGTTAACGCCGCGCTCGATCAGCACCTCGAAGGGCTCGCATGCGCAACCGGCGTCCAGATACCCAGGATCACTCCGCTATCTCGTCAAGTAGCTTAGGAGTCGATCGAGCCGGAAATCTTGATTTGGATTAAGGACCTCAAGGAGAGGCCTCCTTAAATGCCTGCGAGATATCGACAAATGGTGCCTTAACGGGCGGAGACCGCACAATGATGACGAAGACCCGTGATCAGGAGGAGCAGGGTACGCCCCGCGGAGGGCGGGCAGAAGACGCCGCCAAACCTCATGACGCCGCAGTCCAGAGGGCGCTTATCGAGGCTCGACAGGAGATACTGCTCTTTCTCCAGCAGCGGCTGCGGAACCGCGACGAAGTGGAGGAAGTGCTACAGCGCTTTTCGGTCCGCGCCCTCGAGCGCGCTTTCCAGCTCCGAGACGTCCAGACCGTGCGTGGCTGGCTCGGCCGCATCCTCGCAACAACCATCATCGACCATCAGCGGAGTTTGAGCAGACGACGACGCCGAGAGATCCATATCGATGGAGTCGATATCGAGAGCCTCCCTGCCGACGCCGAACTCGACGCAGCGGTGTGCAGCTGCCTCTATCGCCTACTCCCGACCCTGAGACCTGAGTACGCAGATATCGTTTGGCGCGCCGATATCCTGGGTGAGCCGCGCGACCGGTTGGCCGCAAGTCTCGGCACATCTCTGAACAATGTCACTGTCCGACTTCATCGCGGACGGCGGGCGCTGCGCAAGCGCCTCGAGGAGATGTGCCAGACCTGCCCTGTGCATGGCTTTCTCGACTGCCACTGCGAGACCGGTGAGAAGATCCGCAGAGTGCGCGAGAATGCATCTCGCTAGGAAGCACTGGTCGCTAACGGCAGATGTTGCGCTTTCCGCGGGCTGCGCCGATCATCCAGCAAGAGCTTCGAACGCCCACATGCGTCTCAGGGGCGATGAAATGCCTCTCATGCCACGGCCGATCTGCCAGCCGTTTCGGCCCGCGGCCAAGGAGCCGCACAATTGACCATGACCAGAGCAGGTGAATGGTGGATTGCACCAGGATTGGTGCTGGTAGCTGTACTGAACGCCCTCTGCTACCCGCTCATCGTTGTGGCATCCGCCTATGCCCTAAACTTGGCCTTGGCGTCTCTTCACGCCGCCACCGCGGGCCTGGCCCTGGCCGCGATCGCGACATTCCTCCGCCGCTCGCTGCAACGAAGCGCTTGGTCCTGGCTCACCCTCAGTGGCATCGAGCATTGGGATATCTCAGCATGTTCCACGCCGTGGAGTTCGTTTCGCCGGGTTTGGCCATCATAATTGCAAACAGCCAAGCCGCTGATCGCCGCCGTTCTCGCCTGGGCGTTCCTGTTGGAACGACTGGGCACAGCCCAGTACCTCGGTCTCGCATTCGGCTTTCTGGGAATACTCGGGATCAGCCTCAATCAATTGCGCGTCGCACAAGGAGCCGAATTCTCGATAGCACTTGCATACATCATGCTCTCGGTCATTGGCGGCGCCGTCAGCAATGTATTGATGAAGGCCATCCGGTTCGCGGTCGACCCGCTCGCGGCGATGGCCGCTCAGTCGCTCATAAGGGCAATACCGCTCAGGGTCATGGCATTCGTCTTCGAGCGCCCGTCGCAGATCCAGGCGACACCACCCTTTGTGCTGGCCTTGCTAAGCCTGGTGCTTCCTGGCACCGCGCTGGCCTCGTGGTTTTGGTTCTCAATACTCGACCGAGTGCTCCTTGGCCGAGCCAACGCATTCACTTTTCTGATCCCGTTCATCGCCGTGGGGATCGGAATCTTCTTCTTCTTCGATGTGCGCGCCAGTGCTGCCTTGATCGCAGGTCTGGTTCCTACTGGCCTCGGAGTATTCCTCGTCGAGGGCATGCATAAACGCTCGCCTCCGCAAGACGAAACACTGCGCAAGTAAAGGCTAGTCGGCGAGCGATGGCCGCAATCTGCTCCCGACCCGAAGCTACGCCTAAGGGCGCCGTTCCAGCCATGCCATGGCGATGTCCGGGTCGACGCCGGCGACTTCAATCAGTCGATCGGGGTCGAGTATCCGCAGACGTCGATAGTGAAACTGGACGATGCCCTCCTTCCGGAGCGCGCTCAGAACACGGTTCACATGGACGAAGGTCAGGCCTGTCGCATCACCGATCTGCTCCTGCGTCAGCGGAAGCACCATCTCCTCGCTGCGATGTCCTGGCCATTGCGCACGATATCGGGTAAACAGCTCCAGGAGCAGATGAGCGACCCGTCCGCGTGCCGAGCGACGACCGATACTCGTGAGATGATCGAACGCCAGGTTGCAGTCATGTGCCAGCGAGCGCGCCAGCCGCATGCCGATTTCCGGTTCGGCGCGCGAGTGCGACGTCAGCACGGACGTCGGAATCACAGAGACCACGACGTCAGTCAACGCCTGGGCGCCCACCGTGGCGGGCGCTCGCCTTGACGGGAGGACGCCGAGTATCGCGCCCGGCAGTGCGAATTGGACGATCTGGCATCTGCCGTCTTCGAGCAAGGCGTAGACCGCGACCCACCCGTCGAGAAGATTGAAGATGGTCCTTCCGTTCGATCCAATGTTGAACAGGTCCCGTCCTGCCGCGATCTTGCGGTCGCCATCGCGGTAGTGCGGAATCAGCCGATGGCGCTCCATCGGCAGCGAAGCGCTGTTCAGCGGATCACATGCCTCGCCGTTGCTTCCTCCTTTCGGGCGCGGTGGGCGCCTGATCAACTCGTCGCCCCGCACGCCCGTCCGATATGGGCGCGCGACAGACGACAATTCACGTGAAAACGGTCCATTCCGTCCGCGCTCGATGGTTCCCCAATCGTCGCGACGGAGCGACCGGGCTGTCTCTTCGGATAAAGACGCTCGATCCCAGCTCACATTACACCTCCCGGGCGAAGGCCCGTTGCGGCAGCTGCTCGCGCAGCCCATTAATCTTGGTGTGAAGGTCCGAAGCCTCGGCGCGGTCTTCGCGCTAAGGCGTTCAGAAGGCGCGGCGGCTCGCCCGCAAGCTCGCGTCACCTGCCGGGCAGGTTGACGAACTGGCGACCGAACCGAAGGGCCTTACAGGATGGGATTTCGGGGGATGGGAGGATCGTGGCCGACAATGATCGAGCGCAGGCAATCCTGGCGCGAAGTCAGGATCTGCGACTTAGGGGGAGCGCCCGCAAATCCATTCTGCTGGGATGGCAATGGCAGATAGCACGGCGCGCACATGGCCGTGCAGCAGTTTGCCCCAGGGGCACAATCCTCCCCTTTGACCGGGGAAGTTGTCAGCAGCGAGACGGAGTGGCCGGCATTCGAGAAGCTAGGCACCGGCTCAACGCCATGCGCCATCGAAGTCCCGACCTGCGTCAGGACAGCGATCACGCAGAACATGAGCAGCGCCAGATACCTAAGCATACGCTCGAATCCACACCCGATGACAATGCGCTTATCCGCACTCCACCTGTACTCGTACCCGAGCATACTCGATACGCGCAGAGCGGAAAGCCGAACACTTGCAATCTACTATAGCGTCTGTGAACTGCTTTGACCCAGATCAATTGGCCGCCGGCCCCCTTCACGATCCAGACGGCTCCTGACTGCCGCCGGAAAGCATGCCAGGCCGTTCTCGGCGTTACACCATATGCTTGATCGAGATTAAGGTACGGACCGCAAGCTGATGGTTTTGTCATCCTTGCCGAATTCTCCCGCGGGTCGGAAATGTCATCGATAGCCCCTCCGACGGCAGATCGAAAACACCGGATCGCCGTGCTCGTCGCCCGCACCCGTAGGAAGGCGGTCCTGAGCCCATTCTTCGCAAAGTCCGATGGACTTCTAGTGATCGACCCCTGCAGCCATGCCCGCGAGTTTCGACAAAACCCTGAGCGGACCACCCAAGCCACCCGCGAGCTCATTCTCGCGAGCGGCATAGACCGGCTTGTTTGCGGCTTCATCGCCGAGCCTGAGCGGGACACGCTATCCGCGCGTGGCATCGATATTCGGATCGGATCGTGCGCCCGCTCGATCGACGCGCTGGTGCGCGATTTCGAGAATCTGCCATCGGCATGATCCTTTAAGGCGCCCCGGACCAGAATTCGTCGCAAGCGCCAACCGTCATAGCGCACGGCAGCACCTGCGCCCGTGACGTCGCTCCAATGTCCAGATTTGCCCTGCTGAACGTGGGCTTTAGCGCGCGCCGACCGCGTCGCTAACGGACGAGCTGAGAACTTAACCCGCATCAAGGAATCCCCCCACTTGGCGCCGCATCCTCAAGGAGAGGGTCAGACACTCGACGCGATGGCGATCGCCTTGAACGTCACACAGTCGAGGCCTTTCGCCTCACTGTGCGCGATCTCCAACGACTGGACGAAACACCATGGAACAGAACCAACATACCCTTCACAAGGATGACAATAGCGGGCGCCGGTTCTCGGCCGCCAACATCGTCCTCTACGCGCTCCTGGCGATCGCGGCCTTCTATCTCATTGCGGAACACCGCGCGCACCTTTTGGGCTGGCTGCCGTGGCTGCTGATCCTCGCCTGTCCTCTTCTTCACATATTCATGCATGGAAAGCACGGCGGGCATGGTGGCGACGACAAATCCGCATCGCAGCGGTCGCAGCCGCCCCATCAGCACTGAACGTTCGATCTCGGAGCGCGCACCCATGCAAGACGACATGCCGGCCTACGGCCTCTGGTCCCTCGTGTTCCTCAACTCGGTGATCTTCATCTTCTTCGCCTTCACCTTCTTCAAGCCCACAACCAAAAGGGACTGGCGCTCGTTCGGAGCCTTCAGCGCGTTCATCGTCGCGCTTTTCACCGAGATGTACGGCTTTCCGCTGACGATCTACCTGCTGTCAGGCTGGCTGCAGACGCGCTATCCGGAGATCAACTGGTTCTCCCACGACGCCGGCCACCTTCTCGAGGAACTCTTCGGCTGGCGCGCAAATCCTCATTTCGGGCCGTTCCACATCCTGAGCTTCATCTTCATCGGCGGCGGCTTCGTTATCATTTCGGCGGGGTGGAAGGTGCTCTACGAAGCGCAGCGCAAGAGCACGCTCGCCACGACCGGCATCTACGCCCGGATCCGCCATCCACAATATGTCGGGTTCGTGCTCGTGATGTTCGGCTTCCTGCTGCAGTGGCCGACATTGCTAACCCTGGTGATGTTTCCGGTCCTCGTCTTTATGTACTGGCGTCTCGCCCGGCGCGAGGAGCAGGAGGTGCTCACCGAATACGGCGAGGCCTATGCGCGTTATATGCGCGAAGTCCCTGCCTTCATCCCACGCCTGTTTGCCCGCGAAGCAAAGAGAGCGAGCCGCCAATAGCCAAGAGAATCGTGGCGTCCGACTGCACTGCTACCGCTCTCGTTGGTGGACGCGTTACGTCAATGTGTTCAACCCAAATCAAAGTTTAGCGCTCGGGCTTGCCGCACTTCTATGCGGCCAGACCAATGCCGAGACCGCCAAACATGGACAAGCTTATCTTCCGGGCTCTCAATCGCCTCGTCAAAAAGGGCTCGCTGAGAATAACGACAGCCAACGGCACTACAGCCAGCTTCGGAGACAGTGACGGTCCACCGGTAGCGGTTCGCTTTCAATCGTCCACTGCGCAATGGCGCGTATTGGCCGACCCCGAGCTCCGGCTCGGCGAAGCCTTTGTCGATGGCGACATGGTGCTGGACGAGGGCACCATTATGGACCTGCTCGAATTGCTGCTCTCGCAAGACGCAACGAGCCGTCCGATCTCGTCAAGAATGCTCGCCGGTCTGCGCTTCGTTCTTCGGCACTTCGGGCAACAGAACGTGCGCCGACGCTCAAAACGCAATGTCGCGCACCACTACGATATCAGCGGAAAGCTGTACGACCTCTTCCTCGACGCAGACAGGCAGTACAGCTGCGCTTACTTCGAAACCGACACGGCGACACTCGACGAAGCTCAATTGGCCAAGAAGCGCCATATCTCGGCAAAGCTGCTCGTAGAACGCGACTCGCGTGTGCTCGACATCGGCTGCGGATGGGGCGGTCTCGCCCTCTATCTGGCTGACACCTTCGGCGCTCATGTCACCGGGGTCACGCTTTCGACGGAGCAACTTGAATATGCCAAGACGCGCGTGGCAGACACCGGGGCCGATCGCCTCGACTTTCAGCTGCTCGACTATCGCGACGTGACGGGACACTTCGATCGCATCGTCTCCGTCGACATGTTCGAGCACGTCGGTGTCGATCACTACGACAGCTTCTTTTGGAAATGTCGCGAACTGCTCGATGACGACGGCGTGCTCGTGCTTCACTCCATCGGCCGCTCCGACGCGCCAGGATTCACGAATCCCTGGATCGCCAAATACATTTTCCCCGGCGGATACATCCCGGCGCTGTCCGAAGTCCTCCCGTCCGTGGAACGGTCGGGCCTCGTCATCACCGATATCGAGGTCCTGCGTCTGCACTATGCTGAGACATTGAGGCATTGGCGGCAACGCTTCCTCGCGCGTCGGGCAGCCGCGGTCGAGCTCTTTGACGAGCGCTTCGCACGCCTGTGGGAGTTCTATCTCAGCGTCTCGGAACTCGCTTTCCGCTACCAGGGAATGATGGTCTTCCAGATGCAGATCGCAAAGCGGCAGGACGCGGTCCCGCTGACGCGTGGCTATATCGAGAGCAAGGAGGCCCGTCTGCGCCGCGTCGAGGCCGCCAAACGCGAATGGCCGAAACTGAGCGTGCCGTAGGTATCTTGCCGGGGTCGCAAGATTTAATGGCGCGCGCGGATTGTCTCGCGCGTCTCTCTACTGAATGTGCTCGCTGGAGAATTTGACCGAAACGGCACGCGCTCGACCTGGCACCGATATGTCGACTACGATCTCATAGCGGTCGTTTCCGGGGAGAGTGACGAACCCGCCGTAGGTGACGGTGTTCGCGATCGTCATCGGCTCAAGCTCGGTGGCTTGCCGGCCGACATCGCCGAGACCGGCAATCCTCGCCGACACCCGCGCATTCTCTACGCGCATTCCGGTCTCGGCATCGAATACCGCCACGACAATATGTTGTTGATGGCGGCCGCTTCCGGCGGCGCCATGCATGGCACCCTCCGCGTGACTGGAAGGATGGCCACGGACCACCGCTGCCGCAACGATACCGAGATAGACGGCCAGACCGTCCGATGCCTGGTAGTTGTCATCCGCCAGCGCGCCACCGATTGCGAGCATCAATGCGACGACGACGCAGCATATCAAGGGCACGCCGGACCGTCGCCAATGCTCCGGCCGCGACCGGATCCCAGTGCCTCTGGCCCGGTGCGGAAGTGTCAAGCTGCACCTCATTGGCCGCGCTGGCGCAGCCATGCTTGCATTTCATCAATTTCCCTTTGCTGGGTGGCGATGATCGCTTCCGCCCATGCCTTGGCCTGCTGGTCTGATCCGAACTGAAGGACTGCCCGCGCCATGTCTATGGCGGCCTGATGGTGCGGGATCATCCCCTTGACGAAGGCGACATCCGCGTCGGTCGCCTGCATCGCCTCCATCATGGGCCCATGCATGCCCATCATCGCCCGCATATAGGCCTGTGACGCCGGCGGCAGTCCAGCCATGCAGGCCGACATCTGTCCACCCGTCATGCCGTCCATCATCTGCATCATCGTCATGCACTGCTGCGGCATGGAGGTTGCGGCCGGCGGTGATGGCTCGTTCGCCGCTCCCCCCTCGTGATGCGCATCATTCTGCGCCAGTGCGATCGCCGGCACGAAGACGAGAGCAAGTGCAAGCATCGGTCTCAGGCGTTTCATGTCGATTTTCCTCGATATCAGGTCCGCTATGCATCCACGTTGTGCGCGCCTTGCTTCCAGACCTGGTGCAAGAAGCCGCTGTCGCGGTCTCCGGGATGAGAGCGCTTCAGCGTAGATCGACCCGGGACCGACAAACTTAACTTCGATCAAGGATTGCGATCCGCCAAATCCTGAAGATCAGCCCATAAGAGGGACGTCTCTCGGACAGCCCCGTATCTGCCTGACGGCTGACGCGGACCGCCTGCGGGCTTCGGGTGCTCCTCTCCGGAACCGTGGGGCGTCTCCAGGCTGCCAAGTTGCCCCAACAAACGAACGCTGGGGAAGCGGACCATGAGCAGCGTCTCGCAGACTGCTGAAGCAAGAAGATGGCGGTTTCCAACCGCCTACACGATCCTCTTCGGACTTATCGTGCTCGTCGCGGCACTGACCTGGATCGTTCCCGCGGGCCAGTATCAGCGCGTACAGAACGCTGAGCTCGACCGAGAGGTCCCGGTCGCCGGCACCTACGCCCTCAGCGAGCCCAACTCGCAAGGCATATTCGACGTCATCATGGCGCCGATCGGCGGCCTCTATAACCCGGCTACCAATCAGGCCAATGCCATCGACGTCGCGCTGTTCGTTCTCGTCATCGGCGGCTTCATTGGTGTCGTCGCCTCCACCGGTGCGATCACTGCCGGCATCGGCAGCGCCATGCGCTCGCTGAAGGGCCGGGAGAAATGGATGATCCCGGTTCTGATGGCGCTGTTCGCGTTCGGCGGCACGACCTACGGCATGGCCGAGGAGACGCTTGCCTTCTACGTGCTCCTGATCCCGATCATGGTCGCGGCCCGCTACGACGCCGTGACCGCGGTCGCAGTCATTCTGCTGGGAGCAGGCGTCGGCGTGCTGGGCTCGACGGTCAACGCCTTCGCCACGGTGATCGCATCCGACGCAGCCGGCATTCCCTTCACCGAGGGGATCGTGCTGCGCTTCGTCATTCTCGGACTTTGCTGGCTCGCCAGCGTTGTCTACGTCATGCGCTACGCCGAGCGCGTGCGCGTCGACCCCACCCGCTCGCTCGTCTACAACCGCAAGGCCGACAACGAAGCGCATTTCCTCGCCGGTCGCGATGGCGAGGAAATGGAGTTCACCGGCCTGCACAAGATCGTGCTTGCGATCTTCGCGCTCACCTTCGTCCTCATGATCTGGGGCGTCCTGAGCGCCGGCTGGTGGATGGGCCAGATGAGCGGCCTGTTCCTGGCCTCAGCGATCCTCATCGGGCTGATCGCGCGCCCCGGCGAAGAGAAATTCGTCGATGCCTTCGTCAACGGCGCGCGCGACCTTCTAAGTGTGGCGCTGATCATCGGCCTCGCACGCGGCATCGTCGTCATCATGGACGCCGGCAAGATCACCGACACGATTCTGCATTGGGCGGAGCTCCCGGTCGCCGGGCTCGGCAAGGTCGCCTTCGTCAACGTGATCTACTGGATCAACGTCCTGCTCTCGTTCTTCGTGCCGTCGTCTTCGGGACTGGCCGTGCTGTCTATGCCTATCATGGCACCCGTCGCCGACTTCGCAGGCGTCGGCCGCAGCCTGGTCGTGACGGCCTATCAGTCGGCCAATGGTCTCGTGAACCTGATCAACCCGACCTTTGCCGTGGTGATGGGTGCGCTCGCCATCGGCCGCGTACCCTATGAGCGCTGGCTGCGCTTCATGGCGCCGCTGCTGCTCATTCTCACCATCATCATGGCGAGCCTCAGCATCGCCGTCCTGCTCGCCTGAAGGAGGTATCGATGACCATCACCTACGGCGTCCATTCCGAGGTCGGCAAGTTGCGACGTGTCCTCGTGCACAGGCCCGGCGCGGCGCTCGCCCGCCTGACACCCAACAATTGCCACGAGTTGCTGTTCGACGACGTCATCTGGGTCAAACAGGCCCGTGTCGAGCACATGACCTTCGTCGATGCGATCCGCCATCGCGGCACCGAGGTCGTTTTTCTGCGCGAAGTGTTAGCGGAGACATTGCGGGATCAAGAGGCGCGCCGTTGGCTGTTGGAGCGCCGAGTCAACGTCAACACCGTCGGCGTTGGGCTCGCCGACGATCTGCGCGCCCATCTGATGGAGGTCGACGCCGACGCCCTCTCGCTCATCCTGATGGGAGGCATGAGCCGTGCCGAACTCCCCATCGTGCCGCACGGCATGGTCGCGCCGGTGCTGCGGCCTGAGGACTTCATTCTACCGCCTCTCCCGAACCACCTCTTCACGCGCGACACGACCTGCTGGATCTACGGCGGGGTCACGCTCAACCCGATGCGCTGGAACGCCCGCAAGCTGGAGACAGTGAGCATCGCCGCCGTCTACCGCTTTCATCCCGACTTCCGCGATGCCGGTTTTCCGACGTGGTGGGGCGACCCCGATACAGACTACGGACTGGCCACCGCCGAGGGCGGCGACGTCATGCCACTCGGCAACGGGCTGGTGCTGATCGGCATGGGGGAGCGCACCACACCGCAGGCCGTAGGCCAGATCGCGCGCGCCCTGTTCGCGCAGCGCGCCGCCGACCGGGTCATCGCCTGCAAGCTTCCGGTCGAGCGGTCTTCCATGCACCTCGACACCGTATTCACATTCTGCGACCGCGATCTCGTCACCGTCTTTGCCGACGTCGTGAATGGCATCCGGGCCTTTTCGCTACGTCCCGGCGACAAGGACGGCCAGGTCGACGTTCGCGAGGAGGCGCGTCCCCTGCCCGAAGTCGTCGCCGAAGCGCTCGGCCTCAAGGCACTGCGGATCGTCGAGACCGGGGGCGACGCCTATGTGGCGGAGCGCGAACAATGGGATGACGGCAACAACGTCGTCGCCCTCGAGCCCGGCGTCGTCGTCGCCTACGACCGCAACACCTATACCAACACGCAACTGCGCAAGGCGGGTGTGGAGGTCATCACGGTTCCTGGCGCCGAACTCGGTCGCGGCCGCGGCGGTGGCCACTGCATGACCTGCCCGCTGATCCGCGATCCAGTCTAAGGGAAAGAACATGCCTGTAAATCTTCGTGGGCGCAGCGTTCTCAAGCTGCTCGACTTTTCTCCGGACGAGATCCGCTTTCTCCTGCGGCTCTCCGCCTCGCTCAAGCAGGCCAAGTCTGGCGGCTACGAAGAACAGCGCCTCAAGGGAAAGAACATCGCCCTGATCTTCGAGAAGGATTCAACCCGCACTCGAACCGGCTTCGAGGTTGCTGCCTACGACCAGGGCGCGCATGTCACCTATCTCGGCCCGTCCGGAACACAGATCGGCAAGAAGGAATCGATGAAGGACACGGCGCGCGTGCTCGGCCGCATGTATGACGGCATCGAATATCGTGGCTTCGCGCAGGAACAGGCCGAAACGCTTGCCGCGCATGCCGGCGTACCGGTCTATAACGGCCTGACGGACGAGTCCCATCCGACCCAGATCCTCGCCGACTTCCTCACCATGCGCGAATACACACGCAAGCACCTCTCCCAACTCTCCTTCTGCTTCCTGGGCGATGCGGGCAACAACATGAGTAATTCGCTGCTTGCCGGCGCGGCGCTGATCGGCATGGACGTCCGGCTTGGAGCGCCCAAGGCCTGCTGGCCCGAACAGGCCCTGATCGACCGTTGCCGCGCCATCGCGCAGACGACCGGCGCAAGGATTGCCTTGACTGAAGACCCCGAGGAGGCGGCAAGAGACTGCGACTTCGTCTACACCGACGTCTGGGTGTCAATGGGCGAACCGGATTCGGTGTGGGCCGAGCGGATCGGACTGCTCACGCCTTACCGCGTGACCAGTGAGCTCATGCGCGCGACCGGCAACCCGCACGCCAAGTTCATGCATTGCCTGCCGGCTTTCCACAATCGCGAGACCGAGATCGGCGAGAAGATATTCCGGGAATACGGCATCGACTGCATGGAGGTGACGGAAGAGGTCTTCGAGTCGCAGGCTTCCGTGGTCTTCGATCAGGCGGAAAACCGCATGCACACCATCAAGGCAGTGCTTGTCGCCACATTGGGAGCCTGACCATGCGCGTCGTGGTCGCGCTTGGCGGCAACGCACTCCTGAAACGCGGCGAGCCGATGACCGCCGAGGTGCAGCGGGCCAATGTTCGCAGAGCGGCGGCGGCACTCGCCGACCTCGCCAAGGATTGCGACATCGTCGTGGCGCATGGAAGCGGGCCGCAGGTCGGCCTGCTCGCTCTTCAAGCGGCGGCGCTGAAAGATGTCCCGCCTTATCCGCTCGACGTCATCAGCGCCGAGAGCATCGGCATGATCGGCTACCTGGTCGAGCAGGAACTGGCCAATGCGCTTCCACACGGCACGCGGTTGGCGACGTTGCTAACCCATATCGAGGTCGACCCCGGCGATCCGGCGTTCGGCCGACCGGAAAAGCCCATCGGCCAAGTCTACGACGCGTCGCAGGCCGGCGCGGCGCGCGCCGCGCATAGCTGGCCGATGGTCGAGGAAGCGCCGGGGCGCTGGCGCCGAGTGGTGCCGTCACCCCTGCCGAAGCGCATCGTCCAGATCGACGTGATCCGCCTGCTCGTCGACGCTGGCGTGGTGACGATCTGCGTCGGCGGCGGCGGCATCCCTGTCGTCCGGGACGTCGGCAAAGCTTTACAGGGGGTCGAGGCCGTTATCGACAAGGATCGCGCCGCCGGACTGCTCGCCGAGGAACTCGACGCCGACTCATTTCTGATGTTGACTGACGTCGATGCCGTCTATCTCAACTGGGGGACGCCCGACCAGAGGCCGATCGGGAAAGCCACTCCAGCCGAGCTCGCAGCCCGCCGATTTCCGCCCGGCTCCATGGGTCCGAAAGTCGAAGCCGCCTGCATCTTCGCATCTCGCCAGGGTCGCATCGCCGGCATCGGAAGATTGGAGGACGCCCGCGCAATCCTGGTAGGCAGAGCGGGCACCATCATAACGACCGGCTAGCATGAACTGTCGGCCTTCAACGCCCGCCGGACCCGAACAGGGTGATCCACCGAAGCGCGCGCTGACCCTCGACCGAGTCTCGAAACTTGACATGGGTTAAAGAATGACCGGTTGCGGCCAGATACCCACATCGAGGATTTGACCATGAATTGACAGGAGCGCTTGCCATGTCGGCGGAAACTTGCGCAGAAAAGACGCAGCCAACCAGGAGCGTCAACAAGAAGAAGTCGGGATGTGGCGGCCTCGGGACGGTCAAGAAGAGGACCGCGACGGCAGACGCCGCGCATGATTGCTGCCGCCACGACCATGCTGCTGACGCTTTCTCTTCGTCGACTGGCTCTACGTCCCCAGCCGTTCCCTCGGGAAGCGCTCCGTCCGCCGAGCAACCCGGCAAGCACGTTTGCAAGGGAGACAGCGAATGAAGTCAACCACACTCGATGTGGGCGGCATGGTCTCCATGCTCGACTATCAGTGCGTCGAGAAGCAATTGCGCCAACTCCGCGGAATCCATCAGGCAGGGAGCAACCCCGCCTCGAACAGCGTCTCCGTAGAGTACGACGAAACGAAGATTTCCGTTCCGGAGATCAAGAAGAAAATCAGGGAATGCGGCTTCCACTGCGCGGGCGAGGTGGTCCCGAACCATCTCTCGCATGCGCACGCCGGTCATCAGCATGGCCACCAGCCGACCGTCGCGCCGAGCCCCTCCTCCGAGCCGCCTGCCAAGGCGGGACACGCCGGCCACGGAGCCCCGACCAGCTCGGGCCATGCAATGACGCCGGCGAAGACTTCGTCCTCGATGCCCATGTCGCACGACATGGCCCACGAGATGGGCCACGCCGCCGGGATAGATATGCAGGCCATGGTGCGCGACATGCGCAACCGCTTCTGGATCAGCCTCGTCTTCTCAGTCCCCATCTTCATCTATTCCCCGATGGGCGAGATGTTCGCACCGCCAGCGCCGCCCTTCGGCCTGCGGCTCGAGGTGTGGCTGTTCATCCTCGCCAGCGCGGCGATCCTCTATCCGGTCTGGCCTTTTCTCGTCGCCGCCATCCGAGCCTTGCGCAACGGCGTCCTCAACATGGCCGTCCTGGTGTTGCTCAGCGTCGGCACTGGATACCTCTTCAGCGTCGGCGCGACCTTTCTTTTCGAAGGGCAGCAATTCTACGAAGCGTCTGCTGTACTGCTAGTCTTCATCCTGCTCGGCCATTGGCTTGAGATGCGGGCACGCGCAGGCGCGTCCGAGGCCATCCGCGCCCTGCTTGACCTGGCTCCCCCAAAGGCAATGGTGCTTCGCGACGGGCGTGAGGTTGAAGTCCCCACAGCCGACGTGCTCGTCGGCGATACCATCGTCATCCGTCCCGGAAACAAAATCCCCGTCGATGGAACGGTGCTGGAAGGCGCGTCGCAAGTCGATGAATCGATGCTCACGGGTGAATCGATGCCGGTCGGCAAGAAGCCGGGCGACACGATCATCGGTGCGACGATCAACAAGAGCGGCACGTTCCGCTACACCGCAACCAAGGTCGGCGCGGATACCGCCCTGGCCCAGATCGTGAAGCTCGTCCAGGAAGCACAAAACTCGAAAGCGCCGGCGCAGTTGCTTGCCGATCGTGCGTCGCAATGGCTCGTCCTCATCGCCATCGTCATCGGGCTGGCGACCTTCGCGGTCTGGTTCTTCTGGCTCGGTCAGCCGCTGCTGTTCGCCTTGACGTTGACGATCACGGTGTTCGTCATAGCTTGCCCTGACGCACTTGGGCTTGCGACCCCGATGGCGGTGATGGTCGGCACCGGCCTTGGCGCGATGAACGGCATTCTGTTCAAGAACGCCGCCGCGCTGGAAGAAGCGACCAAGCTCGACGTCATCATCTTCGACAAGACCGGCACATTGACCATGGGTCAGCCGGAAGTCGTCGACGTCGTCACCGCAAGAGACATAACCGTCGACCATGTGCTGTCGACTGCCGCCGCCGTCGAGCAAGGCTCCGATCATCCTCTGGCCCAGGCGATCCTTCGGCGGGCGCGGGACCTAGCCGTCCCCGTCCAGACCGGTTTTGAGAACCTTGAGGGGATGGGCGCCCACGCTCAGATCGATGGAGATCCAGTATTTCTCGGCAACCGCCGGCTGATGGATGCCCAGAAGCTTGAGCTTGAGTTGCTCACTGCCGAAGCCCAGCGGCTGCAGGGCGCCGGCCGCACCGTCGTCCATGTCGCACGCGCCGGAAAGGTCATCGGGCTCATTGCAATTGCTGACGCGCCACGTCCAACGGCGGCCGCCACCGTCGCAAAGCTGCGCGAGCGCGGGGTCCAGGTCGCGATGCTGACCGGAGATAACGCCGGCACCGCCCAGCGCATAGCTGGCGACCTCGGTCTGGATATGGTTCTTGCCGATGTGCTGCCCGGCCAGAAGGCCGCCAAGATCAAGGAACTCCAGGTCCAAGGCAAAAGAGTCGGAATGGTCGGCGATGGCGTCAACGACGCACCGGCCTTGATTCAGGCCGATGTCGGATTTGCCATCGGCGCAGGAACCGATGTCGCCATCGAGAGCGCCGACGTCGTCCTGATGAAGAGCGATCCGTATGACGTTGTCGGCGCCGTCGAACTTTCCCGCGCCACGCTTCGCAAGATGCATCAGAACCTCTGGTGGGCGGTCGCTTACAACGTCATAGCGTTTCCGCTCGCCGCTGGCGTTCTCTATCCCGTCCTGCTCAGCCCGGAGATCGCCGCCCTGGCCATGTCCGGGAGCTCGGCGATC
The DNA here is from genome assembly GCA_049323275.1 of Pseudomonadota bacterium. Taxonomy (GTDB): domain Bacteria; phylum Pseudomonadota; class Alphaproteobacteria; order Rhizobiales; family Aestuariivirgaceae; genus Taklimakanibacter. The sequence goes on from JBMOOM010000030.1 coordinate 109,813, forward strand.
GTTGCGGTCAATGCGCTTATGCTGAAGCGTACCCGGCTGGCGGGAATCACACGGCATCGTACGACCGATCCGGCGATCCAGCCTGTCGCCGCTTCGGCATGATGACGGCTCTCGAGCCGCCAGCACTGGGCTGGGGTTCGCTCGCGGCCATACTTGCTGCGATGTTCGCCATTTCGGTGGGATATGGGGTCGTCCTGCCGATCCTACCCTTCCTCATAGAACGGCTCGCCGGACCGCTCGAACCGGCGAGGCTTGCATCGCACACCGGGCTGCTGACCGGAACCTATATCCTTGCCATCTTTGTTTTCGCCCCCCTCTGGGGCGCGCTCTCCGATCGCTGGGGACGCAAGCCCGTCATTCTGCTGGGACTCGCCGGCTTCGCGGCGACCGTCGCGTTGTTGGCGATAGCCCAGAGCCTGACGATGCTCTACGTCGGCCGGCTTCTGTCCGGCCTGTTCGCGGCCGCCGTCACACCAGCCGCGTACGCGCTTATCGGTGACCACGCTCCTTCCAAGGAATGGCGAGCCCACCGCTTCGCCTTGATCAACATTGCCGGAACCGCCGGCTTCTTCATCGGCCCGCTGCTCGGCGGACTCGCGGTCCGCCTCTCCGGCGGTATGTTCGGCGTCGCGCCGGATGAGGCGTTTTCCACGCCCTTCCTGGCGGCGACAGGCCTGGCCGCTGCCGCCGCACTTCTCGTCTTTCTCGTAGTCCCCGGCCAAGTGAAGCGTGACGTCGAAAATGGGCCAGCCGAAGCAAACCAGGTTGAACGCAGTGCCGCCCTGCGCCTGCTGGCCATTGCGTTCGTTACGGCGCTTGCCATCGGATCCTTCGAGGTCGGACTCTCGTTGCAAGGCAAGAGTCTTGGCCTCGACGCTGCGCATATCGGCGCGATGTTCGCCGAATGCAGTCTCGTCATGGCCGTTGTCCAGGCAGTCATCTTTTCACCGCTCATAAAGCCCGAGCTGACGCGCTGGTTCATCGCGCCGGGCCTCGCAATACTCTCCGTCGGTCTCATCGTTGTGCCGCTTGCCAGCGCTTCGCTCACGATGACGGTCGCCGTTGCTCTGGTTGCGGCTAGCGCCGGCATGCTGTCGCCGGTCGCTACCTACTGGGCCTCGCTGAGCATGGGTGCAAGCCAGGGCGCTACCCTCGGTCGCATGACCGCATCGGCGAGCCTTGGCCAGGCAATCGGATCAGCCGTCGGCGGACTGCTGTTCGATGTGCCGTTCCTGCCGGCCGCCGGTTTTTTCCTCGCGGCACTCGTCGTCTTCGCAACTTTTCTGATCAGCTTCCCCCTGCCGCATCATCTTGTGCCGCGCGGCGAAGAGGTGAAGTAGGCCGACACGGCATCGGCCCCGTTCCCGATGTTCACGTCCCCGCAGCACCGCACGAAAATAGCATCCCTATGATTGCTACGCGAGCATCGCCTTGAAGCGAAACAGCGCGATGGCGACAAAGGTGACGCCGAGGCCGACCATCGTCAGAAGATCGGGCCAGACCACCTCGACATCAGCTCCGCGGTACAGCACCGATTGCGCGAAACGGACATAGTGGGTCGAGGGTGAGAGGTCCATGACGAGTTGTAGGAACCTCGGCATGCTTTCGAACGGCGTGAAGGATCCGGACAACAGGAACATCAATACGAACACCGGAATAGACAACAGCGCAAACTGTGGCATCGAGTTTGCGACCGTCGCCAGCATGATGCCGAGCGACGTGACCGCGAAGAGGTAGATTGCCGTTCCCGCCAGGAACAGCTCGACAGAGCCTACGATAGATGCACCCAGCACGACCGCCACGACAACATGAAGGGAGAACGCTGCAGCGAGAAGAATCACGAATCCGTTCGCCCACACTTTGGCGGCGACGATCTCGCTCGCTCTCACCGGCATGACCAGGAGATGCTCGATCGTGCCGTGCTCCCGCTCCCGCATCACCGCGGCCCCGACGAGAATAATGGCGAGGATAGTGACGTTGTTGATGACGCCCATGCTCGCCGTAAAGCTGATTGCTTCGAGATTGGGGTTGAACATGGCGCGGATCACGGGCGTTACGGCAAGCACCGTCGTCTCCGAACTCAACTTGAGGAAACTCGCCGTTTCCCGAGCAATGATCTCCTCAATATAGGCCGTGCCGGCGCCGGCCTGCGAAATGCCGGTCGCGTCGACATTGACCTGTATGGTCGGCGCGCGGCCGGCTAGGAGGTCGGCTTCGAGCCCAGGCGGAATGTCCAGAATGAACGCGAACGCGCCCTTGTCCATCAACGCATCGAGCTGCGACCGATCGATCTCGACCGGAGCGCGGAAATATGGCGGCTGCAACGCGTCCTTGATCCGGCCCGACAAAGTCGAGCGATCGCCGTCGATGACGGCTACCCTTGCACCGTTGACATCCGTCCGCATCGCCGTGGCTTCGGAATAGACGGCGAATGTGAAAACGTAGACGATGAGGACGACCATCACGACGTCGCGTGAGAGGCTCGCGAATTCCTTGATGCCGAGACGGAAGGCGTTTTCCATCCACCGTCGCATCGCTAGATTCCCTGCTTGCGGATCAAGAGCCTGGCAGCCAGCAGGAACGCCAGCGCAAAGCCGAGCAGCACAACGATTTCGCCGATGAACGCCCTCGCATCGAGACCTTTCGCGAAAACCCCGAGACTGACCGTCTGAAACCAGAGAGCGGGGAACGACAGGCCCATGATCCGGCCGGGCCCCTCAAGAGAAGAGGCCGGGACCAGAAAGCCGGAATAGTGGGCCGCCGTCATCGCCGTCAGGATAGCAGTACCGAAGATCGCGGCGACCTGGGTCGACACGAACGCCGACACCAGGAGGCCAAAGGCGGTGGCGGCGAATACATAAACGAGGGCCGCCATTGAAAGGGCAAGCAACGATCCTTTCGGCGCCACGCCGAGAACCGCACCGGCGAAAAGAAGCAGACTGACGTAGCTCAAAGCACCGATCGCGACATAGGGAAGCTGCTTGCCAAGCAGATACTCACCCACGGTCGCCGGCGACGCATAGACGTTTGCGATCGAGCCCATCTCCTTCTCGCGCACGACGCCGAGCGCTGTCAGCATGGCCGGAAAGATGATCAGCAGCAGCATCATCGATCCGGGCGTGATCGCAAAGACGCTGCGAAAATCCTGATTGTAGCGGAACCGAGGCTCGACCGTCACCGCGGCGGCCACAGGGCCGCTTGTCCCGCCCGCCTGCCGTGCAAGTCCTGCGGCGTAGCTCTGCACCGCGCCGAGGATATAGGCGCGCGCCGTTTCGGCCGGAAACGTATTGCCTCCGTCGACCCAGAATCCGACTTCAGGATGTCGACCCTGCAGCAGGTCGCGCCCGAAACCGGGTGGAATATCGACGGCAAACGTCAGCTCGCCAGAACGCAGGCGGCGATCAACCTCGAATTCGTCATTCAGCCGTGATTGCTCGACAAAGTACCGAGAGCTGGAGAACTGGTCGAGAAGCAAGCGGCTTTCCAGCGATTGATCGCGGTCCAGCACAGCGTAACGCAAACCCTCGATGTCGAACGAGATGCCGTACCCGAAGGCGGCCATCAGAAGGAGAGGCCCGAGCATGGCAAACGCCAATCGAGTACGGTCCCGGGTTACCTCCAGGGCTTCACGTCGTGCGAATGTCCACATGCGCGTAAGAGACACCAGCAGCGATCTGCGTGGCATCAAAGTGGGGCGCTCGCGTTGCAACGGAGAGGGCTCTGCGAATTGCCTCGCATCAGTGCCGTGGCCCGTCGTGGCCCCATCCTCCAGGTAGGCGATGAAGGCGTCTTCGAGGCTACCCGCGCCACGCTTGACCTGAAGATCGCGCGGCGCGCCAACGGCAAGCACCCGACCTGCATGCATCAGAGAGACGCGATCGCAGCGCTCGGCCTCGTTCATGAAGTGCGTCGAGATGAAGATGGTCACTCCGTCGCGACGCGACATCTCCATCAGAAGGCTCCAGAAGCGGTCGCGCGCCGCCGGATCGACGCCGGAGGTCGGCTCGTCCAGAATGAGGATGTCCGGCCGATGCAGGCACGCCGCCGCCAATTGAAGCCGCTGGCGCATTCCCGATGGCAATGCGTCAGGCAGCGTCTCCGCTACGTCAGCCAGCTCAAATCGCGACAGGGCTTGCCCGATGCGCTCATCAAGATCCTTACCGCGGATGCCGAAGAGCCGCCCGTGCAGCTCGAGATTGCCGCGTACCGAAAGTTCTTCGTAGAGCGAGAATGATTGCGATACATAGCCGATCCGCCTCCTGGTCGTGATGTCGCGTGCATCCACCGGCCTTCCCAGGAGCTGCGCGTGCCCTTCCGTCGCAGGCAGCAGACCGGTGAGCATCTTCATCGTGGTTGTCTTGCCGCAACCATTGGAGCCGAGGAATCCAAAGATCTCGCCCCGTTCGATCCGGAAACTCACATGGTCGACCGCGGTGAAGTCACCGAAGCGCATTGTAAGGCCTTCGGCCACGATGGCCGGCGGCCCCCCGTCCCGCTCAAGACGCGGGAATGACGGCATCGCGCGCGCGCCGCGACGGTCCGGGCGCTGCAGCTCGATATAGGCCTGCTCGAGCGTGTCGGACCCGGTTCGCGCAAGGAGGTCCGACTTAGTGCCGTCGGCAATGATCGCGCCGTCATCCATCGCCACGATGCGATCGAAGTCGCTCGCTTCCTCCATGTAGGCTGTCGCCACGATCACCGTCATGGCAGGCCGCTCGGCCTGGATCCGCGCAATCAACGTCCAGAACTGGCGGCGCGACAGTGGGTCCACCCCCGTCGTCGGTTCATCGAGGACGAGTAAGTCAGGATCATGCACGAGAGCGCAGCACAACCCAAGCTTCTGCTTCATCCCGCCGGACAACTTGCCCGCCGGCCGGCCGGCAAAGGGCGCCAAGCCAGTCACCTGCAAGAGTCGTTCGATGCGCTGGCGCCGGTATTCCTCCGGCTGGCTGTAGAGCCGCGCGAAGAAGTCGATGTTCTCGATCACGGAAAGGGTCGGATACAAGTTGCGCCCAAGGCCCTGCGGCATATAGGCGATCCTGGGCGCAGCCGCGCTGCGGTGCGAGGCCGAGGCCATGTCACCGCCCAGGACGTTCACCAAACCACGCTGGATACGGCGCACGCCTGCAATCAGCCCAAGCAGCGTTGACTTGCCGACCCCATCGGGACCGACGACGGCAAGGTTGGAGCCAGACAGAATTGAAAGACCGAGATCGCGGAGCGCGATCGACTTTCCGTAGGCATGATGAACGCCCGTCAGGCTGACGGCCGATTCGGACTCAGCCTCCATCGGGAAGCCTCGGCGCAAGCTCGGGCGGCCAGCTAGCCCCGCCGATGACCTGGACATAGGCGTTGCCGGTCATCCCTGCTTTCACATACCCCCGCTGGGTCGCCACCAACGCCGGGTCGATATGCAGTTTGACGCGATACATCAGTTTCTCCCGCTCGCTGACGGTCTCGACGAATTTCGGCGTGAACTGCGCATCGGCGGCAACGAACGACACGGTCGCCGGCAAGACATATCGACCCATACCATCGAGGACGATCCGCGCTTCGGACCCGAGCTCGACGCGCCCGGCCGACGCTGTCGGCAGGTAGATAGTCATATGAGCATCCGACAGGTCGAAGACGGTCAGGACGCGCCCGCCCGCCCCGACAACCTCTCCGGCTTGCGCAAGGCGATATTCGACGCGGCCCGACACCGGGGCCCTCAACGTCATGTCAGAGATTGCGGCTTCGATCTGAGTGACCTGCGCCTCCGCAACCTCCACCGAGGCTTTGGCGTCTTCCACCGCTGCCATAGCCGTCTGCAGCGACGCCCTTGCGATGTCGCGTTGTGCCGTCCGGCGGTCGAGCTCGGCTCGCGTGGCCGTGTTCGATCGCATGAGCTCGGTGACGCGCTGAAGCTCGACCTGCGCGAGGTTCAGCTCGGCCTCACGCAGGGCGACACCGGCCTCTGCGCTGGCCACGCTCTGGTGGCTTCGGTGGACGGCTGCTCTCGCGGCCGTTAGTTGCGCCTGTATCTCCGTTGTATCGAGGCGGGCCAGAACATCACCCTTCGTAACATTGGCCCCTTCATTGACAAGCACCTCGGCGAGACGGCCGGCGTATTTGCTCGTGATGTCGACACGCTCGACCTCAATCCGCCCATTTGCCCGCGACAACCCGATGGGCACACGGTCTTGCTCGCCAAGCCAGTACACATAGCCACCCGCCGCGGCGGTGAGCGCTATAATGCCGGCGAATACATAGGCTATGCGCACAGTTCATCCTTCGCTGACAACGCTGCACCCGGCGCAGTTGTCCTTCTGATTTCTTTGGGATGAAGTTTGTCTGGCCCGATATCCGGCAGCCTGGCCGGCTCACTTCCTACCCAAAGCTTGCTGAAGCCGACAGCTCCCAAGCTTGGCTCGAACCATGCGCATGCGCGGCCTCGCAAACTTTAACTCAGATCAAGGTTGCGTGCGGTCACTGCCCGGTCCTGAAGGTGTTCGAGCGGTGGGCTGATATCACGCGCCGACCGGCGTGTCCCGATAACGGCGCAGCGCAAGAACTTAATCTCGATCAAAGAATCAGATCGCCGGGCGGGGTTTAGAAGGGACGGGTATTCGCCTGGACCACAAGAATTCCGGGGCTGATGATGTGTTTATCCCGCATGTGGGGAAGAGGCTAGGAAAGTAAAGACAATGAGAGCTGCGCCATCTCCGAAAGATCGCTCTGAGCCGCTCATTGTGGCCCTCCCGGGCAACGAGGCTTTTGCGCGAAACCTCGCAAGCGCTGGTGCGTGGGAACTCGGCGCCATCGAAACGCGAAGTTTCCCAGACGGTGAGAGCTATGTCCGCCTTCTCTCGGACGTCGCCGGCAAATCGGTCGCGCTCGTCTGCACGCTGGCACGCCCTGACGCAGGATTCCTGCGCCTGGTCTACCTCGCCGACGTGGCGCGGGCCCTGGGGGCTTCCGAGGTCACGCTGATCGCTCCCTACCTCGCGTACATGCGTCAGGATCGCCGCTTCCGCACCGGCGAGGCTGTCACATCGAAGAGCTTCGCCCGGCTGATCTCATCAAGCTTCGATCGCCTGATAACGGTTGATCCGCATTTGCACCGATATGCGTCTCTCTCGGCGCTTTATACGATCCCGACGGTCACACTCCACGGGGCGCCGCTTCTCGCCGACTGGGTCGCCGCCGAGGTCGCCCGTCCACTGGTCATCGGACCGGATGCGGAAAGCAAGCAATGGGTCTCGGCGATCGCTGAGCGGATTGGCGCGCCCTATGCCGTCCTGAGCAAGATCCGACACGGCGATCGTGATGTGGACATCGAGCTGCCGGACCTCTCGGAATGGAGCGGTCTTCAGCCCGTGCTGGTCGACGACATCGCCTCGTCCGGCCACACGCTGATTGAGGCCGCCCGTCAACTGCCGCAGCAGGGCTTTGCCCCTCCGGAGGTCGCGGTCGTGCACGGCATCTTCGCTGGCGACTCCTTCGAGCGTCTTCGGCCCCTCTGCCGCAGGATCGTGTCCAGCGACTCGGTCGACCATGCGAGCAGCGTCATCGCCCTCGCTCCGCTGATTGCCGCATCCCTGGCACCAGCAGCTAAATCCGACAGCGGCCTGATCCGCCATCGGCGTCCACCGGAACCGCTCGACGACGTGGAGCGCGCTGGCATCGACTCCTTTCCGGCCAGCGACCCACCGTCCTGGATCAGCGGTCGGGGCTGAATGAGCAGGCGTAATCCTTCGAATGATCGGAAAGGCAGGCTGCACACGATGGACGCGATGACGACGAAAGCCTTTGAAACTTGGCGCAACGGCTACGGTCCGATCAGGCACCAGGACGAGACCATCGAGCGCGTGCGGGCAGTCGCCGATTCCGGTCGAATGGAGCCCGCCAACCTCTATCGCCTGCTGACGGCGGCCGATCACCTGACCTCCGCGGCGATGTGGACCGTGGTCCACATGACCTACGCGACGCGCGTCGACCTCTCCGGCGCGCCGCTTCAGGCCGATGCCTTCAAGCCCACGCCGGAAGGCCACACGGGCGGCTCCCTGAACATGGTGCCGGCCTTCGTCGGTTATCTCGCGGCGAACGCCATATCGGCCACGACACGGTCGTGGATTATGGGCCAAGGGCATTGCGTCGCCGCCATCGAGGCGGTCAACACCCTGACGGGCGATGTCTCGGAGGCGCAGAAGGGGCGCTATGACCGCAGCGCGAAGGGTATCTCGCGGCTCGTCGCGGATTTTTATTCCTATGCCATCGACGCGAATGGCCGTCCCGCTGTGCCGCTCGGCAGCCATGCCGGCCCGAACACGGCCGGCGCCATTTCCGAGGGCGGCTATCTCGGCTTTGCCGAGGTGCAGTACGTCCATGCGCCACTACCGGGCGAAAGCCTCGTCGCCTTCCTGAGCGATGGCGCCTTCGAGGAGCAGCGCGGCTCCGACTGGTCGCCGCGCTGGTGGCGCGCCGAGGATTCGGGCCTTGTCGTCCCGATCATGATCCTCAATGGACGCCGCATCGAGGAGCGCGCGCAGATCGCACAGCAGGGCGGCGCCGACTGGCTGAAAAAGCACCTCGCCCACAACGGCTTCGATCCGTTCACGATCGACGGCCGCGACCCGGCAGCGTTCGCCTGGGCGATCCTCTCGGCCGAAGACCGGCTGCAGCGCTTCGCCGCCGATGCGGACCGCCAATATCCCGCGCCGATGCCGTATGCGATCGCCGAGACCGTCAAGGGCTTCGGCTTTCCCGGTGCCGGCACCAATGCCGCGCACAATCTTCCCCTCAATGCCAATCCGGCACGGGACGCAGCGGCCCGTCGCGCGTTCGAAGACGCTGCCGGCGCGCTGTTTGTCCCCCCCGACGACATCGAGCGCGCCGTTGCCACCCTCCTGGTTCATGGCGAGCAGGGACGGCCTCCAGAAAGCCACCATGCGCTCGCCTCCCGCCGACCACCGGAGGTCCGCTTGCCCGGTCCAGAATGGACTGCAGAAGACGCACCGCCCGACTGCGCAATGCATGCGCTCGACCGTTGGTTCGTGCGCCTGGTCGATGCCAATCCCGCTTTGCGGCCGCGCGTCGGAAACCCCGATGAGCTGCGCTCCAACCATATGGGCGCCACGCTCGACCGGCTGCGCCACCGGGTTAATACGACTGAGGCCGGCGTCGCCGACGCCGTCGACGGCGCCATCATCACGGCCCTCAACGAGGAGGCCGTGGCAGCCGCAGCACTCGCCAACAAGGGCGGCCTCAACCTGATCGTCAGCTACGAGGCCTTCGCAATGAAGATGCTCGGCGGCTTGCGACAGGAGATCATCTTCGCCCGCCATCAACGCGAGGTCGGCCAGCATCCGGGCTGGATCTCGGTGCCGCTCGTCGTCACCTCGCACACCTGGGAGAACTCCAAGAACGAGCAGTCGCACCAGGATCCGACGATCGGCGAGGCGCTGTTCGGCGAAATGTCGGATACCGCACGGGTGCTGTTTCCCGTCGATGCGAACAGCGCCGTGGCGGCGATGGCTTCGGTTTATGCAGGACACGGCCAGGTCGCCTGCGTGATCGTCTCGAAGCGCGACATGCCCAATCGCTTCGACGGTAAGGCCGCCGTCCGCTTCGTTGCCGACGGCGCCGCTCATATCGATGGAGAGGCTGATGGGGCTGGGCTTCAGATCGTCGCAATCGGCGCCTACCAACTCGAGGAGGCGCTCAAGGCGGCACGCCGCCTGCAAGAGCGCGGACGGCGCGTCCTCGTAACAGCGGTCAGCGAGCCTGGGCGGTTTCGCGTGGCACGCGATCCGATCGAAGCGAGCTTCGTCGCCGGCGACGATGACCTCGCCGCGCTATTCCCACCGGACCTGCCGCGTCTCATCGTCAGCCACACAAGGCCGGAGCCGATGCTCGGTCTGCTGCGCAGACTGGATGGCGGCCCGCATCGCACCGCAGCGCGCGGCTACATCAGCCGCGGCGGCACGCTGGACGTCGCCGGAATGCTGTTCGCCAACCGGTGTACTTGGGCGCATCTGATCGAAGCGGCGGCCCCGCTCACGGGCTGGTCTCGCGACGATCTCCTCACCCCCGCCGAATCCAACGCCGTCGACGGGCGCGGCCGTCCCGCCGACCTGTCCCCACAAACCAATTGAAAGACCACATGCTGACCCTGACCTCTCTCGGCGGCGCAGGCACCGTCACCGGCTCCAAGCACCTCCTGTCCGATGGCGACACGCGCATCCTGGTCGACTGTGGCCTGTTCCAGGGCCTCAAGAACCTGCGCGAGTTGAACTGGGCGCCGTTGCCGGTCCCACCGTCGAGCATCGACTCCGTCGTCCTGACGCACGCCCATCTCGACCATTCCGGCTATCTGCCGAAGCTGGTTCGTGACGGCTTCCGTGGCCGCATCTACGCGACCGCAGCAACACGCGACATCGCCGAACTCATTCTGAAAGACAGCGCGCACCTGAATGAGAAGGACGCCGAATACGCCAATCGCAAGGGTTTTTCCAAGCACAAGCCGGCCCTGCCGTTGTACGGTATCCGCGATGCCGAACGGGCTCTCGAATTCTTCACCCCCGTTTCCTTCGGCAAGGCGACCAAGCTTCCGGGCGGCGCGACCCTGACCTTCCGCCATGCCGGACACATCCTTGGCGCGGCGATCGCTGAAATCTCCTGGTGCGGTCGGCGCGTCGTCGCCTCGGGCGATCTCGGCCGCTATGGCGATCCCGTGCTGCCCGACCCGACGGCCGTCGCCGAAGCGGATGTCGTGCTGGTCGAATCGACCTATGGCAACCGCACGCACGATACGACCGACCCGACAGAGGCGCTCGGCGCGGTCATCGAGCGTACGGTCGCGCGCGGCGGCACGGTCATCATCCCGGCCTTCGCGGTCGGACGCGCCCAGTCCTTGCTCTATCACCTGTGGAAGCTCAAAACGGCCGGGCGTCTCGCCAAGGTGCCGGTCTATCTCGACAGCCCGATGGCGATCGACGCCACCGACCTGCTGCACGCCCATCACGCTGATCACCGCCTCACTCCGGAAGAATGCACGGCGATCTGCGCAATCGCCACTTACACGCGGGACGTCGAGGGCTCCAAGGCGATCACCGCCAGTCCCTACCCCAAAGTCGTCGTTTCGGCGAGCGGCATGGCCACCGGCGGCCGGGTCCTGCATCACCTCAAGGCGTTCGCGCCGGACGCCAAGAACACGGTATTGTTCTCCGGCTTTCAGGCGGCCGGAACGCGCGGTCGCGCCATGGTGCAGGGCGCACGCGAGATCAAGATTCACGGCCAGTGGATCCCGATCCGCGCTGAGGTCGATGATCTCTCCATGCTGTCGGCCCATGCCGACGCCGACGAACTCATGCGCTGGCTCTCCGGCTTTCGCCAGCCGCCGGCAAAGCTGTTCATCGTTCATGGCGAGGACGAGGCGTCGGAGGCGCTGCGCATCCGCATCGAGCGAGAGCTCGGGTGGAACGCCACCGTTCCGCGCCAGGAGCAGAGCTTCAGCCTTTGAAAGCCTCCCAGACAATCTCCGGCGTCCCCGCCCGGCAAAATCACCGCGTCCGCCGCCTCGGTCTGCATACCCAGCATCAGCCGGTCGTCATCATGCGCGCCGATTGCGATGTCTGCCGTTCCGAAGGGCTTTCGAGCCGCTCGCAGGTCCTTGTTTCCAACGGCGCCCGCGACGTGCAGGCGACGCTCTTCCAGGTGACCGGCGATAGCCTGCTCACCCTAGACGAGGTCGGTATTTCGGAGACGGCATGGGAGCTGCTCGGCCTCAGCGAAGGCGACGAGGTACGGGTGAGCCATCCGCCTACTGTCGAGTCGCTCGCCAGCGTGCGGCGACGCATCTATGGCAATCGTCTCGACGCCCGCGCTTTCGACGGGATCGTCAGGGATGTCGTTGCCGGCCGCTACACCGAAGTGCATCTCGCCGCCTTCCTGACCGCCAGTGCGGCGCTGCCGCTGGACACGGACGAAACCGCTCATCTGACCGGCGCCATGATCGATGTTGGCGAGCGGATGCGCTGGGACGCGCCTATCATCGTCGACAAGCATTGTGTCGGCGGTCTGCCCGGAAACCGGACGACGCCGATCGTCGTCGCAATCGTCGCGGCTAACGGGCTGGTCATGCCGAAGACCTCCTCGCGCGCTATCACCTCGCCGGCCGGCACGGCCGACACGATGGAGACGCTAGCGCCGGTCGATCTCGACATCGCCACGCTCCGGCGGGTCGTTGAGATCGAAGGCGGCTGCATCGCCTGGGGCGGCGCGGTCCATCTCAGTCCCGCTGACGACATCTTCGTCCGCGTCGAACGCGAACTCGACGTCGATACCGAGGGCCAGCTCATCGCCTCCGTGCTGTCCAAGAAGATCGCCGCGGGCTCTACCCACGTCGTCATCGACATACCGGTCGGCGCCACCGCCAAGGTGCGCGGCGAGGAGGCGGCTGATCATCTCGCTGCGCAGCTGACAGCCGTCGGCAAACGCTTCGACCTTTCGGTCACCTGCGTCCAGACCGACGGCTCCCAACCTGTCGGCCGAGGCATCGGACCCGCGCTTGAAGCCTTCGATGTCCTGGCCGTGCTCCAGAACGCTCCCGACGCGCCGGACGATCTGCGCCGCCGCGCGGCCCTGCTGGCCGGCGCGGCGCTGGAAATCGGCGGCAAGGCCGGGAAGGGGAAGGGCGCGGCGCTGGCGTTTGAGACGCTTGCGGATGGCCGAGCCTGGACGAAGTTCAAGGCGATCTGCGAGGCGCAGGGCGGGTTGCGTGAACCTCCGAGAGCCACCCAGCGCCACCCCCTGGTCGCAGCCCGTGCCGGGCGCGTGGTCCAAATCAACAATCGCAAGATCGCTCGTCTCGCCAAGCTTGCCGGCGCGCCCGAGGCCAAGGCGGCCGGCGTCATGATGAATGTCCGGCTGGGCGACGAGATCGATCGCGGCCAGCCCTTCCTGTACGTCCACGCCGAGACTACGGGGGAGCTGGCCTACGCGCTCGAGTTCGCGGCGCGCACTAGCGATCTCATCGAGGTCGAAGCTTGATTGGACTTCGAACCGTCCTCACCCGGCCACAGCGCTGCCCGGCACATTCTCCGCCACCCAGCGCGCGATACACTGGATGATCCTCCTTCTGTGCATCGCCCAGGTGCCGACCGCCTGGGCCGTTCAGCGCACCCACATGGTGTCGGGCGGTCTCGAGCAGCGTCCCTTCGATCTCTTCGTGCGTCAGGTCCACGCCTGGAGCGGCTGGCTGATCATGGGACTGGCGTTTCTGCTCCTCGTCCTTCGCATCAGGCACGGCAGACCGGCGCCGGTGGAAGGGACATCCCGGCTCGCGCAGAAGTTCGCCGCCATCACGCACCTCACGCTCTACGGCCTTCGCTTCGCGCTGGCCGCCACCAGTACGGTTGCCATGTATCTGACCTTCAGCGTCGCACCGATCCACAGCCTGCTGAGCTGGACGCTGCTGGCAGTTGCTGTCGCTCATGCGGGCGCCGCCCTGTGGCATCACTTCTGGCGCCGCGACGACGTGCTGTGCCGGATGGTCCGGAGCGCACCGTGAACGCCTCACGCTGCGATGCCGCCTGGCAAAGACAGGCCCGGCGATGGATGCCCTGATCCTGCAGCTCGGCCTGGCGCTGGCAATCGGTCTTTTGGTCGGACTGGAGCGCGGCTGGCGCGAACGCGATGCGCCGGACGGCGCGCGCACCGCCGGCATCCGCACCTATGGGATCTCCGGTCTCCTTGGAGGCTTGGTACAGGCGCTGGCGCTCCGGCTCGATGCACCGTCCGTGCTCATCGCCGGGCTCGTCGTCTTCACCGCGGTCCTCACCTGGTTCAAGGCGCGGGAATCCATGCATGACGGGACGTTCAGCGCCACCGGGGTCATCGCCGGGCTCGGCGTCTTCATTCTCGGGGCTCTGTCGGTCGCGGGCGAACAAGTCGCCGCGGCCGCCGGGGGCGCCGCGCTCGCGGCTGTCCTCGCCAGCCGCGACCTCCTCCACGGCCTTCTGAAGCGGATCACCTGGCTCGAGCTGCGCTCGGCGCTTGTGCTCGCCGCGATGACCGCGATCGTTCTGCCACTCCTGCCGGCCCGCGCCATCGATCCGTGGGGCGGATTCAATCCGCAGCAGGTCTGGCTCTTCACCGTGCTGACCGCCGCGATCTCGTTCCTTGGCTATATCGCCGTGCGCCTCTTCGGAACCACGCGCGGCGTGCTGGTCGGCGGACTGGCGGGGGCCGTGATCTCGTCGACGGCGGTGACGCTCGCCCTAGCTCGCACGGCCGCGGCCGGCGGCAATTCCTGGCCGCTGGCCGGTGCCGCTACACTCGCCGCCGGCGTATCCGTGCTGCGGGTGACCGGCATCGTCGCCATCGTCGCGCCCGCGGTGCTCGGCGTTGCCGGGCTCGCCATTCTTGCCGCGGTCGCGGCATTCGCAATCTGTGGCATGCTCTTCCTGGCGCGGGGTGCCGTGCCGGCCGACGGCGAGCAGGTGCCGCGCAACCCCTTCGATCTGAGCGCGCTGCTCGCTTTCGCCATACTCTTCGCCATCGTGTCGACGATCAGCACCGCCGTTTCGGCCGGAAACGCAGCCGGCATGGTGGCGACATCGGCGATCACCGGCACCTTCGACGTCGACGTGGCGGTGCTGAGCGCCCTGCGTCTCCTCGGCGTGTCGGCGGACACGGAGGCCGTCGGTCACGCCGTCCTGCTGGCGCTCGCCGCGAACGCCGCCGGGCGCCTGGTTGTCGCAGCAGGAACAGGACCAGTCCGCTTCTGGCTTCCGATCGCGGCTGCTACCGTTGCGGCAGCCGGGCTTGGTTACCTCGCTTTCCTCACGCTCCCGCACTTCGCCTGGCCGGCGACATTGCCGATGTCAGGCGCGTCATCACAAGACCATGGTGGCGCTTTATGAACCCCGGCCGTAAGAGGGTCGGCCTTGATCCTGATCAACCCAGGCCGGTTCCCGGTGCGCTAGAGACAAGTAAGAGGTAGTCTGCGCATATGACGTTGGTGGCGAACATTTTCGGACGATTGAGAACGGCCGTGATGGCCGCGTTCGTGTTCGCCCTTCTCACAGCTTCCATGACCGCCGTCCACGCCATGCCTTGCCCCGACCCCTTGGCGGCAAGCAGCGTCTCTCTCAGCGACGGTGCGGAAATCGCGGCCGTGCACTCCGAGCACGACGGAGGTAGCAAGACGGCCGACATGAGCATCGACCGTTGCTGCCAGAAGTCGAGTGCGGCCTGTGTCAGCGTCGTGCCACCCGTCACGGGCCAGTCCGGTCTGCCCACACCGCCCTCTCATCTCCTGCCGGCCGGAGCGCAATCGGCGGGCATTTCCGTCGGCCCTCCTCACGGACCTCCTCGAAGCTGATCCGAACGACTGCCCGATCTCGCATCGGGGACTTCGATGCGCGCCCTCGCGGCGTGCGGGATCAGTTCGCCTGCATGGAACGCAGGCCATTCCTGGAGTGAACCCATGAACCGACGCAACTTTCTCACCGCCGTGATGACAGGCGCCGCCGCCTTCGGCGCGGCCACCGTCATCCGTCCCTCGAGCGCCTGGTCGCAGGCCTCGGCCACCGCTCCGCCGCTCAGGCTCGGCATCGTCAGCCGCACCCTCGAGGTCAACGGCAAGGCGGTGCGCGTCTTTGGACTGTCGCAGCCTGACGGGACGCAAGGCGTCCGGTTGGATGCCGGCGCGAGTTTCGACGTCGATCTCGTCAACGAGATCGACGAGCCGACCATGATCCATTGGCATGGCCTGACGCCGCCTTGGCGGATGGACGGTGTGCCCGACAATCCCATGCCGCTGATCAGGCCGACGGAAACCGTGCGCTACGCGTTCCCCGTCGGCGCCGGCGGCACCCACTGGATGCACGCCCACACGTTGCAGGAGCAGAACCTTCTCGCCGCACCCCTCATCGTGCGGACAGCGGCCGACCGGGAGCGCGACAAGCAGGAGGTCGTCATCCTCCTGCACGACTTCTCGTTCACGCCGGCCGAGGAACTGCTCGCCCGCCTCAAAAGCGGTCAGGGACACGGCGAGCAGACGAACACACCGGTCCCCCGTCAAGGCGGCATGGCCGGCATGCCGATGATGGATCACTCGGCGATGGGACACCGCAACATGGACCTCAACGACATCGACTACGATGCCTACCTCGCCAATGACCGCACGCTCGACGATCCCGAAGTCGTGCGCGTGGAAAACCGTGGCCGCGTCCGCCTGCGCATCATCAACGGCGCCACAGCGACGGCCTTCACGATCGACACGGGTGCAGTGCGCGGCACACTGGTCGCAGTCGACGGTCAACCCGTCCGGCCAATCGTCGACACGAAGTTCCCGATCAGCATGGGTCAGCGCCTCGACATCATGCTAGAGCTGCCGCGGGGCGAGAGGGCCTTTCCGGTTCTTGCCCTGCGGGAGGGGGCCGTGGAGCGCACCGGCTTGATCCTCGCAACGGCCGGCGCAACCGTTCAGCGCATCGCGACTTCGGCCCCTGCTGCCGGAGCGATCGTCGGGAATGCGCTCGAGCGGCGACTGCGGGCCGTCAACCCACTGGCCGCGCGAGCTGCCGATCGTCGTATCCAGATCACTGTCACCGGACAGATGCAAAGCTATGTGTGGGGTATGGACGGCGCGGCCGATATGCGCACCCGCCAAGGCGAGCGCGTCGAGATCACGATGCGAAACGCCTCGATGATGAGCCACCCGATGCACCTGCATGGCCACCATTTCCAGGTCACAAATGTCAACGGCGCAGCGATTGCCGGGGCTGTGCGCGACACGGTGCTGGTCCCGCCAGGCGAAACGCTGACCTTCGTCTTCGACGCCGACAACGCTGGGAGATGGCCACTGCACTGCCATCATCTGTATCACATGGCGGCGGGCATGATGGCCTTCGTGGACTACGAGAACCGCGCATAACTAGATAGGGAAGGTCCTGATGCCGGGGAGAAGAACCCGGCATCAGGCGACCGAGAGCATTCGCGCGTCTTTGCACGCCTCGCGCCTCTCTGCCTTGCGACCTGCCGGTCACTCGATGGCCGTGAAGCGACGGATCGCGGCTATTCCTGCCAATCTGGAGGCAATTCCGTTCAGTTCGGGCTGATTATCACCGTTCGTTTTTGCAGCGATATGGACGTCATAGTGAAATTCGTCAGGATCCTTTCGGCATGGTCAAATAAGAAACTCCCGCACGAGGTCGACGGCTCGGTCTCGTGCGAGGTGCGCAAAGATCAAGGAGAAAGCTGCTTTTCGGTCGATGTTGCGTGCTTGTCGCGCCAGGCAATGGACGATCTGGTAGCGACATGGAGGAAGCAAGAATGGACTTCAAGCTGCAAGGCGTATCGCTCGCCGAGACGACATTTCAGGGGCGGAGATCACCACGCCGAAATCGGTGACCCAGGACCCGGCCAGAGAGACGCTCGCCGACCGTGACTACATGGCCTGGCTTCCGATCGACTTCGGCGATGGCGCCATCAAGGTCGACGTGGCCAGCGTGCTGGCGCCCGACGCACCCGGCTACACCCGCGGCTTTATTGGCATGGCCTACCGCATCGATGCCGAAAACAGGTTCGAGAGCATCTACCTGCGGCCGGCTAACAGCCGCGTGGACGATCAGGTCAGGCGCAACCACACGGTTCAATACGTCGGCTATCCGGATTTTCCTTTTCCGCTTCTGCGCCGGGAAGCGCCCGAGAAATACGAAACCTATGCCGACATCGGTCTGGGCGAATGGATCGGCATGCGGATCGAGGTCAAAGGAACAACCGCCAGGCTGTTCCTAAACGACGCGTCGAACCCCGCATTCATCGTATCCGACTTGAAGCTTGGGGCGGACCAACGCGGCGGCGTCGGTCTGTGGATCGAAGCCGGCACGGTTGGGTATTTTGCCGATTTGCAGATCATCCCCACGCACTGACAGCCACATCCCCACTCGCTCCCGCGAAACTGGGCGTCTTGCGTTGCGATGATCAGATGCAACGCCGCGCGCAACGCCGTCGATCCCGTCGGCGCACCGCCAACTCCTGTCGATTCTTAACCTAGATCGAAGATGTGGCACGCGACCCCGCATAGATGAAATCCGGGCCCGGCAAGAATCCGGCACGCCTCTCAATCCGACAGCGCGTATGGCGTGGCGGTGAGAGGCCGAATGCAAAGAGGAACAGTCCGGCCCCAGCCGATCGATCGGGCTTCTGGCCGCAGAGCCTTTCTGGCCGACACAGCGGGAGCCGCCACGATGTACAAGCATATCCTCATCTCTACCGACGGGTCGAAGGTGGGCCAGAACGGCGTTGATCACGGGCTGTCGTTGGCCAAGAGTTTGGGTGCGCACGTCACGCTCATCACAGTGACCGAGCGCCACCCGCTGGTGGCCGGGGGTGCCGGCGCGGCGTGGGCGGCAGGCGTCCCCGACATTGCGACTTTCCAGGAAGCCCAAACCCAGTACGCGAAACAGGTCCTGGACTCCGCCAAGCTTGCGGCCGCCAGGCTTGGCGTCGACGCTTCCGTGCTCCACGTTCCCGATGCCTATCCAGCAGAAGCCATCGTCGATGCCGCCAAGTCCGAGGGTTGCAGCCTCATCGTTATAGCCTCGCACGGGCGGCGGGGACTGGGCCGCCTACTGCTTGGAAGCCAGACCGCCGAAGTTCTCGCGCACAGCCCCGTGCCGGTTCTCGTCGTGCGCTGATCATACAAAGAAACATAAGGAAGGATTCTTCAGTGGCACAACGACTTCGCGTAGCGGTCAACGGTTTCGGCGTCATCGGCAAGCGCGTCGCCGATGCTGTGCGTCGGCAAGACGACATGCAGCTCGTCGGTGTCTGCGACGTCACCACCGACTGGCGCGTCCGCATGCTCGACCCGCAGGCCATTGCACTCTACGGTGCGACGCCCGATATCGCTGCCGCGATGCGGGAAGCCGGGCTCCCGGTCGCCGGGACACTGCAGGAGCTCCTCGGACAGGCAGACATCGTCGTTGACTGCACGCCCAAGCGCATCGCCGCGCAGAATGTCGAGACCTATCGTACCGCCGGCCTCAAGTTCATCGTCCACGGCGGCGAAAAGCACGCCGTCACAGGCCATTCCTTCGTCGCCGAAGTCTCTTTCGCCAGCGCGATGGGCCGCGAGGCCACAAGGGTCGTTTCCTGCAACACCACCTCCATCGTCCGCACGCTCACGGCGCTCAAGCGGGCTGGCCTTCTGAAGCGCGCCCGCGGCACATTGCTCAGGCGCGCCACCGATCCCTGGGAGAGCGATGCGGGCGGGATCATGAACACGCTCATCCCCGAGCCCGACATACCGAGCCATCAAGGCCCGGACGCCAGAAGCGTCGATCCCGACCTCGATGTTGTCACCATGGCCGTCAAGGTGCCGGAGACGCTCGCGCACCTTCACTATTGGTCCGTCCAACTAACCCGTCAGGCCGGCAAAGAGGAGGTTATCGAGGCCTTCCGCGCGTCATCCCGCATCGCCCTCATCCGGACGGCGGACGGGCTCGGGGCGCTGAACACCATCAAGGAGCTTATGGCCGACATCGCCCGGCCGCACGACAATCTGTACGAGGTCGCGCTTTGGGAGGACATGCTGCGGGTCGAAGAAGACGAACTCTTCTATGCCTACATGGTCGACAACCAGGCAATCGTCATACCCGACACGATCGATGCGATCAGAGCCCTCTCGAACCTGGCCGCGAAGGCGGAGGACTCAATCGCGATGACGGACGCGTCTCTGGGCATCCGGCAACGCTTCTTCTGATACCGAGCGACGGCTGGCGTCTTGCTCTTCCATGCGGATGGACGTGCCACGCGAGGCGGGCAGGAATTTACAAGTTGACCCCCGCGACGGCAGCCTTCCGTTTCCTCCACGACAGGACAAGCAGATAGACCGAGATCACTGCGCCGCCGAAGCAGAACACGGATATGTAGGCGTAGGAGAAGAAAAAGTAGGTCACCACCACCACGGCCGCGACGAGCAGGCCGAACACCTTGATCGCCCGCTCACGCACCAGCAGAAACGGGACGATGACGATGCTCACGTATATCGCGTAGGTCACCCAGCGCGACACCAGGCCATCGACCAGATTGATGTCCTGGTATCGCACCGCCCATGGCAGGAACATGGTCGTCAGCCAGTCCGCATGCACGAAATACGGAATGAATTGCAGACCACCAAGCATGGCGCCGGCGACGATAAACGGCAAAATGGTATGACGCCGTCCACCCTTCTCGATGAAATAGGCTGAGACCGGAACCCAGATCGGCCAGACGATCCAGGTGAAAAACATATAGATAAGCGCGTATTGGTCGACTCGAGCCGCGTCCCCCGCGTGCCCCGCCGTCCAGATCATTCCCTCGACAAGCTGTTGAACGCCAAACAGCGCGGGCAGCGTCGCGATCATCAGATACCGGCGCTCCCCTTGCGCGGAGGACACGGCGGCGGCAATGCCGGCCGGGACGAGGAATGCCGCAGCTCCGAAACTGACTTCAGCCGACAGGCACATGCAGTCTCCCGAAGGCTAAGTCACGCAGATCCATCAGCCCACGGTCACGAGGTTTGCTGGTCGGCCTTCCGCAAAAGCTTCGATGTTGGCCAAGGTCGTCTCGATAATCCGGCGGAGCGCCGCATCGGTGTTGTAGGCATTGTGCGGGGTTACAAGCACATTGGGAAAACGCAATAGGACATGGTTCGCCACCAGCCCCTGCAGGTCTGAAGCCGCCAGCGGCGTTTCCCGCCGGAAGATCTCCGCTTCCTCGCGGATGAGCGGCTCGTAAGGCAAGACGTCAAGACCGGCAGCCCGGACCTTGCCCGCAGCGAGTGCCCTGACCAGCGCCTCGGTATCCACCACGTTGCCCCGAGCCGTGTTGATGAGAATCACGCCGCCCTTCATCGCCGCGAATTCCGGCTCGCCGATCAGCCCGACAGTGGCCGGAGATGACGGGACATGCAGCGTCACCACGTCAGCCTGCGCGAGGACCTCGTGCAGCACGCCGTAGTTGAAGTTCAGGCGGGCCGCGGCCTCGGCGTCTTCTTTCTGGTCGAAGGCGAGCACCGTCATCCCGAAGCCGTTGGCGATCTCGATGCCCCGGCGGCCGATCCGACCCGTACCGATAACGGCGAGCACCTTGTCCCGCAGCTCGAGCCCTCGCACACGGGCCATGGAGAACCCGCCGCGGCGGGTATGTTCGACACTGTCGACGATGTTACGGGCGAGCGCGAGCAGCAGGGCGAAGGCATGCTCGGCAACTGTCGCGTCGCCATAGTCGGGCACGTTGGAAACGGCGATGCCGTGGCGGCGGCATGCGGCCAGGTCGATATGATCGTAGCCCGCCGAGCGCGTCGCGATCAGCCGGAGGGCTGGGAGTCGGTCGATGACATCTGCATCCACGCGCGAAGTGATGAAGGGACTGACGACCTCCACATCGGCGAAGTCGCCAACCGTCGCGCCGCTGAGCGCCGACCGCGTGCAGCGGACGGTGTGCAAACCTTCGAGGCGGGCGCAGGCCTGCTCCTCCCAATCCTCCGCCTCGAAGATCGCGATCTTCATCCGTGCTCCTTCTCGATCCCCAAATCGTCGGTAAACCCAGTCCCAGCAACGCTCTCAACGATCATCCGCACCACGTCGACCTCCGACTGCGAACGCATGACGCCGGTCACGCGGACCGAACCGGCCTCGACGTGGAATTCCGGCTGCCGGGTCAGGACTGTCCCGGCGTCCTGAAGGCGGGCCACCAGAGCCCGCCGAACGGCTTCGTCTCCCCGGACTTCAGAATCGGGCTTGCCGGCCGACACGATCCCCAACAGATCGGCGCGACTGACGATCCCCACCAATCGCCCGTCCCGCAGCACCGGAAGACGCTTGATCCGATGTACGCCGAGAAGCATGGCGGCGGTGCCGAGCGGAGTGTCTTCGTCGACCGTCGTGACCTTTGTCGACATGACCGCGCCGACGCGCCAGCTCCGACTCTTGAGATAGAAAAGGGCTGGATCCTGCGGCGCATCCACGCCGGCAATCATGGCCGCGCTGCCCAATTCGGTGCGGCGGAGGAGATCGCCTTCGGTGACGATGCCGACGAGCGACTGATCGTCGTCGAGCACCGGCAGCCCGCTGACACGCTCGCTCAGCATGACATGCGCCGCATGCCAGACACTGTGATCCGGACACACCTTGATCGGTTCAATACTCATGATGTCGGCGACACGCATCGTAACAGCCTTCCTAGCGCATGTAAGCTTCGGTGACGTAGCGCTGCAGCATGCGGTGACTGCTGAAGGACGATCCGATCTTGCTGATCGACTGCTTCATCATCCAGATCCAGCGGCCGCGATCACCGTGATAGAGCGGAAGCACGACATTCTGCAGCTTGTCGTAGAGCGGGCCGGCATCACCGGGCGTGTCGGGTCGTGGTCGATCGACCAGCCGGTCACGCCCTCGACACAGCCTTCGACCCACCAGCCGTCGAGCACGCTGAGATTTAGCGCACCGTTGAGGGCCGCCTTCATGCCGCTGGTGCCTGACGCCTCGAGCGGCGGCAAGGGGGTGTTCAGCCAGATGTCGCAGCCCGCGACGAGGGCGGCGGCGAGGTCGAGATTATAGCCGGGCAGAAACGCCGCGGGAATCGCGCCATCAAGAGCCGCGACATGAGCACCGATCGCCTGGATCGCGTCCTGCCCACCGCGGTCGCTCGGATGCGCCAATCCGGCAAGGACGATCTGGAAGGGCTGCTTGCGCGCCACTTCCTTCAGCCGCTCGATATCCGAGAAAAGGAGTTCGGGCCGTTTATAGGCCGTCATCCGGCGTGCATATCCGACGAGCGGAACATCGACCCGAAACTGCTGGCCGGTCGTCTCGGCAACCCGGGCAACCAGCGCCGTCTTGGCGCGCTGATGCGCTTCCCAGAGAACTTCATCTTCCAACGTGACCGCGAAAGCGAGCACCTCCGGCCCGTGTCCCCAGTTCGGAGACATGCTCTCGTGCAGCGTGGCAATCTCGGCATGTGTCCAGCGGTGCACATGCACGCCATTGGTGATGGACGCGATCGCATAGCCTGGAAAGAGCGTGCGCGTCGTCTCCGCGTGCCGGCGCGCGACGCCATTGACGTAGCCGCTCAGGTTCAGCGCGAGCCGTGTCATGTTGAGCCTATCGGGGCCGGCAAGCGCCTTCAGAGCATCGAGAGGGACGTACTCGCCGAGCACGCGGCGCACCAGATCATAGTTGAACTTGTCGAATCCCGACTCGACCGGCGTATGGGTGGTGAACACGCATCGATCGCGAACGGCTGCAACGTCGTACAGATCATTGGAGGCCGGAGATGGCAGGCCGGACCGTTGTGTCTCGCGCAGCAGCGGCAAGGTCAGGAGGGCGGCATGGCCCTCGTTGAGGTGGTACTTTCCGATGTTGAAGCCGAGGGCGCCCAGCAGGTTCTGGCCTCCAATGCCGAGCACGATTTCCTGCTTGAGCCTGTAGGCCTCGTCGCCGCCATAAAGCCGGTCGGTGATCCGTCGGTCCTCGGCCGAGTTCTGTTCGAGGTCGGTGTCCAGTAACAAGACCGGAGGGACATGCCCGAGCGGACATGTCAGGGTGTAGAGCCACGGTAGGACCCAGACCAGGCGCCCCTCGATCGCCACGGCGACCATGTGCGGCAATGGTTCGGCCCAATCCTCCGGCGACCACGGATCGGGATGGCCGATCTGGGCGTGATCGGCGCCGATCAGCTGGCGAACATATCCTTGCCGGCTGATCAGGGGGACGAACACCATGGGCAAGTCGAGATCAGCCGCCGAGCGGGCTGTATCGCCCGCCAGCACACCGAGCCCGCCGCTATAGGTGTGGATTTCCGGCCGTAGCGCTATTTCCATCGAGAAATAGGCGATGTGAACACGGCGTATGGCGCGATCGAGAACGTCCAAGCGGCCCCCCTTGAATTTCAGGATGCCTGCGGCGGACAGACATCGCGGGCGCTTGCCCGGTCCCTAACAGTCATGGACCATCGCGCGACGATCATTTCGTCTTCTTGCTGGCGGACGGCTGCTCGGGTTCGGATGCCGCGTCGGCTGCGATCTCCGTCTCCGCCTGCAGCCAATGGTCGAGGTCATGCCCACTCGGGCAGCCCTCGTGAACCCAAATCTCGTAGGCCCGCAGCTCAATCTTGACGTGAATTGGATCCTGGCTTTGGACGGGTTGCGTATCGGACATGCTCGTACTCCGGCTCTTAGTTGTGACGCTGTGATGCGCCTCCCACGATGAGCCGGTCCGGCCAGGCAATCGTTGATGGAGGTTAAACATCGCGACGGATGCACGGGACGCTCAGTAGCGCGCGAAGACCTCACGGCCCGCGGTTCCGAACAGCACCACCTCGTAAGCGTCTTTCAGACCCGCAACTTCCATTCCCGGTGAGCCCGCCGGCATGCCCGCCACCGCGAGCCCGATCGCCGTCGGTCGCTGCTCCAGAATGCGCCGGATCTCCGCCGCAGGTACATGCCCCTCAATCACGAAGCCGTCGATCGTCGCGGTGTGGCAGGACCGCAGATCGCTCGGCACGCCGAGTTCAGCTTTCACGACATCGAGGTCTTCCCGAACTGTCTCGCGGACGACGAAGCCAGCGCGGCGGACATGCTCGATCCAGCATCCACAGGTCGCAGACCGCGCGACTTCCATTGGCGAGCCGCCAGCTTGCGCCCAGGCGGCCGCCGGCATCAGCGTCGAAGCGACACCGGCCGTGGCCAGCATCATCATCGAGCGGCGGGTGATTGTCATTCCGGTCTCCTGTTCTGGTGTGATTGTCGACTCATGCCGCATCGCGAACGTCGCCAGAGGCAACATGCCTAGGCTGCGTGGACAAACCGACGCAGGGGGGATTCCCTATTGGGCGAGGGTGTGAATCGAGGCTGATCTCTTGGATGGATCGGCGTTGATCCGTGGGCTTCTGACAGACGAGGAGTGGTCCTTCTTCGAGCCCTTCGTGGCGTCTGCGAGCCCGCTCGGCGGCAGGCCTGCCCGAGATCATCAGCGCGTGCTGGACGCTGTGTTTTGGATTGCGCGCACAGGCGCGCCGTGACGCGACCTGCCGGCTGAACTTGGCAACTGGAACTCGGTGTTCCGCCAGTTTCGACGCTGGACTGCCTCGGGCCTGTGGGACGTGATACTGGAGGCCTTGGCCGACGGCGGCGGCGAGGCCGACCTCTTGCAGATGATCGACAGCACCATCGTCCGGGCGCACCACTGCGCCGCCGGCGGAAGGGGGGACTCACCGCAATGGTCTTGGCCGCTCGCGCGGTGGCTTCACGAGCAAGCTGCACATCCGCAGCAACGCGCACGGCCTGCCCATCGCCTTGCACGTGACCGCCGGGCAGGAAGCGGATTGCTCGAACTACGATGTGCTGATGGAGGCCCGCGACAGCAACCCCGCCATCATGCTCGGCGACAAGGGCTATGACAGTGACGCGATCCGGCAGGATCTGCGCGATCGCGGCGCCGCACCGGAAATCCCAACCAAGCGGAACCGCAAGGTCCAGTACAGCGTCAGCCGCCCGATCTACGCGCTCCGCAACCGCATCGAGCGCTCGGGCCGATCTTCAACCAGGCTATTGCACCCCATGACTGGCCGCAGCATCTCGCGAAGATGTGCGACTTCTGGTCGGCCATCCTGCTGCGCACCGGGCGCTATGACGGACGCCCGCTGCCGCCGCATCTGGCTATTCCCGGCCTCGGCGAGGAGCATTTCAGGCGTTGGCTCACGCTGTTTCGCGAAACGGTCGCGCGGCTGTGCCCGCCGGAGGTCGCACGTCTGTTCCTGGACCACGCCTTGCGCATCGCCCATTCGTTCCGGCTGGCCATCGCTCTCAATCTCGGCGAGGATACGATTTCCATTGCGCCCGTCACCGAGCCGCAACTGACGGATGTGTCGCTGTTGAAGCAGGAAGGCTGACATGCGGCTGACAAATTTCTCGGACTATGCGCTCAGGATGCTGATGTATGCGGTCTCGGCCGGCGACCGGCTGATCACCATCGAAGAGGCTGCCCGGACATTCAACGTGTCGAAGACGCATCTCAACAAGATCGCCAATACCCTGACGCGCGCCGGCTACCTCAAGGCTGTGCGCGGCCGCTCGGGCGGCCTCGTGCTCGCGCAGCCGGCCGACACCATCCGCATCGGCGACGTACTGCGCCTGACCGAACCTGACTTTGCCTTGGTCGAGTGCTTCGCCACCGGCAACCAGTGCATCATCACGCGAAGCTGCAAGCTTTCACGGCTGCTGATCGAGGCGGTCACCGCGTTCCAGGCGACGCTCGACCGGCATACGCTGGCGGATATCGCCCTTGCGCCACCGGATTTCCTTGCGGACAAGGGCTCCACAAACGGCGCGCCCCGCCTGGCGCCGACCGGCTGAAGCGATACCGCGGATTTGCCGTGTAACGCCATCCATTTGATCTGGAGCAATGTGGGAAGATCCCTCTTGGACTATATTTGCCGTTATGCACGTGGTGCAGAATTATCGGAAGGGACGGCACCCGGTGGGCAGCGACGCCCGTCCACGAATGAGATTGAGCATGCGCATCGCATCGGCACTGTTCGAGAAGCGACACTGGCTTGCCTTTTGCCTCATCGCCCTTCTTACGATGTCCGCGTTTCTTTCGGGCGGCTACAGTCATGCCTTTCCATCGGGCGGCACGCCTTGCGCCGCGCAATCTGCCCAGCCGCGGGACGAGGACGCTCACGGACAAGGGACTCCATGTGACGATGCGAGTCCGAATAGAGCAGACAGTTGTGTTTCAGGTTTTGCATGCGGGTCCTGCGTGCTGCTGCCCTCTGACGGATCGGCAGATTTCTCACGCCGCGCAGCCGTCGCCCCGATCCGGCTTCGGATGCCTGTCTCCCACGATGTCGAGACACCGTTACGGCCTCCTTGGAGCGCCGTGACCGACTGAGCGCACGGCCTTCCAGGCGTGCGCGCTCTCCAGCAGGCCTTTCGGGCTCAAGTCACGAACAAGAAGGTTTAAATCATGAATTCTCTGTCCAAACGCCAGATTCTGGCGTCCGTAAATGTATGCCGCATTGCCGACACTACTCCATCCCAGACCACATACGGCGCAGCCCGTGCCGTCACGGGACACGCCTTTTGTACCGCAAGCATCAAGGTCGTACAGACTCTGGTGACCGCGATAGCCATCGCGCTGGCGCTGCCGCTTTCGCCGCCAACCGCCGCGGCGCCCGCCAACCGCCCAGGTTTCGTCTATACGGCGGACGAGAATGGCAACACGGTCAGCCGCATCGATCTGGAGACCGAGACGGTCGACATTCTTCCGGTCGGCATTACGCCCCACAATGTACAGTTTGTCCCGGGCAACAGCCTGCTGCTCGCTGTGGGTTTGCCTTTGAAGGACGCAGGCGAAGGCCAGCACGGGAATGGCCATACCGCCGCCGAAGGGAAGCTAGTCATCATCGACACGGCGGCCTTCCCGGCCGGGCCAGTGGCATCCATCGCCGTTGGCGGCCATCCGGCACATGTGATCGCGGATACGCAAGGCAGGTTCGCCTATGTTTCGAATTCCGAGGACGACACCGTCTCGGTCGTCGATCTCGACAAGCGTGAGGCGGTCGCCACCATCACCACCGGAGACTATCCGCACGGCCTGCGCATCAGCCCGGACGGGAAAGCCATCTACGTTGCGAATGTCCAAGACGGCACGGTGTCGGTTCTCGACCCCATTACCCGGACCGAAACGGACAGGGTCGCGGTTGGTGCCGCCCCGGTCCAGGTCGGCTTCACCCCGGATGGGAGCCGCGTCTATGTCTCCCTGCGAGACGACGACAAGGTCGCCGTCATCAACACGGCGACACGGAAGGTGATCGCCCGCATCGATGTCGGCCGCTCCCCCATCCAGGTGCATGCCACGCCTGATGGCCGCTTTGTCTATGTCGCCAATCAGGGCACGGAGGCCGAGCCTGACGAAACGGCTTCGGTCATCGACATTGCCAGCGGATCTGTCGCGGTTACGATACTGACGGGCAAAGGAGCGCACGGCGTTACCGTCAGCAATGATGGCGCCTCAGCCTTTGTCAGCAATATCCTTGCTGGCACCGTGTCGGAAATTTCCATCGCGGGCCAGTCCGTGGTCCGCACCTACAATGTCGGCAAAGGCCCCAACGGCATCACCTATCAGGCGCGCTGAGAAGACCCGGACGGCATTGCGCCGTCCGGGCCCCTGCGCCACCCATCCATGTCATGGCCTTCCTGGTCGGTTCATCGCGACGGCGAGCGGCGTCCTAGCGCACGGCGCCGTGGGCAGGACGCGACACTGCCGGAAGATCACCTGTTGCGCCATTCGGATCCGGCCCATCCATCAAGCGATCTGGAACCGCGACGGTCATGAGCCGGGCGCGATCCGTGATATGAATGTGAGTTCCGTCTGTCCTGACGCCGACATCCCGCAGCGCCCTCATCGCGCGCGAAAGGTTCTCCGGTGTCATCCCCAGATAGAGGGCAAGATGACGCTTCTCTACCGGCAGGACCACTTTGTCGGCACCGCCAGCAAGCTGTGACAGACGGAGGATATAGGCCGCAAGCTGCTCGCGCGCGGTGCGCAACTTCATGTTCTTTGCCTGCCGCACGAACGAGCGGTACCCGTTAGCCAGCTCCCGCATCGCCGCCATCGCAAAATCCGCATCACGGCGCAACATGACGCGAACATCGGCGGCAGGGATCATGACGACCCGTGATGGCTCCAGCGTCCAGGCTGACATCAGATAGGGAGCCTCGCATACAGAGGCCGCCAGTATGAAGGTCGAGACCGGTTGCACGAGCCCCATGACGGAGACGCGGCCGTTCCAGGACGCCTGCAATTCAACCGAGCCCTCGACAAGGATATGCAGGAAATCCGCATAGTCGCCTTGCCTGATCAGCTGCAGTCGCGGTGGAAAGCTCTGCGCATAAGCGATCTGCATGAGGCTGTCGAAGGTCTGCGTCATCATCTCGCTGAACAGCGGGAGTCGCCGCAAGCCCGGCATCGCATCTTCATGCATCGGATGCATCCCTTCCTTCGGATTGACAAAAGTCAATCGACAGTCCGTGCGAGGTCAATCGATAGACCTGTCCGTTCAATGCAAACATCGAATTAATGCAACGCCTTGGCACCGGCATCGGCTGGCAAGACTACTTACCACGGGAAAGCACATTCTCCTTGATCTGGATCAACGTGCGAAGCTTTGGGGCGTCGTAGGTGTCTGCCAACCGCGCAACCATCGGAGCTCACCCGGAGCCGAGCCATGTCAGCGACGACGACACCTGATCGTGCCGAACAGCAAAGGGCGCTCTGGCTGAGTACGATTGCCTTCACGCTGTGCTTTGCCGTCTGGACCATCTTCTCGATCATCGGAATCTCCCTCAAGAGCGACCTCGGGCTTTCCGAGTTCGAATACGGGCTGCTCATAGCGACGCCGGTTCTGACCGGGTCGCTGACCCGGCTGATTCTCGGCGTGTGGACCGAGCGCTATGGCGGCCGGCTGGTCTTTTCGGCGCAGATGATCCTCACCGGCCTCGCGACCTTCGCCCTCACCTGGGCAAACAGCTACATGACCTTCCTTCTGGCGGCCCTCGGCGTCGGGCTCGCTGGCGGCTCCTTCATTATCGGCGTGGCGTATGTCTCGAAATGGTTTCCGAAGGAGAGGCAGGGCACGGCGCTGGGCGTCTTCGGCATGGGCAATGTCGGCGCCGCCGTTACGAAATTCCTCGCGCCTTTCGTGCTGGTCGTCTGGGGTTGGCAGGGGGTGGCCGAGGTCTGGGCGGCAGTCATCGCCCTGATGGGCGTGGTGTTCTACCTCCTCGCCGAAGATGACCCGGATTTCACCGCTCGCCGCGCCCGCGGCGTGGCGGCACCGAGCCTGGCCGAACAGTTCGCGCCGCTGAAGAACCTGCAGGTGTGGCGGTTCTCCCTCTACTACTTCTTCGTCTTCGGCGGCTTCGTGGCGCTGGCGCTCTGGCTGCCGCACTATCTGGTACAGGTATATGGCGTCGACGTGCGCACGGCTGGCATGGCTGCCGCCGCCTTCAGCCTTTCGGCAAGCGTCTTCCGCGCCTATGGCGGGGTGCTTTCTGACCGCTTCGGCGCGCGCGCCGTCATGTATTGGACCTTCGGCTTCTCGCTCGTCTTCCTCTTCATGCTGTCCTACCCGCCGACGGAATATGTGATCCGCGGCAAGGACGGCCCTATCGCCTTCTCGACCGAGATGGACCTCTGGCCCTTCGTCGCCACGCTCTTCGCGCTCGGCTTCTTCATGAGCCTCGGCAAGGCGGCGGTCTTCAAGCACATCCCCGTCTATTATCCCAAGCATGTCGGCGCGGTCGGCGGCCTCGTCGGCATGATCGGTGGTCTCGGCGGCTTCATCCTGCCGATCATCTTCGGCGCGCTGCTTGATGTGACCGGGGTATGGACATCCTCCTTCGCGCTGTTGTTCCTCATTGTGCTGGTCTCCCTGGGCTGGATGCATCTGTCGATCCGCGTCATGGAGCGGCAGGCGCATGGCGCCGCGCTGGACCGCCTGCCGAGCTTCCCGGAGCTGCGGGAGGTTCACGATCCCGACCGGACGGTGATGCCGCATCTGATCGAGGACTGGCGGCCGGAGGATGCGCGGTTCTGGAACGAGAAGGGCCGGCGCATCGCGCGCCGCAACCTGTGGATCTCGATCCCGGCGCTGCTGCTCGCCTTCGCGGTGTGGATGGTCTGGTCGGTCGTCGTGGCGCGGCTGCCCTCCATCGGCTTCGCCTTCACACAGGACCAGCTCTTCTGGCTGGCGGCGCTGCCGGCGCTGTCGGGCGCGACGCTGCGCATCTTCTACAGCTTCATGGTGCCGATCTTCGGCGGCCGGCTGTGGACGACGCTCTCGACCGCCTCGCTGCTGATCCCGGCGTTGGGCATCGGCTACGCGGTGCAGGATCCCGGCACGCCCTATCTGATCTTCGTGGTCCTGGCGCTGCTATGCGGGTTGGGCGGCGGCAACTTCGCCTCCTCCATGGCCAATATCAGCTTCTTCTTCCCGCGCGCCGAGAAAGGCAACGCCATGGCGCTGAACGCGGGCTTGGGCAATCTCGGCGTCTCGGTGATGCAGTTCCTGGTGCCGCTGGCCATCACGTTGGGGGTGTTCGGCACGCTTGGCGGCGCCCCGCAGGAGCTGTCGGACGGCGGCAAGGTCTGGATGCAGAATGCCGGCTTCATCTGGGTGCCGTTCATCGTCGCCTCCACCGCCGCCGCATGGCTCGGCATGAACGACATCGCCGATGCGCGGGCGAGCTTCCGCGAACAGGCGGTCATCTTCACCCGCACGCACAACTGGGTGATGTGCCTGCTTTATGTCGGCACCTTCGGCAGCTTCATCGGCTATTCGGCCGGCTTTCCCTTGCTGTCGCGCCTCGCCTTTCCCGACATCAACGCGCTGCAATATGTGTTCCTCGGTCCGCTGGTCGGCGCGTTGAGCCGCGCCGGAACCGGGTGGCTGTCCGACCGGATCGGCGGCGGGCGGGTCACCTTCTGGGTGTTCGCGGGCATGATCGCATCGGTCCTGGGAGTGATCTGGTTCCTCCAGCATGGATCCTTCATCGGCTTCTTCGCCTGCTTCATGGCGCTGTTCTTCTTCACCGGCGTCGGCAACGCTTCGACCTTCCAGATGATCCCCGTGATCATGCGCAAGGAGATCGCGCGGCTGGCGCCCGGGCGGGACCCGGCCGACCTGCAGCGGCAATCCGAACGCGAAGCGGCCGCGATCATCGCGTTTACCAGCGCGATCGGCGGCTATGGCGGCTTCTTCATCCCCAAGGCCTATGGCACCTCGATCGGTCTGACCGGATCGCCGCTTGCCGCGCTGTGGGCGTTCTGCGCCTTCTACATCCTCTGTCTGGTCGTTACCTGGGTCGCCTATACGCGCCGCGGCGGACTTCTCCATGACATCGAACGCGGACGGGAACGGCTGGTCGCCGTGCCCGCCGAATAAGCTGTAGGAAAGAACCATGAGCCATCTTCTGGATCGCATGAACTTCCTGACGACGCTGCGAAAGGACACATTCGCCCACGGGCACGGCCAGACAACCGTCGAAAGCCGTGACTGGGAGGATGCCTATCGCCGCCGCTGGCAGCACGACAAGGTCGTGCGCTCGACACATGGCGTGAACTGCACCGGCTCCTGCTCGTGGAAGATCTACGTCAAATCCGGCATCGTCACCTGGGAGACGCAACAGACCGACTATCCGCGCACCCGTCCCGATCTGCCCAACCACGAGCCTCGCGGCTGCGCCCGCGGCGCCAGCTACAGCTGGTATCTCTACAGCGCCAACCGGGTGAAGACGCCGCTGATCCGCGGCCGGCTCATGAAGCTGTGGCGCGAGAAGCGGAAGACAATGACCCCGATCGAGGCGTGGACGTCGATCCAGGCCGACCCGGCGGCGCGCGCAAGCTACACCCGCATCCGCGGCAAGGGTGGCTTCGTGCGCGCCAGCTGGGACGAGGCGACCGAAATAGTGGCGGCTGCCAACGCCTATACGACGCGCAAATACGGCCCCGACCGGGTGTTCGGCTTTTCCCCGATCCCGGCCATGTCGATGGTCTCCTACGCCGCCGGCACGCGCTATCTGTCGCTGCTCGGCGGCACCTGCATGTCCTTCTACGACTGGTATTGCGACCTGCCACCGTCGAGCCCGCAGACCTGGGGCGAACAGACGGACGTGCCGGAATCGGCCGACTGGTACAATGCCGGCTATCTCTTGCTCTGGGGCTCGAACGTGCCGCAGACGCGCACACCCGATGCGCATTTCTATACCGAGGCGCGCTACAAGGGCACCAAGAGCGCCGTCATCTGTCCGGACTATTCCGAAGCCGCCAAATTCGCCGACATCTGGCTGAACGCCAAGCAGGGAACCGATGCGGCGCTCGGCATGGCCTTCGGTCACGTGATCCTGCGCGAGTTCCATCTCGATCGCCAGGTGCCGTATTTCGAGGATTATTGCCGCCGCTATTCCGACATGCCGATGCTGGTGCGCCTCGACCAGGAGGGCGAGCATCTGGTTCCCGGCCGGCAGCTGCGGGCCTCGGACTTCGCCGATTCCCTGGCGGAGAAAAACAATCCGGATTGGAAGACCGTCGGCATCGATGAGCTTTCCAACGAGGTCGTGGTCCCCAACGGCTCGGTCGGCTTCCGCTGGGGCGAGACCGGCAAGTGGAATCTCGAGCAGAAGGCCGGCAAACGTGACGTCAAGCTCAAGCTGAGCCTGATCCGCAAGCAGGATCATGACGAAGTGGCGGATGTCGATTTTCCTTATTTCGGCGGTTCGGCCACCAATGGCTTTCAGGTGGACCGCCGCGGCGACGTGCTGTCGCGCAAAGTGTCGGTGAAGCGCCTGAAGCT
>JBMOOM010000031.1:0-11206 GCA_049323275.1 Pseudomonadota bacterium
CGCTGAACAGCTGCCAATCTGGATTCATCGCTACAATTGGCACCGACCTCATGGCAGTCTAAAATACAAACCACCCATCAGCCGCCTCACCTTAACCGAAGACAACCTATTGAGGCTCCACAGCTAGCTCACTGACCATGCAAGGTAATTCGCCCTTGCATGCATTACAATGGTATTGTAAAATGATTATGATCAAATGTTAATACGAATTCGATATATTCCAACTTTTGGCACGAACAAAGCAACAAAATGAGGTCAGTGTGAGAGATCAAGAAGTGATGCTCGAGAACCGGACGGCACGCCTCACAATCCTGATTGACCCCAACAAGAAGAAGGCATTCGAAGACTTGTGCCTGCGGCTTGATACCAACGCTTCGCAGGCATTACGCCAGATGATCAGAGAATTCCTCGCAAAGCACAATGTGAAGTGGTCCCCGCAAGGCATGATTGCTGAGGATGAGTGATCATCTGCATCCGTTCTCGCTGGCGATGATTCGCGGATTCATGGGCCGCTGCCCGCAGTGTGGGCATGGCAAACTGTTTGCAAGCTATCTGAAGCCAGTCAGAGAGTGCGCAGCTTGCGGAGAAGGCCTTGGACATATTCGAGCTGACGATGGACCTGCATGGGCAACCATACTCCTCGTTGGTCACATTCTCGCGCCGTTCCTTCTAGGCATTCTACCTAATAGTCCATGGCCGGACTGGATGCTAATCGTCACGATCGTACCAGCTATTCTAATCCTCACCCTTATCCTGCTGCCGCGAATGAAAGGGGTATTCATTGGGATGATTTGGAGGTCCGGCTGCGTCGGATCTGAAAAGTGAACAGCAAGAGATTAAGATTTTTCAATACCAAGAAGAGAAGTCGCCATGAGAGCCAAATGGAGCGAACAACTTCCTTTTCTCCGCTTACCCACAGCCTCTTCTCTGTGTTGACGGAAGCGCGCGCCTAACATGATTCGTCATGATTGCAGTTCTGAACAAATTTTAGCCGAGCGCAACAAACGACTGCTGGCATGGACAGCAGATGCGCTGAATTTGGATGCAAGCGAAAGACCGCGATTTTATGCGGAGACGTCGAAAGTCATTGATGGCATCGCTGACGACGAACTGGCGGAACTCCTCTACGACCGACTTCCTCCTCAAGTCTTGATTAATGGTGTCGAAGACGCACGGAAACTGATCAGACACTTTCACGACATCGCGGCCAGCTGGCTTCAAGAGTGCAAAAGATGACTAACATCAATACTACTAGAGAGCTCCCGATATCACGGACAGAAGGCGCTGGACTTCCGCGCCTAGGAAAAGCCCGGGGAAATTGCAATCTATCACTGACATCCTAAGTACGAGAGCATTAGCCGCGATCCATTCCTCCGTGCCCAGCAGGTCAATCCAGTCACGTTAGGGTATCGACTCATCCATGGAGGCAGAACCACGGGCTTCGAAATGAAGATGCCAATGGACCGAGGCCTCGAAGCGTCCAGCAGAAAGCTGGCCACTATTTGTTCAATCAATCACTTCCCAAGAACCGACGGCAGGATTTTCTATTGGTAATAGTCGAAGAGTTCGATACCGAGTTCGGCCATATCACGATTATTAGATCGAGGGATGATGGCGCGTACACTTATCTTCAAGATGAGTGCTTCCACAGCCAGGCAACACCAGATGGAACGAGCACCTGCGCCTATGTTCACGTGATGTATAGCATTCTGAGACAGTCTCACGTGCGCAACGTGCTGATGATAGGATGCGCAGGTGGGACTTTGGCGACGATGTTGCACCGGCTCGGCATTGAGGTGACTGTCGTGGACATCAATCCCCTCTCGTTTGTGCTAGCAAAGAAGTACTTCAAGCTGTCTGATGAAGTGCGATGCGTTACAGATGACGGATGGTCTTACCTTGTCAGCACGAGCTGCCACTACGATGCCATCGCAATAGATGCCTTTGACAATGATGGACTAATCCCTCGAACATTCACCACAGAGAACTTCTTTCGCGTGACTAAGAAGGTACTTTCGGCAAGGGGTGTCGCTGTGATGAATGTTATGACTTCGGATGATTTTGATATGTCTGCAGATCGCATTGCATTGAACATGGAGGCTGCAGAAATGCCTGCGAGGCTCTTTGACTGGCCAGGGCGTTATGGGCGGAATACGATCGTCACGGGAGGTGGGATTGGCAAGTTGCGAGTGTTCGCACACAAAAAGCCGCAGTTCGTGAGAGATGACATAAGAGGAATAACCTGCCGCGGGCCCAAAAGGAGAATGCTCCCAAGGTGGGGCGTATCCTGACTTTCAGTAAACCACAGTCTGCCGACGGTTCTTTGGCTGCTTCAATCTCAATGGCGTACAAACAATAGATAGTCGCTGACTGCGCAGGAGAGAAATTCGGACATGAGCGAGAGGGGCGGGCGCATCATGTTTCGGATTGTACGCAAAACGCTAGATTACTCCTGCCCCGTCTAGCGCACGGGATCCGAAAATTGCTCCTGGCACCTACTCAAGGCGCGCTGGCCCGGTCCACCGGAGTGCTTCCGTTATTGCATGTTGGTTGATCACACATATTGCCTCTATGGCTCAATCGCTGGCGGATATCGCGCTTGCGCCGCCGGACTTCCTCGCGGACAAAGGGTCCACAAATGGCACGCCCCGCGTGGCGACGACCGACTGAAGCGATACAGCAGATTTGCCTGAGCACGATGAACATGTGCGCGTCAACTTGTCTTGCCGCGCGACATAGAATGCGACACAGCAGAGCGAATACCGCCAATTGCACCATTTGGATCGGGCCCATCCATCAAACGATCCGGAACTGCGACGGTCATGAGCCGGGCTCGATCGGTGATATGGATGTGAATTCCATCTGCCTTGACGCCGACATCCCGCAGCGCCTTCATGGTGCGCGAAAGGTTCTCCGGTGTCATTCCCAGGTAGAGGGCTAGATGGCGCTTCTCCACCGGCAGTATCACTTTGTCGGCGTCGCCGGAGAGCTGTGAAAGACGGAGGATGTAGGCCGCAAGCTGCTCGCGCGCGGTGCGCAACTTCATGTTCTTTACCTGCCGCACGAATGAGCGGTAGCCGTTAGCCAGTTCCCGCATCGCCGCCATCGCAAAATCCGCATCACGGCGCATCATGACGCGAACATCGGCGGCAGGGATCATGACGACCCGTGACGGCTCCAGCGTCCAAGCTGACATCAGATAGGGAGCCTCGCATACACAGGCTGCCAGTATGAAGGTCGAAACCGGTTGCACGAGCCCCATGACGGAGACGCGGCCGTTCCAGGACGCTTGCAATTCAACCGAGCCCTCGACAAGGATATGCAAGAAATCCGCATAGTCGCCTTGCCTGATCAGCTGCAGTCGCGGCGGAAAGCTCTGCGAATAAGCGATCTGCATGAGACTGTCGAAGGTCTGCGTCATCATCTCGCTGAACAGCGGGAGTCGCCGCAAGCCCGGCATCGCATCTTCACGCATCGGACTCATCCCTTCCATCGGATTGACAAATGTCAATCGACAATCCGTATGAGGTTAATCGATCGACATGTCCGCTCAGTGCAAACATCGAACTAATACAACGCTTTGGCACCGGCGTTGGCAGGTAGGGCCACTTACCACGGGAAAGCACATTCTCCTTGATCTGGATCAACGTGCGAAGCTTTGGAGCATCGTAGGTGTCAGCCGACCGCACAACCATCGGAGCCACCTGGAGCAGAGCCATGTCAGGGACGACGACACCAAATTCTGCCGAACAGCACAGGGCGCTCTGGCTGAGCACCCTTGCCTTCACGTTGTGCTTTGCCGTCTGGACCATCTTTTCGATCATCGGACTTTCCCTCAAGAGCGAACTCGGGCTTTCAGAGTTCGAATACGGGCTGCTCGTCGCGACGCCGGTCCTGACCGGGTCGCTGACCCGGCTGATTCTCGGCGTGTGGACCGAACGCTATGGCGGCCGGCTGGTCTTCTCGGCGCAGATGATCCTCACCGGCCTCGCGACCTTCGCCCTCACCTGGGCAAACAGCTACATGACCTTCCTTCTGGCGGCCCTCGGCGTCGGGCTCGCTGGCGGCTCCTTCATTATCGGCGTGGCGTATGTCTCGAAATGGTTTCCGAAGGAGAGGCAGGGCACGGCGCTGGGCGTCTTCGGCATGGGCAATGTCGGCGCCGCGGTCACGAAATTCCTCGCGCCTTTCGTGCTGGTCGTCTGGGGTTGGCAGGGGGTGGCCGAGGTCTGGGCGGCAGTCATCGCCCTGATGGGCGTGGTGTTCTACCTCCTCGCCAAGGATGACCCGGATTTCACCGCTCGCCACGCCCGCGGCGCGGCGGCACCGAGCCTGGCCGAACAGTTCGCGCCGCTGAAGAACCTGCAGGTGTGGCGGTTCTCTCTCTACTACTTCTTCGTCTTCGGCGGCTTCGTGGCGCTGGCGCTCTGGCTGCCGCACTATCTCGTGCAGGTATATGGCATCGACGTGCGCATCGCCGGCATGGCTGCCGCCGCCTTCAGTCTTTCGGCGAGCATTTTCCGCGCCTATGGCGGAGTGCTTTCAGACCGCTTCGGGGCGCGGACAGTCATGTATTGGACTTTCGGCTTCTCGCTCGTCTTCCTGCTCATGCTGTCCTACCCCCCGACGGACTATGTGATCCGCGGCAAGGACGGCCCCATCGCCTTCTCGACTGAGATGGATCTCTGGCCCTTCGTCGGCACGCTCTTCGCGCTCGGCTTCTTCATGAGCCTCGGCAAGGCGGCCATCTTCAAGCACATCCCGGTCTATTATCCCAACCATGTCGGCGCGGTGGGCGGCCTCGTGGGCATGATCGGCGGCCTCGGTGGCTTCATCCTGCCGATCGCCTTCGGCGCGCTGCTTGATGTGACCGGCGTCTGGACTTCATCTTTCGCGCTGCTGTTCCTGATCGTACTGGTCTCGCTCGGCTGGATGCATCTGTCGATCCGCGTCATGGAGCGGCAGGCGCATGGCGCCGTGCTGGATCGCCTGCCGAGCTTCCCGGAGCTGCGGGAAGTGCACGATCCCGAGCGGACAGTGATGCCGCATCTGATCGAGGACTGGCGGCCGGAAGATACGCGGTTCTGGAACGAGAAGGGCCGGCGCATCGCCCGCCGCAACCTGTGGATCTCGATCCCGGCTCTGCTGCTCGCCTTCGCGGTCTGGATGGTCTGGTCGGTCGTCGTGGCGCGGCTGCCCGCCATCGGTTTCGCCTTCACACAAGACCAGCTCTTCTGGCTGGCGGCGCTGCCGGCGCTGTCGGGGGCGACATTGCGTATCTTCTACAGCTTCATGGTACCGATCTTCGGCGGCCGGCTGTGGACGACGCTCTCGACCGCCTCACTGCTGATCCCGGCGGCAGGCATCGGCTATGCGGTGCAGGATCCCGACACGCCCTATCTGATCTTCGTCGTCCTGGCGCTGCTATGCGGGCTCGGCGGCGGCAACTTCGCCTCCTCCATGGCCAATATCAGCTTCTTCTTCCCCCGCGCCGAAAAGGGCAACGCCATGGCGCTGAATGCAGGCCTGGGCAATCTCGGTGTCTCGGTCATGCAGTTCCTGGTGCCGCTAGCCGTCACTGCGGGTGTGTTCGGCGCGCTGGGCGGCGCCCCCCAGGAGCTGTCGGATGGCGGCAAGGTCTGGATGCAGAATGCTGGCTTCATCTGGGTGCCGTTCATCGTCGTCTCCACCGCCGCCGCGTGGCTGGGCATGAACGATATCGCCGATGCGCGGGCGAGCTTCCGCGAACAGGCGGTGATCTTCACCCGCATGCACAACTGGGTGATGTGTCTGCTCTATGTCGGCACCTTCGGCAGTTTCATCGGCTATTCGGCCGGCTTTCCCCTGCTGTCGCGCCTGGCCTTCCCCGACATCAACGCGCTGCAATATGTGTTCCTCGGTCCGCTGGTCGGCGCGCTGAGCCGCGCCGGAACCGGGTGGCTGTCCGACCGGGTCGGCGGCGGGCGGGTCACCTTCTGGGTGTTCGCCGGAATGATCGCGTCCGTCCTGGGAGTGATCTGGTTCCTCCAGCTTGGATCCTTCATCGGCTTCTTCGCCTGCTTCATGGCGCTGTTCTTCTTCACCGGTGTCGGCAACGCTTCGACCTTCCAGATGATCCCCGTGATCATGCGCAAGGAGATCGCGCGGCTGGCGCCCGGCCAGGACCCGGGCGACTTGCAGCGTCAATCCGAGCGCGAAGCGGCCGCGATCATCGCTTTCACCAGCGCGATCGGTGGCTATGGCGGCTTCTTCATCCCCAAGGCCTATGGCACCTCGATCGGCCTGACGGGATCGCCGCTTGCCGCGCTCTGGGCGTTCTGCGCCTTCTACGTCCTCTGCCTGGTCGTTAC
This sequence comes from Pseudomonadota bacterium, assembly GCA_049323275.1. Lineage (GTDB taxonomy): Bacteria > Pseudomonadota > Alphaproteobacteria > Rhizobiales > Aestuariivirgaceae > Taklimakanibacter. The sequence goes on from JBMOOM010000031.1 coordinate 6,351, forward strand.
CTGGGTCGCCTATACGCGCCGCGGCGGACTTCTCCATGACATCGAACGCGGACGGAAACGGCTTGTCGCCGTGCCTGCCGAATAAACTCTAGGACAGAACCATGAGCCATCTTCTGGATCGCCTGAACTTCCTGACGACGCTGCGCAAGGATACATTCGCCCATGGGCACGGCCAGACAACCGTCGAAAGCCGCGACTGGGAGGACGCCTATCGCCGCCGTTGGCAACACGACAAGATCGTGCGCTCGACACATGGCGTGAACTGCACCGGCTCCTGCTCGTGGAAGATCTACGTCAAGTCCGGGATCGTCACCTGGGAGACGCAACAGACCGACTATCCGCGCACCCGCCCCGATCTGCCCAATCACGAACCCCGCGGCTGCGCCCGCGGCGCCAGCTACAGCTGGTATCTCTACAGCGCCAACCGGGTGAAGACGCCGCTGATCCGCGGCCGGCTCATGAAGCTGTGGCGCGAGAAGCGGAAGATCATGAGCCCGATCGAGGCGTGGACGGCGATCCAGAACGACCCGGCGGCGCGTGCAAGCTACACCCGCATCCGGGGCAAGGGCGGCTTCGTGCGCGCAAGCTGGGACGAGGCGACCGAAATCGTGGCGGCCGCCAACGCCTATACGACGCGCAAATATGGGCCCGACCGCGTGTTCGGCTTTTCCCCGATCCCGGCCATGTCGATGGTCTCCTATGCCGCCGGCACACGCTATCTGTCGCTGCTGGGTGGCACCTGCATGTCCTTCTACGACTGGTATTGCGACCTGCCGCCGTCGAGCCCGCAGACCTGGGGCGAGCAGACGGACGTGCCGGAATCGGCCGACTGGTACAATGCCGGCTATCTCCTGCTCTGGGGCTCGAACGTGCCGCAGACGCGCACACCGGATGCGCATTTCTATACTGAGGTACGCTACAAGGGCACCAAGAGCGCCGTCATCTGCCCGGATTATTCCGAAGCCGCCAAATTTGCCGACATCTGGCTGAACGCCAAGCAGGGAACCGACGCAGCACTCGGCATGGCCTTCGGTCACGTGATCCTGCGCGAATTCCATGTCGATCGTCAGGTGCCGTATTTCGAGGACTATTGCCGCCGCTACTCCGACATGCCGATGCTGGTGCGCCTCGATCCGCAAGGCGGGCATCTGGTTCCCGGCCGGCAGCTGCGGGCTTCCGATTTCGCCGATTCCCTGGACGAGAAAAACAATCCGGATTGGAAGACCGTCGGCATCGACGAGATGTCCGGCGAGATCGTGGTCCCCAACGGGTCCGTCGGGTTCCGCTGGGGCGAGACCGGCAAGTGGAATCTCGAACCGAAAGCGGGCAAGCGCGACGTCAAGCTCAAGCTGAGCCTGATCCACGAGCAGGATCATGACGAAGTGGCGGATGTCGATTTTCCTTATTTCGGCGGTTCGGCCACCAATGGCTTTCAGGTGGACCGCCGCGGCGACGTGCTGTCGCGCAAAGTGTCGGTGAAGCGCCTGAAGCTCGCCGGGGGCGAGGAGGTTCTGGTCGCCACGGTCTTCGACCTTCTATGCGCCAATTACAGCCTGGACCGCGGCTTGGGCGGCGCGCATGTCGCGCGCGACTATGACGCCGACGTGCCGTTCACGCCGGCCTGGGCGGAGCGCATCACCGGCGTGCGCCGCGACAAGATCATCCAGGTCGCGCGGGAATTCGCCGCCAATGCGGAAAAGACCAGGGGCCGCTCCATGGTCATCATCGGCGCGGCGATGAACCACTGGTTCCACATGGACATGAATTACCGGGCGGTCATCAACCTGCTGGTGATGTGCGGCTGCGTCGGCCAGTCGGGCGGCGGCTGGGCGCATTATGTCGGGCAGGAAAAGCTGCGGCCGCAGACCGGCTGGACCGCCCTCGCCTTCGCACTCGACTGGGCCCGCCCGCCGCGGCACATGAATTCGACATCGGCTTTCTATGCCCACACCGATCAGTGGCGCTACGAGACGGTGACGGCGCGCGAGCTGCTCTCCCCCACCGCGCCCAAAGGCGACTGGGACCGGCTGAGCCTGATCGACTACAACATCCGCGCCGAGCGCATGGGCTGGCTGCCCTCGGCCCCGCAATTGAAGGCCAACCCGCTGGAGGTCGGCCGCGCGGTGAAGGCCGCGGGCGTGGAGGCTAAGGACTATGTCGCCGAGCGCCTGAAGTCGGGCGCGTTGCAGATGTCCTGCGAGGATCCCGACGCACCGGAGAACTGGCCGCGCAATCTGTTCGTCTGGCGCTCCAACCTGCTCGGCTCCTCGGGCAAGGGCCATGAGTATTTCCTCAAGCACCTGCTCGGCACCGATCATGGCGTGCAGGGCAAGGATCTCGGTATGGAAGGCAGGGCCAAGCCGGTCGAGGCCGTGTGGCACGACCAGGCGCCGGAAGGAAAGCTCGACCTCCTGGTCACCATCGACTTCCGCATGTCCACCACCGCTGTCTATGCCGACATCGTGCTGCCGACGGCGAGTTGGTACGAAAAGGACGACATGAACACGTCCGACATGCACCCGTTCATCCACCCGCTGCAGGCGGCCGTGGATCCGGCCTACGAATCGAAGACCGACTGGGAGATCTTCAAGGCCATCGCGAAGAAGTTCTCGGAGGTCGCACCCGAGATCCTGGGAGTGGAGACGGATGTGGTGCAGCTGCCGCTCCAGCATGACAGCCCGGGTGAGATCGCGCAAGGCACGGTGCGCGACTGGAAGCGCGACGAATGCGACCTCATTCCGGGAAAGACGGCTCCTGCCTATATCGCCATCGAACGGGACTATCCGAATGTCTACAAGCGCTTCACGGCGCTCGGGCCCTTGATGGAGAAGGCGGGCAATGGCGGCAAGGGGATAGCCTGGGACACCAAGGACGAAGTGCATCACCTCAAGGCCCTGAACGGCACCGTCACCGAAGCGGGACCGACCAAGGGCATGGCGCGGATCGACACGGCGATCGACGCGGCCGAGGTGGTCCTGATGCTGGCGCCCGAGACCAATGGCGAGGTCGCGGTCAAGGCGTGGGAGGCGCTCGCCAAGGCGACCGGTCGCGATCACAAGCATCTGGCCGAGGTGAAGGAGGACGAGAAGATCCGCTTCCGCGACATCGCCGCGCAGCCGAGGAAGATCATCTCCTCGCCCACCTGGTCGGGGATCGAGAGCGAGGAGGTCTGCTACAATGCCGGCTGGACCAACGTGCATGAACTCATCCCATGGCGCACGGTCTCGGGCCGCCAGCAGCTCTATCAAGACCATGAGTGGATGCGCGCCTTCGGCGAGGGCTTCGTCACCTGGCGTCCGCCGGTGGACCTGAAGACGGTGGGCGCGGCGGCGACAAAATCGCTCGCCGAGGGCGAGCCGCATGTGGTGCTGAACTTCCTGACCCCGCACCAGAAGTGGGGCATCCACTCCACCTACACCGACAATCTTCTAATGCTGACCCTCAATCGCGGCGGGCCGGTGGTCTGGATATCCGAGGTCGACGCGAAGAAGGCGGGCCTCGTCGACAATGACTGGGTCGAGGTCTTCAACTCGAACGGCGTCATCACCGCGCGCGCGGTGGTGAGCCAGCGCATGAAGGAAGGCTCGATGTTCATGTACCACGCGCAGGAGAAGATCGTGAACACGCCGGGCAGCCAGATCACCGGCAAGCGCGGCGGCATCCACAACTCGGTCACGCGCATCGTGCCCAAGCCGACGCATATGATCGGCGGCTATGCCCAGCTTGCTTATGGCTTCAACTACTACGGAACGGTCGGCGCCAATCGCGACGAGTTCGTGATCGTGCGCAAGTTGTCGAAGGTCGACTGGCTCGACCGCCCCGCAACCCAAATCACGGAGGCAGCGGAATGAAAGTGCGTGCTCAGATCGGTATGGTTCTCAACCTCGATAAGTGTATCGGTTGCCATACCTGCTCCGTCACCTGCAAGAATGTCTGGACCAGCCGCGAAGGCGTCGAATACGCCTGGTTCAACAACGTCGAGACGAAACCCGGCATCGGCTATCCGAAGGACTGGGAGAACCAGAAGCGCTGGAAGGGCGGCTGGATGCGGGCGCGATCGGGCGCGCTGCAACCGAGGCAAGGCGGCAAATGGCGCATCCTGGCGAACATCTTCGCCAATCCGGACCTGCCCGAGATCGATGACTTCTACGAACCCTTCGATTTCGACTACGACCATCTGAAATCCGCTCCCGAAATGGAGGCGTTCCCGACCGCCCGCCCGCGCTCGAAGATTTCAGGCGAGCGGATGGAGAAGATCGAATGGGGTCCGAACTGGGAGGAGATCCTGGGTGGCGAATTCGCCAAGCGCTCGCAGGACTACAATTTCGAAGGCGTGCAGAAAGAGATCTACGGGCAGTACGAAAATACCTTCATGATGTACCTGCCGCGGCTGTGCGAGCACTGCCTCAATCCGGCCTGTGTCGCCTCCTGCCCCTCGGGCGCGATCTACAAGCGCGAGGATGACGGCGTGGTCCTGATCGATCAGGAGAAGTGCCGGGGCTGGCGCATGTGCGTCTCGGGCTGCCCCTACAAGAAGATCTATTACAACTGGTCGACGGGCAAATCCGAAAAATGCACATTGTGCTATCCGCGCCTGGAGAGCGGTCAGCCGACGGTCTGCTCGGAGACCTGCGTGGGGCGCATCCGCTATCTGGGCGTCATGCTCTATGACGGGGACCGCATCGCCGAGGCGGCGGGCGTCGAGAACGAGAAGGATCTCTATGACGCACAGCTCGGTGTCTTCCTCGACCCGAACGATCCGGAAGTGATCGCGGCCGCGCGCGCCGAAGGCATCCCCGAGGACTGGATCAAGGGCGCCCGGAACTCGCCGATCTGGAAGATGGCGATGGAGTGGA
>JBMOOM010000032.1:0-11119 GCA_049323275.1 Pseudomonadota bacterium
GCACGCGGCCAAGGATCAGTGGGCCAAGATATCACCAGCCGAGCGTGCGCGGTTGCTCAACCGGATCGCCGACCGGCTGGAAGACAATCTGGAGCTGCTGGCCTTCGCCGAGACGATCGACAACGGCAAGCCGATCCGCGAGACGCGTACCGCAGACGTGCCTCTGGCGATCGACCACTTCCGCTACTTCGCCGGCTGCATCCGGGCGGAAGAGGGCGCGATCTCGACGATCGATGCCGACACGATCGCCTATCATTTCCGCGAGCCGCTTGGCGTCGTCGGGCAGATCATCCCGTGGAACTTCCCGCTGCTCATGGCAGCCTGGAAAATCGCTCCGGCACTTGCCGCGGGCAATTGCACGGTGATCAAACCTGCGTCCCAGACGCCTTTGACATTGCTGATGTTCGCAGAGCTCACCGCCGATATTCTGCCGCCTGGCGTGTTCAACGTCGTGACGGGACCTGGACGCACCGTTGGCCAGGCGATCGCCGCCAATCCACGGATCGCCAAGGTCTCCTTTACGGGCGAGACGGTCACCGGCAAGCAGATCATGCATGCGGCCGCCGACCATCTCATCCCCCAGACGATGGAACTTGGCGGCAAGTCGCCCAACATCTTCATGGCCGACGTGCTCGACGAGGAGGACGCCTTCTTCGACAAGGCGCTGGAGGGCTTCACGCTCTTCGCGTTCAACAAAGGCGAGGTCTGCACCTGTCCCTCGCGCGCGTTGATCCACGAATCGATCTTCGACCGTTTCATCGAGCGCGCCGTGGCGCGTGTCACAGCGATCCGCCAAGGTGATCCGCTCGACCCTTCGGTCCAGATCGGCGCCCAGGCATCCGAAGATCAACTCCACAAGATCCTCGGCTATATCGACATCGGAAAAACCGAGGGCGCGCAATGCCTGACCGGCGGCGCGCGGGCGCTCCCCGGCGGCGAACTCGATCGGGGCTATTTCGTGCAGCCCACCGTGTTCCTCGGCGAAAATCGGATGCGCATCTTCCAGGAAGAGATCTTCGGGCCGGTGCTGTCGGTGACCACATTCAAGACAGTCGACGAGGCGATCGCGATCGCCAACGATACCGCCTACGGCCTCGGCGCGGGCGTCTGGACCCGCAACGGCAACACGGCCTACCGGCTCGGCCGCGCGATCGAGGCCGGGCGGGTCTGGACCAACTGCTACCATCACTATCCCGCACATGCCGCTTTCGGCGGATATAAGGCGTCGGGTTTCGGACGCGAAAATCACAAGATGATGCTCGACCATTATCAGCAGACCAAGAACCTGCTCGTCTCCTATGACGAGCATGCGCTCGGCCTGTTCTGATCCCTCCCGGAAGGAGAAGCAGACATGGCGAAAACCATGAAGGCGGCGGTCGTCCGCGAATTCGGCAAGCCGCTGGTCATCGAAGAGGCGCCGATCCCGACGGTCGGACCCGGCCAGATCCTGGTAAAGGTCGCGGCGGCCGGCGTATGCCACACCGACCTGCATGCGGCCGAGGGCGACTGGCCGGTCAAGCCCAACCCGCCCTTCATTCCCGGGCATGAAGGCGTCGGACATGTCGCCGCCGTCGGATCGGGCGTCACTCTTGTAAAAGAGGGCGACCGGGTCGGCGTCCCCTGGCTCTACTCCGCCTGCGGGCATTGCGTGCATTGCCTGGGCGGCTGGGAGACGTTGTGCGAGAGCCAGCAGAATACCGGCTATTCGGTGAATGGCAGCTTCGCGGAATATGTCCTCGCCGATCCAAATTATGTCGGGCATCTTCCCGACAATGTCGACTTCCTCGACATCGCGCCGATCCTCTGCGCCGGCGTCACCGTCTATAAAGGGCTGAAGGCCACCGAGGCGAAGCCCGGAGAGTGGGTGGTCGTCTCCGGGATCGGCGGGCTCGGCCACATGGCGGTGCAATATGCCCGCGCGATGGGTCTCAATGTGGCGGCGGTCGACGTCGACGACCGCAAGCTCGATCTCGCGACCCGTCTCGGCGCGGCGCTCACGGTCAACGCGCGCGAGGAGGATCCGTCAGCCGCCATCAAGCAGGCGATCGACGGTGCGCAGGGCGTCCTCGTCACCGCGGTCTCGCCCAAGGCCTTCCAGCAGGCGCTCGGCATGGTCCGGCGCGGTGGTACGGTCGCGCTCAACGGCCTTCCACCGGGCGATTTTCCGCTGTCGATCTTCGACACCGTACTCAACGGCATCACCGTTCGCGGTTCGATCGTCGGCACCCGGCTCGACCTTCTCGAAGCACTGGCCTTCGCCGGCGAAGGCAAGGTGCATGCGACGGTGCACGCCGAAAAGCTGGAGAACATCAACGACGTCTTTGCGCGTATGCGCCGCGGCGACATTGACGGGCGGATCGTTCTCGATCTGGCCTGACCATCTTCTGGCGAAAGAAACATTCAATGCCCCTCCTTCATAGCTTGCCGATCGCACGGCGGCGCTTCGTTCAGGGGCTGGCGATTGGCGGAGCCGTCGCGGGCTTCATCCCGGCACTGCAGGCGAAATCCCTCTCCGCGTCGACGGCTGAGTTGAGCGGGACCGAATTCGACCTCGAGATCGCCGAGATCCCGGTCAACTATACCGGCAAGCGCCGGGTCGCGACGGCAGTGAACGGCGCCGTACCCGCGCCGATCCTGCGCCTGCGCGAGGGCGACACCGTCACGCTGCGCGTTCGCAACAGCCTCAAGGAGATGTCCAGCATCCACTGGCACGGGATCATCCTGCCCGCAGAAATGGACGGCGTGCCCGGCATCAGCTTCGCCGGTATCGCCCCGGGCGAGACCTTCACCTATCGATTCGAAGTGCGCCAAGTGGGCACCTACTGGTATCACGCCCACACGCTCGCCGAGCAGACCGGGCTCTATGGCGCGATCGTCGTCGAGCCGAAGGTGCCGACGGGGCCTGTTCCCCACCGCGACTATACCATCATGCTGAGCGACTGGTCGGACGAACCACCGCTCCAGATCTTCACGAACCTCAAGAAGCTGAGCAGCTATTATAACTTCGCGCAGCCGACCGCCGGCGACTTTCTAGAGGATGTGAGCGAGCTGGGCCTCGCCAAAGCCCTCGAACGGCGGCGGATGTGGAACGGGTCGCGGATGAATCCGACCGACTATAGCGACCTTTCCGCAGCGACCTACACTTATCTTATGAACGGGACGACGCCTGCGGGCAACTGGACCGCCGTCGCCGCGCCCGGCGAGCATGTGCGCCTGCGCTTTGTGGGCGCGGGAACGGCGACCTTCTTCGACGTACGGATCCCCGGTGTGGAGCTGACAATCGTTTCTACCGACGGGCAGCCGGTGGTGCCGGTGACGGTCGAGGAGTTCCGGATCGGCCCGGGGGAAACCTATGATGTCGAGTTCACCATGCCCGACGGCAATGCACGCACGATCTTCGCCCAGGCGATCGATCGGACCGGCTTTGCCCGCGGCACGATCGCGCCTGCTCCCGGCATGTCGGCACCGGTCCCCGCCCTCGATGCGCGGCCCTGGCTCGATCCCGTCGACATGATGGGGGCGATGATGACGATGGGCGGCGGCGAGCACGCCGGGCACGGCCTGACGGAGATGCCGCCGAAGGCCCGGCATGCCCGCACCGAATATGGCGCGAACACCGATATGCGCGTCGACTATCCCCGCGCCAATCTCGATGATCCCGGCGCCGGCCTGCGCGACCGCTCATGGCGTGTCCTGACGCTGGCGGACTTGCGGACACCCAATGGCGATCCCGATCCGCGCGAGCCCGAACGCGAGATCGAGCTCCACCTCAACGGCAATATGGAGCGCTTCATCTGGGCGCTCGACGGAATCAAGCTCAATGACTCGCGGCCGCTCCACTTCAAGCCGAACGAGCGACTGCGCATCATCTTGGTCAACGACACGATGATGTCCCATCCGATGCACCTCCACGGCATGTGGAGCGATGTCGAAGGATCCGATGGCGCCTTCCAGGTCCGCAAGCATACGGTGGTGGTCCAGCCTGCCCAGAGGGTGAGCTTCCGCGTCACCGCCGATGCTATGGGTCGATGGGCGTTTCACTGCCATCTGCTCTACCATATGGCGGCCGGCATGTTCCGGGAGGTCGTCGTCGCATGATCCGCATGGCCCGCACCCGCCCCGCGCCGTTCCTGGTTGTCCTCCTCTTCTCGACTGCGATTGCATCACCCGCCTCGGCGCAAGAGCCATCTTCCACGGCGCCGGACGCCTTCCAGGCGGGGCAGGTGCCTCCACCGGAGGAGCACATCCATCCCGCGTCTCAAACCCAGGACCATGCGGGAATGGACATGCCTGGCATGGATGTGCCGAGCACCGGTATGAAGATGGACATGGGCCGCATGCAGGGCGGCAAGGCTCCGCCGGACGCGCGCGATTCAAATGACTATTCGGACGGCTACCGCAATTCGACACTGCCCGGCTATGAGATGGCCGACAAGCTCTCGATTCCGAAGGTCCTCGTCGACGAGCTCGAGTTCGTCAGCGGCAATGAGGGCCAGGGGGTGGGCTGGACGGTGCTCGTCACGAAGGGGCAGGACAATGACAAACTATGGCTGCGCAGCCAGGGCCTGAAAAACTCGCGCGATCGTCTTGATGCTGAAAGCAGCGTCGAGGCGCTCTGGTGGCACAGCAAGAGTCCGTTCTGGGGCACGGTGCTGGGAGTTCGCCAGGATCTCGGCAAGGGAGCGACGACATGGCTTGCCGCAGGCGTCGAGGGATTGGCGCCCTATTGGTTCGACGTGCAGTTGACCGCCTATGTGGGCGACGATGGCCGCATCGCGGGGCGCGCCAAGGCCGGCTACGAGGTTCTGTTCACCAATCGGCTGATCTTGACCTCCCAGGTCGAGACCAACCTCTATTCCAAGCGCTCGGTCGACCGCGAGCTTGGTGGCGGGTTCAGCAATGTCGAGCTGAGCGGCCGACTGCGCTACGAGTTGTCGCGCAAGTTCGCACCTTATGTCGGCTTTGTCTGGGAACGCGCGCTCGATGGCACCGCCGCCTTCCGGCGCGCGGACCGCGAACTGACAACCGAGCGTCGCGTGGTCGTCGGCCTCAGATTGTGGTGGTGATCCCTGGACCCGAGACGGTAGCGAACGCGCAACGGTACGATGGTGCGACCGGACGGCCATATCAGGCGGCCGGTCATCACCACCCAGGCGACGGTGCATGATGGACAATTGCATGCTTGAACGTGCGATCTTCATCCATTGAGTGCCGGATCGGAAATCTTGGACTGACCTCGCGTCACGGCCTGCTTGCACTGGCTATCGATCCGTAAGGCCTGCGCCATTGGCATGCGAACTCCAAGGATCGGCTTCAGCGACGCTTGCTCGCAATGGCTATCGGTCTCGTGTGTTGGCTGACTCGCAGCATCGGTGCTCGCGGGACGGTTAGCCGGGGCCATATCGACGTCGAGTATCGGTCACGCCAGCCTGGAGCAGCGGCCCGCAAGCAATGGTCTCGAGTGGCGCGGCGGCGAACGATGATCGATCCCGACAAGGCGGCATTACACCGGAACGCCCGCGCCGGTGCAGCGCTCAGGCTGGATCGCGCGAGAAATTTCGAGGGGTATCGCGCCGAGCTGCGTATTTGACTTGGTGCCCGTTCCGATTGGGGGATTCCGACGGCCATGAAACCATTGCCCTGTCGCCTACGCGCCCGGCCTGGACGGCTGGGGATGACATGATCCCCGAAGACAATTCGGTAGCGTGGCGCGACGACGTCCGCGAAATCGAGGCGCTATCGGAGCTCATGCTTCGCGAGGCCAGCGGCTATGTCGTCGTCTTGCTCGATCCCGCCGGCACCATCCGCGCGATCAATGGCGAGACCGAGAGGAAGGGACTTTGGTCGAGCGCCGATCTGTGCGGCCGCTCGCACGAGATTTTCTATCCGCCCGATGAAATGGCGAACGGCCGGCCTGAAGCCGATCTGGCGGCGGCCCTCGCGCAGGGTTCCCTCGAGCGTGAGGCTTGGCGCGTGTGCCGTGATGGAACCGAATATCTCGCCAGGCTGACGATCAATGCCCTGAAAGATCAAGCGGGTGTTATTCGCGGTTTCGGCAGCATCGTGCGCGACATCACCGAGGATGCGGCAATGCGCGGCTCGATCGAAGCCCGCGAACGACATCTGCAGTCGATTCTCGCGACCGTTCCCGATGCCATGATCGTCATCGACGAGCGGGGCCGCATAACCTCGTTCAGCGCTGCGGCCGAGCGATTGTTCGGTTATGGCGAGAGCGAATTGCTTGGCCGCAATGTGTCCTGCCTCATGCCGCGGGCGGACAGTATCAGGCATGACGAATATATCGGCCATTATCTCGAAACGGGAGAGCGCCGAATCATCGGGATCGGCCGCATCGTGGTCGGGCAGCGCCGGGACGGTTCGACTTTTCCAATGGAATTGTCGGTCGGCGAGGCGGGGGGGCCGGAAGGGCGCATCTTCACCGGCTTCATTCGGGACCTGACGGAAAAGGAACATGATGAGCTGAGGCTCAAGGAATTGCAGGCCGAGCTTGTGCATGTCTCGCGGCTGAGCGCGATGGGAACGATGGCCTCGACCTTGGCCCATGAGCTTAACCAGCCGCTGACTGCTATTGCCAACTATCTGGAGACGACGCGGGATCTTGTTGACGGGGAAGGGGATATACCGCGGGATATCCTGCACGAAGCGCTGACGGAGGCCGCCAATGAGACCCTCAGGGCAGGCTATATTGTTCGCCGCCTCAGGGATTTCGTAGCTCGGGGCGAGGTGGAAAAGACCGTAGAGGATTTGCCGCGCCTGATCGACGAGGCAGGCAAGCTGGCGCTTATCGGTGCCCGGGAACGCGGGGTCCGCAGCTTTTTCACCTTCGACCCGGCCGCGACACCTACGCTCGTGGACCGCGTCCAGATCCAGCAGGTTCTGGTCAACATCATGCGCAATGCCATTGAAGCGATGGCGGACTCCGAAGTGCGGGAACTGCGCGTTTCCACAAGGCTGCGGGCCGACGAGATGATCGAGATTGCGGTAGAGGACAGCGGTCCCGGCATTGCGGAGGACGTGATACCGCGGCTGTTCCAGGCTTTTGTCAGCAGCAAATCGGACGGCATGGGGCTCGGCCTGTCGATCTGTCGGACGATCGTTGAGGCTCATGGCGGACGGATCTGGGTCGAGGACGGTCCAGGCGGTGGAGCCGTGTTCCGATTCACCTTGGTTCACGCAAAGCTGGAGGAAGAACATGCAGGATAAGCGCCTCATTCATCTGGTCGATGACGAAGAGGCCATCCGGAAGTCAGCCGGATTCATGCTGCGGACGGTGGGGTTCGAGGTACGGACCTATGCGAGCGGCGTGGAATTTCTGAAGCTGGCACGCACGGCCGAGACTGGATGTGTGCTTCTCGACGTTCGCATGCCTGAGTTAGATGGGCTTCAGGTCCAGTCGGAAATGGCGCAGCGCGGCATCAATATGCCGGTCGTCGTCCTGACCGGTCATGGCGACGTCACTCTCGCGGTGCAGGCGATGAAGGCGGGCGCAGTGGATTTTATCGAGAAACCCTTCGAGAAGGCATCGCTGCTTGAGGCTATCGACCGCGGATTCGCGCGTATCGACCGGGTCGATGTCCGAGCGACGGAAGAAGCCGAAGCGCAGGTCCGGATCGGCGTCTTGACGCCCCGCGAGAAGGAGGTTCTCGATGGGCTCGCGCGAGGCTATCCCAACAAGACCATCGCCTATGATCTAGGCGTTTCTTCGCGAACCGTCGAAGTCCACCGGGCAAGCCTGATGAGCAAGTTGGCTGTCCGCAGTCTTTCCGATGCGCTCCGGATTGCATTTGCTGCGGGCCTTGGTCGCAGCGAAGCCAAACTGGGATGATTACGTAGCGACTGAGATACGCGGTTCTGGAATGCTGCACTCACGGAGAATCGATTTTCGGATGCTCGCCACTCATGTCTGTGCACATCGGGCAATCGTCCCGTCACCCCTTCACGATATTGGTCTCGGACGACGACCCGGGCGTTCGCCGTTCGACGCAATTGATGCTGCGGGCCCAGGGATTTCGGGTCCGGGCCTATACTAGCGGCAGCGCGCTATTGGCCGACCCGCGATCACTTCATGCCGATTGCCTTGTCGTCGACTTTCGCATGCCGGACATCGACGGCCTGTCACTCCTGAGACGCTTACGCTCGAAGGGCTGGTGCGGTTGCGCGATCATGATCTCGGCCTATCATGACGACGCGCTGGAACGCGAAGCGAGGCGCGTTGGATTCGAGCATGTCATTGCAAAGCCGCTGATCGCGCGCGCACTGCTCGAGGCGATCGCTTGCTCCGCAAGGGATCATGGCTGACTGGACCGATCGCTCGTCCGTTCCCCCTCTTGCCACAGCAAAGGCAGGCTGAGAGCGACGATCAATGCCGCCGCCGCCAGGGTGAACGTGATCACCCACTGCTGCCCCACTCCCGCGAGCGCAAGCCCGATCGGCGCCGCCGCCTGTCCAATACTCGCCGCCGCATGCTGGAGCCCGAGCCGAGCACCCGAAACCCGGGAGCTGCGGTTGCTGATCCAGAAGCTGGTCACGAGGCGAAGGCTGGCCGCGCTCCAGCCGAGAAGGAAAGCGATCCCCGCGAGACCAAGGATCGACCGCGGATTTTGCGAAGCCAACAGTCCGATTGCCAGAACGAGCAGCATAAGACGCGTGAGATCGACCGGCCGGCGGACAAGCCAACCCAAACGGGCCTGCGCGATTTGTGCCGCGAGCATGCCGACGCCGCAAAGGCTCAGCATGAAGGCGATAGCTTTGCGGTCGAGCGAAAGGCCTTGGCCGGTCACCAGCAGACCGATGTGAAGGGCCGCCAGGGCAGCGCCGGCGATAATGGTGATGACGAGGAGTGTCGCAGTCTTCCGGTTGTTGTCGCGGTTGCTGCGGCGCGGGATGGCATGCGAACGAGACCGTTTGGGAAGCTGAGAGGGCGACAGCAGGCAACCGGCGAGCAAGAGTGCCAGGGCGAGAGGGAACAGCGGGGCCGACGGCAGCAGCGGAAAAGACAATTGTGTGAGCAGGGGGCCGGCCAGATCACCAAGAAAGACAAAGCTGGTCAGCCATGTGAAGAGACGGGCCCGACCCACCCGGCTCTCGGCCCGGAAGCCCGCAGCAAGGAGCGAGAGAGGAATGATGGCCCCCGACGCCATGCCAGACAGGATGCGCAGAAGATATAAGGTGGCGAGATCGGTACTGCCGAACGCCAGTGTCGTTGCCGCGAGGACCAGAAGCGCGATCCGAAGAAGCACCCGATAGTCCATGCGATCGGCCAACCACCCCCAAATGGGCGCAAGGCCGAGAGCGGCAAGAGGAAAGGAAGCCGAAAGGCTCACTATATGGAAATCGTGGGTTGCGGCAACGGGGATCACCGCGCTGCCCTCGATCAAGGACGGCAGAAAAGCGATGGCGGCCGTTTGCGTGGCCGACGTCGCGGCAACGGCAATCAGGAGGAGCAAGAATCCGAAGCTTGATCCGCCAAAAACTGCGGAGTTCCGGCTGGCTGCCGCAGGACCGAAAATCTTCACGGGAACATTTGAGCTTTTCAGACAAAAAGCCCGCTGCCACGGGGGCAGCGGGCTTCCGGGGGGATGGACCGACCGATGCTCACATATGCTCGTGCTTCATCGGCATGTCTTTCGGTTTGTCCGCAGGCTTGGAAGTCCCCATGCCGCCCATGGCAGGCATGGGCTTGTCGTTGCCGCCGCATCCACCGCCGGACTGATCCTGCATCTTTTCCATGCCCTCGCGGTGATCTTTCATCATCTTGTCGTGCATCTGCTGTCCGCCGTGGTCCATGCCGTGGCGATGCTCGTCGCCGGGCTTCTGGGCCGGCGCGGTGGCGGCCGGCTTCTTCGGCGGCCCTTTGCTCTCGTCGGCGAGGACCGGCATCTGGGTCAGGGCGAGGAGGCCAAGGACCGCCAGAACAGGGGAAATCTTGCGCATGATATGTCTCCATTCGAAATCTTTGCTTTGTATCGACGCCGAGTCGGATCGGAGCCGCTGTGCTCGATATGCTGCACCGAACGTCCGGATCGAAATACGTGAAGCCCACATGCTGATCTCTCGGCCAAAGAAAATCGGAACGCCGTGTGCTGCTATGAAGACATGACCATCATGCCGCACCCCTCGGCACAGCGGCGGCATAAGTTCGCGCAGCGCAACAGTTGTGCGTCACCCGCGAACGCAGCGCAGTTCTCCGCGCACAATCGGCAGATCTGCTCGCAAGCCTGGCAAAGGACCCCATGGGCCGGAGAATTGCGAAGCAGCGATTGCGCGGTCGTGAGGCAAATCCCTGCGCAATCGGCAAGAACAGCCATGACCCCCGGAGCGGCCTTGTCGCCACCCTCTTCGAGGCAATGGCGCGCGGCTTCGATGCAGCTTCGATGCGTTTCCAGGCACAACGCCGCGCAATCGGCAAGCGGCATCGCATGGGAATCGGGCATTCCTCCGCCGGGAGGTGGGTCTTCGGCGCGCGCGGTGCCGACGAGCATTGTCAGGGCAAGCCCGGTCTCCAGAATCGATCGCCTCTCAAGCATGAAAATTCTCCCATTGAATCGAGCCAAGCGGCCGAAGCCGCCATCCTTTCGGAAAAATACGCGCGAGCGTGTCGGACGACATGGTCATCACCGGTCTGTTGCCGCGTCGAGGCGGGCGCGCTCCATGCGCGTATTCTCCCAAGGCCAATGACCATTGATCTCGACGCCCAGCGAAATGCTCAGGAAGGTGCGGACAAACACGAGGCCCGCGAGCACGAAAAGGTCGTTAAGCGTAGGGTTGATCACCAGTGACTTCACGATGTCGCCGGCTACGAGAAACTCAAGGCCGAGCAATATGCTGCGACCGAGTGTCGATCGGAACGGACGATAGGCTTCGGCATAGAGGCCTCGGCAGGCCTGACGGAGAAACGTCGCGGTCGCCAGCGCGGCACCCACCAGGATGGTTGCCGTGCCGCTCAGTTCCAGGATAACCACGGCGAGGCGGAACAGGCTCTCGAGCCAATGTCCGCTTCCGCCGTCAATGGTGATCATACCAGCCTCTCCTGCGAATATTGTTGAAACTGTCAGTCGTGTGACAGGCATAGCATTGTTCTACGGTCGCTCGCTCGCCT
>JBMOOM010000033.1:0-10940 GCA_049323275.1 Pseudomonadota bacterium
AAGGTCAACATAAGAGAAAAGCGACCCCGACCTCTCGTCCGATCCGCGCATGAAATCCCCTCAATGCTTGCTGCATCAAGTGAATCACGTCTGAAATCCTTCCGCTACAGACTTCTTCAACAGCCTGTTAGAGCACCGGGCGTCCGTTGGAATCACCGCGGCGCTCCATCTCTTTGGGGTTACGCATCGTCTTATCCGAAACCAAACGCACTTTTCGGGCCTCTCCAGGGATACTGGGTAGAAACTGGGAAAAATCGCAAAAGGCGGAGTCTCAGCGCCTCCCGAGTGTCCTCAGAGCGCTTTCCGGAAAGCTGAAATAGACGGCCGGCCGCACCACGCCGCCAAGCGCCACATAGAGCCTGCGCGCCGCTTCATTGGCGACATCGGTGGCGAGATCGATGCGGCCGATCCCGTGCTCCAGCGCGTATTCGGCGATGAAGCGCATCAGGGCGCGGCCGAGCCCCTTCCCACGCATCTCGGCGCGCACGAACAGGTCCTTGACGAAGATCAGGCCCTTGAGATCGCGCCCTGGGCGCAGCACCCCGAAGCAGCCGAGCCCGGCCGGCGCGTTGCCCTCGAAACAGAGAACGAAATGGGTGCCTTCCAGCGTACGGATGGTCGCCTCGGCCATGGCCGCATATTCCGCGGGCGCAGGCAAGACCTCGCCCGGACGATAATGCGCATCCATCGACCGGAGAAGTCCGGCGACCGCTTCTATATCGGCAAGAGTGGCGAGGCGGAGGATAGCCGCCTCAGCTCATCGCCTGGCGCGGCGCGAAGCCGGTCGGCGCGCCTCGCGTGGCGGGACGATGGTCGAGCTCCTTTTCGGCCAGTAGCTCGAGCTTGCGCAGCTCGGCTTCCTCTTCCTGGAGGAGGCCCTGCGCGCTCGCCTGCTGGTCCTTGAGGTCGCCGACGGTCTTGAGGATGTTGTCGCGCCGCCCACGCGTCGACTTGGCCGCCATCGAATAGTTGAAATGGGCGGGATCGTTGACGCCGGTGCGCTGCTCCTCGATCTTCATCTGGGCGTCGAGATCGTCATATTTGCGCATGAGATCCGC
The DNA here is from genome assembly GCA_049323275.1 of Pseudomonadota bacterium. Classification (GTDB taxonomy): domain Bacteria; phylum Pseudomonadota; class Alphaproteobacteria; order Rhizobiales; family Aestuariivirgaceae; genus Taklimakanibacter. The sequence continues at coordinate 1,059 of JBMOOM010000033.1, forward strand.
GATCATCGCCTCGATATCGGCGACCTGCCGGCGTTTTTCTTCTGTGCGGAAACGGTGCAGCCTGAGAAGCGTCTCACGGGACGAACGCATATAACCCTCTTTTACTCAACACACGGGTGCCCGGCGGTGCGAGTGCCCCCCGCCCTCACTAGGCATAGGAATACGAATCACCTAACGTGGAGATTCGATCCTCTGGTCGCCATTCTGGGGCCGTAACCTTAAGACCGGGTAAATCCGGGCTTCCGGCACCGGGGGAACAGTGATCTTGAGTCAGGTTTATTAGATTTTGTTAACCTTTCCGGGCGTATGTTAACGATCAACGTTAACTGACCGTTTCACGGCGAGGTTTCTTAGGATTCGCGGGCCGTGTGGCGTCGCAGTCCGGGGCGGATGAAGGGGATACGCATGAGAGTTCTGCTGATCGAGGACGATACAGCGACGGCCCAGAGCATCGAGCTGATGCTCAAGTCGGAAGGGTTCAATGTCTACACCACCGATCTTGGTGAAGAGGGCGTCGATCTCGGCAAGCTCTATGATTACGACATCATCCTTCTCGACCTGAATCTGCCCGACATGTCGGGCTATGAAGTGCTGAAGACGCTCAGGGTCAGCAAGGTCAACACGCCGATCCTCATCCTGTCCGGCCTCGCCGGCATCGAGGACAAGGTGCGGGGCTTGGGCTTCGGCGCCGACGATTATATGACCAAGCCCTTCCACAAGGACGAGCTGGTCGCCCGCATCCACGCCGTGGTGCGCCGTTCCAAGGGCCATGCCCAGTCGGTCATCACCACCGGCGATCTCCTGGTCAATCTCGACACCAAGACCGTCGAAGTCGGCGGCCAGCGCGTGCATCTGACCGGCAAGGAATACCAGATGCTGGAGCTGCTCTCGCTGCGCAAGGGCACCACCCTCACCAAGGAGATGTTCCTCAATCATCTCTATGGCGGCATGGACGAGCCCGAGCTCAAGATCATCGACGTGTTCATCTGCAAATTGCGCAAGAAGCTCGCGACCGCCGCGGGCGGCAAGAATTTCATCGAGACGGTGTGGGGCCGCGGCTATGTGCTGCGCGAGGGCGCGCCGCAGGAAGACGACGATATGCGCGAAAGCGCCTGACCGTTCGGACGCAGAAGGGGTTGGGAAATCCCGGTGCCGCAAGGCGCCGGGATTTTTCTATGCGCGAGCCTTGCGCTGCCGCTCGAGAAGGATGGCGCACCAGCCGAGGAGCAGCACGATACCGGCCGTGTCGGGAATGACCCGGAACCAGACATCCGCGGGACCATAGAAGAACCACCAACCGCGCCACAGCCAATAGAGGCCGCCGATAAGGCACAGAATGAGCAGAGCCTTGCCGGCATCGGGCCGCTTCGCGGCGAGGCCGGCGCTCCCACCAAGGGAGAGGCCGATCATCTTCGGCATGGCGAAAGCGCCGATCACGGCAGCGATGATCGAGGCCGTGAGGGACGCTCCAATAAAGACCATGCCATAGACCAGGACCATGCCGCCCGCGAAGATGGCTCCCGGCAGCCCGCCGAGCAGGAAGACATCCCGTGCCGGCTTCAGCATCGCCGCCAGGTAGCAGAACAGCAGCCATCCGGGCAGAAGCACCGCCAGTCCCCAGATGATCAGCCACAGGCAGAAATAGATCAGGAAGCCTGAGAAGCCGCCTGAGGATGCCGCCCCTCCATCTCCGCCGACGCGGTGGGCGACGAACGCGCCTATTCCCAGGAGGATGCCTTCCGGCAGCCAGGCCTTGACGAGATCGAGGCCGGTCATGCCGAACCGGATCTCCGGCCGCAGATCCGCGGCGTAAGGCAGGCGCCATAGACACAGCAGGATAAAGATGCCGGCGCCGACGAGACCCCAGCTGCGCAGCAACTTCGAAAAAGTGGACCGCCCCTCTTGCCCCATGCGCCCCCGCGCCGATCGACCTGCGGACAACCCTAGCCGAAACCGGAACGGCGGGTAAGACCGAGCATCACGAACTCCGCCAATGCTCCTCGAGCACCACTTGCGTCGTGACCGTCGCAATGCCCGGAACGGCGGCGATGCGCCGGCGGATATCCTCGAGCTCGGCATTGGAGGCGCATTCGACACGCAGCTGCAGATCGACCGGCCCGGCGAGCGACAGACAGCTCACGATCTCCGTGATGGGCTTCAGCTTCGGCACCACCTGGGCGCAAGCCTTGCCGGGCACGAAGGCAACCGACACAAGCGCCATGGTGCCAGGCGCTTGGGTCTTGCCGAGCCTCACGGTGTAGCCCGCGATCACGCCGTCCCTTTCGAGCCGGCGCAGCCGCTCCTGCGTCGCGCTGCGCGACAGGCCGATGCGGCGGGCAAGCGAGACCAGGCTTTCGCGCGCATTGCGCTTGAGGGCGGAGACCAGAAGCCTCCCCTTCTCATCGAGCCCGCCGGCGGAATGCCGGTCGGCATCGCCCGGGGGCGCCATTCTTACGGTCTCACCTGGCATCTTCACGTCTCCTGCCGCACTGACGGCGATGCCATCTTACGCACGTCCATCAACGGAGCCTATCATGGATGTGAGCCGCATTCTCCTGTTGCCCATCGACCTGCAGCAGGCCTTCGATGCGCCGCCTTGGCCGCCGCGCTGGAACAGCGCGCTCGACGAGAAGGGCCTGACCCTTCTCCGTCATTGGCGCCGGCATAAGGCGCCCCTCCTCCATGTCCGGCACGATTCGACCGAGCCCAACTCGACCCTGCGGCCGGACCAGCCTGGCAATGCGTTCCGGCCGGGCTATGGCCCGCAGAACGCCGAGCCGATGATCGCCAAGAGCGTCAACAGCTGCTTCATCGGCACCGATCTCGACCTGCGCCTGCGCCGCCTCGGCATCGACACCATTGCCGCTTTCGGCATCTCCACCGACATGTGCGTGTCGACGACGGTGCGCCACGGCGCCAATCTCGGCTACCGCATGATCCTCATCGAGGATGCCTGCGACTGCTTCGCTCTCAAGGACCATGACGGCAAGCCGATTCCGGCGGAGGCAATCCACGCGGCCCACGTGGCCTCCCTCGCTTACGACTTCTGCACCGTGATGACGGTGGATGAGATCCTGGGAAGATCGCCGTTCAGCGAGGGCTCAGGCGCCGGCAGGAATGAGCTGCGCCAGTAGCCGCGCGAGATCGGTCTGCCGGCGGCATCCGGTCTTGCCGAGCACATGCTTCACCTGATGGCGCACCGTCGCGCTGTTCTTGCCGTCGGCGAGCGCGATCTGCTCGATCGTCTGGCCTGCCGCGATCCTTGCCGTGATCACCGCTTCCGCAGTGCTTCGCGCCCGCGTAAAGGCTGAGGGCAAGGCGATCGCGCCGATTGACGGCTATGTGGCCGCCATAGCCGCCGCACACGGTTTGATGGTTGCAACGCGCGACGTTGCTCCATTCCTGGCCGCGGGCCTCAAGGTCATCAACCCTCGGGACATCGAATAATGGGCAACGATCCGGTCGCGCCGACGGGACTCAATCGTCAGCTCTATCCCGCTTGCGCCAATGGCGCGGTCCCCTCGCTTGCGGCAGCAATGGCGCGCACCACCACATCGGCGCCGTCGAAGGCGAGCGACAGCGGCATGCCCGCCGCTTCGGCGAGGCGCTTGGTGTAATAGGGCTGGATCAGCCGCGCATCGATCTCCTCGAGCGGGGCTGTCCCCTTCAGCACCTGCTCGGTCTTCTCGAAGATCTTGGCGCCCTCGCCGGTGGCGCGGATGGCGAAGCCGCCCTCGACCGCTTCCGCCTTGACGACGCCGCCGCGCGGAATGCAGCCCATGGCGATCAGCATCATATTGAGCAGGAGCTTGACCTGCTGCTTCGGCCGGTTCTCGCGCGGCACCTGCCAGTCGAGCTTGATCTTCTCCTCGCCGACAAAGGCCTTGGCGACGTCGCCCGCCTCGCCCATGTCGATGATGGCGCCGGCCGAGCCCGCCGCGCCGAAAGCGATGCGGCAGAATTTGAGCTTGGCCGAGGCCTGCTTGGCCGATTTGCGCACCAGGTCCATGGCCATGGTGCGCATCGCCTCGTCGTCCTCGACCTCGAGCAGCTCGAGCCCGTTGGTGATGGCGCCGACCGGCGAAATGACGTCATGGCAGACGCGGCTGCACAAAAGGGCGGCAAGATCGAGATCGCTCAATAGGCTCTGCTGCATCGGCGGCACATGTCCTGGAGGGTAAGGGGTGATTCGTATGACCGTTTTACCAGATCGGGGTGAATAATTCCGCATTGACCGACCCGCGCCCTTCAGGGCATAGCGGCGCCCATCATGACCGTTCAAGCCTCCCTCTCGCCCCGCCTCCTGGAACTTGCCGACCTCGCTCTGGCGGCCGGGCGGGAAATCATGGCCATCTACGCCAAGCCGGTGGTCGCCCGCGAGAAGACCGACCTGACGCCGGTGACCGAGGCCGACGAGGCGGCCGAAAAGATCATTCTCGCCGGTCTGAAAACGCGCGATGGCGCAACCCCCGTCATTTCCGAGGAAGCCGCGGCGGCGGGATTCATCCCCAAGACCGGCCAGCGCTTCTATCTCGTCGACCCGCTCGACGGCACCAAGGAGTTCCTGAGCCGCAATGGCGAGTTCACCGTCAATATCGCTCTGATCGACCAGGGCGCGCCCGTCACCGGCATCGTCTACGCGCCGGCCATCGGCCGTATTTTCTGCGGCGAAGCGGGCCGCGGCGCCTTCGAAGCCAGGATGGAGGGTGAGCAGGAGATCTCGCTCTGCGCCTGGAAGCCGCTCAAGGCACGCAAGGCGTCCCCCGAAGGCCCGGTCGTCGTCGCCAGCCGGTCGCACCGTGACGAGCGCACCGAGGCCTATCTCAAGGGTCTCAAGGTGAAGAAGCTCGTCTCGGCCGGCTCCTCGCTCAAATTCTGCCTGCTCGCGGCCGGCGAAGCCGACCTCTATCCCCGCTTCGGCCGCACGATGGAATGGGACACGGCGGCGGGCCATGCCGTCCTCGCCGCCGCCGGCGGCCATGTCGAGGTCGAGACCGGCGAACCTCTCCTATACGGCAAGTCCGAGCGCGGCTACGACAACCCGGCCTTCATCGCCAGGGGCGCCTGAACGCCGCCGCGGCCCCGATTTTAGCGCCCTGTTAACCAAAAGAACGCCACTTTGTCGGGCTGAAATCCGCGACTCAAAGCTGCCACAAGCAGCTCTTAGAGTAAGGTTTCATAACAGGTGGGATTCAAGCAGGTCGGAGCGCCGGTTTCAGGACGTGCTGAAGGAGTTGTGTTCATGAGCAAGATTATCGACCGCCGCCAGGCCCTGGCGCTTCTGGGCATGGGTCTCGCCGCCGGCGTCGTGGGCTTCGGCCCCGCCGAAGCGGCCACCAAGCGCAAGCAGCAAACCTATTCGTCCGGCGAGATCGTCGATGCCGGCCAGAAATTCTTCGGCAAGACCACCCGCGGCGTCGCCGAGGCGGTCGAATACGTGTTTTCGAGCCAGGGTGAGCCCACCGCCTATATCGTCGGCGAGGAGGGCGCGGGCGCCCTGGTCGGCGGCCTGCGCTACGGCGAGGGCGTGATCTATTACAAGGGCGGCACCCGTCAGAAGGTCTATTGGCAAGGTCCGTCGATCGGCTTCGATTTCGGCGGCAACGGCTCGCGCACCCTGGTGCTGGTCTATAATTCCTCGGCGCCGCGCGACCTCTATGACGAGCGCTTCGGCGGCGTCGAAGGCTCCGCCTATCTGGTCGGCGGCCTGGGCGTGAACTTCCAGAAGAACCGGGACATCATCCTGGCGCCCATCCGGACGGGCGTCGGGGCCCGGCTCGGGGCCAATGTCGGCTATCTGAAATATACGAGAAAGCCGACCTGGAACCCGTTCTGAACGGAAGCGGCAGCGATTTTAGCCGTCGCACCGCCACATTTGCCGCGCTATTGTGGGGTTCAGAGGGCCCTGCAGAGGGGCTGTTGACGGCGGCGTGCAGAGGAATTCATGTCTCAGCTTGAGACGCTCTTGTGGTTCGGCTTGGGTTTCGCGGTGGCGAGCCTGATCGCGCTTTTCCTTGGCCGCGCCGCCTGGCGCTCGGGCGTCCGGGTCGGCGCCCGCCGCATGGCGCGCAAGGTTCCCGGCACCGTCTCCGAGCTGCAGACCGAGCGCGACAGCATGCGCGCCGAGAATGCCATGATGGCGCGCAAGCTCGAAGTGCGCCTGGGCGAGCTAAAGGCGAAGCTCGCCGAGCAGACCGCCGAGGTCTCGCGTCACCGCAACCGCATCGAGATCCTGGCCGCCGATCTGAGCCTGCGCGAGAAAGTCGGCTCCAGCCACATGGCCGAGATCACCCGCCTCCGGCAGCATGTCGCCGATCTCGAGGCCGATCTGGCCCAGCGGGCCGAGTCCGGCCAGCTGCTCGCCGCCAAGGTCCAGGCCAAGGACAATGAGATCGCCGAGCGCAGCGACGAGATCGCCGCCCTCAAGAGCAAGATCTGGAAGCTGCAGACCAAGAGCCAGCCGATCGAGGAAAGGCTGGCCGAGGCCGCCGAGCAGAGCGACAAACTCGCCGCCGAAATCCGCGCCCTCGACAAGGCCTGGCCTGAAAAGCTGACCGAGCTCGGCTTCGAAGACCGTCCCGATGCCCCTGAGCCGGAAGTTCAGGTGGAAGCCGAGCCCGCAGCCAAGCCGCTGAACGGCTCGGGCAAGGCCAGGACCGGCAAGAAGTCGGCCGCCCAAAACCAGCCGGCCCAGCGCTTCCCCGGCAATGTCGTGTCACTTGCACAACGCATCAAGGCGCTGCAGAAGACGATCACGCGCTGACCTTCTTTTCCCCATGGGGAAAAAACCGAAAAATTGAGCGAGTTCCGCCAGCGGACCTTAACGCGGTTATGCGACGATGGGTTTATGAACGCCGTCGTCCACCACCAGAGCGATGCCCTGGCCGGGCTAGATCCCGCCGCCCTTCTGACCAACATCATGGAGAATGCGGCGATCGGATTCGTCATCATGACCTTCGACGGCCGCATCCTCAGCGCCAACCGCGCCTTCACCACGATGATCGGCTTCAGCGAGGCCGAGCTCAAGGACGGCGGCATCGATATTCACACCCATCCCGACGATTACCCCGTCACCATCGACAGCTTTCATCAGTTCCTCGCCAGCGGCGAGAGCCACGGCTACCAGCTCGAGCGCCGCTATATCCGCAAGGACGGCGGCATTCTTCATGCGTTGGGCGCGGTATCGGTGCACCGTGCCGCCGGCCAACCCGACATCGCCATACTGCAGCTCACCGACATCACCGCCCAGAAGCAGGCCGAGGCGCGCAATGCCGCGCTCCACCAGCGTCTGAAGCTCGCCATGGAAGCGAGCGGCGCCGGCGTCTGGGATGTCGATTTCGCCGACGGCGACTATCATTGGGATGCGCGTATGCACGCCATCTACGGCGTCCCCGCCGGCACATTCAGCGGACATCTCGACGACTGGATGGACATGATCCACGCCGCCGATGTCGCGAGGGTGCATGAGAAATGGCATCGCGCCAAGGACGGTTCCAGCCATTTCAGCGCCGAATACCGCATCGTCCGGCGCTCGGGCGAGATCCGCCATATCAAGGCGCTGGCGCAGTTCGTCCGCGACGACAAGGGCGTGCTGCTGCGCGCCGTCGGCACCAATTGGGATGTGTCGGATTACAAACATCTCAACGAGGAGATCCTCGAGGAGAAGGAGCGCCTCAGGATCACACTCGCCTCGATCGGCGAGGCGGTGATCTGCACCGACGCGATCGCCAATGTTACCTTCATGAATGCCGCGGCGGTGGCGATGACCGGCATCGCCGAGGCCGAAGCGGCGATCGGCCAGCCGCTGGTCGAGGTGCTGCGCCTCATCGACGAGGCGACCGGCGACCCCGCCCCCAATCCGGTCGGCCAGTGCTTCGCCCATGAGGCCTCGCATTACCGCGCCAGCGGCATCTTCATGCTGAGCCATGCGGGAGGCGTCTACGACATCCAGCTTTCGGCGGCCGCGGTGCGCCGGTCCGACGGCGAGATGATCGGCTGCGTCGTCGTCTTCCAGGACGTGACGGTGCATCGCGCCGCCCAGAAGAAGATCACCCACAACGCCCAGCATGATGCGCTGACCGGCCTGCCCAACCGCGCCACCTTCCAGGCCAGGCTCGCCCAGACGATCGAGGAGACGGTGCCGGGCGCAGGGCCTCATGCTTTGTGCTACATCGATCTCGACCGCTTCAAGGCAGTCAACGATACCGGCGGCCATGCCGCGGGCGATGCGCTCCTCAAGGAAATCGCCAAGATCATCGCCCTGAGCTGCAGCAAGAAGGACGTCCCGGCCCGCCTCGGCGGCGACGAATTCGGGCTCATTCTGCGCAATGTCGACGCCGGCGAGGCCCGCATTGTCGCCAGCCGCATCGTCGATGCCGTCAGCGCGATGGAATTCCGCTGGGAATCCATGGTCTTCCGGGTGGGCGCCAGCATTGGCATCACCGAAATCGCCAACGCCTCCTCCGACAGCGCCGTCGTTCTTCATCGCGCCGACCTCGCCTGCTATTCGGCCAAGAGCTCGGGACGCCGCTGTGTCCATGTCTATGGCATCGACGACCGCGACGGGGAAGCCGAGAGCCCCTGGGACGACGGAAAAAATCTCAGATTTGGGTGAAACCTTCGCCGCTCTGACGCGTTGTAACAGCACTGGCCTACCCCGAGGCCAGGTCCCCTGCCCATTCCCCTGGGCATCCCTGTCGATGGCCCGCAGCGAGTCCCTCCGCTGCGGGCCTTATATTTAAAATTGAAATTGACATTAACCACCATTATTAAGCTCGGTCGAAGATAAGTGGCTTGATGGTTCAGTCCCCTCCATTCGCACCGCCGCCCGGTGCCGGCAACGACGAGCAGCTGCTTCGAAGTCTTTTCGACAACACGCTGATCGGCATTGTCATCCTGTCGCTCGACGGCCGGATCACCTATGCGAACGCCGCCTATGCCGGCCTCGTCGGCCGCAGCGTCGAAGAATTGCGCGCTTTGCGTCTCGAGGACTTCATCACCGCCGACGATGCCCAGCAGATCCGCCGGAATTTCAAGGAGATCGAGGAAGGCCGGCGCGACGGCTACACATTCGAGCGCCGCTATGTCCACAAGGACGGCCGCATCGTCTATGTCCAGGGCGCGGCTTCGGTCCTGCGCAACAAGGGCAGGCCGCCGCTCGTCGTCTCGCAACTCGTCGACATCACCGCGCGCAAGGAGGCCGAGCGCAAGCTCGCCGTCAGCGAGCAGCGCTGGTCCTTCGCCCTCGAAAGCGCCCATCAGGGCGTCTGGGACTATCATGTGGACGCCAATGAGAGCTATTTCTCGCCGATGTGGAAGGCCATGCTGGGATATGGCGAGGCGGAGATCGCCAATGTCCATCAGTCTTGGGTGGACCTGCTCCACCCCGACGACCGCGCCTTGATGATCGAGACCTTGCGCCGCAATACGGAAGGCGAGATCGACGGGATCGAATGCGAGTTCCGCATGCGCCACAAGAACGGCCATTGGGTCTGGATCCTCAGCCGCGGCCGCACGGTCGCCTGGCTGCCGGATGGCCGCGCCCAGCGCATCATCGGCACCCATACCGACATCACCTCGATCAAGAGCTACGAGACGCAGATATCGCGCCTGCATGAACGGCTCGATCTGGCCATCAGCGCCGGCCAGATCGGCGTCTGGGACTACGACCTGATCGGCGGCACGCCGCATTGGGACGACCGCCTGCACAAGATCTACGGCACCGAGCCGAGCCTGGTGCGCAGCCTCGATTCCTGGATGTCCATTCTCCATCCCGACGACCGCGCCCGCGTCCTGGCCAACTGGGAAGCCGCCCAGCTGAGCCGCAGCCACTATGAGGACGAATTCCGTATCATCCGGCCCGACGGCGAGCAGCGCCATATC
>JBMOOM010000034.1:0-10862 GCA_049323275.1 Pseudomonadota bacterium
CCGCCACCTGGACGGCGATGGCCAGCATCAGGACGCACAGGATCGGAAACAGCAGGTCGCGGCAGCTATAGAGCCAGCGCCGCGCCTTGAGCAGCGGCCCCTGCTCCGGCGGGCTCCTGAAATAGGGTGTCTTCGCCTTGATCTGGCGATTGGCGAAATGGGCTACCGCGACGGCCAGGATGACGGCGCCGATCTGGGCATGGAATTGCGGGCTGACCAGCCAGCCGAGCAGGATGTCCAATATCCTCGTCGCTTCGATTTCAGCCTGGTCGATCGTCATATTTCCCCCCGCCATGTGCCTTGCGCGCGGCCGCTTCCCCGTCGCCAAGGTCGAGCAACTTTGGCGGCAAGCGCTCTAGCAGGTGCGACCTGGCGCGCCCCTCTGCGGAGAAGGGCGCGCCTCCTGTCGCCATCCTCGAATCAGAACCTGTCGTTCAACGGCACGGAACTGCATCTTCGCACGCAGCGAAACGAGACCGCCCCGTTCTCCACGGTAGGCATTCTGAATATTCTTCACAATCGCAGAAGCTGTCACTTCCTGACACCTGCGAACACTCGAGGATGCTTAGAGAGCCGGGTGTTCCGTTGGAATCGCCACGACGGGCGCAAGCGGCGACGGACATGCGGGCCCCCGCCCCTTGACGCTCCATCGGCCCGGTCTATAGTGACTTCCGACATCTCAGATCAAGGTCCAACATTACGGAAAAGCGCAATGGGCTTGCTCGCCGACAAGATTTGCCTCGTCAGCGGCGCGGGCCAGGGGCTCGGCCGCGCCATCGCGCGCGAGATGGCCAGCGAAGGCGCCGTCGCCATCCTGCTCGAGCGCAATCCCGGCACCGCCGCCGCCGTCGCCCGCGAGATCACCGATGCCGGCGGCCGGGCCGAGGCTCACACGCTCGATGTCACCGACTACGACCGCTATGGCGAGATCGTCGCCGATGTCGCCGCGCGGCATGGCCGCATCGATGTGCTGGTGAACAACGCCGCCATCAACCCGCCGGCCCGCACCATCCTCACCGACACGCTGGAGGAGTGGCGGCGCACCATCACCATCAATCTCGAGGCCGTCTATATGGGCAGCAAGCTGGTGGCGCCCCATATGGTGAAGCAGCAGGACGGCCGCATCATCCATATCGCCTCGATCCAGGGCTTCGCCTCGAGCGGCGATTGCGGTCCCTATAATGCCGCCAAGGGCGGCATCATCGCCTATACGCAGTCCATGGCGGTCGAGCTCGGCCGCTATAACATCCTCGTCAATTCGGTGGCGCCCGGCTTCATGGTGACGCCGATGTCGGTGGTCAACGGCGTCGACGAGACGACGACGCCCGATTACATCGAATGGTACATCAACCGCCGCAAGATCCCCTTGGGGCGAAGCGGACTGCCGGAAGATGTCTCGGGCACGGTGGTGTTCCTCGCCTCCGACTATTGCCGCTACATGACCGGCCAGCTTCTGGTGGTCGATGGCGGCCTGATGAGCACATTCTGACAAGACGCCGTCATAAGTGGAAACAGGGAAGGGCAGACAATGGACAACAGACGAAACCTATCGCGACGCGATCTCCTGAAGACTTCGGCCATGCTGGGCGCGGGCTCGGCGCTTTCGGGCCTTCTCCCCTCTTTCGCCGCGCGGGCGCAGGAGAAGACGCTCGACATGTGGTGGTGGGGCGAGCAGGAGCTGCCCGGCCTGCAGAAATTCGTCGACAGCTCGATCGCCGGCTACAAGGAGGCGGCCGTCAAGTCGATGCTGCAGGACACCGCGGTGGTGATCTCGCAGTTCCAGACGGCGGCGGCGGCCGGCAAGGCGCCCGACATCCAGTATCTGTGGAACGGCGTCTATCACATGGAAAGCGTGTGGCTCGGCTATCTGAAGGGCCTCAAGGGCCTGGTGAAGGACGACGTCCTCACCGCCTCCAACCCGACCGCGCTCAGCCGCTTCGGCGGCGATATCTACCGCGTCGGCTGGTATCCGCTGCCGATGTTCTGGTGCTACAACAAGACCCTCTTCGAAAAGGCCGGCCTCGATCCGGAAGCGCCGCCCGCCACCTGGGACGCGCTGCTCGCCGCTTGCGAGAAGCTCAAGACCGCCGGCATCGAGCCTTTGGGCGGCGGCATCCAGGACGGCTATTGGAGCGAATGGTACATCACCCATTCCCTGCCGCAGAATCTCGACACGCTGGGCGAGGCGGTCGAGCTCTTCATCGGCGAGAAGGACTTCCGCGATCCCAAGTACCATGAGCATTGGACGAAGCTCGAGGAGTTGAAGACGCGCGGCTATCTCAACAAGGACATGTCGTCGCTCGAGCTTTATCCCGGCATCGACCTCGTCGCCGCCGGCAAGCTCGCCATCGGCCAGTCGATCGGCACCAGGCTTCCCGCCGACAGCAAGGCGACCGGCGGCAAGATCGGCTACATGACCATGCCGGTTTTCGGCAAGGGCAAGCTCGCCGGCGTGCCGGTGGTCGACGTGCAGGGTCTCGGCATTTCGACCAATGCCGAGGATCCGAAAGCCGCCGCCGCCTTCCTCGAATATCTCCATTCGCCGGAGCGGCTGAAGGCCTTCTGGGACGCGACCGGCTGGATTCCCTCCAACAAGAACTTCGACACCAGCGTCATCGCCGATCCTTCGGTGCGCGGCCTGTGGGAGAATTGGGGCCTGAAGCCTAACATCTCCAATGTGACCAACCTGGTGCCCGGCCAGTTCTACGAGCGCGCCGCCATCCCGACCGGACAGCAGATCGTCCAGGGCTCGATGACCGGCGAGCAGGCGGGCGAGCTCGCCTCCAACACCGCCAAGGAATGGCGCGAGTTCAATCCCGACATGGTCGAGAACTACCGCAAATGGGCGCTCGACCTGTCGGCGCCGCTGTAACGAAAAAAAGGCCCCACCCGGCTCGCTACGCTCGCCACTCTCCCCGCAAGATGCGGGGAGGAGAAATCACCGTCCTCCCTCCCCGGAACGGGGAGGGTGGCGCGAAGCGCCGGGTGGGGCCTTCACTGATCCGACGGCCAGAAGCACCTCAATGACCGCATCGCAAAGCCAGAAGCTGAAACCCTATCTCTATGTGCTGCCGCTGATCCTGCTGCTGGCTTTCGTCTTCGGCTATCCGCTGGTCCGCATCTTCGAGTTCAGCTTCAAGCTGGTGCGAGGCGTCGACGGGCCGTGGATCGGCCTGCGCAATTACGAGCTGATCCTCGGCCAGTCGCTGTTCTGGGAATCGGTCCTGCACAACATCCAGCTCCTGCTGGCGATCCCGGCCATGGTGGTGATCTCGCTCCTCATCTCCATCCTGCTTTACGAGCGCATCACCGGCTGGAGGCTCTACCGCATCATCGTCTTCGTGCCCTTCGTGCTGGCCATTCCGATCATCGCGGTGGTGATGAAGCGCATGTTCCAGTTCTCCGGTCCGGTCAACGAGGCGCTGCGCTGGCTGAGCCTCGACTTCATGGCGCTCGACTGGATCGGCTCCTCCGATGTGGCGCTGTGGACGGTGATGATCCTGATCGTCTGGCGCGAATCGGCGCTCGGCATCATTCTCTTCCTCGCCCGGCTTCTGAGCCTCGATGAATCGATGCTGGAGGCGGCGCGCCTCGAAGGCGCCAACTGGTGGCAGCGCGTCTGGCACATCATCCTGCCGCAGATGCGCGGCGTCATCGAATTCTATGTCGTGGTCTCGGTCATCACCATCCTGGCGGCGGTCTTCTCCTATGTCTATGTGGTGGGCGGCGGCCGCGGCGGCCCCGGCACCGCGACCATGGTCATCGAGTTCTACATCTTCAACGCGCTGATCCGCACCAGCCTGCCCGGCATCGCGGCGGCCGCCTCGGTGCTGCTGTTCATGGTCTCCGTGCTGCTCATCTTCCCGATGTTCCGCGCCCGCCGCCGGGTCCGGGAAGAGGAGGCTTGACGATGGCCGAAGCCGCCACGCAGGACAGACGGCGCCGGGCGCGCGCCACGGCCGCGCTGGGCGATGCGCTCAAGCAGGCCGTCCTCGTCATCGCCTCCTTCATCGCCCTGGTGCCGACCTTCTACATGATCATGACGGCGCTCAAGAGCGAGGAGGAATATGCGATCGACAAATTGGGCCTGCCCGATGCGCCGATCCTCGACAATTTCCGCGCCGTGCTGGTCGACAGCCCGTTCCTCGCCTGGATGGTGAACAGCTTCATCCTGGTGGTGGGCTCGGTGGCGCTCAGCATCGTCGTGTCCTGCCTCGCCGCCTATGCCATCGCCCGCATGGAGTTCAAGGGCCGCGATACGCTGCTGGCGCTCAGCACCTCGCTGATGGCGGTGCCGCCGGTGGTCATGATCGTGCCGCTCTTCGTGCTTTACACGCAGCTCGACCTGATCAGCACCTATCAGGGCGCCATTCTCATCTATGCCGGGTTGATCACGCCCTTTTCGGTCTATCTGCTCACCACCTTCTTCCGCACCGTGCCGAAAGAGCTGTTCGAATCGGCCAAGCTCGATGGCGCCGGCGATCTCCTCATCCTGTGGAAGATCGTGCTGCCGCTGTCGCTGCCGGCCCTGGTGACCTTGGTGGTGGTGAACTCGCTTTATGTCTGGAACGACCTCCTGATCGCGATCATCTTCCTGCAGGAGGATGCCAAGCGGACGCTGATGGCCGGCATCAGCGTCTTCCAGGGCCGCTACAACAACCAGGTGCCCTTGACCATGGCCGGCATGGTGATCGCGAGCGCCCCGATGTTCATTCTCTACATCGCCTTCCAGAAGCACTTCATCCGCGGCCTCATGGCCGGAGCGATCAAATGATCATTCTCGAAAGCCCCGATCTCGAAGTCGCGATCACGCCGCAGGTGGGCGGCGGCATCACCCGCATCACCGTCAAGGACAGCGGCCTCGACGTGCTGGGCGAGGTGCCCTGGCCGGTGACGGACCAGCCCATCGCCGGCGGTGCGGCGCGCCATGAGCCCGAATTCCTGACCCGTTATTCGGGCGGCTGGCCCCTGCTCTTTCCCAATGCCGGCGATGCCTGCGACTTCGACGGCGTCTTCCACGGCTTCCATGGCGAAGGCGCCGTCACGCCCTGGGAGGTGGTGTCGAAGGCTGCCGACCGGATCGTGCTCACCCGGCGCTTCGACATCGTGCCGGTGACCATGCGGCGCGAGATGCGTCTCGACGGCGATCTCCTGGTCATGAGGGAGCATCTGCGCATGACCGGCACGCGCCCGATCGAGGTCATGTGGGGCCATCACCCGACCCTGGGCTCGGATCTCCTGGCCGCCCCGATCGAGATCACCTCGGGCGCCCGCAAGGCGCGGGTCTGCACCAGCCACGATCTCGCCGCCAATCCCCTGGCGCTCGGCTCGGAAGGAAAATGGCCGGTCGTCGCCGGCAAGACCGGCCCCTATGATCTGAGCCGGCCGCAGGAGCCGATGGCGAGCCTCGCTTATCTGACCGATTTCGACGGCGACGCCTGGATCGCGGTGCGCCGCCTCGACAATCGGGTGGCCGTCGCTCTCTCCTGGGACGAGCGACGTTTTCCCTGCGCCTGGCTGTGGTACGAGCTTGCCGGCAATCCGGACGAGCCCTGGCTCAGCCGCACCCGCCTCATCGGCATCGAGCCCAATACGACCTGGCCGGCCTGGGGCCTCGCCAAGGCGAAACAGGCGGGCGGCGCGCTGCTGACGCTCAGGCCGGGCGACGAGCTCGCCACGACGCTGCGTTTCCAGGCTTTTACGCCGACAGGTCCCATCTCTGGCCTCGATGACGAAGGCCGCGCGTTGCCGGTGCGAAACCCGGACTAGTTTCCCGCCACATATCCGCCTTGCCCTGGCCATAGAGCATCCGGCCCATTCATCTTCCTGACCAGGAGAAGCCGTGCCGAAGTCCCGTGCCCTCATTTTCGCGAACCGGCGGGCGCGCAAAGGCGGCCAATCGCTGCGGGCGGCGATCGAGCGTCTCAACCAGGCCGGCATCGAGACGATCGAGCGCGATGTCAGCCGCTCCTTGAGCGATGACATCCGCGCCGAGGCGAAGGATGCCGACATGGTCATCCTCGGGGGCGGCGACGGCACGCTCAACAGCGCCGCGGCGGCGCTTCACGAGACGAAGCTGCCCTTCGGCGTGCTGCCGCTCGGCACCGCCAACGACTTCGCCCGCACCATCGGGGTGCCGCGCGACCTGGGGCGCGCCGCGCAGATCATCATCGACGGGCGTCGCCGTCCGGTCGACCTCGGCGAGGTCAACGGGCATTTCTTCTTCAACGTGGCGAGCATCGGCTTTTCCGCCGCTCTGGCGCGCCAGCTCACGGCGGAAGCCAAACGGCGCTGGGGCACGCTCGGCTACGCGCTCGCCGCCCTCAATCTCCTGCGCCAGAGCCGGCCCTTCACCGTCGAGATCGACCATGACGGGACGATCGAGCGGGTGAAGACGATCCAGATCAGCGTCGGCAATGGCCGCTTCTATGGCGGCGGCATGACCGTCGAGAAGGACGCGGCCCCCGATGACGGCCGCCTCGACGTCTACAGCCTGGAGATCGACCATTGGTGGGAATTGCTGGCCTTGGCGCCGTCGCTGCGCCGCGGCACGCATGGCCATTGGCGCAAGGTGAGGGCGTTTTCGGCCACCGACCTGGTGATCCGGACCAAAAGGCCGCATGACATCAATGCCGATGGCGAGATCGTCGGCGAGACGCCGGCGACCTTCCGCATCCGGGCCAAGGCGGTGACGGTGTTCGCTCCACCTAAGACGTAAAGGGAAAGATTCCGAGCTTATTCAGCGGCTTATGGCTCGCCAGTCTGACATCATCGTGATCTGGAAGCCGCCGCGATTGGTATCCATATTTTAATCATATTCGCCGCTAATGGAGTGAGAATGGCGAAGAGGAAGTGGCCTAAGCTCGGGTCGTGGAAGGCCGCCGCACTTTGTGGCGCGGCGGCGCTGACGCTCGTTTCCAGCCTCACTTTATATATGTACGGTCCCGGCACTGTCGGCCGGTACCTGGCCTCGCTATGGACCAGATCCTATTCGACCGTCCTCGATCTGGCGCGCAGCCAGCCGGAAGTCCTGTCCAGCGTCGAAAACTACGTCAAGCTCCGGGTCTCGGCGCGGCGCATCGCCACCGGCCAGGAGAAGGCCGCCGAGTGGAAGGACACGATCGCCGCCATCGAGAAGCAATACGGCGTGCCCGCCAGGACGCTGGTCTCGATCTGGGGCATCGAATCCAATTTCGGCCGGAACATGGGCGACCATAATGTGCTGGGCTCGCTCGCGGCCCTGGCGGATGGCGGCTATCGCTCCGATTATTTCCGCGCCGAGCTGTCGGCCGCCGAGGAAATGATCCGCGACGGCCATGCCAAGAAATCGCAGATGACCGGGTCCTGGGCCGGCGCCATCGGCCAGACCCAGTTCATGCCGTCGAACTACCTGACCTATGCCGTCGACCAGGACGGCGACGGCCGCAAGGACCTGTGGAACTCGGTGCCGGATTCGCTCGCCTCCACCGCCAACTTCCTGAAGGAGAAGGGTTGGCGGCGCGGCGCCGACTGGGGCTATGAGGTGAAGCTTCCGGCCGCCTTCGACTTCGGCAAGGTGTGGAAGAAGAATGCCAGCATGACCCTGCGCGACTGGGGCAAGCTCGGCATCACCCGCGTCACCGGCAAGCCGCTGCCACAGACCAGCGAGACGGCGCGCTTCTACCAGCCGGCCGGCGGCAATGGCCCGGTCTTCCTGGTGCTCAAGAATTTCGAGGTCATCAAGCGCTACAACAACGCCGATTCCTATGCCCTCGCCGTGGCGCATCTGGCCGACCGCATCGCGGGCGGCCAGGACTTCGTGCAGGCCTGGCCCGCCGACATGATGCCTTTGTCGCGCGAGGAGCGCCGCGAGCTCGAGGAGCTGATGGCGGCGAAGGGATATGATCCGAGCAAGGCCGACGGCATATTGAGCCCGGCGGGGCGCCTCGCCATCATCAAGTTCCAGAGGAAGGAAGGCCTGCTCGCCGACGGCCATCCCTCGCGCGCATTGCTGCAACGCCTGCGCAGCGCCAGCCAGGTCTCGGCGGGCAAGACGAGCAAGGCGGGGTCGTAGAAGTAAAACGAGCTGTATTACACACTCGCCCTTCCCCTGCTTGCGCAGGGCTGTCCTGGGAAACTCGTTGGATTACGCAGACCTTGCCTGGTTTCCCTTCTCCCGCTTGCTTGCGGGAGAAGGGAAGAGCACGGTCACACCGCCTCGAAGGCCCTGCCCTCGGCGTCGAACAGATGGCATTTGCCGGCGATGAGTCCGATCCGCATGTCGTCGCCGGCCTGGATCTCGATATCGCCCGCGGCATGGGCGGCGAATTCGTTGGAGCCCGGGACTTCGAGATAGGCATAGGTCTCGCTGCCGAGCCGTTCGACCGCGAAGACGCGGCCCGCGAGGACCGCCTCACCGTCGCCCGCCACATGCAGGTCCTCCGGCCGGATGCCGAGCGTCACGTCGGCGCCCTCGCGCGCCACGGGTGACTTGCGCCCGACGGTGATCGTCTGGCCGTTGCCGAGCCTGACCTCGGTGCCCCTGGCCGAGTTGCCCGCCACCGTGCCTTTGAGAAAATTCATCGCCGGCGAGCCGATGAAGCCCGCGACGAAGCGGTTGTTCGGCTTGCGATAGAGATCGAGCGGACGTCCGACCTGCTCGATGCGGCCCTGATTGAGCACCACGATCCTGTCGGCCATGGTCATCGCCTCGACCTGGTCATGGGTGACATAGATCATCGTCGCCTTGAGCTGGCGGTGGAGGCGCGTCAGCTCGACCCGCATCTGCACCCGGAGCTTGGCGTCGAGATTGGACAGAGGCTCGTCGAACAGGAAGACCTTGGGCTCGCGCACGATGGCGCGCCCGATGGCGACGCGCTGGCGCTGGCCGCCCGACAATTCGCGCGGCCGCCGGGCCAATATCGCGGAAATCTGCAATATCGCCGCGGCGCGCTCGACCCGCTCGCGGATCTCCTCCCTGGCGGTCTTGGCGATGCGCAGGCCGAAGGCCATGTTCTCGAACACCGTCATATGCGGATAGAGCGCATAGGACTGGAACACCATGGCGATGCCGCGCTCGGCCGCCGGCAGGTCGTCGACCCGCTCGCCGCCGATATGGATGATGCCGCCCTGCAGGTCCTCGAGGCCGGCGATCATCCGGAGCAGCGTGGACTTGCCGCAGCCCGAAGGGCCGACCAGCACGGCGAACTCCTCTTTCTCGATCTTGAGATCGACGCCATGGATGATATCGGTATCGCCATAGCGCTTCTTGACGGCGTTCAGCTCGACATAGCTCATGAGGGTAAGATCCAGGCCTGGGCGCTTGTCCAGAATTGCGGAAGCAGGTACAGTATTCTAAACTACCCTTAAGCGCATCACCGCGGAGACACAAGCCTTGAAAGCCCCTCGCGAGACGGACACCGGCGCCGGCTCGGACGACAATGCCGGCTCGCGCAGCGTGCGCCGGGCGCTCGACATTCTCGAGCTGGTGCTGAAGCACAACCAGCCGGTGACGGTGGCGCAGATCATCGCCGAGCTCGGCATCCCGAAATCGACCGCCTATGAGCTGGTCCGCACCTTGTCGGACGGCGACTATCTGGAAGCGGCCGGCAAGGGCGCCGGCCTGTTTCTCGGCCGCCGCCTCTATGAGCTCGGCATGTCCTATAAGAGCCATGTGGATCTGCTGCGCGACGGCAGCCGCATCGCCGCCGAGCTGCGCGACGAGACGGGCGAGACGGTGCAGCTTTCGGTGTTCGAGAACGACATGATGATGGTGCTGTTCAAGGAAGAAGGCATCCGCCCGCTGCGCATCATCAGTCATGTCGGCTCGCGCGTGCCGGTCAACTGGGCGGCGGCCGGCCGCCTCCTCGTCTCCGACATGGACGATCAGGCGCTGACCAGGCTGCTCACCGCGACGATCCGCCCGTCACCGACCGGACGCGCCCCGCTCGAGGTCGACAAGCTCATCGCCCAGATCCGTAAATTCCGCCGCCAGGGCTATGCGACCGAGATCAACGAGACCAATGAGCATGCGGGCTGCGTCGCCGCGCCGGTGATCGATGCCAATGGACGCTGCATCGCCGCCCTGAGCATCGCCGCGCCCGAGCAGCGGCTCGCCAAGTCCAATCGCGACCAGCTCATCGCCGCCGTCATCGCCGCCGCGCAGAAACTGTCGCGCCGGCTGGGGTGAGCGGACAACTCCACCGTCATCCCGACGAAAGTCGGGATCCACTGAATTTCTTGCAACCCTGTGCATGTGGAAGGACTTTTGTGGATCCCGGCTTTCGCCGCTATCGGATTCACACATCTTGCGAGGTGCCTGCGATTTATCTCTCCCCGCTTCAGTGCAGGACTGTCGGGGAAAAACGATGAGACGTCAGAAAAAGCGGCGTATAGCAAGCGGATAGAGTGTGTCTTCGATGGGACAGGACTCAGAATTCTCAAGCAGATTTTCCCCTTCTCCCGCTTGCGGGAGAAGGTGCCCGACAGGGCGGATGAGGGTGTTGGTCCGTCTGGCGGCAGCTCATCCGCGAGCGCCAGGAGGATCATGTCCATCACATCATTGAAGCGTTGAAATACATCATCGTTGAGGATGCGCAGGACACGGTATCCCTTCAGTCCGAGATAGGCTGTGCGGCGCATATCGTAATCTATGTCGTGATCCTCTGAATGGGTAGCGCCATCGACCTCGACGACGAGGGCGGCTTCGCGACAAAGAAAATCGACGGTGAACGGGCCGATCGAATGCTGGCGAATGAACTTATGTCCTTGCAGGCGCCGACCGCGCAGGCCTGACCACAAACCTCTCCTCGGCCGGCGTTTGACTCCCGCGTAGACGGCGAGCCTGATCCAGCCGCTTGGGCTCAATTTGCCGCGTTGTCATG
>JBMOOM010000035.1:0-10805 GCA_049323275.1 Pseudomonadota bacterium
TCGATGGCGCGCGCTTCACTCTCGGGCAAATAGTCCTGCGAAGTCGAGATCGTTGATTCCATTTATCCAAGACCTTCCTCTAAGGCCGCTCCTCCGGTGGACCGCGCCATTTGTCACTGCCGATCCATTGCCATCAGATGGCCTGCGGACTTCTAAGATGGGCACACTCCCATTCGACGATCTGTCGCGTGTCCATTACTCGGGAACGGTGCACACAATCTTCCCCTTCCGAACGAGAAGCAAGGTCGGTATCCAGCGGATGTCCAGCCTCGTGGATGCCCGGTTGTCACTCGTTCGCTCTAAGAGCAGCCATGAGGCTCTCCTCGCACATTATTGTCCATCCTATCCGACGCTTGCGCCGCCGTGCCTTGACTTCGATCAACCAAAGGAGCGTCGGACCTTGAAAGTCGCCCGTCCTGCGGGCTGTCGTGCGACGATCTCTCCTTGCAGGAATTACTTCAAGAACCGCCGGAAGCGCCACAGAGCGATGGAGAAGAACGCAGCACCGATCGCTAATAGAGCGAGGAATTGCGGCCATACGACATCGAGGCCGGCGCCGCGGAACAGGATCGACTGCGCCAGAGTCACGAAATGCGTATTGGGCGCGGCCAACATAATATCCTGTACGATCTGCGGCATGCTCTCGCGTGGCGTGACTGCTCCCGACAGGAGCTGAAGTGGAAGCAAAACCAGCATCAACAGGAGCCCGAACTGGGGCATCGATCCGGCAATCGTCGCCAGGAACAGACCTAGGCAGGTCGTGGCAAAGATATGGAGCGTGGCACCGAGCATGAAAAGCGCCAAAGAACCTTGGATCGGAACAGCCAGGACGCCCTTCACGATGAACACCAGAGAAATGCCCGAGGCAACAAAAACGACAAGGCCCATCGACCAGATCTTGCTGATCATGATCTGGGCCGGCGTGACAGGCATGACGAGAAGATGCTCGGTCGTACCGTGCTCGCGCTCGCGGATGAGCGCTGCTCCGGTCAGGACGAGTGCCAGCATGGTGATGGAAGAGATAATCTCCGTCGTACTGCCGAACCAGCCTCTGTTGAGTTCCTGGTTGAATCTCGTTCGCAGGGCGAGGTCAACCGGAAGAGGGGCACTTCCCCGATAGCGGCTCAGAAACTCGCCGACCTCGCTCGCTACAATGCTGCGGACATAACCGCCGCCGGTGAACGCCTGGGTCATGCGGGTGGCATCGATATTGAGCTGGAGGGCCGGGGAGCGCCCGGCCAGAAGATCGCGCTGGAAATTCGGCGGGATATCCAGGGCAAAGGTGTCGAGGCCGGCATCCATTCTCATGTCCATGTCGCGCTGGGAAATGAGCTTCGGCGTCGTGAAGTAAGGCGGATAGAAGGCCAGAATGATCCGGGAAGACAGCGGCGACTGATCTTCATCGACAACGGCGATCGCGGCGCGATTGAGCGTTTCCGGCATGGCACGCGAAGCGGTATAGATCGAGAGCGTGAAAGCATAGACAATGAGAACAACGAGTATCGGATCCCGAGCCAGGCCACGCAGCTCTTTGACTCCCAGATAAAAGATGTTCCTGCCGACCGCCATGTCTAGCCAGCCTGCTTCTTGAGGAGCGCTGCACTCAGGCCGAGCAGAATTGGAATGGCGATGAGGAGAGGCATGAATGCTCCCGCCAGGTCGGTGAAATCGAGGGCCTTGGAAAAGGCGCCACGCGATATAGTCATGAAATAGGTGGTCGGATAGAGGCGTCCGATGATTGCTCCCGCTCCTTGCAATGATGAGACCGGATCGATCATTCCCGAGTATTGCACGGCCGGTATCAGGGTGATGAGAGCGGTGGCGAAGATGGCGGCGATCTGACTCCTCATGAAGCTCGATATGAGAAGACCCAGGCCTGTCGCCACAATGACATAGAGGAGCGCTGCGGCGCTGAGCATGGGAAAGCTGCCGGTCAGCGGCACGCGGAAGAAGAAGATTGCAAAGGCCGCGAGGGTGACGAAGTTCATCAGCGCCAGGCCGATATAAGGCAGTTGTTTTCCGATCAGGAATTCGAGACGGGTAACCGGCGTCACATAGAAATTAATGATCGATCCGAGTTCCTTCTCCCGTACTACGCTTAGCGCCGCAAGCATGGCCGGGATGATCAGCAGAAGGAGTGGGATGACGGCCGGCACGATGGCCACGAGGCTTTTTATGTCGGGATTGTACCGATAGCGCAGCTCCACCTGGAAGGCATCGGCCGCCACGGTGTCGCCGCGAAGCTCGCGCGCCTTCTGCCTGAGCCAGCCTTCATGCATCCCTCGCACATAGCCAAGAACCCTCTCGGCCCGCATCGGCATGGCACCGTCGATCCACGCACCGAGCTCCACCTGCCGGCCGCGCGCCACGTCCCGCCCAAATCCGGGTGGAATTTCGAGGGCAAGGCTGATTTCCCCCCGGCGCATCCGCCGGTCCAGATCGATATAGTCGACGAGTGGCGCCTTCTCCGTGAAGTAACGCGAACCGGCAATCTGCAGCCGATAGTCGCGGCTGATCGTTGTGTCATCGTGATCGAGCACCGCGAAGGACAAATTCTCCACATCCATGTTGATACCATAGCCGATCACGAACATCAGGATGACGCTTCCAAGGATCGCGAGCGTGGCCCGGATGGGGTCGCGACGGAGTTCGAGCGCCTCGCGCCGCGAATAGGCGAACATGCGGGAGAAATCGAACGGCAGTCTGTCTCCTTCCCGCGAGGCGCGGCCCGCTAGCGGCGCAGCTTGGACGGCAGGTGCCCGATCCGGTGGCGTAGCGTCCGGTTCCACCTCTCCAATCGCCTCTTCAAGATAGCTGATAAAGGCTTCCTCCAGCGTGCCGGCGGAGCGCGCCGCGATGATGGCCGCGGGCGAATCGCTGGCCAGCACTCTCCCGGCATGCATCAGGGACACGCGGTCGCAAAGCTCCGCCTCGGACATGAAATGGGTCGAGACGAATATCGTCACGCCATCCTTTCGCGAGAGGTCGGACAGGATCTCCCAGAATGCATCGCGCGCAACGGGATCGACCCCGGAAGTCGGCTCGTCGAGGATCAGGACCTCGGGCGCATGGATCATCGCCACGGCGAGCGAAAGACGCTGGCGAACGCCAAGTGGCAGGACCTCGGGCAGAGTGTCCATTACGCCTTCCAATCCGAACCGTCTTGCCATATCCGTGATCCGGCGAGGGATGGTGTCGGACGGCAGGGCATAAAGGCGCGCATGCAGCTCGAGATTCTGGCGTACCGTCAGCTCGGTATAGAGCGAGAAGGCCTGTGACATATAGCCGACCCGGCGCCGCAACTCGATATCCCGGGGATCGACGGGTCGCCCGAAAAGCTCTGCCTTGCCTGTGCTGGCCGGCAGAAGGCCGGTCAGCATCTTCATCGTCGTCGTCTTGCCGCAGCCGTTCGATCCAAGAAAGCCGAAAATCTCCCCACGGCGGATGCGGAAGCTGACATCGTCGACGGCGGTGAATTCTCCAAAGCGCATGGTCAGATTCTTAGCCTCGATGGCAACCTCGCCATCTTGTCCCCGTGGTGGAATGACCACCTTCCGGTGCCCTCGCCGTCTTTCCTCCGGAAGCAGAGCGATAAAAGCCTCATCGAGACCCTGGGCGCCTACACGCTTCTTCAGGGCCTCCGGCGTGCCCGCGGTGAGGATGCGACCGGCATCGAGGGCGACGATCAGATCGAAATGCTCCGCCTCCGCCATGTAGGCGGTCGAAACGATGATACTCAGGTCCGGACGGTCGCGACGTATGTCTTCGATCAAGTGCCAGAATTGCCGCCGGGACAAAGGATCCACGCCTGTCGTCGGCTCGTCCAGGATCAGGAGATCCGGATCATGGATAAGGGCGCAGCAGAGTCCGGTCTTCTGTTTCATGCCCCCGGAAAGCTTGCCGACGGGACGATTTGCGAAGGCGCTCATGCCGGTACGCTCCAGCAGGCTCGCTATACGCCTGCTGCGCTCGCCCTGGGCATGGCCGAAAAGGCGGCCGAAGAAATCTATATTCTCGAAGACGGAGAGGCTTGGATAGAGATTCTTTCCGAGCCCCTGCGGCATGAAGGCGATGCGCGGGCAGATTGACCGGCGATGATGAACATCGGCGATATTTCCGCCGAGAACAACAATGTACCCCTCCTGCACGGTGCGCGCGCCGGCGATCATCGAAAGAAGACTGGACTTGCCGACACCATCCGGGCCGATCAGCCCGACCAACCGACCGGCAGGCAGCTCCAGATCGATATCCGCGAGAGCCCGTGTCTTTCCGTAGGAGAGCCCTACACCCGCCAGCCGCGCAACACTTGCGGCAGGCCAGGACGAGACGATAGGGCTGTTCATCCCGCTCATTGGAGAAGATTTTCTCTCAGCATGGCCGGCCATTCGACCTGTGAATCGAGGCGCACATAGGCCATTCCGGGTAGACCCGTCTTCACCTGCTTGATGTATTTCCGCAGGAGAGTTTGTGGAATTCCCGCCTTCACGCGGAACATCAGCTTCTGCCGTTCCTCTTCGGTTTCGACCGTCTTGGGCGTGAACTGAGCCACATCCGCCACAAAGGTCACCTCAGCGGGGATCACATATTGAGGCGCAGCATCGAGTACCAGGCGGACATCGGCGCCGATCGCGATGCGGCCCGCCTGAGCGGTCGGCAGGAAAAACGTCATATAGACGTCGCCCAGATCGACGAGATTGAGCACGCGGCCCCCAGCGGAAAGCACCTCCCCGGGCTGGGCGACACGATACTGAATTCTTCCATCACGGGGCGACTTGAGCGTGCTGTCATTGATATCCGCGGTAATGCTCTGAATTGCGGCATGGGCCGCTTCGACGGCCGCCTCGGCGTCCACCAGTTGCGCCTTGGCGGCGCCAATCGCGGCATCGGCTGCGGCAAGCTGCGCCTGCGCTGCCGCGACTGCTGAGCGGGTGCCTTCCGCACTCGCGCGATCGTCGTCGAGGACCTGCTGCGACACGGTGTTGGTCCTAATCAGCTGCTCGGAACGGGACAGCTTCCTAGCGGCGACGTCGAGTTGGGCCTGTCGCTGCGCGACCACAGCTTCCGAAGCTGCCTTTTCCGCCTGCCGCTGGACGATCACACTCCGGGCCGTGTCCACCCCAATGGTAGTACGCCGCCACTGCGCCATCGCTTGCCGCCGCTGAGCCTCAAGCTGCTCTGTGTCCATGAGGGCGAGAACCTGGCCTGTCTGGACGAAATCTCCTTCGGCGACGAATATCTGCTTGATGCGACCCGGAGACTTCGTCGAGATGTCGATCTCCACCGCCTCGATACGGCCGTTGCCGCTGGCTATGCCCGCCGGCAGCTCATTGCCGACCAAATGCTGCCAGTAGAGATAGCCTGCCCCGACGAGGGCGATAGGCAGGACGGCAGCGAGCCAGCGGCGTCGACTGATCATGTCAGCGCGCCCGCGCGAATCTCGCCGCGAACCCATGGATATTCTCGGTTGTCGACCAAGGTGCTGCGACAGGCCACGGGTTCATCTCCATAGAGGCATTGATCTGTAACGTGGCTAAACCATTCCGGCACGAGCGGTCTTGACTTGAATCAATCGCGCGGTTCCGTGCGGATGACGCCGAATTGGCCGCCGAACTGGCCTGCGGTGAATTGATCGGGATCAAGGCGCGAGACTGCCCACCGCCGGATAATCATCTAATCGACCGAAAATCGACAGGAGACGTCAGTGAAAGCAAACAGATCGACGACGGTCGCCGTTGTTGCTGCCACGGTATTCGCCTGCTCAGGCGTACTCGCTCACGCCGGATCGAGGACAGCTCGTGATGACTTCCGTGCCCTGTGCGCCGACTGTCACAATGCCGACGCAAAGGGAAACGGGCCGCTTGCGAAGAATCTCACCAAGATTCCACCCGACCTTACGCGCATCAAGCAGAGGGCTCACGGGACATTCGACCGGAAGGCCGTATATGACTGGATTCTCGGCCTCAAAATGACGCAATCGCATGGAACGCGGGAAATGCCGGTCTGGGGCGATTGGCTGATGGATGAAGCAATGGATGACGGCACTTCTATCGCTGAAGCAAAAGCCGCCGAAAGACGAGTCGAGCATCAGGTGATGGGGATCGTCAGATATATTGAATCCTTGCAAGTCGAACCCTAACGAGGCTAGTCACACTCATCGAAGAGTCGACTGGTCAGCTACCAGAATGCCTGTCTGGCCGAGCAATTTTCATCAGCAGATAGCAGCCGGCGCCAAGTTCGAAGTCGGACTCCCGAAGCAACTCGCCTTCGGCGTTCTCCTCGACTCTGCGCAGAGGACGGCCAATGACCTTTGCCTCGGCGAAATCGTAGTTCAACGGGTCCTCCATCAGCCGAATCTCGGTTGCGAGGGTAGCTATGGCCTGCCGCGGCCATGCGGTGACGTCAAAAGCGATAACGTCCTGGTTGATGAGGCCTGAATTGGCGCGCCGGCACATATCGCCGCGCAGAACTTCAGCTGTCCGGCATTGCGGCAAATCGCGCGGAACGGCTTCGCTCCCCGTCGAATAACACATCATGCCGGCAGCAAATTGTCCTCGTTGGGCGAAGATCGCCAACAGAGCTCCGTCACCATCGCGAGCTTGCGCCTTAGGCGGCCCTGCCAAGCCCAGGACGCAAACCAGTCCCGCGGCTATCCTTGCCCAATCATGCGCCTCAAGAAATCTGCCCATTTTTCCAGTTTATCCCGTCGACGCGAAACCGCCTTGATCGACGTCAAGCCAACAATTGCCTGCAAGCAGAGCGGCTAGGCCGCCTTTGACCTCGGTCAAAGACTTCCCAGGCTGACTGCATAACCTGGCACTTCGAATTCTCGACGGAGTGATGAATGTCCTACAGAACCATTCTGGTCAGCCTCAACGACCTCGACCGCAATGCTGCCCTCCTGGAAAGCGCGGCCGGATTGGCGCGCGATCATGGCGCCCATCTCCAGGGCCTCTATGTCGTTCCAGCCATCGAAATCTATGCTGGCGTCGGTTTTGAGCCTGTCGTCTTCGAAGACCGGCACAATGCATTCCGGAAGGCCGAATGGAGCCTTCGCAAGAGCTTCGAATCCACGCTGGAGAACTTCGGCATTCGCGGCGATTTCGAAGCCGTCGAGTCGGCAAGTCCCGATATTTGCGCGCATGTCATAGATCGCGTTCGCCGGTGCGACATCGCCGTCATCAACCAACCCACCGACAATCATGACCTGTTCGCCGTCGACCGCAACTTTGCCGAACGGGTGATCTTGTCCGCTGGCCGGCCGACGATTGTCGTGCCGAGAACTGGTGACACAAAGCTGGTTCCGGATCTGGCCATTGTCGGCTGGAGTGGAACGCGCGAGGCTGCACGCGCGGCATTCGACAGCGTACCGATCCTGAAGAAGGCCAGGAGCGTACGGGTCGTATCGATCGATCCGGACAAGACACATCCTTATGTGCGAGGCGCCCCGGAGAGCGAGCTTGCCACCGGATTGTCGCGTCATGGGATCAATACCACGTTCGAGCCCATCGTCTCTGGGGGCGAAGAAGCCGGGAGTATTCTGCTGAAGATGGCCACGGATAGCCACGCAGGCTTGCTGGTGATGGGAGCCTACGGGCATTCGCGCCTGAGCGAACTCATTCTCGGCGGCGCCACGAGGTCCGTGCTGGCCGGCATGAAATGCCCGGTCATCTTCTCGCACTGAGGATTGGTTGCGCGGCAGGCTGCCTACCGGCCGAGACTATCGATGAAGGTCGACAGCGCGGCCGCCTGGGTGGCTGTCATCGTGAATTCCGGCATCGCGGGATGGCCGACGACGATCCCTTCCACGAAAGCCTCCTCAAGGTCGGAGGCTCGATACATGCGGGCAATGATGCGGAAGGGCGGCGCCGGCGGAAATGGACTGTCACCGGCAGCAGCAATATTGTGGCATCTCGCACAATTGGCCTCGGCGATGACACGGCCGCGCTCTTCGGTTTCTCCGGCCGATACCGCCCCCGCCAAAGACATCGTCAGCGGCACCAGGAAAGGCGCCAGCCTCAAGACCGAACGGGGCATGGAACAGCTCACCGTGTGGCTCAGCGCGCTATCGTCACGGTGCAGTGCGCGCGCCGGGCAATGTCGGCGGCCACCGATCCGAGCACGAGGCGCGATACCCCGCCCTTGTCACCAGTACCGACGACGATATGGTCGACCTTTTTCTCGTCGGCGTACTGAACAATGCCTGAATCCGCCTCGCGGCTGGCGATGACAACCTCCTTGACGGTGGCGACGCCGGCACGGCGAGCCTCTTCAGCACCCAGATGCACGATGCTCTGGGCTTCCGCATCTTCATGAGAGTAGAGGAGTGGTCCGCGAATGCCGCCAAGCGCGACATTCACAAGAGCGACAATCAATTCGGCTCCGGCGCGCCTTGCCAGATCTGTCGCATTAGATATCGCTATCCGGGAATGTTCAGCACCGTCAGTGGCCACAAGTATCCGCTTGTCCATGATTACCTCCTCTACGGGATGATGATGGATCATATCCGCTGATATCGATCAGGGCTTTGATTTGGGTCAATGAGGTATCAGGCTGCCGGCCAATTTTGATTGGGCATCTGATCGACCGCAGGCCGACTGTCGTTCGAAAAATGGCGCGATTTCACTTCGATCCGCTTTGACCGACATCAATGCGAATGAATTCACTTGCACGCCACTATTACTCTCTAGCGCGGTTCCCGAACATTGGTAGTGCGCCAGATATTTGGCGGAAGAAAGATACGAGGGAACCTCAGAGCGATCGCGCTGAGGTCGGCAATTGAATGACGATACAAGTGTCAATGGCGAATCTGAATATGGCAACATTAGAAGCCACTTCCCATGGAAAGGCCAACACAAATACCAATCGCTCCCATGGACTGACTACAGCTATTCTGCTGATCTCCCTGGTTTGTCTTGGTGCTGGCCTTTGGCTCCCCGGTACTGGCGACATCCCAGTATCCAGCCTTATTTGGACCATTGGCACCCTTCCCGTACTTTTCACGTTGGCCATTCAGATTATCCAAAGCCTCAGACGGGGCGATGTCGGCCTTGACATCACCGCCGCTCTATCAATGTCTGCAGCTCTATTGCTAGGCGAGAGTCTCGCGGCGAATGTGGTCGCGATTATGTATGCCGGCGGCCAATTCCTCGAAAGCTTCGCCGACCGACGCGCTGGGCGTGAGATGTCTGCGTTACTTGAACGCGTACCGCATAACGCAATGCGTTATTCAAGTAAGGGTCTCGAAGAAGTCGGCGTAGAAACCCTCATCCCTGGAGATCGCATCGTGGTGCGCAGTGGCGAAGTCGTGCCTGTCGACGGCACTCTTCAGAGTGATGCTTTGTTGGATTATGCGAGTCTTACCGGTGAGGCCTTGCCGGTGAAAGCTCAGAATGGCCTGCAGGTACTGAGCGGCGCCGGGAATGTCGGTCGGCCCTTTACGATGATTGCGTCACACACGGCACAGGAAAGTACTTATGCCGGCGTAGTACGTCTTGTCGAGCGAGCCAAACTCTCGAAGGCTCCGATTACCCGTATGTCCGATCGCTACGCTCTGGCTTTTCTCCTTGCTACAGTCGCCTTAGCTGGCGCTTCCTGGGCTTTGGCTAATGATCCGGTTCGCGGCTTGAGTGTCCTCGTCGTCGCCACACCTTGCCCGTTGATCCTCGCCGTTCCCGTCGCG
Organism: Pseudomonadota bacterium; assembly: GCA_049323275.1. Classification (GTDB taxonomy): domain Bacteria; phylum Pseudomonadota; class Alphaproteobacteria; order Rhizobiales; family Aestuariivirgaceae; genus Taklimakanibacter. Next base: position 9,680 of record JBMOOM010000035.1, read on the forward strand.
ATTGTCGCGGGTCTCTCGCGAGCTGCAAGAATTGGTGTGCTGGTGAAGGGCGGAGCAATTCTGGAACTGATGGCGGATATTCGTACTATCGTCTTTGACAAGACCGGGACGCTGACTGGCGGCACCCCCAGACTTGTCGTCACCAAGGCAACAGGTCCACTTCCGGAGGATGAAGCTCTACGACTGGCAGCCTCACTCGATCAAGGCTCAACCCATCCCATCGCAAAGGCGCTGGTGGCCGAGGCAAAATCCCGACGATTGGCTCTCACCCCTCCAAACGATGTCATCGAAACGCCTGGGGAGGGCCTGATGGGTAAAGTCGAAGGCAGGACGGTAACTGTAGGCGGACTCGACTATGTCAGGAAACACGCCCGCAGCGATAAGCTGATGACGACGACGGGAGCCGAGATGGTGCTCTCCGCCCTGGCTATCGACGGAGAGGTGGTTGCTGTCTTCGGCCTTGCCGACATGCCGCGAGACGGCATTTCATCGCTGCTCGACTCGCTCCGCCGGATGGATATCCAGCGCATCATTCTAGCCAGTGGCGACCGTCAGGCAGTAGTGGACGCAATAGCCCGGGATCTCGCGATTGACGTGGTCATGGGTGATCTCGATCCTGACGCCAAGGTCGCCATCGTCCGGGCAGAAGCAAAACATGGCGCTGTGATGATGGTAGGAGATGGCATAAATGACGCTCCGGCTTTGGCGGCAGCGAATGTGGGTGTTGCCATGGGCGCAAAGGGCGCTGCCGCCTCTTCTGAAACCGCGGACGTCATCATTCTCAGAGACAGTCTTGACGCGATCGTACCAGCACTCCTGATTGCGCGGCGTAGCCGTAGGATAGCGCTTCAGAGCATTGCAATCGGACTGACACTCTCCGGCAGTGGCATGGTGGCCGCCGCCTTTGGCTATCTCTCTCCCGTGAATGGCGCACTAGCAGGCTGTTGAAGAAGTGTTCCAAGGGCGGGCGGTGAAGCTGGCTTCGTCGCCGCCCTGGAGGCAGATTTGTCCTTTGAGTGAGCGATCGGGCCGCAGCTCGGCCCATCCATCGCCAGAAGCGCTGTCCATTTCGTCGTTGCCGTCCCAGACGAAGTCTACGGCCGTGGCCTCTTCATCGCCCGCTCCG
>JBMOOM010000036.1:0-10786 GCA_049323275.1 Pseudomonadota bacterium
TTGCGGGAAATTATAGGTGCGGATGCGCTCCGAGCGGTCGCCCGAGCCGATCTGGCCCCGCCTGGCGGCGGAGCGCTCGGCGTCGAGACGCTGGCGCTCGCGCTCGTAGAGCCGGGCGCGCAGGATCTTCAGCGCCTTGGCCTTGTTCTTGTGCTGCGACTTCTCGTCCTGCTGGGCGACGACGAGGCCGGTCGGAAGATGGGTGATGCGCACCGCGCTGTCGGTGGTGTTGACGGACTGGCCGCCCGGCCCCGAGGAGCGATAGACGTCGATGCGCAGATCGGCGTCGTTGATCTCGATGTCGACCTCCTCGGCCTCGGGCAGCACCGCCACCGTCGCCGCCGAAGTATGGATGCGCCCCTGCGCCTCGGTCTCGGGCACGCGCTGCACCCGGTGCACGCCCGATTCGAATTTGAGCCTTGCATAGGCTCCCGCCCCGGTGATGGTGGCGATGATTTCCTTGTAGCCGCCATGATCGCCGTCGCTCGCCGAGATCACCTCGACGCGCCAGCCCTGGATCGAGGCATAGCGCTGATACATGCGGAAGAGATCGCCGACGAAGATCGCCGCCTCGTCGCCCCCGGTTCCGGCGCGCACTTCGAGGATGACATTGCGCTCGTCCGCCGCGTCCTTGGGCAGAAGCAGGATCTTCAGCTGCTGCTCGAGCTCGTCGATGCGCTTCACGAGATCGGGCTTCTCGGCCTCGGCCATCTCGGCCATGTCCTTGTCGCCCGACTGGATCATCTCCTCGAGCCCGGCCAGGTCGGCGCGCGCTTTTGCGAGCCCCTTGGCGGCCGCAACCACCGGGTTGAGCTCGGCATATTCCTTCGACAGCTTGACGAAGGTCTCGCCCGAGGCGCCCTGCGCGAGTTCCGCCTCGATGACGGCGAAACGCTGCTGGATGCGGTCGAGCTTGGCTTGCGGAATGGCACTCATGATGGCGGGCTTGTAGAGCAAACTTCGCCGAAAAGGAAATGGCGGAAGCTCGATCACGATCACTTCAGGTCGGATCGACCTAAAGTGATAAACGTGATCGCGATCTAATAGTTAGCGCGTGATCGGACGGATAACCGGTGCCCACTTTTCCTGATCACGCGCTAAGACCCCCGCCATTTTCGCAATTCTGCGATGTCAGCCGCGCTTTTCGAGCGTCGGGATGTCGAGCGGCTGGCCGACCAGGATCTGGCCGGGGACGCCCAATATGCCGCGCTCGCGGCCATCGATCATATAAGAGAGCAGGCCGCCGTCGCGCGCGATCACCACCAGGCCCGGACGGTTCGGCACGCTGTAGGTGTCGCCGCCGCGCAGCATCTGGGTCATGACCACATTGCCCTGGGCGTCTTCGATGCGCACCCAGACCGGCGCCTTGGCCTTGAGGACCAGACGCGCCCCCTCTTCACCCGCGGGCTGCGCCGCCGCCGTCTGCTTGGAAGCGGCCGGCTTGTTGGGCGTCGGCACCGGCGCCGCGGCCTGGCCCGGCTTGGCGGTCGCCGGCGCCTCGAAATTGTCCTGGATCAGGGCGCCGATGCCGGACAGCGAATCCTCTTCGCTCGCCGGGTCCTGGCTGGTGGTGGCGGTCTCTTCCGTGACCTTCGGCTCTTCCGCCTCGGGCATCGGCTCTTCGCTCACCGCCACGCTGGTCTGGCTCTCGCCGGTGGAGGCGGTGGGCATCGGATCGTTTTCGGGCAGCGTCTCCTCCTGGGCGACCTGCTGATCGGAACCCGCATTGGGCACCGGCTGCATCAGCCAGCTCGCGGTGGCGAAGAGAAGGACGGCGCCGAAGCAGGAGCCGATCACGCCGCCGGCACCACCCGGGAAGGACTTGATGTTGAAGCGCGGGAAAGGCGGCAGCTTGCCGAATTTGAGAATCTTGGCGCTCGACAGAGGGCCTGGATTGGCCGGATGCGCCTTGGCGCCGGCCACCGCCGGGCGCGGCAGGAAGGCCGCGTAATGAGTGACCAGCGGCTCGGGCTCGAAGCCCATATACTCGCCATAGATGCCGACCATTTCGAGCGCCTGGAGCCGCTCCGGCAGGCGCGTCAGGTCGCCCCGCTCGATGGCCTCGACATGATAGGGATGAATGCCGGTGGCCTCGCCGATCTGGTCGAGGCTCAGCCCGCGCTTTTCGCGCTCGCGCTGCAGGTACCAGCCCGCCTCGCCGGCCGGATTGAGATCGCCGTCAGGCTTCGGCCGGAAGAACGGGGTCGCATCGCCCAGCGCGGGATCGTCGCGGTCGAGATCGGCGGAAACTGCATCCATGGAGCACTTCTCCAGACAACCGGCCTTAACCCGCCGGTAACGCTAACACTCGCCTGAAGATGCCTCAGAATGGTAAGCAGAAGGCTAACGCCGCCCCGTCCTGGCGCATGATCAGGAAAAGTGGACGCCGGTTTTCCGTCCGATCATGCGCCAAATTAAATTTTTCGATCACGTATATCACTTCAGGCCGTCGAGGCCTGAAGTGATCGTGATCTATACGTTAAATCAATCGGATGCCGGCCGACTTCGCGTAAGAGGCGAGCGCCTCGCGCAGCGAATGGTCGGGCCGGGCCAGCAGCGGCTCCATGAAGTCCCACAATTTCGCCCGGTCGGCCGACAGGATCATGGTCTTGACCGGGCCGATCGCCGCGGGCGCCATCGAGATCGAGGTGAGGCCGAGGCCGATCAGCGCCATCGCCTCGATCGGCCGGCCGGCCATCTCGCCGCACAGATTGACATGAACGCCATGCTTCTGGCCCGCCAGCACGATGGCGCGGATGGCTTTCAGCACCGCCGGGCTCAGCGGATCATAGCGATGCGCGAGACGCGGATTGCCGCGGTCCGATGCATAGAGGAACTGCACCAGGTCGTTCGAGCCGATGGAGACGAAGTCGAGCTCGGGCAGGAGCTGGTCGAGCTGCCACACCAGCGCCGGCACCTCGATCATGGCGCCGAGCTCGATCCTGGCCGGAATCTTGTAGCCGTGCTTCTTGAGATAGCGCTTCTCGTTCTCGAGCATCGCCTTGGCCATGAGGAGCTCATGCACCTCGGCGATCATCGGGAACATCACCCGCAGGGTCTGCCCGGCGCCGGCCTTGAGCAGCGCCCGAAGCTGCAGGCGCAGCAGCGCCGGCCGGTCGAGCGCCATGCGGATGGCGCGCCAGCCCATGGCCGGATTGTCCTCCTTCACCTGGCGCAGATAGGGCAGAAGCTTGTCGGCGCCGATATCGAGCGTGCGGAAAGTGACCGGCCGCTCATTGGCGGCGGCGAGAATGCTGCGATAGTGGCGCACCTGCGCATCGAGGCGCGGAAAATGCTGCGCCATCATGAATTGCAGCTCGGTGCGGAACAGGCCGATGCTCTCGGCACCCGAATCGTGCAGATGCGGCAGGTCGACCAGCAGGCCGGCATTGATGCCGAGATCGATCTTCACCCCGTCGCGCGTCACGGCGGGCGTCTCGCGCAAGGCCGCGAACTGCGCCTGACGCCTGGCATTGAAGCGCGCTTTGTCGGCATAGGCCCGCTCGATCTCGGGCGACGGCCGCACATAGACCTCGCCCGTGGTGCCGTCGAGGATAATCGGCGTGCCGGTGTCGACGACATCGATGATGCCTTCGCTCTGGCCCATGGCCGGAATGCCGAGCGCCCGCGCCACGATCGCCACATGGCTGGTATGACCGGCCTCCTCCAGGATGACGCCGCGCAATTTCGTGCGGTCGTAATCGAGGAGCTCGGCCGGCCCCATATTGCGCGCCACCACGATGGCGTTCTGCGGAAGATCGCCGCGCGAGGCGGTGGCGATCTGGCCGGTCAGGATGCGCAACAGCCGATTGGCGAGATCGTCGAGATCATGCATGCGCTCGCGCAGATAGGGATCGGGCGTGCGCATCATGCGGGCGCGGTTGTCGCTCTGCACGCGCTCGACCGCCGCTTCGGCGGTGAGGCCGGTCTCGACCGTCTCGCGCAATTTGTTCACCCAGCCGCGGTCATGCGCGAACATGCGGAAGGTCTCGAGCACTTCCGAATATTCGCCGCCGCGCGTGTCGGTGCCGTCGATCAGCTCGTCGATCTGGGCGCGCAATTGCTCGATGGCGCCGTCGAGGCGGAGCTTTTCCTTGGGGATGTTCTCGGCGATGAGATTCTCGACCACCACGCGCGGCTCGTGCAGGACGACATGGCCGAGCGCGATGCCGTCGGCCAGCGCCTCGCCCTTCACATGATGGCTGCGCACATGGGCGATGTCGGCCGCGACGGCGCGCGCCACATCGGTGAGGCCGCCCGAGGCGATGATCTCGGCCAAGACCATCGCCGTCGTCTGCAGCGCCTCTTCTTCCTCATCGGTATAGTGGCGCCGGGTGCGGTTCTGCACCACCAGCACGCCGATGACGATGCCGTTGCGCAGGATCGGCACGCCGAGGAAGGAGTGATAGGCTTCTTCGCCGGTCTCCGGCAGGTATTTGAAGGCCGGATGCGCCTGGGCGTCGGCGAGGTTGAGAAGCTGCGCTTCCGCCGCGATGCTGCCGACGAGGCCTTCGCCGACTTTCAGTTTCGACAGATGGACGGCCTCGCGCTTGAGGCCTTCGGTGGAATAAAGCTCCAGGACCTGGCCCGGCCGCATCACATAGATGGAGCAGACCTCCGCGACCATGTTGGACGCGATCAGGACGACGATCTTGTCGAGCCGCTTCTGCGCCTCCTCCGGCTCCGCCATGACCTCGCGGAGTCTTCTGAGAAGAACACGCGGGCCTAAGGCGGAAGTGACCATCAGGCGGTGTCCTCGTGTGCGCTCCGCGCCATCGTCAGGGCGGCGGCTTGGCGATGACATACGCCAATCGGGGAAACCGGAATTACCGGTTTCCCGAGGATCGGCGTAAATCGTTCATGGCCAAGCACGCCCATCATCGCCTCAGTTGGCTCCCTCAAGACCATAGGCGCTGTGCAGGGCCCGGACGGCGAGCTCGGTATAGGCTTCGTCGATGAGCACGCTGATCTTGATCTCCGAGGTGGTGATCGCCTGGATGTTGATGCCCTTCTCGGCCAGCGACTTGAACATCTTGGCGGCGACGCCGGCATGGCTGCGCATGCCGATGCCGACCACCGACACCTTGGACACGTCGACGGAATGGGTGAGCTCGTGATAGCCGACCTTGTCCTTCAGGCCCTGGAGAACCTCCAGCGCCTTGCGCAGGTCCTTGCGCGCCAGCGTGAAGGTGATGTTGGCGGTCTCGCCGTCGGTCGAGACGTTCTGGACGATCATGTCGACGCTGATATCGGCCTCCGCGAGCGGGCCGAAGATCGAGGCCGAGACGCCCGGCTTGTCCTTCACCTTGCGGATGGAGACCTTGGCTTCGTCTTTCGAATAGGCGATGCCGCTGACCACATGTTGTTCCACGATACTGTCCTCATCGCATACGAGTGTTCCGGGGCCCGAGCCGTCCGGCCGGTTCTGATTGGCGGCGTCGGGCGCCTCGAAGCTCGAGCGCACCTGCAAGGGTACCTTGTAGACCATGGCCAGTTCAACCGACCGCGTCTGCAGCACCTTGGCGCCGAGGGAGGCCATTTCCAGCATCTCCTCATAGGAGACGCGTTCGAGCTTGCGCGCCTTGCTGTCGATGCGCGGATCGGTCGTGTAGACCCCGTCGACATCGGTATAAATGTCGCAGCGTGCCTCGAGCGCGGCGGCCAGCGCCACCGCCGAAGTATCCGAGCCGCCGCGGCCGAGAGTTGTGATTCGCTTGTCGGGACCGATGCCCTGGAAGCCGGCCACCACCGCGACCTGGCCCTGCTCCATGCGCTTGCGCAATTCGGACGCGTCGATGGCGGCGATGCGCGCCGCACCATGGACGCCGTCGGTTTTCACCGAGATCTGCCAGCCCTGCCAGGAGCGGGCCGGAATGCCCATGTCCTGCAGCACGATGGCGAGAAGGCCGGAGGTGACCTGCTCTCCCGAGGCGACGATCGCGTCATATTCGCGCGCATCATGAACGGCGGCGGCTTCGCGGCACCAGCCGACGAGCCGGTCGGTCGTGCCCGACATGGCGGAAACGACGACGGCCACCTCGTGGCCGGCCTTGACTTCGCGCTCCACATGGCGCGCCACGTTGCGGATTCGCTCGATATCCGCGACGGAAGTGCCCCCGAATTTCATTACCAAGCGGCCCATGGCCCAAAACCTCTTTCGTCACGCGCTCGGGGTCCCCGACGGGCCCGGCACGCCTTGTCCTAGAACCTTGAATTAAGGGTGGGATGCGGCGCGGCGTACTCATAGATGAGGGGGCCCCTCTATGCAATAATGGGATACGACATTCTGGAGCCAAGATGACCCCTGTCCCGCATGCCCCGAGCCTCGATCCCGCCGAGGTGGAGAAATTCTCGAAAATCGCCGCCGAATGGTGGAATCCGAAAGGTAAATTCGCGGTCCTGCATGTCTTCAATCCGGTCCGGCTCGCTTACATCAAGGAGCAGGTGGCGGCCCGCTTCGCCCGCGACCCCTTCGCCCGGCGCCCCTTCGAGAATCTGCGTTTCCTCGACATCGGCTGCGGCGGCGGCCTCCTGACCGAGCCGATGTCGAGGCTCGGGGCCGGGATCACCGGCATCGACCCCTCGGAAAAGAACATCGCGACCGCCAGCGTCCATGCGAGCGAGCAGGATCTCGCCATCGACTACCGCGCCATGACCGCCGAGGCGCTGGCGGAGACGGGCGAGACCTTCGACGTCATCCTCAATATGGAAGTGATCGAGCACGTCGCCGACCCCTCGGCCTTCGTCCAGACCTGCGCCCGGCTGCTCAAGCCCGGCGGACTCCTCTTCGTGGCGACGCTCAACCGGACGCTAAAGTCTTTCGGCCTGGCCATCATCGGCGCCGAATATGTGCTGGGCTGGCTGCCCAAGGGCACCCATCAATGGGAGAAGTTCATCACGCCCGACGAGCTCGAGGCCTGGCTGACGCAAAGCGGGCTGAAGCAGCTCGACCGCACCGGCGTCACCTATAATCCCTTCTCGGGCGAATGGCGCCGCGCCCGCGACATGGACGTGAACTACATGCTGGTCGCCCAGAAGCCGGGGAATTAGAGCCCCAGGCTCAGACTGGCGCGCACCGAATGATCGGCGGAATCGGAAGCGAGCTGGCCGTCATAGGATAGGCCGAGCGTGGCACGCTCGGACAGCCGCGCTTCGATGCCCGCCTCCACCGCGACGGCGTCGCGGGCGATCGGCACCCCGGCAACGCTGAAATCATCGCCGAGCGAAAAAGCCTGGGTGGCGAGCGGGGTCACATCGCCGAAAGCATGGCGCCAGCCGAGCAGACCCCGCGCGGCAATATCCAGATCGCCGAGCGCAAAACCCGCCGAGGCTCTGAGGCCAAGGGCCGCGATGGTCGCGTCCGTCCCCTGGCCGTCGCTTTGAAGCGCCGCAGCGCCGCCCTTCTCGGCAAAGCCGTCGGTGTCGAGAGTCACATAGGCCAGATTGGCGAAAGGCTCGGCTTCGATGCCTTCCAGCTCCACGCCATAGCCGATCTCGCCGAAGACTTGCGCCGTACCGGCATCGTAGTCGCCCTCGAGCTCGTCGGTGAAGCCGGGAAAGTCGATCTCGCGGCGCGTCGTGATGTCATTCCAGGAATAGGCGGCGCCAAGGCGCAGAGCGAGCGGGCCTACGGCGCCGCCGCCATAGACGCCCAGATGATAATTGTCGCTCGCGCCCGAGGAGCGGCGATCGTCGAGGTCGAAGCTGCTGTCGCTGTAGCCGGCCAGCGCGCCGGCCCGCCAGGCGCCGATGACCGGCGCGTCGAGGCCGACGAGAAACCCGCCCGTCGAACGCTCGAAATCCGCCGCGTTGCCATCGCCGTCGCTATGACCCCAGGCGCCGAATCCGCGGCCCCACAGCGCGGCACGTTCCAGCCCCAGCGCCGCGACGGTGCGCAGGCGATCATTCGCCGCGTCACGCACGAAGCGGCTGTCGTCGATCAGCGCCGTCTTGATCGAGGCATGAATCTCGCCCGACAGCGCATCGAAGCTGGCGCGAATGAGTTCGCCATCGTCAGGCAGCAGCGCGATGGCGTCATAGACCGGATGGGCGGCATCGATCCCGATGCTCTCGATGGCCCGCGCCGTCGCCCGCTGATTGCGGGTCCGGGCCGCATCCGAAAACTCCACGTCGTTGCGCTTGAGATCGAGCGCGACGGTGCCGGCCGCATAATCATAGACCAGATCGGGCGTCAGGAACGCGAAGTCGGAAGTGACGCTGTCGAAGCGGCCCGACAGCGTGCCGTCCGCCGACAGGATCGTGTAACGAGAACGCAGCCGGTAGGCGCCGCCGGCGCCGATATGAGCGACCGCGCCGCCTTCGAGCGTGGCATCGCCGCTGACGGTGACGAGATCAGACCCGACGCCCGCCGGTTCGACTTCGACCTCGAAGCGCGCCTCCGCCTGGAAGACGAGATCGCCGTCCATGGTCAGCGTGCCGATCGAATTGCCAGGCGCGAGCACCGCTCCGGAAGCGAGCGTCACCAGCGACCCCGGCCCCGATCCCAGCGTGCCGGAACCGCCGAGCCTGCCGCCGGCGCCGACCAGCATGGAGCCGCCGAGCTTGCCGGCGCCGCTCGCATCGCCGATCAGCAAGGTGGCGCCCTCGACGGTGGTCATGCCGGCAAAGCCGGAACTGTCGCCGGTGAGCGTCAGGGCGCCGCCGCCGCGGACGACAAAATCGCCGGCGCCCGAAACGACGCCGTCATAGGAGGCGGCATCCTCGTCATTGAAGACGAGACGGCCATCGGCGCCGATATCGGCATCGCCGGCGTAGCGCGCCGCCGAGGTGACTAGACTGCCGGCTTCGATCCTCCAGTCGAGCATCGAGGCGCCGGTCAGAGTCAATGCGCCCGAGCCGCGCTTGATCATCGTTCCCTCGACATCGCCTAGGCCGACGACATCGCCGTCGAAACTGGCATTTCCCGCCTCGTCGAGCACGACGGTCGCGCCATTGCCGATATCGCCGCGGATCGACGCGCTGTTGCCGATCAGCGTGCCTCGGGCGACCAGCGTGTCGCCGGCATAGAGATTGCTGCCGGCGAGGACCAGCGTGCCGGCGCCAAGTTTGATCAGATCGCCCGTCCCGTCGATGACGCCGCCGAGCCCAAGCCGCGTATCGGCGGCGACATCGAATCGGCCGCTGGCTTCCAATGTCACGGACCGGCCGCTGTCGAAGCTCGCGGTCGTGGCGAGCGTACCGCCATTGAAGGTCAGGCCGCCTGCAATGTCGCCGAGACTTCCATTCGCGGCCACCTGCAGGATGCCCGCGGCGAGGCGCGTGCCGCCCTGATAAGTGTTGGAGCCGGCCAGTATCAGCGTTCCCGGCCCGGCTGCCGTCAGCTGTCCGGCGCCGGAGATGACGCCCTTATGCGTGAAGGTGGTGTCGTCAGAGGGGGCGAAGACGCCGCCGCCCGCCTCGAGCGTCGTGTTCCGGCTGGTCGCGAAGCTCGCCGTCGTCGCCAATGCGCCGCCATCGAAGGTCAGGCTGCCCGCCGCATCGCCAAGGCTTCCGTCCTGCGCGATCGACAGGGTGCCTTCCCTGATGGTCCAGGGCGTCAGAGCCGTGGTCATGCCGGTCAGCGTCCAGACGCTGGCGCCGGTCTTCTCGAAAAGGCCGAAGCCGCGATATTGCGCCGACGCGCCCAATGCCGAGACATCGAATGTGCCATCCGTCGCGCCGCCCAGGGCAAATATATCAGCCGTGGAGAAGGCGACGACACGGCCACTGATCCGCGCCGTCGACGTGATGGTGAGGCTGTTGGTACCGCCGGTGAACCGGATGGCGTCGGTCCGCGTCACGCCGTTTCTGGCGACGCCGCCCGAGATGGTGCCGGCGTTGACGATGGTGAGAGAGCTGCCGCTGACGCCGAAGCCGCCGCTGCCATCCATGCCATTCGTGCCGCCCGTGGTCGCAGTGCCGCCCTGGCCGCCCTGGATCACGCCGGTGCTCGCCACCGAGATGATCGCGCCCTGCGCGATGATGCCGGCGCCGCCGGTCCCGCCGGAGCCGCCGATGGAGGTCGGCCGTCTGTTGCTGACGCCGCCATTTCCGCCTTTGCCGCCCTGGACCCGGCCGGAAATCTCGACCACGCCGCCGGACGAGATCTGCAGTCCTGCGCCGCCCGCGCCGCCGTCGCCGCCTCTGCCGCCGGTGGCGTTGGTCGAGGCCGCGCCACCGGCGCCACCAGCCCCGCCGGTGATCGTTCCGGCATTGACGAAACGCCCGCCGGTCCCCGTGACGACGACGCCGGCGCCGCCCTCGCCGCCCTTGCCGCCGGTCCCGACCATGTTGGTGAGCGTCGGCTGGGTGCTGCCGCCGATGATCATCGGAAAGCCCGCCGCGGCCTGACCGCCGACCCCACCTGCGCCGCCGACAATCCCGCCCTCATTGCTCAAGCCGGCCCCGGCACCGGAGAAGACGACGCCGGCGCCGCCGGTTCCACCCGCGCCGCCGGTGCCGCCGATACCGGTGACCGAGACGCTCCCGCTGCCGGACGGAACGGCCGTGGCCGCGCCGAGACCGCCGACGCCGCCATCGCCTCCCTTCGTGCCGGTCACCAGGGCCGAAACGCCCTGGTTGGTGAAAGCCGCATCGGCGCCCGAAAAAAGCAGAGCTGCGCCGCCGTCTCCGCCGGCGCCGCCCGTGCCGCCCGTGGCCGTCACGCTGAAGCTGCCCGTCGCGTTGCTCCACGCATCGGCGGCGCCGCCGGTTCCGCCCGTGCCGCCGGCGCCGCCGCCTTGCAGAGAGCCCGTATTGACGTGGATGGTTCCGGAATCCGTGAATT
>JBMOOM010000037.1:0-10710 GCA_049323275.1 Pseudomonadota bacterium
CCAACACCCTCATCCGCCCTGTCGGGCACCTTCTCCCGCAAGCGGGAGAAGGGGAAAATCTGGATTGAATTCTGAGTCTCGGCGATTGAAGATGAGTTCCACCTACGTGATTTACGCCGCTTTCTCCGACATCCCATAATTTTTCCCGGACAGTCCTGCCGCACGCGGGAGAAGGAGGAATTGCAGGAGAGCCGTGCTCGCTCTTTAGGTTCAATTCGCCGAGGGCGCGATTCCCACCGGCTTGCCGACCACCGTGACGATCAGCTTGTCGGGATTGGAGATGCTCTTGGCCTGGGCCTTCGCCTCGTCCAGCGTCACCGCCTCGATCATGCCGTTGCGGCGGTTGATGTAGTCGATGCCGAGATTGTCCTGCTGGATGGCGAGCAGCTGGCTGGCGATCTTGGCGTTGGAATCGAAGCGCAGCGCGTAGGAGCCGGTGAGATAGGTCTTGGTCTCGGCGAGCTCGGCGGCGGTCGGACCTTCATCGGCGAATTTCTTCATCGTGTCCTTGACGACGGTGAGCGCCTCGCCGGCTTTCTCGTTGCGCGTGCCCAGCTGGCCGAAAACCAGGCCGGCATGATCGAAGGGATAAAGCCCGATCGACACGCCATAAGTGAGGCCGCGCTTCTCGCGCACTTCCTCGGTGAGGCGCGAGCCGAAGCCGCCGCCGCCCAGGATGAAGCTCGTGACATAGGCCGGGATGAAATCCGGATCCTTGCGCAGGATGCCGTCATGGCCGAAGGTGATGATGCTCTGCGGAATGTCGCGGTCGATCACCTGGGTCGAGGCCTTGTCCGCGACATGGATCATCGGCGCGGGCTTCGGCGGCTCGGTGTCGGGCAGATCGCCGAAGGTCTCATCCAGAAGCCTGGCGAGCGTCGCCTCGTCGATATCGCCGACGACGGCGACCTTCAGGCCCTTGCGCGAGAAGAGCTGCTTGTGCATGGCGCGCAGATCGTCCTGGGTGATGGTCGCCAGCGACTTGACGGTGCCTTCCGATTCCCGTGCATAGGGATGATCGCCGAAGGCCTTCACCATCCAGGCGCTCGATGAAATATTGTCCGGCTGCTCCTCGTTCTGGCGCGCGCCGACCAGGAGCTGGTCGCGCACCCGGTCCATCGGGTCCTTGTCGAAGCGCGGCTTGGCGAGCGCGAGCTTGAGCAGCGCGAAGGATTCGTCGCGCTTGGCGGAGAGCGTCTGGAACGAGCCCTGGAACTGGTCGAAGCTCGAATCGAAGGACATCTTCATCGCCAGATCGTCGCGCTTCGTCTGGAAGGCGGCCGAATCGAGATCGCCGGCCCCCTCGTCCATCATCGCGGTGATGAAATAGGCGGTGCCTTCCTTGCCCTTGGGATCGTTCGCCGCCCCGCCCTGGAAGGAGAACTGCATGGCGATGAGCGGATTGGTGTGATCCTCGACGAGCCAGGCGGTGATGCCGCCCTTGCTCTTCACTTCCTTGATCTCGATCGCCTCGGCGGGCAGGACATAGATCGCGAGAACGGCAATAGCCGCGAGCAACGGACGGAACGGGCGCATCACGAGCCTCATGGATTATTGTTCGGGAGAATTCGACATCGACGGCATGGCCGGCGCGGCGCCGCCAGCCGCACTGCCGGGCGCCGGCAGCAGCACGCCCGTCGCCGAGCGCCTTATATCAAGAACCTTGGCGGCGGCTGTCTTCACCTGGTCGAGCGTCACCGCTTCGATGCGCGACGGCCAGTCGAGCACGTCCTGGACGGTGGTGCCGGTGGTGAGCGCGGTGCCGAAGCTCCTCGCCATGTTGCCCTGGTTGTCGCGGGCATAGACGGTGTTGGCGATGAGCTTGGTCTTGGCGCGCTTCAGCTCTTCCTCGGTGATGCCGTTCGCCTTGACATCATCCAGAACGGCGTCGATCTCGGCCTCGACCGGCTCGATCTTGCCGCCCGGAACCGGTGAGCCATAGACGCCGAAAGTGCCCGAATCCAGGCCGTCGCCCGAATACCAGGCCGCGGCATAGGAGGCGATGCGCTTCTCGACCACGAGCTTGCGGTAAAGCCGGCTGGTGGCGCCGCCACCAAGCGCCTCGGACAGCACGTCGAGCGCCTCCGCCTCGCCTTTCGCCGCCGTTGCATAAGAGACACTCAGATACTGGCGCTGCACCAGAGGCGCGGCGGCGCGGGCGTCGGTCAAGGTGACGCGGCGCGGCGCGATCGGCTCGGGCTCATCGGTGCGCACCCGCGCCGTCACGTCGAATGTATTGGCGAGCTTGCCATAATGCTCCTCGGCGAGCTTCTGCACCTCAGCCTTCGTCACATCGCCGGCGACGACCAGGATGGCATTGGCGGGCGTATAATGCGCCTTGTAGAAAGCGATCGCATCCTCGCGGGTGAGCTTGTTGACCTCGGACATCCAACCGATCACCGGCTTGCGATAGGGATGGGCGAGATAGAGGATGGCGTCGAGCTGCTCGCCGAGCAGGCTCGAGGGATCATTGTCGGTGCGCTCGCGGCGCTCCTCCTCGACCACCTTGAGCTCGGGCAGCACATTCTCGTCCTTGAGCACGAGATTCTGCATGCGGTCGGCTTCGAGATCCATCACCAGCCCCAGGCGGTCCTTGGCGATGCGCTGGAAATAGGCGGTGTAGTCCTTCGAGGTGAAGGCGTTGTCCTCGCCGCCATTCTCGCGGATGATGCGGTTGAAGGCGCCGGGCGGGTACTTGTTGGTGCCCTTGAACATCAGATGCTCGAGGAAATGCGCGATGCCGGCCTTGCCCTGCGGCTCGTCGGCCGAGCCGACGCGATACCACACCATATGGGTGACGACGGCGGCGCGGTGATCGGGGATGACCACGACCTGCATGCCGTTGTTGAGGGTGAAGGTTTCGGCCAGAGGCTGCTGCGCCGAGGCGGGAAGCGGCCCGGCAAAAGTCGCGAGCAGGCACAATCCCGCGAAAGCGGCGAGAAGTCCGCGGCGCTTGAATTTCATGAGGTCACCCTTGATGTGGATGGTATGTCGTGATTGCGTGATGACTTTGTGAAGAGTCGCTGTCACGCTTTTTCATTTTTGTTGACGCATGATATTTTCGGAAAACCGGTGTCCACTTTTCCGGATCATGCGCTATTCGTCCTTGAACACGTTGCCCATGTTCCAGATCGTACCGTAATTCGGATTGGCCTTGCGCTTCTCGGCGAGCTGCGCGGCATGCAGCTCCTTATAGAGCTGGTTCTCCGACTTGGGCTTGCCGTCCGGCCCCGTTTTCGAGATGCCGTATTTCTCATAGACATCCTGCTTGGGGGGCTCCGCGCCCTGGGCCGGCGGCGGATTGGCGGAAGCGGTCTTCACCGGCGCGGGCGCCGGTTCCGGCGTCGGCTGCGCCTGGTCCATGGCGGGCTCGGCCGGCGGTGCGCTCGCCACCGTATTGAGCTGGCCGTCCTCGGCGATCTCGCCGCTGGGCGGGCGCAGATTGAGATCGGGCGGCATCGCCAGGTTGCGGTTGGTGCGCACCTGGGTTTCATCGGGAGTCGCGGATTTGCCCGAACCCAGCAGGTCCTGCATCTTGGTCTCTGAGCAGCCGGCAACGGCGAGCGCCGCCGTAAGGCTGATAGCGAGGCCAAAGGCCTTGTTCATGATGTCGCGTATCCCTTCAGAAAGAAACCCGGCTCTCGGGGTATTTGCCGTGAAATTGCCCCGGCAATCGGGCATTTCCGTGGCCGCTATTTAGATCGACCCTCGGTAAAGGATTCATAAACCAAGAGCCCTACCCCGGCAACGATGGCTACATCGGCCAAGTTAAAAATGTACCAGTTGAAGTTCCCGACATGGAACGAGAAGAAGTCGGCCACGGCGCCATAAACCGCCCGGTCGAAGGCATTGGCGAGGGCTCCCCCGAGGATGAGGCCGATCCCCGCCGCGGTGACGGGGCGCGCCACCTTGGCGAGCCATATCCACATGCCGGCGCTGATAGCGAGAGCCATGGCGATCAGCAGGCCCTGCGAGGCGCCGCCCGACAGCCAGCCATAGGAAACGCCCCGGTTCCAGGCGAGGACGAGATCGAAGACCGGCAGCAGCGCCACCGGCTGGCGGGCCTCGATGTCGAAGACATGCAGCATCCACCATTTGAAGGTCTGGTCGACGCCGAATGAGAGCGCGGCGAAGACCAGGCCCAGAACCGATAGAGGCCCCCAGAGCCTCACGCGAAGAGCTTCTTGCTGTGGCGCTTCTCCCACTCGCGCACCGCATCGGCATCGCGCGGGGTGATGTCGGGAAATTCCTTGTCGCTGCCCACTTCCGGCGTGATCTTCCAGGACCGCGCGCATTTGCGGCCCCGGGCCGGCTTGAAGACGACGGCGACGCCCTTCACGTCGTCGAGACGGAAGGCATCGGCCGGGCCTTCGCCCGCGATGAGCGTGGCGTCCGAGGTGATCGCCATCTCGGCGATATCGAGGCCATTGAGCACCTTCAGCATCTCGGCATCGGCGACATGGATCTCCGGCGCCGCCTCGAGCGAGGAGCCGATCGTCTTCTTCACCTGGCGCTCGATCTCGAGCGCGCCGGTGATGACGCGGCGGAGATCGCGGATCTTCTGCCACTTGGCGGCGAGATCCTCATCCACCCATTCGGCCGGCGGCTTGGCGAACTGCATCAGATGGACCGAGCTCTTCTCGCCGGGGAAACGCGACAGCCACACTTCCTCGGCAGTGAAGCAGAGGATGGGGGCGAGCCAGGTCGAGAGGCAGTGGAACAGCTCGTCCATCACGGTCCGGCAGGCGCGCCGGCGCAGCGAGGACGGCGCATCACAATAAAGTGAATCCTTGCGGATATCGAGATAGAGGGCCGAGAGATCGACATTCATGAAATTGAGCAAGGTCGCGACGACCTGCTTGAAGTCATAGGCGCGATAGCCCGCCAGCACGCTGGCATGGATGTCGGCCAGCATATGCAGCACATAGCGCTCGAGCTCCGGCATGTCCTTCCGGTCGAGGCGCTCGGCCTCGTCCCAGCCGTCGAGGGCGCCCAGCAGATAGCGCAGCGTGTTGCGCAATTTGCGATAGGCCTCGACATTGCTCTTGAGGATCTCGGGACCGATGCGCTGGTCGTCGACATAATCGGTCGAGGCCACCCACAGGCGGAGAATGTCGGCGCCCGACTGCTTGATCACATCCTGCGGGAACACCTGGTTGCCCAGCGACTTCGACATCTTGCGGCCGTCCTCGGCCATGGTGAAGCCATGGGTGATGACGGTGTTGTAGGGCGCCCTGCCCCTGGTGCCGCACGATTCGAGCAGCGAGGAATGGAACCAGCCGCGATGCTGGTCGGAGCCTTCGAGATAGACATCGGCAGGCCAGCGCAGATCGGGGCGCTTTTCCAGCACGAAAGCATGGGTCGAGCCCGAATCGAACCAGACGTCGAGAATGTCGTTCACCTTCTCCCAATCGTCGGTGTCGGTGACGCGGTCTTTCAGGAAGCGCTCATGCGCGCCGTCGGCGAACCAGGCATCCGCTCCTTCCGCTTCGAAGGCGGCGGCGATGCGCTCATTCACTTCCGGATCGTTGAGCACGAGGCCGGTCGCCTTGTTGACGAAGACGCAGATCGGCACGCCCCAGGCGCGCTGGCGCGAGATGACCCAGTCCGGGCGCGCCTCGATCATGCCGCGCAGGCGGTTCTGGCCGGCGGGCGGCACGAAATGAGTCTCGTCGATCGCCTTCAGCGCCTTGGCGCGCAGGCCGTCCGTCTCGCCGTCGCCCATGGAGATGAACCATTGCGGCGTGTTGCGGAAGATGATCGGCTTCTTGGAGCGCCAGCTATGCGGATATTGATGCTTGAGGCGGCCGCGCGCGATGAGGGCGCCCGCCGCGATCAGCGCCTGGATGACCGCTTCATTGGCGTCGCCCTTCTCGCCCTTGTCGTTGAGGACGCGCTTGCCGGTGAAGCCCGGCGCCTCGACGGTGAAGCTGCCGTCGCCATCGACGGTGAAGGGTATCTCGGTCCTGATGCCCATCGACTTGAGCTTGCCGGTATTGGCTTCCCACACCTCGAAGTCGTCGGCGCCATGGCTCGGCGCGGTATGGACGAAGCCGGTGCCGGCATCGTCGGTGACATGGTCGCCGGCGAGCAGCGGCACGCGGAATTCGTAGCCGAGGCTCGCCAGGGGATGCGCGCATGTGGCGATCGACGCGATATCGACGTCGCCCAGGCGGCGGAATTCCTCGACGCGGCTCGCCTTGAAGGTATCTTCGGCCAACTTGTCGGCAAGAATCAGGCGATCGCCCACCTTGGCCCAGTTGTCGGCGGCCGCCTTGCTGACCTCATAAAGGCCATAGGCGATCTTCGGCGAATAGCTGATGGCGCGGTTGCCGGGGATGGTCCAGGGCGTGGTCGTCCAGATCACCACGCTGGCCTTGGCGAGGTCGCCCTTGGGCGCGGCGCCGTCGGCTATGAAGGTGACCGGGAATTTCACATGGATCGTGTCGCTGGTGTAGTCCTGATACTCGACCTCGGCCTCGGCCAGCGCCGTCTTCTCGACCACCGACCACATGACCGGCTTCGAGCCCCGGTATAATTGACCGCTGGTCGAGAATTTCATCAGTTCGCGGGCGATCTGTGCCTCCGCCGCGAAGCTCATGGTGGTGTAGGGATCCTTCCAGTTGCCGATCACGCCCAGGCGCTGGAACTCCTCCGACTGGATGGCCATCCAGTGCTCGGCGAAAGCGCGGCATTCCTTACGGAATTCGTTGATCGGCACCGCGTCCTTGTTGCGGCCCTTGGCGCGGTACTGCTCCTCGATCTTCCATTCGATGGGCAGGCCGTGGCAGTCCCAGCCCGGCACGTAATTGGCATCCTTGCCCGACATTTGCTGCGAGCGGACCACGAGATCCTTCAGGATCTTGTTGAGGGCGGTGCCGATATGGATGTTGCCATTGGCATAGGGAGGGCCGTCATGCAGGATGAACAATTCCCGGCCCTTGGCCTCCTCACGCAGCCGGTCGAACAGGCCCAGGCTTTGCCAGCGCTTCAGAATCTCCGGCTCCTTCTGCGGCAGGCCGGCCTTCATCGGGAAGGCGGTCTTGGGCAGGAACAGGGTCTCGCGGTAATCGCGGGGGCTATCGGGCTTGGTCATGGGGATGAGTAAGTCGGTATTTATTGATTTCGGGCGCGCTTGTAACAGCGAAAGCCGCCAGGGGAAAGGGCGAGCATATAATCGTGAAAGCTGCAGGTCCCTCACCTCATCTCCCCGTCCCGTGGCAAGGCCATGGAAGAAGGGAAACCTAGTGAGACGCGTTGCCGCGATTGCAAATCCGTACCCCTGCGTGAGAGATTGGGAAATGCCAAGACGACGAGCGCGCTCATTTCCCTGGCTCGGTCGTCCAACCCTTTGATTTTTCTAGACTGCCCGCGGTTTTTCGAAATTTTCCCTGCATTTCCCTCTAATTCCCTCAATCTGGCCTGTATCCGCCTGGGGTGATGACGATGACGTGGCTCGGCCGGCTCCTGACGCTTCTCTTCCTGGGATCGACCGCCGTCTTGGCCGAAGAGCTCCCCGGGGAGCCGCAGCTGCGCATCGACGGGGGCATGCATACCGCCTCGATCCGGCGCCTCGATGTCAGCGCCGACGGCAAGATCCTGGTCACCGGCTCCGAGGACAAGACGATCCGGATCTGGTCCCTCCCTGACGGGCGTCTTCTGCGCACCTTGCGGTTGCCGTCGGCGCCCGGCGATGTCGGCAAGGTCTATGCCGTCGCCGTGAGCCCGGACGGCAAGCTGGTCGCGGCGGGCGGCTGGGATGATGCCGACGCGGCCACGCTCGACTACTACGTCCATATTTTCGACCGCGCCACCGGCCGGCTGCTGGGCCGCCTGGGACCGCATCCGCAAGTCGTCAACGAGCTGACCTTCTCGCCCGACGGCAAGCGCCTGGCCGTCGGCCTCGGCGCCACCTCCGGCATCGCCGTCTGGGACACCGCCGACTGGCGGCAGGTCATGACCGACGGCGACTACGGCGATCAGGTGAACGGCATCGCCTTCAGCCGGACCGGCGAGATGGCGGTCACCTCGCATGACGGCGGGCTCCGACTCTATTCGGCAAATCTCGAGCTTCAGGGACGTATCGTGGCGCCGGGCAACGGCCGGACCGAAGGCGTCGCCTTCGCGCCCGACGGCAGCAGGCTGGTGGTCGGCTATGTCGGCGCCATGGCCGTCGACATCCTCGATGCGAAGAGCCTCGAGCTGCTCTATCGCGCCGATACGAGCGGGCTCGATATCGGCGATCTCGCCGCGGTCGGCTGGTCCGACGACGGGCAGACGATCTTCGCCGCCGGCGATTATTATACACGCGGCGGCGCGGAAGAGCGGATGCTGATGTTCGCCTGGGGCGATCAGGGCCGCGGCGAACGCCTCGCCGTGGACGCCGCCGGCAACACCGTGATGGACCTGAAAGCCATGCCGGGCGGCGGCGCCGTCATCGCCGATGCCAATGCCGGCTTCACCGTCTATGACGCCAAGGGCGGCATCGTCCTGCGCAGGACCAGCATCGCCGCCGATCTGCGCGGCGAGCTCGGCGACGCCTTCACGGTGAGCGCGAACGGCGCAAGAGTGCGCTTCGGCCTCGGCATAGAAGGACGCGATCCCTGGCTCTTCGACATTTCGACATTGCGCTTCACGGAATCGCCGGTGCCGCCGGGCGATCTTCGGCCCGCCAATGTCACGGGGCTCGCGGTCGAGAGTTGGAACAGCCGCGACGATGTGTCGGTAAACGGCGCGCCGCTGCAGCTCGAGCACAATGAAACGAGCCGGGCGCTCGCCATCGAGGAAGACGGCGAGACGCTGGTGCTCGGCACCGATTTCGCGCTCCGGCGCTATACGAAGAAAGGCACGCCGCTCTGGCGGCTCGCCGTCTCCTCGATCCCCTGGGGCCTCAACATCACGGCCAAGGACCAGCTGCTGATCGCCGCCCAGACCGACGGCACCATCCGCTGGTATCGCCTGGCCGACGGCAAGGAGTTTCTTGCGCTCTTCGTCAACGCGCTCGACAAGCGCTGGATCGCCTGGACGCCGTCCGGCTATTACGCCGCTTCGCCGGGGGCCGAAGATCTGATCGGCTGGCAGGTCAATCGCGGCATTGAGGAAGCGCCCGACTTCTTCCCGGCGAGCCAGTTTCATGAGCGCTTCTACCGGCCCGACATCGTGCGCGAGGCGCTCAACTCCTATGATGAAGAAGCGGCGATCAAGTCCGCCAACGCCAAGGCGAAACGGCCGGCGCGGAAGGACGATGTCGCCAGCATGTTGCCGCCGGTGATCGAGATCACGGCGCCGGGCGACGGCACGCCGGTGACCGATACCGTGGTCACCCTCTCCTATCGCATGCGCACCGCGGACGGCCGGCCGCCCGAGGCGATCGAGGTGCTGATCGACGGCCGCCCGCAAGGCCAGCGCGGCGCGTCGATCGTCAATGAAGACGAGAGCCTGAGCCTCGACGTGACGATTCCGGCCCGCGACGTGGAAGTCGCCCTCATCGCCAGGCAGGGCGACCAGGTGAGCGTGCCGGCGCGCCTTGCGCTAAAATGGGCCGGGCCGCCGTCCGAGGATCAGGTCAGGCGCAAGCTCTATGCGGTGTTCGTCGGCATCAGCGATTACGAGAAGCCCGGCCTCAAGCTGAGCTTCGCCGATGACGATGCGCGCGACTTCGCCGAGAACACCAGGGCGCAGGCCGGCAACCTCTATGAAGGCGTCGAGGTCAAGCTCCTCACCGACAAGGATGCCAGCGCCGAGAACATTCGCGGCGCCCTGGGCTGGCTCGAGGAGAAGGTCGGACCTGAGGATGTCGGGCTCCTCTTCATGGCCGGCCACGGCATCACCGACGCCAAACAGCGCTTCTATTTCCTGCCCGTCGGCGGCGATCCTGATGATCTGCGCGGCACGTCGATCGGCGAAAGCGAGATCCGCGAGACCATATCGGCGCTCGCCGGCAAGGCGCTGTTCTTCATCGACGCCTGCCATTCGGCCGACAGCCTCAAGGGCGATGTCGCGGCGGCCGACGTGACGGCGGTGATCAACCGGATGGCGCGCGCCGATTCCGGCGTCATCATGTTCGCCTCGTCGGGCGGCAATGAATTGTCGCTGGAACGCGCCGACTGGAGCAACGGCGCCTTCACCGAGGCGCTGCTCGCCGGCGTCACGGGCGGAGCCGACTACGAAAAGGACGGCAGCATCTCGACCGCCGAGCTCAATCTATGGCTGTCGACGCAGGTGAAGAAGCTCACCGCCAATCGCCAGAACGCGGTGATGCTCAAGCCCGACACGGTGCCGGATTTCTCCGTCGCGCGGGTGAAGAATTAAATCCGTCATCCCGACGAAAGTCGCTATCGGATTCACACATCTTGCGAGGTGCCTGCGATTTATCTCTCCCCGCTTCAGTGCAGGACTGTCGGGGAAAAACGATGAGACGTCAGAAAAAGCGGAGTATAGCAAGCGGATAGAGTGTGTCTTCGATGGGACGGGACTCAGAATTCTCAAGCAGATTTTCTCCTTCTCCCGCTTGCGGGAGAAGGTGCCCGACAGGGCGGATGAGGGTGTTGGTCAGTCTGGCGGCAGCTCATCCGCGAGCGCCGGGAGGATCATGTCCATCACATCATTGAAGCGATGAATACAGCATCGTTGAGGATGCGCAGGACACGGTATCCCTTCAGTCCGAGATAGGCTGTGCGGCGCGTATCGTAATCTATGTCGTGATCCTCT
>JBMOOM010000038.1:0-10102 GCA_049323275.1 Pseudomonadota bacterium
TTCGGCCACCTTCTCCCGCACGCGGGAGAAGGGGAAAACCAGGCTGGGCCTGTGTATTCCGCGAGTTTCCCGGACAGCCCTGCGCAAGCGGGAGAAGGTGGCCGAAGGCCGGATGAGGGTGCTCTTTCAGCTTCTGTGGTCGTGCAAGTTTGGGAAGTGTCGGAGCTCTTTCTTCAAGAGCTGTCGCGAGCTGAACCAACACCCTCATCCGCCCTGTCGGGCACCTTCTCCCGCAAGCGGTAGAAGGGGAAAATAAGCTTCCCTCCTGACGCGTTTACGGCTTCGGCGCCTCGAAGGGGTTCGTCTCGCTGGCGTTCCGGTTGTTGTCGTAGCAGCTTTCGAGCCGCGCCAGGGCGGCCGCGCTCTTGTCGAGCGGGATCCTGATCGTGGCGCCGGCGCCCTTGACGTCCAGCCGGTTGGCGTTGCGCAGCGCCTTGTTGAAGCGCTCATCGGTCAGGGCCACGCGCACCGTGTCGGTGGTCGCCGTCACATCGGTCTTCCAGCTGGTTTTGCCGGCCAGGAATTCGACCGGATAGGTCTTGCCGCTGTCGAGCTTCCAGCGCTCGGACGTCATGATGAGCGCGGTGCCCGAATTGTCGCGCGCGAAGCTTGCGGTGACGCCATTGTCGACGGTGCGGCTCATCAGGCACCGGTCGAATTTCTGCTCCTTGGTGAAGCTCGCCTCGATCGTCCAGGGTCCGATCTGGACCGTCCTGTCATCGCTTTGGGCCTGCGCCGCTCCGCTGAGGAGAAACACAGAGAGAAAGATGGCACGACCTCTCATTCGGTCCTCCTTAAAACCTCTTTGCCGGTAATTTCCCGCGAAGAGATAAGAACGTAACCGACAAAAAGTTCCCAGGTCCAGAGGTCAGGCCGGGCGGGAACGCAGGGTTGCATTCTCCGTTTCGAGCGCCGCGATGCGCTCCTGCAACTCGGCGAGGACGCGCGCCACATCCGCGCCGTCGATCTTCTGCGGGATATGCTGCGGGCAGTTGATGTCCCAGGCCGCGACCTCGAACACGATGACCTGCTCGGGCCGTGCCTCATAGCCCTCCGGCATCAGTCGCGCCACCAGCGCGTCGTCATCGGCGACCACGCGGGCGCGGCCCCAGAGCTTCACCCGCCGGCGATGCGCGTAATCCATGAGGAACAGGAAGGCGCGGTCGTTCTCGGCGAGATTG
The DNA here is from genome assembly GCA_049323275.1 of Pseudomonadota bacterium. GTDB lineage: Bacteria > Pseudomonadota > Alphaproteobacteria > Rhizobiales > Aestuariivirgaceae > Taklimakanibacter. The sequence continues at coordinate 1,182 of JBMOOM010000038.1, forward strand.
CCGGTGGTGATAAATTGCCGGTTGCCCTTGTAGTCGGCGAAACCCAGCGTATGGGGGCCGAGGATCCTGATGAAGCCCTTGGGGCCGCCGCGATGCTGCGTATATGGCTGGCCCGCCGCATTGGCGGTGGCCAGGAAGGCCGTGTCGACGCCGGCAAGGAACTGGGCCAGATCTTCCGTCAGCTCGGTGCGGAAGCCGCCCCGCGCCTCCATCTTCTCATAGCCGGTTCGGGAGCCGCGCTCGGCCTGGATGGCTTTGACCTGCGGGGTGAAGGCGATGTCGCTGGAAGGGCTGCTCATGCACAGAAGATAATTGTTCTCCTGAGAATGATAATCTCTTGGTGAGGCAAAAGATTATTGCTAATTTTGCATCAATCATGGACCGCTTCGATGCCATGACGGCCTTCGTGGCCGTCTGCGAGGCCGAGAGCCTCACCCGCGCCGCCCGGAAACTGGGCCAGTCGCCCTCGGTCATGTCGCGCCAGATCGCGGCGCTGGAGGCCCGGCTTGGCGCCCGGCTGTTCAATCGCACGACCCGCTCGATCAGCCTCACCGACGCCGGCAGCCGCTTCCTCGACCGCGCCCGGCGGATCCTGGCCGAGCTCGACGAGGCGGAGCTTGTGGTTCAGGACGAGACGGCGCCGCCGCGCGGCAGGCTTTCGGTGACCGCGCCGCTGATTTTCGGCCGCCTGCATGTGGCGCCGCTGCTCGGCCATTTCGTCCAGCGTTACCCGCAGGTGTCGATCGACCTGACGCTCTCCGACCGTTTCGTGAGCCTGGTCGAGGAGGGCCATGACCTCGCCGTCAGGATCGGCGACTTGCCGGATTCGCAATTGATCGCCCGCCGTTTCGGCGAGACGCGGCGGGCATTGGTCGCGAGTCCGGCCTATCTGGCCAAGGCCGGCCTTCCGCTCGACCCGGATGAGCTAGGCAGATTCAGCATCATCGCCTTTGCCCCGGTGGCGCAGTCCTTCGAATGGTCCTTCGCCGAGGGCCGCAAGGTCAGGGTCGAGCCGCGTCTCGTCGTCAATAACGGCGATACCGCCATCGCCTGGGCGCTGGCGGGTTCAGGGATCGCCCGCGTCCTCTATTATCAGGTTCGCGACGCGATCCGGGAGGGGCGGCTGGTCGAGGTGCTCGAGCCTTTCGCGCCCGAACCCATGCCGATCCATGTAGTGTATCCGACCCAGCGCCTGCTGCCCGGCAAGGTCCGCGCCTTTCTCGACCTCGTCGCCCAGACGGCGGACTGGCGCCTGGCCTGATGGAGGCGGCCGGAAAACGGGTGCCCACTTGTCCCGATGACGCGCTAAAATCGCCCCATGAAGATTCGTAGACTTCCCGAGGGCATCGCCAACCGCATCGCGGCGGGCGAGGTGATCGAGCGCCCGGCCAGCGTCGTCAAGGAGCTGGCGGAGAATGCCGTCGACGCCGGCGCGCGCCGGATCGATATCGCCTTCCGTGACGGCGGCCGCAGCCTGATCCGCGTCGGTGATGACGGCGAGGGCATGGACCGCGACGAGCTCGATCTCGCGGTCGAGCGCCATGCCACCTCGAAGCTCGCCGATGACGAGCTGATCGAGATCAAGACCTTGGGTTTCCGCGGCGAGGCGCTGCCCTCGATCGGCTCGGTGAGCCGGCTGACGCTGACCTCGCGGGCGCGGTCCGCCGGCGACAGCTGGAAGATCGACGTCGCCGGCGGCCGCAAATCTGAGCCGATGCCGTCGGCGCGCATCGACGGCACCGTCGTCGAGGTCCGCGATCTTTTCTTCGCCGTGCCGGCGCGTCTCAAGTTCCTGAAATCGCCGCGCGCCGAAACGGCGGAGGCCGCCGATGTGGTGCGCCGCCTGGCGCTCTCGGCCCCGCATGTCGGCTGGAGCTTCACCTCGGAAGAGCGCGTCCTTGTCGATCTGCCGCCCGAGAGTGCGGACGAGAAGGGACGCCGCCGGCGCATCGAGCGGATCATGGGCGACGAGGTCTTCGCCAATATGGTCGATTTCGAGGGCGGCAAGGAGCCGTTCCGCATCTGGGGCCTGGCGAGCCTGCCGACTTATCACCGCGCGCAGGCCGGGCTGCAGTTTTTCTTCGTCAATGGCCGGCCGGTGCGCGACAAGCTGCTGGCCGGCGCCATTCGCGGCGCCTATGCCGATCTTCTGATGCGCGGGCGGTTTCCCGCCGTCTGTCTCTTCATCGAATGCCCGGCGGCCTTCGTCGATGTGAATGTCCATCCGGCCAAGGCCGAGGTGCGCTTCCGCGATTCAGCGCTGGTCCGCGGCGCCATCGTGTCGTCGATCCGCGACGCGCTCGGCCAGTCGAGCCGCAAGACGGCGGCCGGCCTCACCTCGGCGACGCTCGGCGTGCTGAAGCCGATCGTGCCGCCCAGGCCGCGCTACGATAATGACGCATTCGAAACCGCCTTGACCGGATTCGCACCCGCTTCACCTGGTTTGGCGGAAGAGCAGGCGGCTTTCGTCATGGACAATGTCGCCTCGGCGCGGGTCGCGGAGATTCCGCTGGCCGTTGAAGCCCCGCATGCGCTGGGCGCCGCGCGCACCCAGTTCCATGAGAACTATATTCTGGCGCAGACCGCGGACGGCATTGTCATCGTCGACCAGCATGCCGCCCATGAGCGTCTCGTTTATGAGAGGCTGAAGGCGGAGCGGGCGGGCAAGCGCATCGCCACTCAGCCGCTCCTCATCCCCGAGGTTCTCGATCTCGATGCGGTGTCGGTCGAGCGCCTGGCGCAGGCGCAGGAGCTTCTGGCCGAGCTCGGCCTCGTGCTCGAGCCTTTCGGCGACGGCTCGATCGTGGTGCGTGAAGTGCCGGCGCCTTTGTCGGGCGGTAATATCGCGAAGCTGGTGCGCGACGTCGCCGATGATCTCGGCGAGGATTCGTCATCGACCGTCGAGGAGCGCGTCAATCACCTCCTCGCCACCATGGCCTGCCATCATTCGGTGCGCTCCGGCCGGCAATTGCGCCCGGAAGAGATGAACGCGCTGCTGCGCCAGATGGAAGTGACGCCCAATTCCGGCCAGTGCAATCACGGACGGCCGACCTATATCGAATTGAAGCTGAGCGACATCGAGAGGCTGTTCGGGCGGAGCTAGGATTTTCTCGACCTCACCCAGAAGTGCGAGCGCAGCGAGCTTCGAAGGGTGTGTTGCAGCAGTGTCGCTTTATTCTGACGGACGCTTCGAGGCCCCACTTCGTCGGGCATCTCGGCGTGAGGGTGAGTTGAGGAGAATGCGATGAACGACAAGGCGCCTGTCTCGCGATTTCCCGTCCGTTCCGCCATCGTCCAGATCGGCCTGGCCTCGCTCGTCGTCGCCTTCATCTGGTGGGCTTGCTATCGCTTCATCCCGGCAACCGACATGCCGGCCGCCTTCGACCGCGTGATGTTCGCGCTGAAATGGTCCGGCGTCGCCATTCTCCTCACATTTCTCACCGGGATCGAAGCCGTCTCGCATGAGCGTCTGGTGACGGAGGCCTTCGACCCATTGGCCGGCAAGGAGACGAAAAGCATTCTGGTCAATCTGCGCTATCTGCAGAACACGCTGGAGCAGCTGATGCTTTTCGTGCCCGGCCTGCTTCTGCTCGCCGCCTATGCCGAGCCGAACGCCGTCGCGCAATCGGTGTCGGCGGCGGCGCTGGTGTGGATCCTGGCGCGCCTCGCCTTCTGGATCGGCTATCGCCGAGGCCCGCAATATCGCATCGCCGGTCTCGTCGGCATGGCGCAGAGCATGATCATCCTGCTCTATGTGTCCGCCCGTTTCGGCTATGAGCTGGGAGGAGCGTGGGGCGCTTGCGTGCCGCTCCTCTTCTTCACCATCGCCGAAACGGTGTTGGTCATTCGCGCTGTTCGTCAGGCGGCAACGCGATAGCGCGCCGCGGGTTTTGCCAGCGACAGATTGGGGCTGAGCGCGTCGCGGGCCTTTTCGAAGGCGTCCCAGTCGGCTTTGTCGGGCAGGGACGGGATGGTCACGAACTCGCCCTGATCCAAACCGGCAAGCGCGGCGTCGACCATGTCTTCGCTGGTCATGACGATCTCCTTCGGCAGCTCTTCGACCGGCCGGCCGGCTTTCACCCAGAGATCGGTCGCGGTCGCGCCGGGCAGCACCGCCTGGATGCGCACGCCTTTGTCGGCCAGCTCGTGCTTGAGCGATTCCGACAGCGCCAGCACATAGGCCTTGGTCGCCGAATAGACGCCGTTCACCAGCCTGGTATTGAGCGCCACGATCGAGGCGATGTTGACGATGGTGCCCACGCCACGCGTCACGAAAGCGGGCGCGGCGGCGTAAGCGAGCCGCGTCAGCGCGGTCACGTTGAGTGTGATCATGCGCTCCATCTCGTCGACATTGGACTGGAGCAGCGGCGCCGTGGCGGCGATGCCGGCATTGTTCACGAGAAGGGTGATGCTGCGGTCGATCTTCAGGACCTGCTCCACGCGGGCTATGTCGGAGGCGTGAGTCAGGTCGGCGGGGAGTGTCTCGACCGAGCGGCCGCTGGCGGTGGTGAGCTGCCGGGCCAAATCAGCGAGGCGGTCGCCGCTGCGCGCCACCAGAATGAGATCGTAGCCGGCTTTCGACAGGCGGTCGGCATAGACGGCGCCGATGCCGGCGGAAGCGCCGGTGATGAGGGCGGTGCCTTTGTGTGGGGTGGTGGTCATGTCTGGCTCCTTTCGCCGGCGGGGATGCGGCGTCGGGAAAGACATAGTCTCGATGGACTATGTCTTAAATGTCATATATACCACCTTTCAGGACATGCTCCCTTTCAGGACGAGGATCGGCCAATGCTCCGGATCGGTTTCGTGCTTCCCGCCCGCTTCCAGATGATGAGCTTCGCGGCTCTGTCGGCCTTCGAGCTCGCCAATGTCAGCGGCGGCGGGAAGCTCTACGACATTCATCTCCTGTCCGAGGAAGGCGGCCCCATACCAAGCTCGCTCGGCATGACGGTCGAGACCCGACCTTTCCCGCAGGAGACCTTCGACACGCTGCTGGTCGGCGGGCTGCTGGTCCCCGAACCTTCCAGCGCCCGGCTGATCGATTTCGTGCGCCGCTCGCAAGGCCGGACGCGGCGGCTGGCGGCCATCTGCACCGGCGCCTTCATTTTCGCCGAGGCCGGGCTTCTGGACGGACGCCGCGCCACGACTCATTGGGCTTATGCGCGCGATCTCAAGCAGGGTTTTCCGAAAGTAAAGGTCGAGGAGGACCGTATCTTCATCATCGACGGGCCGGTCTGGACCTCGGCCGGCATGAGCGCCGGCATCGATCTGGCGCTCGGCATGATCGAGAAGGATTTCGGCGCCGAGCTCGCGCGCTCGGTCGCCCGGAAGCTCGTCGTTTATCATCGCCGTGCCGGCGGCCAGTCGCAGCATTCGGCCCTTCTCGATATGGACGCCAAGTCGGACCGCATCCAGAACGCGCTCAGCTATGCCCGGCGGAATCTGCGCAGCCCGCTGTCGGTCGAGGAGCTGGCCGAGGTGGCGCATCTGAGCCCGCGCCAGTTCAGCCGTGCCTTCCGCGCCGAGACCGGCCAGTCGCCGGCCAAGGCGGTGGAGCATCTGCGCCTCGAAGCGGCGCGCCTGATGATGGAGCAGAGCCGGCATCCGATCGATGTCGTCGCCGTTGAAACCGGCTTCGCCGACCGCGAGCGCATGCGCCGCGCCTTCCTGCGCGCCTTCGGCCAGCCGCCGCAGGCGATCCGGCGCAACGCTGTTGCTGAAATGATATAGGGATTTCCGCGCTGCTCGTCCTGCCCTCCTGTCAAGCGCGCCTTTGAATGAGGGACGCGAACTGGAACAATACCGCCCGACATCGAGTTGGTCCGGAGGCGGAAAGGGGGTGTGCGGCACGCCGTCATGCCCGCTCAATCGCAATTCGATTGGACGATGCCAGGTGACCAGCACGAGAACAGCCGAGCCGGCCACGCCGGAGAAGGAACCGCTCACCGGAAAGCCTGGCAGCTGCTGGGTGGCCGATGCGCCTTCGCCCGGCTATCCGGTTCTCGATGAGTCGATCCACGCCGAGACGGTTGTGATCGGCGCCGGGATCGTCGGTCTGACCACCGCGCTCAGGCTTTGCGAAGCCGGCCGTTCGGTTGTCGTGCTGGAAGGACTGACCGTCGGCGGCCAGGTGACCGGCGGCTCGACGGCGAAGGTCACCACCCAGCATGCGCTCATCTATCGCCATCTCATCGATACGTTCGGTCTCGACCGTGCGCAGATCTACGCCGACGCGAACAGCGCCGCCATTCGCCAGATCGGAGACTGGATCGGCCGGCACGGCATCGCTTGCGATTTCGAAGCGAAATCCGCCTATGCCTATGCAGAGCGGGCCGACCGTTTCGCCGATATCGAAGCCGAGGCGGATGCCGCGCGGCAAGTGGGACTGGAAGCACGGGTCCTCCGTCGTGCTCCCTTGCCCTTCGCGACCGGCGGCGCCTTGTGTTTTTCCGATCAGGCCCAGTTCAATCCGACGCGCTATCTGCTCGGCCTCGCCGATGCGGTGACACGCGGCGCCGGCCGGATCTTCGAGCAAAGCCGCGCGCGCCTCATCGGCGAGGCGAGCCGCTGGCGTGCCGTGACCGCCGGCGGAACGGTCCATGCCGAGCATGTCGTCGTCGCAACCAACATGACCGTGAAGAGTCCGGTGGGCATGGCGAACCGCACGCAGCCGCGCTCGCATGTCGCCCTGGCGTTTCGCATCGATGATCCGCTGCTGATTGACGGCATGTTCATCGGCGTCGACGATCCGACCCATTCATTGCGCACCGGGCGTGACGGCGATGGACCTCTGCTCGTGGCGCTGGGACCGAAATTCAATACCGGCCAGGACGGCGATGTAGCGCAACGCTTTCGGGATCTGGAAATCTGGGTCCGCGAACGTTTCCCGGTGGGACCGGCCGCCTGGCGCTGGTGCAACGAGGATTATGACACATCGGACCGCGTCGCCTATGCCGGCACGCCTGATCCGGCCGGCGCACCGGGCTTCCACATCGCGACGGGGTTCAACGCCTGGGGCATCAGCAACGGCACCGCCGCCGGCATGATGATCGCGGATCTCATCGCCGGCAGGGAGGCGCCCTGGCGCGATCTCTTCGATCCCACGCGGCCATATGCCGAGGATTTCCATCAGAGCGGCGACAGCCGGTCGGTCGTCGGCACGGTCGAGGAGATTCCCCGCGGCGAGGGCGGCGTCATCGTCAACGGCAAGGAGAAGATCGCGGTATGGAAGGATGGCGGCGGCCGCCTCCATTCATTCTCGGCAGCCTGCACGCATAAGGGCTGCATCCTGACCTGGAACAACGCCGATCACACCTGGGATTGTCCGTGCCACGGTTCCATTTTCGCTGCCGACGGATCGGTCATCCACGGTCCGGCAAGGGAACCGCTCACGCCGGTGCAGTTGTAAAGATCATGCGGCCCGCGCGATCAGGATCTGCGTGTCGCCATAGATGCGGCGGTCGAGCTCGGCGAGCTCGGGCGGGCAGGTGAGCGTGGCCTTCTCGGCTTCCTCGACCACCACGAGAGCGCCTGGATTGAACCATTGGCCGGCGACCAGCGAAGCGAGCGCCTTGCTGCCGAGGTCCTTGTTGTAGGGCGGGTCGGCGAAGACGAGATCGAAGCCGGGCTGCGGTGCGGCGGGGCCGAGCTTCGCCGCATCGCGCCGCCAGATCTTGCATTGGCCGATGAGACCGAGCGCATCGGCATTGCGGCGGATGACGCCGCGCGCTTCCGCCGAGTCGTCGACGAACTGGCAGAAGCGGGCGCCGCGCGACAGGGCCTCGAGCCCCATCGCGCCGGTGCCGGCGAAGAGGTCGAGCACGCGGGCGCCGTCGAGCGTGAAGCCGTCGATCCCATGCGCCAGGATGTTGAAGATCGACTCGCGCACCCGGTCCGAGGTCGGCCGCGTCGCCTGCCCCTTGGGGCCCGCGAGCCCGTGTCCCTTGAATTTCCCGCCGATGATACGCATGCGGCTAACCGTGTATCCGCAGAGCCACATCATCCCCGAATCCGTCATCCCGGCGAAAGCCGGGATCCATGGCGCCGCCGAAATTCTGGCAGCTGTGCCCGCGGGCTGAGAATTTAATGGGTCCCGGCTTTCGCCGGGATGACCAGGGAGAGGTTGTGATCAAGCTGCGCATGCGGGACTTCCTACAGGCCGCGGCGGATTTCGGCCACACCGAAAAACATGAGGAACGTGCCGGCGAGGCGGTCGATCCACAGGCGCACACGCCGGCCCAGCGCATGGCGGAAGAGGGTGACGCCGCCGACGACGAAGACCCACCAGAGGAGCGAGCCCAGCGTCACGCCGGACACGGTCGCCGCCGCGGTGACGGGCTCGAAGCCGCCCTTGGGCGCCAGAGCGGCGAAGATCGCGGCGAACATGATGATGGTCGGCGGGTTGGTGAGGGTGAGGAGCAGCGAGCCCCAGAAGGCGCGGAAGGTCGAAATCTTCGACGGCTCCGGCGCTCCGCCATTCCCCGCCGGGCGGCGCCAGAAGGTCTTGAGCCCGAGATAGATCAGGAACAGGCCGGCGGCGAGATGGAGCGGGCGGTCATAGGCCAGCATGAACTCCGAAATGCCGGTGAGGCCGAGCGCCGCCACCGCGGCATAGAGGCCGTCGCCGGCGGCGATGCCGAAGCCGGTGGCGAGGCCCGGCCGCCAGCCTTCGGTGAGGCTGCGGCGCATGCATAAGATGGCCATCGGTCCCACCGGGGCGGCGACGGCGAGGCCGAAGCCCATGGCGGTGATGAAGATCGGGAGCAGGCTTGCTGTATCGGTCATGGAACTCTCCAGGGTAAGAAAGCGGGGAGTTCGGTCGATGACAAGCCCCGCCGGATTGAGGGGCGGGCGCTGAGATTGTGGGGGAGGGGCTTAGAGCCCTTCCCGTTTTGTTAGAATCGTTGCGATTCGATAAATTGGGG
>JBMOOM010000039.1:0-10050 GCA_049323275.1 Pseudomonadota bacterium
GCGTCAGCAAAACGGCAGGAAACGACCGCGAGAAGTGCGCTTTTAACCGGCTGCCTTTTGCTTCTCTCAGCTACGACAGCACATGCGGAGTACACACCAATTTAAAAAATAGCGATCACAATGGAGTCGCTGCGCCTAAGAGCAGAGTACTGCCGAACTACTTGGAATATCTTTAAGCCAGACGATTTAAGCGCAATGACAGAAGCATCCACTGCAATTCTTATACGCGCTAAATTTGATACTGAAGAACTTGGTCGCCTTGTCAAAGCACTAAATGGGGCCATTGAACTGAGCCATAGCGAAGCTGAATGCACCAACTTATATAAGCTCATCTTTTGGCCGTCTCCGGATTAATAGTCCTTTCACTGCGATATCGGGCCAATATCGCCGCCTACCTTGCTGCGGAAATGCTCGGTGTCTCTGATCCTTATCCCGCTCCGCGCAGTCCGGACCGCCCTCCTAAGCGACCGCTGCGAGGCAAACGACCTAGCGACTGTCAGAGTCTAGGTGGAGAGTGCCTCGCACCAGCGTGATCATCAGATCACTTCACCTCTCCCCCTCCCTGATCCACTCCGCCGTCACATGTTTCAGCTTCTCCGGGTTGCGGATCACGAAGATGCCGGCGACCTTGCCGTCCTTGATCTCGAAGGACATGGTCTGCGGCAGGCCGTCGGCTTCGATCGTGGCGAAGCCCGGCATGCCGTTGATGCGGGCGAAACGCACCGGGCTCATGCCCTGGCCGGCGAAGGTCTTCTGGCCATAGCCGGCGATGAACTTGGCCACCTGCATTATGCCGGACAGGATCTTGGTCGCCGCCGGGCGGACGCCGCCGCCGTCGGACTTGAACTCCACATCCTCGGCGAGAAGCTTGCTCAGGGCCCCGAGGTCGCCGCGATAGGCGGCGTCATAGAAAGCGCGGGTGATGGCGCCCTCTTCCTCCTGGTCGACCTTGTAGCGCGGCCGCGCGCTGCGCAGGTTCTTGCGCGCCCGGCTTGCCAGCTGGCGGACACTCTCCTCGCTCCGGCCCACCGTCTCGGCCACCGCCGGAAAACCCATCTCGAAAATGTCGTGCAGCAGGAAAGCCGCCCGCTCGAGCGGCGACAGGCGCTCGAGCGCCAGCATCATCGCCACCGACAGATCGCCGGCAAGCTCCTCCGCCGGCGTGCTTTCATCGACCAGCCCCTCGATCAGCGGCTCCGGCAGCCACGGGCCGACATAGGTCTCGCGCCGCCGGCGCGCCGATTTGAGCACATCGAGACACAGCCGCGTGGTGATCCGCGCCAGGAAGGCCCTGGGGTCGACGACCTCGCTGCGGTCGGTCCGGTGCCAGCGCAGATAGACGTCCTGGACCACATCCTCGGCCTCGGCATAGGAGCCGAGCATGCGGTAAGCGAGGCCGGTCAGATATTTCCTGTGCGTCTCGAATATCGTCTCGCTCATGGCCGCCTCATGAACCGGGCTTGCTGCCGGGAACGGACCGGAAGGACACCGCGAGCCGGTTCCATAGATTGATCATGGCGATCACGACGGTGAGCTTCGCCACCTCGTCCTCGCTGAACTCCCGGCGCACCGCCTCCCATTCCGCATCCGGCACATGCGTGTCGGCGAGAAGCGTCACCGTCTCGGTCCAGGCCAGCGCCGCCTTCTCCTTGGGCGTGAAGCCCGGCGTCTCGCGCCATGCGCCCAGCAGGTAGAGCCGCGCCTCGCTTTCACCCTCGGCGCGCGCCTCCTTCGTGTGCATGTCGAGGCAATAGGCGCAATTATTGATCTGCGAGGTCCTGATCCGCACCAGATGCAGAAGCCCGGGATCGAGCCCCGCGGCGCGGATCTTCATCTCGAGATGGGTGGCCGCCTGCAGGAGTTCGGGGCCGATCGATTTCTGGGGCAGTCGCATGGGGGATTTCCTTTCCGGTTATATCCCCAAGACGAGACGGCGCGGGCCTCTGTGACACGACCCGGCGTCTTTATTCGTTTGCGCATCGGCTTGTCCGGGAACCGCACACACTTCCCGGGCCGATGCTCTCTAAAGCTCAGTCACGATCCCGCCGGTCATCGGTTCCGGCGCGCCGGTGGTGCCCGGAAAGGTGATCGGCAGCTCGCGCAAGCTGCGCACCGCCAGATAGGCCCAGGCCTCGGCCTCCATGGAATCGCCATTGAAGCCCGCCGCCTCGGCCGGGATGATCGCCTCCGGCCCCAGCTTCAAGGCAGCCCGCAAGGCGGCCATCAGCGCCGGGTTCTTGCGGCCGCCGCCGCAGATGACCCAGAGCTTGGGGTCCGCCGGGAACCAGCTGCGCGCCAGGGCCACCGACCCGGCGGTGAAGGCGGTCAATGTCGCCGCGCCGTCACCCGGGCTCAGCCCTGAGAGATCGAGCGAGGCGAAGCTGTCGCGGTCGAGCGATTTGGGCGGCCGCTCCTCGAAGAAGCTGTCGCCCAGGAACTGCGCCAGGGCCGCCTGGTTCACCTGCCCTGAAAAAGCCAGCCGCCCATTGACGTCCACCGGCCGCCCGGTGGTCTTCAGCGCCCAGTCGTCGATGAGCGCATTGCCGGGCCCGGTATCGAAGGCGATGAGCTCGCCATCGGCGCCGATCCAGGTGACGTTGCTGACCCCGCCGATATTGAGAAAGGCGAGCGGCAGCACTTCCAGGCTCGCCGCCAGAGCGCGGTGATAGACCGGCACCAGCGGCGCCCCCTGGCCGCCGACCGCGATGTCGTCGGCGCGCATGTCGTAGACGACGCGCCGGTTCAGCCGGCGCGCCAGCAGCGGCCCGTCGCCCAGCTGCACCGTCAGGCGGCGCTCGGGACGATGCAGCACCGTCTGGCCGTGGAAGCCGATTACGTCGATATCGTTGAGGTTTAGGCCGAAATCCTGGCAGAAGGATTCAACCGCCAGCGCGTGCCATTCGGTCAGCGACCATTCGGCCTGGCCCAGGCTCTTCGGCCGCTCGCGCCGGTCCGTGAGGGCCAGCGCATCGGTCAGCGCCTCCTTCAGCATGGCGCGCTGCTCGGGGATGTAAGGATAGGTCTGCGACGGGCCCCGCCGCACCGTTTCCTCGCCGTCGGTGGTGATCAAAGCGATATCGATGCCGTCGAGAGAGGTCCCCGACATCAGCCCCAAGGCGGTGTAGAGTTTTGACACGCGCTTATCCCGTGGTAAGAGCCCGTTTCCGTTATATTCAGGCCAGTTATGAGCAAGTTCTCGTCCGAATTCCTTAACACTCTTTCCACCCGCGGATACATCCATCAAGGGTCCGATTTCGACGGTCTCGACCAGCTCGCGGCCCGCAACGGGGTCAATGCCTATATCGGCTTCGACTGCACCGCGCGCTCGCTCCATGTCGGCTCGCTGGTCCAGATCATGCTGCTCTACTGGGCGCAGCAGACCGGCCAGAAGACCATCGCGCTGATGGGCGGCGGCACCACCCGGGTCGGCGACCCGACCGGGCGCGACGAAGGCCGCAAGCTCCTCACCGTCGAGGAGATCGAGGAGAACAAGCGCGGCATCCAGAGCGTCTTCGCCAAATTCCTGAAATTCGGCGACGGCCCCAAGGACGCCATCATGGTCGACAATGGCGAATGGCTGACCAGGCTCAATTACATCGACATGCTGCGCGATATCGGCCGGCATTTCTCGATCAACCGCATGCTGACCATGGATTCGGTGAAGCTCCGCCTCGAGCGCGAGCACGAAATGTCGTTCATCGAATTCAACTACATGATCCTGCAGGCCTATGACTTCACCGAGCTGGCGCGCCGCTACGGCACCAATCTGCAGATGGGCGGCTCCGACCAGTGGGGCAATATCGTCACCGGCGTCGATCTCGGCCGGCGCATGGGCACGCATCAGCTCTATGCGCTGACGACGCCGCTGATCACGCTCGCATCGGGCGCCAAGATGGGCAAGACGGCGGCGGGCGCGGTGTGGCTCAATGCCGATATGCGCTCGCCTTACGAATACTGGCAGTTCTGGCGCAATACCGAGGACGCCGACGTGGCGCGCTTCCTCAAGCTCTTCACCATCCTGCCGCTCGACGAGATCAAGCGTCTCGCGGCTCTGGGCGGCGCCGAGATCAACGAGGCCAAGAAGACGCTGGCGACGGAAGCGACCACCCTGCTCCATGGCAAGGAAGCGGCCCTCGAAGCGGCCGAGACGGCGCGCCGCACCTTCGAGGAAGGCCAGGCGGCCGAAGGGCTGCCGTCGATCGACGTGCCGGGGGCGGAATTCCGGCCCGGCCTCGGCATCCTCAAGGCGCTGGTCCTCGCCGGCCTCGCCTCGTCGAACGGCGATGCGCGCCGGCAGATCCAGGGCGGCGCCATCAAGGTGAACGATGCGGCGGTCCAGGATGACAAGCTGCAGCTCACCGAGGCCTCCTTCACCCCTGACGGCGTCATCAAGCTGTCGATGGGCCGCAAGAAGCACGTGCTGCTGAAGGCCAGCTAGCTCGGGTCGATTTTCATTCGTCATGGCCGGGCACCGACCCGGCCATCCAGCCTCACCGCTGGAAAGGTGATGCATGGATGAACTGGATGGCCGCCTCAAGGGCGGCCATGACGAATTGGGGGACTGGCCGGCGGGTCGGTAGGGAGGATTGCAATCGCGGGCCGCGGAATGGGAAACATCACGGGCGAGACGGTCCGCTGTTCTCGCGATCTTACGGAAAGCCGCTGTAAACCGCTGTTGTTCCGCTGATATCCGCTGTTATTCCTGCTGTTGATTCTGCTGTTATTTCCAGCCTGCGCCGGGGCGGATCATGACCCGCCTCAGTTGGTGCGCTCGCGCCGCTTGACCGGCGGGCCGTTGCTGCCGCCATATTCGAAGAACTTGCGCAGGATGCCGGGGGCGATCGCCGAGACCGGATTCACCTGGAAGCGCGGCTTCGACATGGTGCCGCCCACCGCATAGGTCAGGCCGAAGATGCCCTCGCCCTTGCCGCCGGTGAGGATCTGGCCGAGGATCGGGATCTCGCCGATGGCCGAGTTCAGCGCATAGGCCGGGATGATCGTGCCGTCGATGTCGATGGCGCCGTCGGCCTTGCGGATGAGGCCTTGCGCGGTGGCGCCGAGCTCGGGTCCCTTGACCAGCGTGTCGCCGATGCGGATGAAGCGCGTGTCGCTGGTGAAGGGCAAGGTCAGGCGCGAGAACACCACGCCGCCGCCCTTGCGCGGTCCGACCTTCTTCGGTCGGCCCTTCTGGTCGAGCTGGGCGAGTGCCGCCTCGTCGCGCACCTCGAAGTCGCGCAGCGTGAGGCGGCCGTTGCGCACCGTCGAGTCGGCGCCGGCGCCGAGCCTCGCCATGAAATCGATCTGGCCGCCGGCGACCTTGGAATAGAGATTGGCGGCCCTGAGCGCCGAGCCCGCGTCGCGCCCGCCGATGCGCAGGTCGCGCCCGCCCTCGTCGGACGGCGCGATGCGGATGGTGATCGGCTGGCCGCTGATGAAGGTGCCGTTGAGCGTGGCGCGCTCGACATAGCCGTCGCGCATGACGACGCTGCCGGCGACGCCGTTGACCACCTCGCCCCTATGCGCATAGACCTTGTCGACGAGCGCATCGACGATCAGCACGCCCTTGCTCTTGCCGGCGCCCTCTCCGTCGCCGCCGGATCCCGGACGGTTGGCGAACAGCGAGCGGATCAAGGGCCTCGCATCGAAGCTCACGCCATTGATGGAGACATTCGTCGCCTCCTTGTCCAGCGAGATGACGACGCCGAAGCGGTTGTCCTCGTTGAGCACGACGGTCGGAAACTTGGCTTCCGACACCTGGCCCTGCCCGTTGATCGCCACCTGCCCTTTCATCAGAAAGCCGTCACCCTTGATGGTGAGGTTGTCGATGCGGCCCGCCTTGCCGTCGCCCGGCAAGTAGTCGAAGCTGGCGCTGGTGCGCAGCGCCGGCGGGCGCCACCAGTCGATGGCGGCGAGCCGGAGCGACGCCTTGGAGAGATCCGCCTCGACCTTGATTCTGTCCACCTTGTCGCGGAAATCCTGCAGCGCCACCTTCACCTTGACCGGCCCGCTCACATAGTCATTGACCCTGGCGCCGATGGCGTCGCGCTGCTTGGCGTCGAGCGTGGTCTCGATGGTCGCATTCTGCGGATTTTCCGGGCCGCCATTGCGCCACCAGGTGATCTTGGCGGCGATGTCGTTGAGCTTGGCGTTGCCTTCCGCCCGGATGGCGTTCTCGGTGATCTTGAGATCGATCGTCGCGTCGTTGAGATCGATGCCGTTGAATGCGTCCTTGAGATCGGCATTGCGCAGCTTCGCGGTGGCCGAGACTTTCAC
This sequence comes from Pseudomonadota bacterium, assembly GCA_049323275.1. Classification (GTDB taxonomy): domain Bacteria; phylum Pseudomonadota; class Alphaproteobacteria; order Rhizobiales; family Aestuariivirgaceae; genus Taklimakanibacter. Next base: position 6,274 of record JBMOOM010000039.1, read on the forward strand.
GTCGTCGCGTTCCACGATCTGCTTGAGCGGCAGATAGAGATCCATCGCCACCTGGGCGTCGCCGGTCAGGTTGCGCGCATCGCCGCCGCTCTTCGACACGAGATTCAACGGATCGAGATCGAGATATTCGATGAAGGTCGGGACGCCCCCCTGGCCCTCGAGATGGATCTCGGCCGGCGTCATCGGCGCCAGGAGCTGCGTCATCTTGAGGGTGCCCTTGCTGAGATCGACCTTCTTGCCGGAGGGCGTGCGCACCACGCCCTTGTCGAGGCGCAAGGTGAAGGTGTCGCCGCCCAGGGTCGCCTCGCCATTGGCCTCGGCGATCGGCGGCAGGCCGCCGAAATAGGTCGTGGTGACGCCTTCCAGCCCGAAGCGGGCCGCGACGGCGTCGTTCGGGAGAAGCTTGTTCTTGAGCCCGTCGGCCAGCCCGTCGACAGGCAGATTGACGACGAACTCGCCTTCGGTGATGCGCCCGGCGAGAATGTTGGTGTTCACCCATTTGCGCGTATTGGGCGCGATGATCGGCGGCCACAGGCGCTTGAGGATCGGCGCCGACACGTCGCGCATGCGCCCGGCGAGCTTGATGCCGACCGAGCGCTCGCCGCCGGTGAAGGTGCCGCGCAGGCGCACCCCGGCATTGCCGGCCATGATCACCGCATCCTCGACGTCGAAACGCGCCTCGCGCACCGAGGCGGTGCCGACGAAGTCCACCCGGTCGATGGCGATCTGGTCCTTGACGATTGAATTGGGGTCGAGGCTCAGATTGCGGGCGTTGATCTCGATCTTGAGCGCATCGAGGCGGCCGTCGGGCTGGCGGATCGGCGTGAAGCGGCCGGCGATCTGGGCCGGCGTGCCGCCGATCAGCAAGGTCGAGTCGGTGATGACGATGCCGCCGGTCTTGGGATCGAAGTCGAGCCGCAAAAGCCCCTCATTCACCGCGACCGGCTCGGCGATGAAGCCCGGCAATCCGAGCTCGCCCGCGGCGGCGGTGAACTCGGCCGAGCCGCTGAGGATCTTCGCATCCTCACTGACCTCCATCTCGACATGGCCGGAGAGCGGCAGATTCACCTGGGTGAGCTTCGACAAAGCGAAGATGTCGTCGGCGATGTCGGCGGGCACGAGATCGGTGATGCGCGCCGATACCGCGAAGGACTTGCGCTCGCGCCGATAGCTCGCCGAGATCTCGGCGCGCCACGGGCGGTCGCCGCTGCTGGCGATCTTGGCTTCGGAGAAGAAGGTGAAGCCGTAAGGCATGCGCTTGAAGGCGAGGCTCGCCCTGGGGACGTTCCAGCTCGTGCCGTTGACCTCGTCGACCAGCTGGATGACCGCGTCGCTGACCAGGATGGCGTCGAGGCTCGCCATGGCGGCGCTCGCCTCTTCCGAGCCGCTGAGGAAATCGATGACCGTGCCGCCCTGCGTCTCGGGCGGCACCTGCTGGAGGTTGGTTTCCTGGTTGGACTTGCCGGAAGCGTCCTTGGGATTTTCACCGGTGCGATGCTCGTCGAAGCCGAGCTTGAAGCCGCCCCCCAGCGTGCGGCGGGCGACGATGCGCGGGCCGATCAGCTCGATCTGCTTGGGCACCACCGTGCCGCTCATGAGGTCGCTGCCGTCGACGCCGATGGCGGCCTTGGGGGCGCGCGCGATGACCGCGCCCTGGGGATCGACCAGCTCGACATTGCGCAGGCGGAAATGCGGCATGCCGGTATGGGCGTCGCGCTCGATCATCACGCCTTCGAGAGAGACCTTGAGGCCGCCGCCCAGATTGTCGTTGATTTCGGCCTGGATGCGGTCGCGCATGAAGTCGAGCGACACCGGCCCGTTCATCAGGAGGGCGAAAAACACGGCGCCCGCGACGACGGCGATCGCCACGAAACCTAAGAGCACCAGCGCCGTCGTTTTCAAAAATCGCCGCAAAGCCTGAGCAGCCCCGTCCGAAGATGTCGTCTATTCACCGCCACGCGCCGGCGGACCGCGCCGCCATACCCACCGTCCGTCCCAGCAAACCTTCCGACTCAAGGGCCCGCAAAGTACCGGAAACACTTGTAAATATCGGCGAGATAAGCCCATCAATGACGGCCAAACGATGGCAGCCGCCTTACCGGCAGCCACCCCCTGCCCGTGGTCGCCCCTCAAATTCGCAGTTTCGAGGATTCTCTCGATAAATCAAGGCTGCGTTTCTGAAGGGGCCGCTCAGACGGGCGTCGGTCCGAGACTGCTGCGGATGCGGTCCTGGAAATAAGCCACCCCCGCTTCGTGACGCGGCGACAAGGGCCCCGGCGTATAGGCCCCCGAAGCATAGTTCTTGTGGGTCTCGAGGCAGATCTCGAAATCCTCGCGCACGATGTCGAGATTGCGGGCGACCAGGGCGTCGCGCTCCTGGGCCTTGGCCTCGGACGTGTCGGCAAAATAGAAATGATAGATGAGCTCGGTCTGGTTCGGCCCCAGCGGGTTGATCCGCGAGGTGTTCATGCCGCCGTCGAACAGCGACAGGGTCCAGTTCGGCCACATCCACAGCCACTTGCCGCGATAGAACAGGCCGTCGCGCGGCGGCGCCGTCATGCGGATGAGGCCGTCATGGGCGGTGGTCTTGAACTGCTCGAAATCGATGGCCGCGAAGAATTGCGGATGGATGCCCGGTATGTGATAGCCCTCGACGAAATTGTCGGTGTAGATCTTCCAGTTGGCGTCGAAGACCAGGCGCTCGGTGCGCATCGGCGTGTAGCTCTCGACCGGCTCGCCGGCGATCTCGTTGACGAGGTCGCCCAATTGCTGCTCGAGCGTCAGCGACGGCTCGATGGCGATGAACAGGAGGCCGCGCCACTCGGCGACCGGGATCTCGGCCAGGCGCCAGTCCTCGAGCTTGAAGTCCGGATCCTCGCCGAACCAGGGAACGTTCATCAGCCGGCCGTCATCGGCCCAGACCCACTGGTGATAGGGGCAGCGGATGGTCGGGCAGCGGCCATTGCCCTCCTCGAGCAGGCGGGCGCCGCGATGGCGGCAGAGATTGCGGAAGCCGCGCAATTTGCCGTCCCTGCCCCGGATGGCGAAGACCTTGTGGCCGGCGATCTCGACGGCGCAATATTCGCCGCGCTGGGCCACCTGCGAAACGGGCCCGAGCAATTGCCAGGTCTTGGCGAAAAGCGCGCTGCGCTCGCGGTCATAGATGGCGGGATCGATATAATAACGCGGATCGAGATTGAGCATGACACCTGCCTGGCTTTAGATGCGGTAAAGGCTATCGCATCCAAGCGGCCGACCTCAAGCCCGGATCAGTCGATATCGTCCACCTGCGACGGGCCGCCGCCATGCACGCGCTGGGCGAGTGAGGCGGCCATGAACTCGTCGAGGTCGCCGCCGAGCACGGCGGTCGGATTGGTGCTGGTCTTGCCGGTGCGCAGATCCTTCACCAGCTGATAGGGCTGCAGCACATAGGAGCGGATCTGGTGGCCCCAGCCGATATCGGTCTTCTTGGCGTTGGCCGCGTCGACCTTCTCCTGCTGCTTCTGCAGCTCCATCTCATAGAGCCGCGCCTTCAGCATCTTCCAGGCGGTGGCGCGGTTCTTGTGCTGCGAGCGCTCGCTCTGGCAGGCGACCACGATGCCGGTCGGGACATGGGTGATGCGCACCGCAGAGTCGGTGGTGTTGACATGCTGGCCGCCGGCGCCCGAGGCGCGATAGGTGTCGATGCGGCAGTCGCTTTCATTGACCTGGATATCGATCGAGTCGTCGAGGACCGGATAGACCCAGATCGAGGCGAAGGACGTGTGGCGCCGCGCG
>JBMOOM010000040.1:0-112335 GCA_049323275.1 Pseudomonadota bacterium
TAGAGCCCTTCTCGTTTTGATCGAATCGTTCCGCATCGATCAAAACGAGAAAAAGGGCTCGTAAACATATAATCTGGAGCGCTTCCTTATCGCCAAAGTCGAGCAACTTTGGCGGGAAGCGTTCCAGCAGCTTCCGATCTCTTGAAATCTCCACGCGCTTATGCGCTCAATGCCCGCGGTCCGCCGTGATTTGGGGTCTTTCGGGAGTGATCTACGAAATTTGCGTGGATTCGGTTGCGGGGGTGCGCGCCACCAGGGATGCGGGCGCGCAACGCGTCGAGCTGTGCGCCAATCTTCTCGAAGGCGGCACCACGCCGAGCCTCGGCCTTATCCGCGCCGCGCGCAAGATCGCCGGCATCGGCCTCCATGTGATCATCAGGCCGCGCGGCGGCGACTTCCTGTTCCACGATGATGAACATGAGATGATGCTGACCGATATCGCCGCCGCCAAAGCCGAGGGCGCCGATGGCGTGGTCATCGGCCTCCTCACCGCGGAAGGCGATGTCGATAGCGACCGCACCGCCAGGCTGATCGCCGCGGCGCGGCCGATGTCGGTGACCTTCCACCGCGCCTTCGACATGGCGCGCGATCCCTTCGCGGCGCTCGAGACCCTGATCGGGCTCGGTGTCGACCGGGTGCTGACTTCGGGCCAGGAAGCGAGCGTGCTGGAGGGCCTGCCGCTCATCGCCGAGCTCATAAAGCGCGCCGGCGACCGGATCATCATCATGCCGGGCGGCGGCATCACGGCGCGCAACGCGGCGCGCATCGTCGACGCGGCCCGGCCGAAGGAAATGCATTTCGCGGCGCTGACCGCGGAAGCCGGCGGCATGCGCTTCCGCCGCGCCCATGTCTTCATGGGCGGCGAATTGCGCCCGCCCGAATTCGATCGTCTCGTCACTTCCGGCCAGATCATCGCCCAGGTGATGAAAAACACAAAAAGTTGAGGAGGACATCCGTTCATGAGCGAGGATCTTGCGAAAACTGAATCGGCGATCAGCCTGGCGAAGCGCATTCGCGCCAAGGAGGTCTCGCCGGTCGAGGTGCTGGATGCCGCCATCAAGCGCATCGAGACGCATAATCCCAAGATCAACGCGCTGGTGATCTTCGGCTATGACGACGCGCGCAAGGCGGCGAAGAAGGCGGAAGAAGCCGTCATGCGCGGCGACAGGCTCGGCGCCTATCACGGCGTGCCGATCGCCATGAAGGACTGCTTCGACTTCAAGCCGGGCTGGGTCACCACCTTCGGCGGCATCCGCGCGCTCAAGAACTATGTGACCAACATATCCTGCATGTTCACCGAGCGCATGGAGAAGGCCGGCGCCGTCATGGTCGGCAAGACCAACAGCCCGGTCTTCGGCTTCCGCGGCACCTGCGACAACTATCTCTTCGGTCCGTCGCGCAATCCGTTCGATCTCACCAAGAACACCGGCGGCTCGTCGGGGGGTGCCGCGGGCGCGGTGGCGGCGGGCCTCCTGCCCATGTGCGAAGGCACCGACGGCGGCGGCTCGATCCGCATCCCGGCCTCCTGGTGCGGCGTCTTCGGCTACAAGCCGGCCTTCGGCCGCGTGCCGCTGGTGACGCGCCCCGACGCCTTCGGCGGCAATGTTCCCTTCATCTTCGAAGGCCCGATCACCCGCACCGTCGAGGACAGCGCGCTGGCGATGACGGCGCTCCAGGGCTACGATTCGCGCGATCCTTATTGCATCGAAGGCGAGGCCGATTTCATGGGCGCGCTCAAGCGCTCGATCGCCGGCAAGAAGATCGCCTATACGCGCGATTACGGCATCTTCCCGGTCGACAAGCGGGTCATCGCGGTGACCGACCAGGCGGTCAAGGCTTTCGAGGAAGCGGGCGCCCATGTCGAGGAAGTGAAGATCGACATCCCGCATTCGCACATGGCGCTGAGCGACATGTGGTGCCGTCTCATCGCGCCCAAGCAGGTGGCGGCGCTCGAAGGCTTCAAGCGCGAGGGCATCGATCTCAAGCGCGATCACTATGACGACCTGCCGCCGGAGCTGTGGCACTGGGACGAGATCGGCCGCAAGCTGACGGTGCCGGACTTCATCGAGGACGAGATCATGCGCTCCGACGTCTTCGACGCGCTGCGCAAGGTGCTCGACCGCTATGACTATCTGGTGGCGCCGACGCTCTCCTGCCTTGCCGTCGACAATGCGACGGACGGCAATACGGTGGGGCCGAAAGAGGTCGAAGGCGAGGAGATCAACCGCCTGATCGGCTGGTGCATGACCTTCCTCATCAATTTCATCGGCTATCCGGCGGCCACCGTGCCGGCCGGCCTCGCTTCCAACGGCCTGCCGGTCGGCCTGCAGATCGTCGGGCGGCGCTACGCCGATGAGGACGTCTTCGCGGCGAGTGCCGCCTTCGAGCGCGTGCGGCCGTGGATGGATACGTATAAGCAAGTCAGGCTGTAGGGTGTTTAGGTACCCCACCCGGCGCTGCGCGCCACCCTTCCCGTTCCGGGGAGGGAGAAGGTGACGCAGATACTCCCTCCCCGCTTGCGGGGAGGGTGGCGAGCGAAGCGAGCCGGGCGGGGTCTCTCCATTGACGGGACAAATCCCATGGACGATCGCATCGCTTTCGCCCGTTCACTGCGCAAGAACATGACACCCGAGGAAGTGAAGCTATGGGTCAGGCTCAGAGCCTGGCGCAGCCAGGGTTATCACTTTCGCCGGCAGGCGCCGATCGACGGTTATGTGCTCGACTTCGTATGCAAGTCGCACAAGCTGATCGTGGAAGTCGATGGCAGCCAGCATGGCGAAGACCGGGGACGCGCGCATGATGAGAAGCGCGATGAACACTTTCGCGCCAAGGGTTACCGGATCGCGCGGTTATGGAATGCCGATGTCAATCAGAATCCCGATGGCGCGGCTGACACGGTGTGGGCGTTCCTGCAGGGGGAGAATCCGTTTGCTTAGGTGGCCTATCAGACGCTCAGAGCTTTAGCCATGGCTCACGCGGCACGACCCCCATCCGGCGCTCCGCGCCACCTTCCCCCGCTTCGCGTGGGAAGGAGAAGACGTATGATCAGCGTTGCGGGAGGGATAAACAATCACCACAGCGTATAGCCGCCGTCGATGACGAAGCTGGCGCCGGTGACGTAGCTCGAGGCGTCGGAGGCGAGATAAACGGCGAGGGGACCGATTTCGTCGGGCTCGCCGGTGCGGCCCATCGGCACCTGGCGCACGAAGGTCTCGATGACTTCCGGATGCGTCTTCGACCAGGCGAGATTGGGCTCGGTCATGAACAGGCCGGGGCAGATGGCGTTGACGGTGACGCCGCGCGGCGCCCAGTCGGCGGCGGTGGCGCGGGTGAAATGAATCACCGCCGCCTTGGTCGTCTCGTAATGGCGCCCGCCAATGCCGCGATTGGCGATCAGGCCGCTGATCGAGGCGATGTTGATGACGCGGCCCTTGCCGCGCTTCAGCATCTCGGCGCCGAACATCCTGGTGCAGAGGAAGACATGGGTCAGGTTGAGATCGACGCCCTGCTGCCATTGGGCGAGCGAGGTCTCCTCGATCTTGGCGGCGATATTGCGTCCGCCGACATTGTTGACCAGGATGTCGACCGGGCCGGCCTCGGCGATCACCCGGCCGCACAACTCCTCGCAGAAGGCCGGATCGGCGATGTCGCCCGGATAGGTCCGGACCTCGCGGCCGCGCTCGCGCACCTCATCGGCGGTCCGGGCCAGGACGGCCGGATCGCGGCCGTTAATGATGATATCGGCGCCCGCTTCCGCCGCCGCCAGGGCGATGATGCGGCCGAAACCGCGGCTGCCGCCGGTGATGAAAAGACGCTTTCCATCCAGGCGGAAACGATCGAGCACATTCATTGGCGAATCCTCGTTGAGATGTCTTGGCACCTTCATATTATCTGATAATCTAGGGCTTCCGACCTGTCGAGGCCTCTGCAAGAGGAGGACACCGAATACGTGCAGATATGCCTGTTCCGCTCGACCGGAACCTGAGGTTCAGCGGCGACAGCCATTGCGGGTACGGAAATCTTCGACAATCGTGTTTGCCAACTACAACGACGGCCCGCAGGGCTGAACAACAATTTGGGAGAAAACGATGAAGATACGCAAGGAAGAGGAATATTTCGTGCAGGATGCGCTGGCCCGGCAATTGCGCCAGGGCCGCATCGACCGGCGTGAATTCCTGACCCGCAGCCTGGCCGCGGGCCTGGGCCTCGCCGGTGTCGGCGCCGCAGTCAAGGGCGGCATCGGGTCGGCCCGCGCGCAGGACCGGCCGCTGACCCCCACCTTCTATCAGTGGATCGAGGATCTCCATCCGAGCATCCCGAAGGTGAATGAGAAGTTCCCCGGCCTCAATTACCAGATCGCGCCGGTCGAAGGCTTCGGCATTGAGCGCTTCGTGGCCGAGGCCAAGAACAAGGAAAGCACCTGGGACGTCTATGTCGGCCAGACGCCCTTCGTCGAAATGTCGGCGATGAAGGAAGCCGGCGTCATCGAGCCGTGGGACGATTACATCCCGAAGGACGTGCTCGACGACATGATCCCCTCGATCCGCGCCGAGAACACGATCGACGGCAAGCTCTATGGCTGGCCGTTCTTCCTCGACGTGATCGGCAATTCCTGGCATTCGGGCCTGACCACCAAGGCCGGCCTGCCGGACGCCGCTCCCGCCACCTGGGACGATCATCTGGCCAATGCCAAGAAGATCATGGAATCGGGCACGGCGCCCTTCGGCGCCACCTTCGATTCGCATGGCTGGCGCTCGCTGGCGCCGTTCGCGCACAGCATGAGCTCCAATGTCTACACCTCCGAAGGCCTGTTCGACTTCACCAGCGACGCGGCGGTCGAAGCCTTGAAGCTCATGAAGAGCATCATGGCGGTGTCGCATCCCGACATCCTGCTCGAAGGCGCCTCCGACGGCGGCGTCAACGGCACGCCGGACGAAGTGGCCTTCGCCGCGCAGCGCGTCGGCTATTTCACGAAGTACTTCAACGCGCCTTTGCGCATGGCCCAGAACTGGGACGACCAGAAGGCCCTGCATCTCGGGCCCTTGCCGAAATTCGCCAATGGCGAAGGCTCGACGGTGTTCTGGACCACCGGCAGCGCCCTGTTCAAATACGGCAAGAACAAAGAGAAGGCCGCCGAATACATCAAGGCGCTCACCTATGACGCGCAGATCTGGAAAGACTCGATCGCCGGCACCGAGACCAGCCATCCCGGTCAGCTGCCGCCCTACAAGTCGATCTATGCGGAATGGGAAGCCAAGAAGCCCGACTGGATGCCGGACTTCGTCTCGCTGGTGCGCGGCCAGCTCGACAAGGCCAAGGCCATCAACAACCATATCTTCGGCCTGCAGCAATTCGTGATCGGCAAGCCGATCTGGGAAACCTTCCTCAAAGGCGAGGAAGCCGATCCCAAGGCGGCGCTGCAGAAGGTCGTGGACGCGGTCCAGGCCGAAATGAAGCGCGGCAAATAACCAAGAAGCATGGGAACCGGGATTCGGGCCCGGTTCCCGTTTGCTCCAATCCGCGCTTTCTGCAAAGCTTGAATGATGGTTGAGACGACCGCCTCCGATCGGATGACCACGAGCCTGGCGCCCCAGAGCCGTCTGGGCGAACGCTGGGCGGGCTTGCGAAATACGATGAGCGCCTGGTGGTTCCTGTTGCCGGCGATCGTCTTCTTCGTCGGCTATCAGGTCTATCCGATCTTCCGTGTCCTGTGGATCAGCTTCACGGACTATGAATTCCTGTCGAGCGATCCGGCGCAGTTCGTCGGCTTCGCCAACTACGCCGCGGCGCTCCGGGATCCGCTGATGTGGGCGAGCCTGTGGCGCGCCGCTCTCTTCACCTTGATGTTCCTGCCCGGCACGATCATCCTGCCGCTGCTCCTCGCCATCCTCATCGACAAGGTGACCAACCCCAAGCTCGCCACCTTCTATCGCGTGGTGCTGCTCATCCCGGCGGTCATTCCGAGCACGCTCGTCTTCGTGCTGTGGAAGTGGATGTATAATTACCAGGTCGGACCCATCAACCACTTCCTGGTCGACGTGCTCGGCCTCTTCACCTTGCAGAACGCGCCGCAATGGCTCGGCGGCACGCCGCTGACCTTGCCCGCCATCGCGGTCATGGAATGGTGGTGGGGCCTCGGCTATCACACGATCTTCTTCCTCGCCGGCCTCGCCGCCATCCCCAAGGACCTCCCCGAGGCGGCGCGCATCGACGGGGCGAGCGAATGGAAGATCTTCTGGCATATCACGCGTCCGGCGCTGGCCCCGATCATGATGATCCTGGTGGTGCTGCGCTTCGGCAGCGCCATGGCGGTGATCGACGAATATCTGATCTTCGGCGGCTTCAACCGCGACACGCCGACCTATACCTGGACGATCTTCATGTATGACCAGGCCTTCAAGCTCGGCCTGTGGCGGCAGGGCTTCGCCGCGGCGATCGGCATGATCGGCGCGATGGGCATGATGGTGGTGATGGTGATCCTGATCCGCATCTTCAGGCCGAAGGGATAGGACCATGAGCGACGCCGCCCTCAACGCAAAGCCGGAACGGAGCTGGTTCGCCGAGAACAAGGCCTCGCTCATCCGCCATGGCGTCATCAACATCTTCATGGTGATCATCCTGGCGCCGCTCGCCTGGGTGCTGATGATGTCGATCAAGTCGCGTCCCGACGCGATGCGCGGCGATTTCTGGCCGCGCAAATTCGACTTCGGCACCTATGCCTATGTGTTCGACAAGATCGACACGCTGCCGGTGAATCTATGGAACAGCATCTATGTCACCGCCGGCACGACGCTGCTCACCAGCGTCTTCGCCATCCTCGCGGGCTATGCGCTGGTCCATATGCGGCCCAAGGGCGGCGGCATCGTCGTCGTGGCGCTGCTCGTCTCGCTCTATTTCCCGACCCGCGTGGTGTCGATCATCAGCGTCTACGAGATCCAGAGCTATCTCGGCCTCATCAACAAGACCTGGGGCCTGATCCTGCCCTATATCACGCTCAACCTGGCGATCAGCATCCTCATCATGCGCAGCGTCTTCCAGCTGGTGCCGCATGAGGTGGTGGAGGCGGCCAAGGTCGACGGCGCCGGGCCGGTGCGCACCCTGTGGGAGATCGTGCTGCCGATGGCCCGCAACGGCCTGGTGGTGATCTTCATCGTCAATTTCGTCACCGCCTGGGGCGAGTTCCTGCTCTGCTCGACGCTCACCAACGACCAGACGGCGCGCACCATGCCGGTGGTGCTGGCGGGCGCCCAGGGCGGCCTCGGCCAGTGGTCGTGGCCCAATCTCGCCGCCGTCTACATGATCGTGGTGACGCCCGGCATCATCGCCTTCACCTTCGCCCAGAAGCTGTTCTTCAAGGGTCTGATGGAAGGCGTGGTGAAGGGGTAATAATTCTTGAAATTCAAAGAGATCAGAGGTCCTTCCGGCAAAAACTCCATGCGCGTCTGGTGAATCCCCCATGCTGCCGGTGAGCCATCGCGGGGGCTGACGGCGTGCGCTCCATCGCCTATATCACCGGCTTATGAGTGACATGCAGATCCTGCCCGTTTCGGTCATCACCGGCTTTCTCGGCGCCGGCAAAACCACTTTGCTCAACAGCCTGCTCAAGGATCCGATGCTGGCCAATGCCGCCGTGATCATCAACGAGTTCGGCGAGATCGGCATCGACCATCTCCTGGTCGAGCGCTCGGAGGAGAATATCTTCGAGATGTCGTCGGGCTGCCTGTGCTGCACCATCCGCGGCGATCTCATCGACACGATGCTGAAGCTGATCGCCCGGCGCGACTTGGGCGAGCTGAAGGCCTTCGACCGCATCGTCATCGAGACCACCGGCCTCGCCGATCCCGCCCCGGTGCTGCATACGGTGATGAGCGAGCCCGAGCTCCTCAAGCGCTGCCGCCTCGAAAGCGTCATCACGGTCGTCGACGGCGTGCAGGGCGAGGCGACGCTCGACGCCCATGCCGAAGCGGTGAAGCAGGCGGCGGTCGCCGACCGGCTGGTGCTGACCAAGCTCGACCTTCTGACCGGGCGCGAGGGCGAGGACGCGCTCCATTCGCTCATCGGCCGCCTGCGCGCCCTCAATCCGGCGGCGCGCATCCTCACCACCCATCGCGGCGAGGCGACCGCGGCGCGGCTGCTCAACAGCGGCCTCTACAACCCCGAGACCAAATCGCTCGATGCCCGCGCCTGGCTCAATGCGGAAGCCTATGAGGCGGGCGAGAAGCGCCGGCGCCACCGGCCTCACGGCCATCATCACCACGATCACGGGCATGAGCACAGCCACGACCATCATCATGACGTGTCGCGCCATGACGATCATATCCGCTCCTTCACCTTCTCGGACGAGCGCGCCATCAGCGCCGCCGGCCTCGACATGTTCCTGGGGCTGCTGCAGTCCTTCCACGGCGCCAACATGCTGCGCATGAAGGGCATCGTGAAGGTCGACGACGATCCGGCGCGCCCGATCGTGCTGCATGGCGTGCAGCATATCTATCATCCGCCGGTCAGGCTCGCCGAATGGCCCGACGGCGATCAGCGCACCCGCCTCGTCTTCATCGTGAAGGACATCGAGAAACGCCTGATCGAGGACCTGTTCAAGGCCTTCACCGACCAGATCACCGGCGCCGGCGCCTTCCACACCGACAAGACTCTCTCCCTCAACTAAACGCAACCGACCGGAGACTTCCCGATGCTCAAGATGTTCGGCCTCAAGAAATGCACGACCTGCCAGAAGGCGATGGGGTATCTCGACCAGAAGAAGAAGGCCTATGATTTCAGCGATGTCCGGGAAGAGCCGATCAGCAAGGACCAGGTCGCCAAATGGTCGAAGGCGCTGGGCGGCTGGGAGAAGATGATCAACCGCGCCGGCTATACCTGGCGCGGCCTGCCCAAGGCCGAGACGGAGAATCTGACCGAGGCCAAGGCGGTAACGCTGGCGGTCAAGAATCCCTCGCTCATCCGCCGCCCGCTCATCGAGCACAAGGATGGCTCGGTGACGGTGGGATTTTCAGACAAGGTGAAGGGTTTCATCGGGTAGCAATGTCGTCCCGGCGAAAGCCGGGTCCACCAATCTCTCATCCTTCCACCGTCATCCCGGCGAAAGCCGGGATCCATTAATCCCGTTGCAACTTTGCATCACAGTATCAACTTGGGGGGATGCGTGAGAAGAAGGTTCCTGCCGTCTATATTCTGGCAAGCAAGCGATACGGCACGCTCTATATCGGCGTGACAAGTGATCTTTTCAGTCGCGTTGCTGCGCATAAGGAAGGTGAGATTCCGGGCTTCACTCGCAATTATGGTGTGAAGATGCCGATCTGGTACGCATTCCTCGGTTCCATGGATGAAGCTATCAAGCGCGAAAAGCAGCTGAAGGAATGGCAGAGAAGCTGGAAGATCGAGCTAATAGAAAAGCTCAATCCAACCTGGCGTGACCTGTTCGATGAAATGTGCGGCGCCTGGATCGGATAATCATCCGCCCTGTATGCGAGCGGAACCTATTTAGTGGGCCCCGACTTTCGTCGGGGTGACGGAAGTGGGGGTTGGGGGCGGGTTTAGCCTCTGACCAGGGGCCTGGTCATGCAGGTCGGGCCGCCTTCGCCCTTGCGGCAGATCTCGTCGCCCTTGATGACCTCGACCTTGACGCCCGCGACCTTCATGCGGCGCTCGGTTTCGGGATTGCCGGCGACCATCATCGCATGGCGCGGCCCCAGCGCCAGGACGTTGCAGCCCATCGAGTCGAATTCCCGGTCCGGCACCTCGACGAAGCCGATGCCGCGGCTTTCGAGGAACTGCACCAGGCGCACCGGCATCAGCGGCAGATAGACCACCGCGAGGTCCTTATCGAGCGGGCTCAGCACCGACATCAGATGGAAGACGTCGCTGCGGCCCTTGTAATGCGGCAGGTCGAATTCGAGGATCTCGACATCGCCGCCGGCGAGCTTGCGCAATTGCGCGATGCCCTCGCGGTTGGTGCGATAGCCGATGCCGGCGAGCAGCGTATGGCGGTCGATCCAGACGAGATCGCCGCCTTCGACCGAGCCCGGGCCCCGGATCTCGCCGGCGATCGGAATCCCTAGACTTTCGAGATGGGCGCCATTGACGGTGGCCTCGCGACGGCGCTGCGGCTTGCCCATGAAAGGCCGCACCAGGCCGCGGGGCGTCACGATCAGCGCGTCATGGGTGTAGATCGAATCGAGGGTCAGGCCTTCGCCGTCGGGGAGTGCTATGACCTCGGCGCCGGCCGCTTCGAGCACCCGCGTCACCTCGGCGAATTCACGCTTCGCCTCGGCGAGATCGGGCCGCGAGTGATAGTTGAGCGGCTTCCATTCGGCGTCGAGCCGCCGGTCGTCCTTGAAGGCGGTGGCGGGGTTGCGCACCGCGACCTTCTTGAGTGAACCCCAGTTGTTGAAGGCGCCGAAATCGTAGCTCATTTGTGCCTGATCCTGAAAATATGGCGGCCGTCGCGCGCCTCATGCGAGAGGAGCTCGTGGCCCTGTTCGTTGCAGAAATGGGGAACGTCTATGACAGAGGCAGGGTCGGTGGCGATGAGGCGCAGCGTGTCGCCGGCCCGCAGGCTTTCCAGGCGCTTGCGGGCCTTCAGCACGGGAAGCGGGCATAAAAGTCCCGCCGCGTCGAGTTCATGGTCGGTCATAGACGCACTATAGCGAGCCCGGCTTCGACCTGCTATGCCGGTCCGCCTGACGGGAGTGCTCAAAATGCCGCTGATGACCAAGCTTGCCCAGACCGGACGTGTCGAGGCGCTGCTCAAAAATCCCGACCGCAAGGCCGGCCTCGAGAAATCGCGAACCGACGGGCTGACCTTGCGCTTCGACGGCATCGAAGGCGATTGCCATAGCGGGCTGACCCGGCCGGCCGATGTGCGCACCATCAAGCAATATCCGCGCGACACGCCGATCCGCAATGTGCGCCAGCTCACTCTGCTGTCGGTCGAGGAGCTCGGCCAGATCGCGGCGATCATGGAAATCCCGGAAGTGAAGCCCGAATGGATCGGCGCCAATATGGTGACCGCCGGCATCGCCGATCTCACCTTGCTGCCGCCCTCCTCGCGGCTGCAATTCCCCTCCGGCGCCACCATCGTGGTCGACATGGAAAACGAGCCCTGCCGCTATCCGGCCGAGATCATCGCCAGCCATAATCCGGAGCAGAAGGTGGGCTTCGTCAAAGCGGCCAAGAACAAGCGCGGCATCACTGCCTGGGTCGAGCGCGAAGGCACCGTGGCCCTGGGCGATGCGATCACCATCTGGATCCCGCCGCAGCGCCTCTATGGCGCCGCCACGGCGTGATAGAGACGGGCGACATCGCCGGCTGCATCCTGGCCGGCGGGCAATCGCGCCGCATGGGCGAGGACAAGGCCAGGCTCGATCTGGGCGGCACCCCGCTTTTCGCGCAGGTCCTCGCGCGGCTCGCGCCGCAAGTCGGGCGCGTCGTCGTCAACCGGCATGACGCAGCCTCGCCCCTCGACATAAAGGGACTGCCTTTGGTGACGGATGCGCCCGGCGATCATCGAGGCCCGCTCGCCGGCATTCTCGCCGCGCTCGGCTGGGCGCGCGCGAACGGCATCGGCTGGATCGCGACCGTCGCGGTCGACACGCCGTTCTTTCCGCGCGACCTGGTGCGCAGGCTCATCGCAGCTGTCGACGGCAAGGAGATCGCGGTAGCCGGTTCCGGCGGGCGCCTTCATCCGGTCTTCGGCCTGTGGAAGACGACGCTGGCCCCGGCGCTCGCCGATCATCTCGCGGGCAACCGCCGCTCGGTTCACGATTGGGTCCTGGCGCGAGGCGCCGGCGTCGCCGAATGGCCGAGCCGGCCCTATGATCCGTTCTTCAACATCAACGCGCCGGCGGACGTGACTGCGGCGCTCGAGATCCAAACGGAGTTCCGTCCGTGAAACGCAAGATCATCGGCGTCGCCGGATTCAAGAATGCCGGCAAGACGACCCTGGTCGAAAGGCTGGTGCGCGAGCTGACCGGCCGCGGCTATCGGGTCGCCACCATCAAACACGCGCATCATTCCTTCGACATCGACCATGAGGGACGCGACAGCTTCCGCCACCGCGCCGCCGGCGCCGGCGAGGTCGCGGTCATTTCGCGCCAGCGCTGGGCGATCATCCACGAGGCGCGCGGCGGCGAAGCGGAGCCGTCCTTCGAGACCATCCTCGCCAAGCTCTCGCCCTGCGACCTCGTCATCGTCGAAGGCTACAAGCATGGCAGCCATCTCAAGATCGAAGTGCGCAATCTGGCGCTCGATCATCCGACGCTCGCCGGCGACGACCCGAGCATCGTGGCGATCGCCGCGACCGGGGCCGTCCCCGGGGCGCAAGTGCCGGTCTTCGACCGCGATCATGTCGAGGCGCTGGCTCAATTCATCGTCACCCGCATGGAGCTCGACCCGAAATGACGCCCGACGACGTGATCGATTTCTGGATCAAGGCCGGCGAGCAGCGCTGGTTCACCAAGGACGCCGTTTTCGACGGCCAGCTGTCGCTGCGCTTCAGGGAGGCACTGGCCAAGGCCCGTGACGGCGCCTTCGATTTTTGGGCGGAAACACCCAAGGGCGCGCTGGCGCTGATCCTGATGCTCGACCAGTTCTCGCGCAACATCCATCGCGGCTCGCCGCTCGCTTTCGCCGCCGACAAGAAGGCGCTGGCGCTCGCCAAGGAGGCGGTGGCGCGCGGCGACCACCTGGCCTTCCCGGCGCCGCTCGCCATGTGGTTCATCATGCCCTTCGAGCATGCCGAGGATCTCGACGCGCAGCGACGCTGCGTGGCGCTGTTCACGGCGCGCGATCCGGGCGACATGGTCTACTGGGCCAAGCTCCATCTCGATATCATCGAGCGCTTCGGCCGCTTTCCGCACCGCAACGCCGTTCTGGGCCGGACATCGACGCCGGAGGAATTGGCCTTCCTGGCGGCGGGCGGGTTTTCGGGCTGAGGCCCCCGTTGTCAATCCGGCGCAACTGGTCTAGATAGAATTCGCGCTTCAACCAGGAGAGGAAGGGCGATGCTGCATCAGCACGTCCAGTGCAGAACTCGTGGACCTGTTTTCGCCCCGCGCCTGATCTCGCGGGGCTGACAGAGGAACGCATCGCCGTCTCATCGTCAGCCTTTCCGGGCACAGTTCATTGTGCCGCCCTGACTTGATGAGACCACAATGTCCCTTATCTCCGCCAAAGACCTTTCCCTGACCCGCAGCGAGCTCCTGTTCAAAGGGCTCGATTTCTCCATCGCCAAGGGCGACCGGCTCGGCCTCGTCGCCGCGAACGGACGCGGCAAATCCTCGCTGCTGCGCATCGTGGCGGGCGAAGAGGACGCCACCACGGGTATCGTGACACGCGCGCGCGGCCTGGTCGTCGCCTTCGCCGCGCAGGACGTGTCGGAACGTCTCCTTCCCTTGAGCCTCCATGACGCGGTCAGCGACGCGCTCATCCCCGAGGTCGCCGAAACGGAGAGCTGGCGGATCGATATCCTGCTCGACGACCTCGGTGTGGAAGAGGCGATCAGGAACCGCGCCGTCGGCAGCCTGTCCGGCGGCTGGCAGCGGACCATGCTGCTGGCGCGGGCGGCCGTGGTCGAGCCCGATCTGCTTCTGCTGGACGAGCCGACCAACCATCTCGACATCGGCCGGATCGGCGTGCTGGAGCGGTTCCTCGCCGCCCTGCCGCGCGACTGCGCGGTGATCGCGGCGAGCCATGACCGCGCCTTTCTGGACGACGTCACCAACCGCACCCTGTTCCTGCGCCCGAAAGACAGTGAAGATTTCGCGCTGCCTTATTCCCGCGCGCTCCAGGCGCTGGAAGAGCGCGATGCGGCGCGCGACCGCCAGTATGAGAACGACATGCGCAAGGTCAAGGCGCTCCGGCAGCAGGCGGCGAAGCTCAAGAATATCGGCATCAATTCCGGCTCCGACCTGCTGGTCGTGAAGACCAAGCAGCTCTCCGAGCGGGCCGACCGGCTGGAGGAGCAGGCGCGGCCGGCGCATCAGGAACGCTCGGCCGGGGCGATCCGCCTGACCAATAGCGGCACCCATGCCAAGGCGCTGGTGGCGATAGAAGATACGGCGATCACCACGCCGGACGGGCGGCTTCTCTTCCGGACCGGCAAGCTCTGGATCGAGAACGGTGACCGGATCGCCCTGCTCGGCGCCAACGGGACGGGCAAGACGCGAATGGTCGACAGGCTGCGCGCCGCCCTTGCCGGCGAGGATCCGCATATCAGGGGCGCCCCCAGCCTCAAGCTCGGCAATTCCGATCAGGCGCTGTCGCAGCTCGACGGGTTCCGTACGCCCTGGGAGGCGGTGAAGCGGTCGAGCGACCTGACCGACCATCAGGCGCGGGCGCAGCTCGCCGGCGCCGGGATCAATGTCGACGCGCATCCGGCACCTCTCGCCCGGCTTTCCGGCGGCCAGCGGGCGCGGCTGGCGATGCTGCTGCTCAGGCTGGCGCACCCGAATTTCTATCTGCTGGACGAGCCGACCAACCACCTCGACATCGAAGGGCAGGACATGCTGGAAGGTGAGCTCGTCGAGCATGGCGCCGCCTGCCTCCTGGTCAGCCACGACCGGGCCTTCGTGCGCGCCGTGGCGACGCGGTTCTGGGTGATTTCGGGCAGGAAGCTGATCGAGGTCGACCATCCGGAGCCAATTTTCGCCCAACTGCTTGCGGGGTAATTGAAGGGGTTGTGGCGGTGGAAAGACCTTGTGTCGGATTCCGCCGCCCTCTGGTCGTTCCATCTCACGACCGTTGAACAGGGCTCACTAATGTGCCCCAATCGGATCGAAGGACACTCGAGGAGTCATCATGTCGGCGTTCCCCGCGAAGGCGAAGGTTGTCATCATTGGGCTGGGCGGCATCGTCGGAGCCTCCGTCGCCCATCACCTGATCGAGCGCGGCTGGGACGACATCGTCGGCATCGACAAATCGGGCGTGCCGACCGATATCGGGTCGACGGCGCATGCCTCCGACTTCTGCTACACGACCAGCCACGATTATCTGTCGGTCTGGACGACGCAGTACTCCATCGACTTCTATGAAAAGATGGGCCACTACGCCCGCATCGGCGGACTGGAAGTGGCGCGCACCGGCCATGATGTCTGGATGGAGGAGATCAAGCGCAAGCTCTCCTCGGCCAAGGCCTTCGGCACCCGCGCCCATTATGTCTCGCCCGCCGAGATCAAGAAGCTCTTCCCGCTGATCGAGGAGGATCAGGTCATGGGCGGCATGTTCGATCCCGATGCCGGCCTCGTCATTCCGCGCTCGCAGACGGTGGCCGGCAAGCTCGTCGACGCGGCCGAGAAATCCGGCAAGCTGAAGGTCTTCGGCCATACGCCGGCGACCTCGCTCCTTATCGAGAAGGGCCGCATCAAGGGCGTCGTCACCCATCGCGGCACGATTTTGGCCGATCATGTCGTCGTCTGCGCCGGCATCTGGGGCCGCCTCATCGCCGCCATGGCCGGCGAGGACCTGCCGGTGATGCCGGTCGACCATCCGTTGTCCTTCTTCGGCCCGTTCAACCAGTTCGAAGACACCGGCAAGGAAATCGGCTATCCGCTGCTGCGCGACCAGGGCAACTCCGCCTATATGCGCGACACGGGCGATCCCAAGACCGCGGAAGGCGGGCAGATCGAATGGGGCTATTACGAGACGACCAATCCGCGCCTCTGCCATCCGCGCGACATTCTCGAAAAGAGCGAGGCGCGCCTGTCGCCGTCGCAGCGCGATCTCGACATGGAGCAGATCCTCGAGCCGCTCGAGCGGGCCATGGAGCTCACGCCCATCCTGGGCGAGCTCGGCTACAATGAAAGCCATTCCTTCAACGGCCTGCTGCAGGTGTCGGCCGCCGGCGGTCCGTCCTGCGGCGAAAGCCAGAAAGTGCGGGGCTTGTGGTATTGCGTCGCCATCTGGGTGAAGGACGGTCCCGGCTATGGCAAGCTCATCGCCGACTGGATGACCGACGGGCGCACCCAGATCGACCATGCCTCGATCGACTATGCGCGCTTCTACCCGCATCAGCTCGAGGAAAAATTCATCGAGGGCCGCACCCGCGAGGCGGCCCAGAAGATCTATTATCCGGCGGTGCATACGCGCGAGCCCTATGCGACGGGCCGCAATGTCAAGCGCTCGCCCTTCTACGAGCGCGAGAAGGAGCTCGGCGGCTATTTCATGGAGCTCGGCGGCTGGGAGCGCGCCCATGGCTATGCCGCCAACGAGCATCTCCTGAAAAAATATGACAACCGTGTGCCGGTGCGTGAGAACGAATGGGACAGCCGCCATTTCTGGCGCGTCTCCAATGCCGAGCATCTGGCGATGAGCGAGGATTGCGGCATCGTCAATCTCTCGCATTTCCACATGGTCGACATCGAAGGGCCGGACCATGTCGAGCTGCTCGAATGGCTCTGCGCCGCCAAGATCGGCGGCGACGGCAATATCGGCAAGGGCATCTATACGCATTTCCTCGACGACGAGGCCATGGTGCGCGCCGACTTCACCGTCTTCCGCATGGAAGACCGCTGCCGCCTGGTGAACGGCGCCGATGCGGGCCCGCGCGACTTCCACTATATGCGCCGCATCGCCGAGGATCGCGGCCTCGATGTCACCATCACCGATACGTCGGAGAAATACGTCACCATCGGCATCTGGGGTCCGAATGCCCGCGCGACGCTGAAGAAGGCCGTCGCCGATCCGGCCGGCCTCGATCCCGCAAACTTTCCCTTCGCCGCGATCAAGCAGATCGAGATCGCGGGCAGGAAGGTCACCGCCTTCCGCATTTCCTATGTCGGCGAGCAGGGCTGGGAGCTGCATATGAAATATGAGGACGGCCTCGCCGTCTGGGACGCGCTGCGCGCCACCGGCGTGATGGCCTTCGGCGTCGAGACCTATGCCAATTCGCGCCGCATGGAAAAGAGCCTGCGCCTGCAGAATGCGGATCTCCTCACCCAGTACAATCTGATCGAGGCCGATCTCGCGCGCCCGAAAGTCAAGGACGCCGATTTCCGCGGCAAGGCGAAACATCTGGAATACAAGGCACGCGCGCATCAGCCGGCCATGCTGTGCACGCTGGTGATGACGGAGAACACCGACAAGAACGGCGTGAAGCGCTATCCGGTCGGAAACCTGCCGGTGATGGATCCGGAAACGGGCAATGTGCTGGTCGACGAGCTCGGCCGGCGCTCCTACACGACCTCCATCGCCTTCGGTCCGACCATCGGCAAGAATATCGCGCTGGCTTATCTGCCCTGGGCCTATTGCCAGGAAGGCCGGAAATTGAATGTCGAATATTTCGCCGAAACCTATCCGGTCGAGGTCGCGGGCGTCGGCTACAAGCCGCTCTATGATCCGGAAAACCTGAAGCCGAGGAGCTGAGCCGGCAGGGGCGCGGATTGCATTGAATGCTTCCTGCCCAGGCTTATATCCAGAGACGCAGCCGTCCCTGAGTTGCTTGGGCGACACCTGAGTATCAAACATGATACCGGGCGAGATTCGCATGGCACATCTCCGTCCAAGGAAAGCCTGACGCTGCTTCCGCTTTGCCGACGCCCATTCGGTGAGCCGCGCGTATCGCGGTGGAATCGCTGCAGATTCTCCGACATGCCGGGCGTGCCAGCGTGATTTTTCATCCCCCTGCATGTGCGGCGGTCGTTTCAATTCCAAATAATTCTGTTTGTCGCCGTGTCACTTCGACACCACGTCAGGCATGCAAAGCTTTGCTCCATGACTTTCAGGCAAGAGGATATCGCCATGCGGAAAACAATCATTGCACTGACCATGTTGACCCTGCCGCTTCTCGGCGGCGCCGCGCTCGCGGCGAGCGACAGCGGCATCGTGCGCTCGGCGGACACGCGGACCGGCATGCTCCAGCTGGCCGACGGCGCCAGCTACTACGTGCCCAACCGCCTGACCTTGAGCCGTCTGCAGAAGGGCGACACGGTGCGCGTCCAGTTCGAGCGCCGCACCGGCGCCGCCGTCGCCAGCGACGTCGTGCGCACCGGCCGCACGCAGGGCGCCGTGCCGGTCGTCACGCCGACGCGCGATGCCGCCAGCGTGAAGAAGAATTTCACCATCGACAGAGGCATGTGCAAGGTCACCGCCACCAGCAACCCCTGCTATATCGGCGCCCAGTGATCAGGGCATCGTTGCCTGCAGGAACGAGGTGACCGCGAGGCCGCTCGTTCCCAGATAGACGGCGGCGGCGCACCATCTGGCGAAACGCGCGAAGCGGACGCTGTGGAAGCTCCGCTTCGCGAATTTCGCGACAAAGATCACGCAGGCCAGATCAAAGGTCAGGCTCAACACGACATAGAGCGCCGCCAGCACGGCGAGCTGCGCCGTCAGCGAATGGCTCGCCTGGATGAAGGGCATGAAGAACGCCGAATAGAAGAGCAATGCCGTGGGGTTGCTGAGGGTGATGGCGAGACCATCGAAGAACGGCCGCGAGGAAAGGCACTGGGTCTCTTCGCGCGGCGGCTCAGCCGACCGCAGGACGTTGTCCGCGGCGAGGCAGGCGAGATAGGCGGCGCTCGCCAGCGAGAACCACGGAAAAAAGTCGCCAAAATATCGGCTGGAGATCAGATAGGACAGGCCGAGCAGCCCGAGCAGCGTCACCTCGCCAAGCCCGATGCCGAGAACGGTGCGGAGGCCCACCTTGTGCCCGCCATTCAGCGTATTGCCGACAAGGATGGCCATGACGGGGCCGGGGGTCAGGAGAAGGATCGTCGTCGCCGCCAGGAAAGCGCCAAGGGTTTGCCAGTCCATGAGACGAGATCTCCGATGCTTGGTTGAAAAGCACGACGCGGCGCTCACGTCAGATGGCATTCCTTACCGGGAGGCCAGACGACCGCCTGTGGGATTTGTCACAAGATGGGAATTTTCTGTTCGGGTGGCCGCGGCTTGCGCCGGGGCGACGGAAAGAATTACAGCTTCCTCAGCCACACGCTGTGGATGATGTGGTCGGCGCCCTTGCGCAATATGAGATCGGCGCGCTGGCGCGTCGGCACGACATTCTCGCGCAGGTTCACGAGATTGATCGTTTCCCAGATGCGATTGGCGGTGGCGCGCGCTTCCTTGTCGGTGAGCGACGCGTAGCGGTGGAAATAGGATTTGGGATCGCGGAAGGCGGTGTCGCGCAGCGAGAAGAAGCGCGTCACATACCAGTCGTGAATGACGTCCTCGGCCGCGTCGAGATAGATCGAGAAATCGAAGAAGTCGGAAATGAAGGGAATGATCTTGCCGTCGCGCGGCGGACGCCCCGTCTGCAGCACATTCAGGCCCTCGACGATCAAAATGTCCGGCTGGTCGACGGTGATGCGCTTGTCGGGCATCACATTGTAGGTCAGGTGCGAATAGACGGGCGCGGTCACATTGCGCCGGCCGGCCTTGATGTCGGACAGGAAGCGCAGCAGCGCCGGCAGGTCGTAGCTTTCCGGAAAGCCCTTGCGGTTCATGATGCCTTCGCGCTCGAGGATCTCGTTGGGCAGCAGGAAGCCGTCGGTGGTGACGAGGTCGACCTTGGGATGATTGGGCCAGCGCGCCAGGAGCCGCTGCAGGATACGCGCCGTGGTGCTCTTGCCGACCGCGACGCTGCCCGCCATGCCGATGACATAAGGCACCTTGGTGCCTTCGGCATGCAGGAACCTGCCGGTGGCGCGGAACAGCTCCTGGGTGGCGGCGACGTAGAGATTGAGAAGACGCGAGAGCGGCAGATAGATCGCCACCACTTCGGCGAGATCGATGCGGTCATTGAGGCCGCGCAATTCGTCGATGTCGGCCTGGTCGAGCGTCATCGGCGTGTCGGCGCGCAGCTTCGCCCAGGCATTGCGCTCGAAATGGCGGTAGGGCGAGATCTCGTCGCGCAAGGAATCCATGGATCACACCTGCTTGCGGCTGGCCTTCTCGGCTATCCCCGACGTGCCGACCCGTTTTTCGAGCTCGCCCATCACCTCGGTCAAGGGAAGCCCCGAGACCTCGAGCAGCACGACGAGATGGTAGAAAAGATCGGCGGCCTCGAGCTTGAGATGGTCGCGGTCGCCCTTGACCGCGGCGAGCGCCGCCTCGATGGCCTCCTCGCCCACCTTCTTGGCGCATTTTTCGATGCCCTGGGACAGGAGCTTGGCGGTGTAGGAGATTTCGGGCGAGGCGCCACGGCGAGCGGTCACCGTGTCGGCGAGCTCGGCCAGGACCTCCAGCCGGTGGCGTAAAGTGTCTGTCATGTTCCTGCCCCTGACTGGAGTCTTATCATCTATACGAGCCGCATGGGAATTCCCCGTTCGGCCATATGGTTCTTGGCCTGGGAAATGGTGAAGGTGCCGAAATGGAAGATCGAGGCAGCCAGGACCGCGGTGGCATGGCCGTCCCTGATGCCTTCGACCAGGTGGTCGAGCGTGCCGACGCCGCCCGAGGCGATGACCGGCACCGGCACGGCGTCGGCGATGGCCCGCATCAGCGCGATATCGAAGCCTTTGCCGGTGCCGTCGCGGTCCATCGAGGTGACCAGCAGCTCCCCGGCGCCCAGCGACACGACTTCCCCGGCGAAGGCGATCGCGTCGATGCCGGTCGGATTGCGCCCGCCATGGGTGAAGATCTGCCATTTTCCGGGCGCCACCTGTTTCGCGTCGATGGCGACGACGATGCACTGGCTGCCGAATTTCTCCGCCCCCTCGCGCACGAAGCCGCGATTCTTCACCGCCGCGGTATTGATCGACACCTTGTCGGCGCCGGCCAGCAGCAGCTTGCGGATATCCTCGGTCGTGCGCACGCCGCCGCCGACGGTGAGCGGCATGAAGCAGGCTTCGGCGGTGCGCCGCACCACGTCGAAGATGATGCCCCTGTTTTCATGCGTCGCGGTGATGTCGAGGAAACACAATTCGTCGGCGCCGGCCTTGTCATAGGCCTTGGCGATCTCGACGGGATCGCCGGCGTCGCGCAGATTGACGAAATTCACGCCCTTGACGACGCGGCCGTCCTTCACGTCGAGGCAGGGAATGATGCGCGCCTTCAGCATCAGGCGGCCTCGGCGATGAGCTTCAGCGCCGCCCGCGCATCGAGGCGGCCATCATAGAGTGCGCGGCCCGAAATGGCGCCTTCGAGAATGGCGCAATCGGGCTGGAGCAGGCGCTCGATATCGGCCATCGAGGCGAGCCCGCCCGAAGCGATGACCGGGATATCCACCGCGCGCGCCAAAGATAGTGTCGCCTCGATATTGAGGCCCTTCAGCACGCCGTCGCGATCGACATCGGTGAAGATGATGGCGGCAACGCCGGCATCGGCGAAACGCCGCGCCAGATCGATGGCGGTGAGCTCCGAGGTTTCGGCCCAGCCTTCCACCGCCACCTTGCCGCCCTTGGCGTCGATGCCGACGGCGATGCGGCCGGGAAAACGCCGGCAGGCGTTCTTGACCAGATCAGGATCGCGCAGCGCCACGGTGCCGAGGATCACCCGCTTGATGCCGCGGCCGAGCCAGGTCTCGATCATCGCCATATCGCGAATGCCGCCGCCCAATTGCACCGGGATGCCGATGGCGGCGAGGATCGCCTCGACCGCCGGCGCATTCACCGGCTTGCCGGCAAAGGCGCCGTCGAGATCGACGAGATGCAGCCAGCGGAAGCCCTGGGCCGCGAAATCGCGCGCCTGGGCGGCCGGATCGTCGTTGAAGACGGTGGCCTCGGCCATGTCGCCGAGCTTGAGGCGCACGCATTGGCCGCCTTTGAGGTCGATGGCGGGAAACAGGATCATGGGCGCCATTTCAGGAAATTGGCGATCAGCGCCAGGCCGAGGGCCTGGCTCTTTTCGGGGTGGAACTGGCTGCCGGCGATGTTGTCGCGGCCGACGAAGGCGGTGACGGGCCCGCCATAGTCGGCGGTGGCGATGAGCTCGTCGCGATCACCCGCCGCCAGATGATAGGAATGAACGAAATAGGCATGCAGGCCGTGGGCGCCGAGCGTGATGCCGCCGAACAGCGCGTGGGGCCTGAGCGCCTCCAGCGTGTTCCAGCCCATATGGGGAATCTTGAGGGCGGAATCGGCGGGCTCGATCACCCTTACATCCCCCTTGATCCAGCCGAAGCCCTTCGTCTCGACATGCTCGAGACCGCGCTCGGCCATCAATTGCATGCCGACGCAGATGCCGAAGAAAGGCTTGCCGCGCCCGACTTCGCTTTCCAGTGTCTCCCACATGCCGGGAACGGCCCTCAGGCCGTCATGGCAATCGCGGAAGGCGCCGACGCCCGGCAAAACGATGCGCCCGGCCCTGCGGACACGGTCGGGATCGGAGGTCACCACGATCTCAGCGGCAGAGCCGCTGTCGCGCGCGGCGCGCTCGAAGGCCTTGGCGGCGGAATGCAGATTGCCGGAGCCGTAATCGATGATCGCGACGTCGCTCATGTGCGGCTCAGTCCCGGGAAAATGAAGTCGGGCTCCGAGGATTTCCAGTTGCGCGACAGGCCCGGCGGCGGAGGCGGCGGCACGTCCGGCTGCGCCGGAAGCGCGGTCTCGCTGAAGAAGCGGATTTCCGCTTCATCGAGATCATCGCCCTGGACGAGGCCGACTTCCTCATAACCCCGCCTGGCATAGGTCCAGCGCAGAAGGTCATTGGCCTCGAAGCCCATGATGATGTTGATCGCGAGGCTGAAGATCAGCCGCATCGCCTCGCCGAAACCCAAGGCTTCGGCAACCGCCCAGATCAGCAATTGCGCCGCGAGGGCGATGATGAGGACGATCCACATGCCCTTGGCGGCGAGCCACAGCAAGGGAAAGACGAGCGCCCAGAGGTTGAAACCCTCGCGCACGAAGACGACGTCGTCAGCGCCACGGCCCTTTCTGTTATGAGCGGTCCACCAGGCCATTATTTGCTGAGCGAGCCCTTGGTCGAGGGAATGCGGTCCTTCTGGCGCGGATCGATCTCGATCGCCTCACGCAGGCAACGCGCCAGCGCCTTGAAGCAGCTTTCGGCGATGTGATGATTATTGTCGCCGTAGAGCGTCTCGACATGCAGCGTGATGCCGGCATTCATGGCGAAGGCCTGGAACCATTCGCGCACCAGCTCGGTGTCGAAATCGCCGATCTTCGGGCGCGAGAACTCGACCTTCCAGATGAGATAGGGCCGGCCCGACACGTCGATGGCGGCGCGCGTCAGCGTCTCGTCCATCGGCAGATGCAGGCTCGCATAGCGGCGGATGCCCTTGCGGTCGCCGAGCGCCTTGGCCACCGCCTGGCCGAGCGCGATGCCCGAATCCTCGCTCGTGTGATGGAAATCGATATGAAGGTCGCCCTTGGCCCTGAGCTTGATGTCGATGAGCGAATGGCGGGCCAGCTGCTCCAGCATATGGTCGAGAAAGCCGACGCCGGTCTTGACGTCATAGGCGCCGGCGCCGTCGAGGGAAACACTGGCGGCGATCTCGGTCTCGGTGGTCTTGCGTTCGATGCTGGCCTTGCGCATGGCCTCTAACCCTTTGTTGCGGCGGGTGTCTTAGCGCGCTTTCCGGCGAAGCGAAACACACTTCGCCGAAAAGAAATCGCGCCAAATCAATATGCTGGAGCAAATCCTCGCCGCCAAAGTCTGCAACTTTGGCGGGATTTGCTCTAGCAGGTGCAGCAAGCCAGTACTACCCTTTCACTGCCGCCAAGTTAACCTCGCCGGCCTTTTCTTATGCCCTTCCAGGGCTTACATGACGGCCAGCCGGGCCCGCCCTGGCGGCAATCGGTGACAAAGGACTGACATGAGCGATCCCCAGCAGTGGCACGGCACGACCATTTTGAGCCTTCGCAAGGGCAACCGGGTGGTCATTGCGGGCGACGGCCAGGTGTCGATCGGCCAGACGGTCATCAAATCCAATGCCCGCAAGGTCAGGCCGCTCGCCGGCGGCTCGGTGATCTCGGGCTTCGCCGGGGCCACCGCCGACGCCATGACATTGTTCGAGAGGCTCGAAGCCAAGCTCGAGCAGTATCCGCTGCAGCTCACCCGCGCCTGCGTGGAGCTGGCCAAGGACTGGCGCACCGACCGCTATCTGAGGCGCCTCGAGGCCATGATGATCGTCGCCGACAAGCAGGTGAGCCTGGTGCTGACCGGCACCGGCGACGTGCTCGAGCCCGAGCGGGGCGTGATCGGCATCGGCTCGGGCGGCAATTATGCGCTGGCCGCGGCGCGCGCCCTCATCGACACCGACATGGAAGCGGAAGCGATCGCCCGCAAGGCGATGGCCATCGCCGCCGAGATCTGCGTCTACACCAACAACAGCCTCACCGTCGAAAGCCTCGAATGCTGACACGCGCCGATCTCGATGAGGCCGTGAAGAGCGGCATCATCACGGAAGGCCAGGCAGCGGCGCTGCAGGAGCTGCCGGCGAAACGCCAGGCGGCGCGCCACCGCCATGCGGCGGGCGACGAGCGCTTCGTGTTCATGAAGAACTTCAACGAGTTCTTCATCACGCTCGGCATCGTGCTGCTGAGCATCGGCCTCTTCGTGGCGGACAGCACCTTCTTCGGCCTGGGCGCCGCTTTCCCGGTCATCTTTATCGCGCTGATGTGGGCGCTCGCCGAATTCCTCACCCGCAGGCATAAGCTCACGCTGCCGAGCATCGTCCTCGCGCTGCTCATCGTGCCGGGCATCGCCTGGTATCTCCACGCCGCCATGAATGCCGGCAGCGACGAGACCGGATGGCGCGGCATTCCGCAGAATCTGCTCATTCCGGCGCTCGCGGCGAGTCTCGCGGCACTTCTTTTCTACCTGCGCTTTCGCTTGCCCTTCACATTGCTGCTGCTCGCCGGCAGCCTGGTGGTCGCCTTCATCGCGGCTTATGCGAGGTTCTTCGGCACTTCCGCCGAGCCCGTCGGCTACGGTTTGGTGCTGTTCACCGGCCTCGCGACGCTGGCGGCGGCGCAGTGGTACGACATGTCGGACCGCGAGCGCCTGACGCGGCGCGCCGATTGCGGCTTCTGGCTCACCCTCGTCGCCGCGCCGCTGATCGTGCATCCGATCGCCGGGCTGATTTCGTCGGGCGAGGAGATGACGGCCCGAACCAGCCTCATCACCATCGCGGTGGTGATCCTGTTCACGCTGGCCGCCCTCATCATCGACCGCCGGGCGCTGCTCGTCTCCTCGCTCGCTTATCTGGGCGGGGCCATGGTCTATGCCTTCACCCGCCTCGGCGGCGAGCAGAATGCGCTGTGGATCACGCTTCTCCTCATCGGCGCCAGCGTCATCCTGCTCGGCGTCGGCTGGCAGCGGGCGAGGCGCGCCGTGATGTCCCTCGTTCCCTCACCCCTCACCCAATATCTGCCCGTCGTCAGAAGCTGAGTAATCCATGACCGACTTTTCTCCCCGTGAAATCGTTTCCGAGCTCGACCGCCACATCGTCGGCCAGAAGGACGCCAAACGCGCCGTCGCCATCGCGCTGCGCAACCGCTGGCGACGCAAGCAGCTCGAAGGGCCGCTGCGCGAAGAGGTGATGCCCAAGAACATCCTGATGATCGGGCCGACCGGCGTCGGCAAGACCGAGATCGCGCGCCGCCTCGCCAGGCTCGCCAATGCCCCCTTCATCAAGGTCGAGGCGACGAAATTCACCGAGGTCGGCTATGTCGGCCGGGATGTCGAGCAGATGATCCGCGACCTCGTCGAGGCGGCGATCGGCATGGTGAAGACGGCGCGGCGCAAGGATGTCGAGGCGCAGGCCCATATCAATGCCGAAAGCCGCGTGCTCGATGCGCTGGTCGGCGTCAACGCCTCGGAAGCGACACGCGAGTCTTTCCGCAAGAAGCTGCGCACCGGCGAACTGGACACCAAAGAAATCGAAGTCCAGATCATGGATTCGCCTTCGGTGCCGAGCTTCGACATTCCGGGCATGCCGGGCGGCTCGGCCAGCGTCATCAATCTCTCCGACATGCTGGGGAAAGCCTTCGGCCACCGGCTCAAATCCAAGCGCATGACGGTGAAGGCGAGCCATGAGGTGCTGCTGGCGGAAGAAAGCGACAAGCTTCTCGACCAGGACCAGATCACCCAGGAGGCGATCAACGTCACCGAAAACAACGGCATCGTCTTCCTCGACGAGGTCGACAAGATCTGCGCCCGCTCGGAACGCCAGGGCGCCGATGTCAGCCGCGAAGGCGTGCAGCGCGACCTGCTGCCGCTCATCGAGGGCACCACGGTGTCGACCAAATACGGACCGGTGAAGACCGATCATATTCTCTTCATCGCCTCGGGCGCCTTCCATATCGCGAAGCCCTCCGATCTCCTGCCCGAGCTGCAGGGCCGCCTGCCGATCCGCGTCGAGCTCAAGGCGCTGACGCGCGATGATTTCCGCCGCATCCTCACCGAGCCGGAAGCGAGCCTCATCAAGCAGTACAAGGCGCTGCTCCTCACCGAAGGCGTGACGCTCGATTTCAGCGACGACGGCATCGACGCGCTCGCCGACATCGCCGCCGAGATCAATTCGTCGATCGAGAATATCGGGGCGCGGCGCCTGCAGACGGTGATGGAGCGCGTCCTCGACGACGTCAGCTATTCGGCCACCGACCGTTCCGGCGAAACGGTGAAGATCGACAAAGCCTTCGTCGAGAAGAATCTCGGCGACCTCGCGCGCAATACCGATCTGTCGAAGTTTATTTTGTAGAGACACCCTCGCCCCCAACGGGGGAGAGGGAGGGGCCCAATGCGAAGCATTGGGAGGGTGAGGGGGAACGGACGAAGGAAAGCGTCACTGCATCTCAACGATTTGCTCCGCCGGTTCCCCTTCACCCTAGCCCTCTCCCCCGCAGGGGGAGAGGGGATTATTTCTTCTTCTGCTTCTTCCGGTTCAGCACCGCGAGCAATTCGGCGAGCTCCTTCGCATCGAGGTCGGAAATGTCGTCGGCCAGGCGGTTGGCGAGCTCGGTCGCCTGCGGCGCGAGGCCCGACGTGTCGATGACGACGCGCGGATGCGAGATGCGGGCGAGCTTCACCACATCCTCGGCCTCGTCCCAGATGATGTTGAAGTAGCTGATGATGCGCTGGAGCAGATGCCAGCCGGGCCGGCCGCGCTTGCCGTGCTCGAGCGCCGAGAGATAGGCGCTCGATACGCCGATCGCTTCCGCCATGTCCTTCAGCGTGACATTGCGTTCGGTCCTGAGCTTGCGCATGCGTTCGCCGAACGGCGTCATCGCACGGATTTCTCCTTCTTGCGCAATTTCACATAGAAGGCGCCGCCGCCGCCATGGCGCGGATGGGCGGGCTGGAAGCCGGCGATATGCTCGCGGAAGCGCGCCTCGTGAAACCACTCCGGCGCCAGACGGCGCAGGCGGCCCTGGCGCTCGGGCGCGTGATAGTGATCGGAACCATGCAGCGTGTGACGGGCGAAGGGCGAGGCGCCCTTGCCGGTGATGACGAGCACCAGGCGCAGGCCGCGGGCGCGTGAATCGACCAGGAAGCTCAGCAGCCGGTCATGCGAGCGTTCAATGCCGGTGCCATGCAGGTCGATGCGGGCCTCGATCTCCACCTGGCCGCGGGTCATGCGCCGCTCCTGGCGCCGGTCGAGGCCGGTGATCGGCGGCGGGCCGGTCCGGGCGACCGGCGGCGAGCGCGGGATCGGCTTCTGCGGTTCGGCGGATCTGGTCTTCACCTTCGCCGGAGGCGCGGGCGGCTCGGGCTTCGGCGATGCCTTCTTCCTCGCCTTGGCCTTGTGGAGCGGCTTGACGGTCCGGGCGACATCCTCCCACAGCGCGAAATCGGGCGGGAGCTTGCGGGTCATTGCTTGTCGAGAAGCCTTTTCGCCAAGGGCTTGGGCAGCAGCACGATCATGCGGCCGGGGCTTTTCATATGGCCGGCGGTGAAGGCCGCCTCCTCGCCCGCCCCCCAGAAGACATCGCCCCTGGCATGGCCCTTGATGGCGGTGCCGGTGTCCTGCGCCACCATCAGGCTGCGGAACGGCGTGAGGGTGCCGGCGGCACCCCTGGGCGCCTTGGTGTCGAGCCAGACCGGCGTGCCGAAGATCCACAGCGACCGGTCGACGGCGAGCGAATGATTGGGCGTCAGCGGCACTTTCTGGGCGCCGGGCGGTCCGAGCTTCGGATCGTCCACCGTCACCTGGCGAAAGAACACGAAAGACTTGTTCTCCCACATCAGAGCGCGGGCTTCCTTGGGATTGCGCCGCATCCAGGCGCGGATCGACTGCATCGAGACATCCTCGCGGGCGAGGAGGCCGCGCTCGGCGAGAAGCCCGCCAATGGCGGTATAGGGCAGGCCTGTCTTTGCGGCATAACCGAGCCGCATGACCTTGCCATTGGGCAGGCGCACGCGGCCCGAACCCTGGACCTGGATGAAGAAGGCGTCGGCCCAGTCCTTGAGCCAGACCAGCTCGAGGCCGCGGCCCTCGAGCGCGCCCTCCTCGATCTCGCGCCTGGTGAAATAGCCCTGCGGCCTGCCGTCGATCATGCGGCCATAAGAGAGGCCGAGCTTCCTGGCGGCGCGCGCATCGAAAGCGACGAGATCGTCGGGCCGGGCATAGACCGGCACCTTGTAGTCGCCGCCGGGCTTCAGGCTGCCTTCGGCCTCGGGCTCGTAGTAACCGGTGAACAGGCCTTCGGGCCGTGTCGGATCGCGCACGATGAGCGGCGTGAAGGCCTCCTCGAAGAAGACTCTCGGGTCCCCGCCCGCTTTCAGCCGGGTGCAGATGGCGAGCCAGTCGCGCCTGGTGCCGCCGAAAACGACCTTGCGCTGGAAGGCGGCGCCCGACGCTTCTATCTCGGCGCAGGAACGCCCAAAGGTCGTCAGCGCCTGACGGTGATCGGCCTCACGCCAGCCGGCGATACGGTCGAAGGAAGTGGGTTCGAGAATCGGAGCCGCGACGCTCATGATCGACGACATGAGCACAAGCACGGCGGAACTCAAGAGGACATTAAGCTGGCGCATCGGCTTGTTCGAAAACCGCTCACACTTTGCGGGCCGATGCTCAGCCCGGCTCGTCCGTCGCCACCAGCTTCCAGTTGGGATCGCGCGAGGAGGTGTCGCGCTCGAAGGTCCATACATCGGTGACCTGGCGCACCTGCTTGGGGTCGCCCTCGATGACCTCGCCCGCCTTGTTGAGCGTGGCGGAGATGAATTCGGCGACGAAGCGCAAGGTGATGGACGCCTTCCGTCCCTTCATGTCGGCATTGGCGATCTCGGTCTTGTCGATGCCGACAAAGCGCGATTCGACGATGTTGCCGGCCTTCTCGCGGTCGTCGATCGCCTTGGCGAAGCCTTCATAGACGTCGCGCGCCAGCAGATTCTTGAGCGACTGGCGGTCGCCCTGGGCGAAGGCCGTCACCACCATCTCATAAGCGACCTTGGCGCCGTCGATGAAAATGCGGGTCGAGAAGTCACGGTCGGCGGCGGCGATGTTCTCCAGGCCCTTGGCGACCGAGGAGTCGGCCTCGGCATAGCCGGACCAGACCGGCTCGGCCGGCTTCTCCAGCACCGGATTTTCCGGCGCATTCTCGCGCTGGGGCATATTGATGACATTGCCGTTGGGTTGCGGCTTTTCGGCGCGGCGTTGCGCGGCATAGGGATCGAAGGGCGGACGCTCATTGCCGGTCCGCTTTCCCAGGACGGACCGCAGGCGCAGAATGACCACCACTGCAATCGCAAGGATCAGCAAATTGAGTGGATCAAAAGCCTGATTCATCATTTCGGCGGGTCTTTCGTCTGGCACAAATTGAAGTCTGGGTCCGTGCCTCCTTATATAGGAGGGCTTGGGCGCGGTCGAAAGACCACAGTCCTTTCAGTTTCCTAACAGGTTTCAGGTGATCAGAACCATATTTTTTGTCCTTTTTGCGCTTGGGCTCCTGGAGCTGTTCGTCCTGGTTAAGACCGGGCAATGGTTCGGCGCCTGGTTTCCCGTCCTGGCGGTCATCCTGGGCTTCGTGGCGGGCGGGCTGACCATCCGCCATACCGGGATCAGGTCGCTGAACGAGATCGCCCAGGCCAGCCGCAGCGGGCAGAGCGGCGCCGGCGCCCAGGCGGCGGTCGGCGGAATGCTGGGGTTTTTCGCCGGCATCCTGTTCATCCTGCCGGGGCTTCTGTCCGATCTGGCGGCGATCCTGCTGCTCGTTCCGGTCAGCCGGCGCCTGGTCGAAGCTTACATGGTCCGCAACGGCGTGCGCCAGGACCGGGCTCCCGGCTCGGTTGTGATCGACGGCGAGGCGGTGGAGATCATCGACGACCGGCTGCCTCCCCAGGAAAAGAACGACAGCTCCCCGTGGAACCGGTAGTTCCGGAAAGCTTGCGGCACGTCGTCTATTCATGATAGCTGGCGGGCCGACATTCCCCTTCACGAAAGGCATGACAGCCCATGGCCAAGACGCCAAAGACTCCGGCCGCCAATTCGAGCAATGGCGGCGCGCATGACGACGAGGCGGCGGAAGCCGGCGCGCCGTCGATCGGCACGATCGATCTCGATGCGACCGAGCCGCAGGCGGGCGGCCAGCCCTCGATGCGCATTCTCGGCCAGTATCTGAAGGATCTGAGCTTCGAAAACCCGCATGCGCCGGGCTCGCTGGCGCCGCAGAAGACCCAGCCCGAGATCAGCATCGCCATCAATGTGAATGCGCGCAATCTGGCGCCCACGGATTTCGAGGTCGAGCTCCATATCGACGCCAAGGCGACGGCGGAAGGCAAGGTCGTTTTCGCCACCGAGATCCTCTATGCCGGCGTGTTCCGGATGGAAAATTTCCCGCAGAACATGCTGCATCCGGCGGTCCTCATCGAATGCCCGCGCATGCTGTTCCCCTTCGCCCGCCAGATCCTCGGCGATGCGACGCGCAATGGCGGCTTCCCGCCCCTGATGCTCGACCCGATCGACTTTGCCGGCATGTATCAGAAGCGCATGGCCGCGCAGGCCCAAGCCACGGCGTAATCCGGTTTCCCTTCGTTGCCATTGCGCAACGGAGAGATGGATTAATTCAGAATCTCGTTCCACAATGCCTTCTCGCCGATCTCGGCGAGGAGCGCGTTGTGCGCGGCGATCTCGGCGTCGGTGAGACGGCTCGGCAGCGGATGTGGTCTCGCCCTCACAATGCCTTGCGGGGTGATCGCCGCGGCGCGCGTCGTCACCGAGATGGCCGACAATGAAAGCGCCGTCTGGCGGCCGCCGATCAGCTGCAGATAGACATCGGCCAGCAATTCGGAGTCGAGCAGCGCACCGTGCTTCTCGCGCTTGGAATTGTCGATGCCGTACCGTTTGCACAAGGCATCGAGGCTGTTCGGCCCCATCGGATGCTTCTGGCGCGCCAGCGCCAGCGTATCGATGACACGCTCGGGCAGGATCGAGGGACCTTGGACGCGGGCCAGCTCGGCATTGAGAAAGCCGACGTCGAAGGCGGCATTGTGGATGACGAGACTGGCGCCGTCGATGAACTCGATGAATTCCTGGGCGATCGTGGCGAAGACCGGCTTGCCGCGCAGGAACTGCGTCGACAGGCCGTGAATGGCTTCCGCATCGGGCGGCATGTCGCGCTCGGGATCGATATAGTGGTGAAACGTCCTGCCGCTCGGAATGTGATTGATCAGCTCGACCGCCCCGATTTCGACGATGCGATGGCCTCTGGAATGATCAATGCCGGTGGTTTCGGTGTCGAGGACGATCTCGCGCATCTAGGGTCGAATCACTTGGATATAAGCTCGGCGATTATACGCCGGACCTGGGCGCGGGCGTGATCGAAACCGTGGGAGCTGTCCACAATGAAATCGGCGCGGGCGCGTTTTTCGGCATCGGGGAGCTGACGCGCCCGGATCGCCGCGAATTTCTCTTCCGTCATGCCGGGCCGCGCCAGCACGCGCTGGCGCTGCACTTCCGCCGGGGCCGAGACGACGACGATCCTGTCGACGTCGCGATCGCGCTCGGTCTCGAACAGCAAGGGTATGTCGAGCACCGCGAGTGGCGCATTTTCGCGGCGGACCCGGGCCAGGAATTTCTCCTGCTCGGCGCGCACCAGCGGATGGACGATGGCCTCGAGCTTCGTGAAATCGCCGGGATGGCCGGCCAGATGGCCAGCCAGCTTCTGGCGGTCGATCGCGCCACCGGCGACGACATCGGGAAAGGCCGACGCGACGGGCGCCACCGCGGCGCCGCCTTTCGCATAGAGACGATGCACCACCGCATCCGAATCCGACACGGGCACGCCTTCCTCGGCAAACATCCGAGCGGTCGCGGTCTTGCCCATGCCGATCGATCCGGTGAGACCGATGACGATCATTGCCGGTATTCCGGATCGATGTCGCGGGCAACGAGGCCATAAAGCTCCTCGGTCACTTCCGGCCGGGTGCCGAACCACAGCTCGAAGCCGCGCACGGCCTGGTGCAGCAGCATGCCGAGACCCGGCACGGCGGCATTGCCGCGCGCCTTGGCGCGCCGGAGCAGATCCGTCTCGAGTGGCGTATAGACGATGTCGGTGACCAGAGCGGTTTTCGGCAGATTGTCCAGAGCGACGTCGAGCGGCGGCTGACCGGTCATGCCGAGCGAGGTCGTGTTGATGAGGAGATCCGCATGGCGCAGAATATCCGCCGCCTGTGTCCAATCCCGCGGCTCCACTTTAGGACCGAAGTCGCGTTTGAGCTCTTCGGTCTTGGCGCGGGTGCGGTTGGCGATGAGCAGGCGCGCCGCGCCGGCATCGATGAGGGCGCCGGCCAAAGCCCGGGTGGCACCGCCGGCGCCCAGAATGATCACCGTCTGATCTTTGGCGCGCCAGCCGGGATGGCCTGCGGTCAGGCTGGCGAGAAAACCTTCTCCGTCGGTACTGGTGCCCCAGAGCTCGCCGTCGCGGGCGAAGACGGTATTGACGACGCCCAGCCGCGAGGTTGCCGCGTCAGCGCTGCGCACGGAACGGAATGCGGCTTCCTTATGCGGCAAAGTGACATTGCAGCCGGCGAAACCATTGGCGACGAGCCCTGCAAGGAAAGCCGGCAGATCCTCCGGCTTTACGGGAAAACGCTCATAGCTGCCAGCGATACCGTAGCGTTTCAGCCAATAGCCATGAATGATCGGCGAGCGCGAATGGCTGATCGGCCAGCCGATGACACATGCTTTCCGCGTCATGCCGGCAGGACTCCCCGACACCGCAGAAAATCGAGCAGCGGCAGCAACGGCAGGCCCAATATGGTGAAGTAGTCCCCGTCGATCTTATCGAAGAGCTGGGCGCCACGGCCCTCGAGCTTGTAGCCGCCGACGGAGGTCGTCACATCCAGCCCTACTTCGCGCAGGTAATCCGTCAGGAAGGGCTCGGAGAACTCCCGCATCGTCAGCCCGGCCTGGCCCAGATGCCGCCAGACGACCTTGCCGTCCTGGGCGCAGCACAAGGCGGTTTCCAGCACGTGCCGGCGACCGCGCAGATCCGTCAGCTGCCGGCGGGCACTTTCGATCGAATCGGGCTTGTCGAAAGCCCTACCTTCGAGATTGAGAACCTGGTCGGCGCCGATCACCAGCGCCCCCGGATATCGATTCGTCACCGAAACAGCCTTTGCCGCCGCCAGTTTTTGCGCCAGATCTCCGGGGGATAGGCCGGCGAATTGTCGTTTCAGCTCCGTTTCATTCACAGCGGGCGCGATAGCTTCGAAGGTAATACCCGCCCTGGCGAGCAGCTCGCCGCGGATCCGGCTGGTCGAGGCCAGGATCAGCTTCATGAATCGGGATCCTTCGCCTCGTGACGCTCGCGCATCAGGTTGATCACCGCGGCGGCGGTTTCCTCGATCGAGCGGCGGGTGACATCGATGATCGGCCAGCCATGCCGGGCGCACAGCTTGCGCATATGGGAGAGCTCGCCGGCGATGGCGTCCTGATCGACATAATCGGTTTCACCCTGCTCATTCATGGCGAGGAGGCGGTGCTTGCGGATCTGGGCGATACGCTCGGCGCTGGCGATGAGACCGACGACCAGCGGGCGCGTCACGGTCTCGAGCTCCTTCGGCGGCGGGATATTCGGCACGATCGGAATATTGGCGGTCTTGATGCCGCGATTGGCGAGATAGATGCTGGTCGGCGTCTTGGAGGAGCGGCTGATACCGGTCAGCACCACATCGGCCTGGTCGAGATCCTCCGCATGCTGACCATCGTCATGGATCATGGTGAAGTTCAGGGCGTCGATGCGGCGGAAATATTCGGCGTTCAGCGCATGCTGGCCGCCGAGCTGCGGGCGCGACTGGGCGTTGAGATATTGCGCGAGACTGGCGATCACCGGATCGAGAATCGAGATGCAGGGAATGGTGAGCTCGCCGCATCTTTTCTCGAGCTGGGCCCTGAGTTCGGTGTCGATCAGGGTGAAGAGCACGACGCCGGGCTGACTTTCGATCTCGGCCAAGGCGCGCGACAGCTGCTTGGGCGTGCGGACCAGCGCATAGATGTGCTCGACCGGCTGATAGTCGGCGTAATAGGCCATGGCGGCGCGCGCCACCGTGTTGAGCGTTTCGCCCGTCGCATCC
Source organism: Pseudomonadota bacterium (assembly GCA_049323275.1). Lineage (GTDB taxonomy): Bacteria > Pseudomonadota > Alphaproteobacteria > Rhizobiales > Aestuariivirgaceae > Taklimakanibacter. The sequence goes on from JBMOOM010000040.1 coordinate 34,423, forward strand.
GAGATCAGATGCATGTGGAAAAATCTTGGCGAGGACACTGGAGCGCCGGTTACTCGATTGTGGATAAGTTGGGAGCGGTTAATGGCTTGGAAAGGTTTCTATCATTTAGTCCATGGCGTAATCCACAGTTTCGCCACGAAGAATTAAGGTGAGCTCGTTCTGGGGAGAGGAGCGCTCCTGTTGAGGAGCGCCGAACAGACTGTGGAAATATTCCGCAGGTGCATATTAAATCTTTGAAATGTATTGATTATTTCGATCGGCCCGATTTGTGCCGCGGGCCTGGATAGTTGTGATAACAGGTCACGGTTGGCAAAGACTGGGCAAGATCGCTATTCATGACTCTCACCGCCCAGCAACCTAATCAGAATCTTTCTCTTCTTCTTTATTGGTATGTATCCATGAGTCATTCGGCACTGCTCGACGTCTTGAAGGGAGAGAAGCCTTCCCGCCGACCCGTGTGGTTCATGCGCCAAGCCGGGCGTTATCTCCCGGAGTACAGAGAAACGCGGGCCAAGGCCGGTTCGTTCCTTAAATTGTGTTATGCGCCGGATCTGGCGAAGGAAGTCACGCTGCAGCCTCTGCGCCGTTACGATCTCGATGCGGCGATCGTCTTTGCCGACATACTGGTCGTTCCTCAGGCCATGGGCCTGGGTCTTGCCTTTACGGAAGGCGAGGGACCCATCGTCGAGAAGATCGCGGGAGCGGAGCGGGTGAGGGCGCTGCGGCCGCTCGATGGCGCTGAAGAAGTTCGTCTCGTCTGCGAGACGGTTCGGTCGGTGAAGGCGGAACTGCCGGCCGGTCTTGCGCTTATCGGTTTTTGCGGCGCGCCCTGGACGGTGGCCAGCTACATGATCGGCGGTGGCGGCGAGAACGGCCGGGAAGCGGCGCGGGCGGTGGCGATGGCGCGGCCGGAATGGTTCGGGCAGCTGATGGACAAGGTGATCGAGGCGTCGGCGACCTATCTGGTGCGACAGATCGATGCCGGCGCGGATGTGGTGCAGATCTTTGATTCCTGGGCCGGGGATCTGCCGGGCTATCTGCAGGAACCACTGGTAGCGAGGCCGATCGCGGCGATCATGGAAAAAGTGCGCGGGCAAAGGCCGGGCGTGCCGGTGATCGTCTTTGCGCGCGGGGCGGGCGCCGGGCATAAGAAGATCGGGGAGATCACCAGAGCGGAGTGCCTGGGCACGGAGACGTCGATGCCGCTCGGCTGGGCCCGCGAGAATCTGAGTCCTGTCCATGCCATCCAGGGCAACCTCGATCCGCTTCTGGTGGAAAGCGGCGGGCCCGCGCTGGCGGAAGGAGTCAGGCTCGTGGCCGACGCCTTGCCGAAAGAGCGGCATATCTTCAATCTGGGGCACGGGATGCGGCCGGGAACTCCGCCGGCGCATGTCGGGGAAGTGGTCGAGGTCTTGCGCAGACTGGATGGGTGACTATCTATGGCATATCTCTGGCTCAAGGCGTTCCACATCATCGCGGTCGTGGCCTGGATGGCCGGCCTGTTCTATCTGCCGCGGCTGATGGTCTATCATCGCCGGACGGCGGTCGGCGGCGAGACGTCGGAGATCTTCAAGACCATGGAGCGCCGGCTGCTCAAGGCCATCATGTATCCGGCCATGGGCCTGTCGTGGCTTCTGGGGCTGGCGCTGATCTGGGTCACGGATGCATTTGCCGGCCCCAGCCTGTGGCTGGTCGTCAAGCTGGCGGCGGTGATCGCCATGACGGCGTTCCATCTCTGGCTGGCGAAATTCGTCAATGCCTTCGCGGAGGACGAGCGGCCGCGGGACGAGCGGTTTTTCCGGCTGATCAATGAGATTCCGACCGTGCTGCTGATCGTGATCGTGATCATGGCGGTCGTGAAGCCGCTCTGAATTTCTCGATCACGCGCCCGTGACGCGCGTAAAATTAAGTGTTTCCAAGGAAGCTGGATTTTGTTAAAGCTCAGGTGAAGCAGTGACCGGTTCAAGGTTCCCTCCTCAAAGAACCGGCAGGATTCTTCTCCAGAATCAGCTCCCTCCCTCACCCGTCGGGCCGTTGTTTAAAACCCGGCACTTCAACTTCCGACATGTCGTCAACGCCGCATGAGCGGCGTCCACCAAAACCCCCATGACAAGCATTTCAGAACTCAAAGAAATCAAACTTCACTCGCTCAAGGAAAAGTCGCCGGCCGAGCTCCTGGTCATCGCCGAGGAATTGCAGGTGGAGAATGCGAGCGCATTGCGCAAGCAGGAGCTTATGTTCGCGATCCTCAAGAGCCTGGCGGCCCGCGATGTCGAAATCATCGGTGAAGGCGTCGTCGAGGTCCTGCAGGACGGTTTCGGCTTCCTGCGCTCGCCTGACGCGAATTACCTCGCCGGGCCTGACGACATTTATGTCAGCCCGAGCCAGATCCGCCGCTTCACTTTGCGCACCGGCGATACGGTCGAAGGTCAGATTCGCAGCCCGAAGGACGGGGAGCGTTATTTCGCCCTGCTGAAGGTCAATACGATCAATTTCGAGGATCCGGACAAGACCCGTCACAAGGTCCATTTCGACAATCTGACGCCGCTTTATCCCGATGAGCGGCTGGAGATGGAAATCCAGGATCCGACCAAGAAGGATTTCTCCGCCCGCGTCATCGACATCGTGGCGCCGATCGGCAAGGGCCAGCGCGGCCTGATCGTGGCGCCGCCGCGCACCGGCAAGACGGTGCTTCTGCAGAATATCGCGCAGTCGATCACGTCCAATCATCCCGAGTGCTATCTGATTGTGCTTCTGATCGACGAGCGCCCGGAAGAAGTCACGGACATGCAGCGCTCGGTGAAAGGCGAAGTGATTTCTTCGACCTTCGACGAGCCGGCCTCGCGCCACGTTCAGGTCGCCGAGATGGTGATCGAGAAGGCGAAGCGCCTGGTCGAGCATGGCCGCGATGTGGTCATCCTGCTCGATTCGATCACCCGCCTCGGCCGCGCCTATAACACGGTGGTGCCTTCCTCAGGCAAGGTGCTCACCGGCGGTGTGGATGCGAATGCATTGCAGCGTCCGAAGCGCTTCTTCGGCGCCGCGCGCAATATCGAGGAAGGTGGTTCGCTGACGATCATCGCGACGGCGCTGATCGATACCGGCAGCCGCATGGACGAAGTCATTTTCGAAGAGTTCAAGGGTACCGGCAACTCGGAGATCATCCTCGACCGCAAGGTGGCGGACAAGCGCGTCTTCCCGTCGATCGACATTCTGCGCTCGGGCACGCGCAAGGAAGAGCTGCTGGTCAAGGGCGATCTGCTCAAGAAGACCTATGTCCTGCGCCGCATCCTCAATCCGATGGGCACCGTCGACGCGATCGAGTTCCTGCTCGACAAATTGCGCCAGACCAAGACGAATGGCGACTTCTTCGATTCAATGAACGCGTAAGAGGTTTATCGCCTCTTCGACCTGCTCGATCGTTTCTGCCGGGGCGGCGCAAACCTGTCCCCGGCAGAGATAGGCACGCGACTCGGGACCCGCGGATTTATGCCGTGCCGGATGTGCGGCCGGCAAGGTTTCGGGATCGTCGATCCACTGAATGATCGCGCTTGTGCCGGTTGCCGAGACGAGGCGTCGGAAGCGCGGGTCGTTGAAAGGATCGGCGTTCTTGCCGCTCATGACGATCTGCACCGGATCGGCAAGAACCGTGAAGGCCTCGATGAAGCTTGCATATCCAAATGGATTGCTGATTGCCTCGGCCGCGAAAGCGCTGTGGATGGCATGTGCCTTGTCGAGGTAATCGGGATCGCCGGTGAGATGGTGAAGCGCCGCGAGGTTGCGCAGCATGACGGCATTGGCATTGGGCGTCGCGTCGTCATGGCCCTGGGTGGCGCGATGGATGAGCCCTGCTTCATTGGAGGCGAAGGCAAAGGCGCCACGCCTGGCATCCCAGTGATGGGCGATCAGGGCGGCGCAGAGCTGCTGAGCGCGGGCGAGATGGTCGCCGCCAGGCGCGATGGCGCCGAGAGCCAGCGCGGCGGTGATGAGGTGGGCATAACCTTCAGCAGTGGCGTCGTAACGCAGGCGGCCGTCGCGCCAGGAGTGATGCAGCCGGTCGTCTCGCCAATGATGGCGGAGAATGGCGGCAAAAGCGTCGCCCGCGATTCGCGCCCAATCTGGCCGCGCGAAAAGGAGAGCCGCCTCGGCCAAAGCGGAGATCATCAGGCCGTTCCAGTCGGCGAGGACTTTGTCGTCATAGCCGGGCGGGATACGGTTCTTGCGCTGCGCGAAGAGGAGTTCGCGTGAGGCGGTGAGACTGTGCTCGCTGGAGGGGTCGAGGAGCTCGAGGCTCTTGAGGCGATTGAGGATGTTGTGTCCTTCCCAATTGCCTTCCCGTGAAACATCGTAGGTTCTGGCGAAAAGCGGATAATCCGCGGCGGGAATGATCCTGGCGATCTCGTCGGCCGACCAGACATAGAATTTCCCCTCCTCGCCTTCGGAATCGGCGTCGTAGCTGGCGGCAAAGGCGCCGATCGAGGTGGTCATCTCGCGCAGAACGAAGGCGATGGTTTCCTCGATTCGGATGCGGAACAGAACATTGCCGGTGCGGGCGGCGACGCGGGCCAGCAGGGAAACGAGCTGGGCATTGTCGTAAAGCATCTTCTCGAAATGCGGAACGAGCCAGAGCGCATCGACGGAATAGCGTGCAAAGCCGCCGCCCAGATGATCATAGATGCCGCCCTGGCTGATATGGGTGAGGGTGGTGGTGACGGCTTCGACGAGACGGCGGTCCTGGCCGCGCTCGGCCATGGTCCACAGGAATGATAAGAGCGAGACTTGCGGAAATTTGGGGGCGCCCTTGAGGCCGCCATGCTCGAAATCGATGGCGCGCAAAAACACCTGGGCGGCATCGTGAGCGAGCTCGAGCGAAAGACTGGCGTTTTCGCTTGGCCGGGCGGGCTCGCGATTCAAGGCGGCGAGAATGGCGGATGCATTGGTCGTGACCTTGTCGCGCTCCTCGCGCCAGATACGGGCGAGCTCCTTCAGGACATGGCGGAAGCTCGGCCGGCCATAGAGCGATTCTTTGGGGAAGTACGTACCACCCCAGAACGGATGGCCGTCGGGTGTCAGGAACATGGTCAGCGGCCAGCCGCCCTGTTCTCCCAGCGAATGCAGCGCCTGCATATAGAGACGGTCGACATCCGGACGTTCCTCGCGATCGACCTTGATCGCGACGAAATGGGCGTTCATGAGCTGCGCCGTTTCCTCGTCCTCGAAGCTTTCATGGGCCATGACATGGCACCAGTGACAGGCGGCGTAGCCGATGGACAGGATGATCGGCTTGCCCTCGGCTTTGGCCTTGGCGAAGGCGGCCTCGCTCCAGGCCATCCAGTGGACCGGATTGTCCTTGTGCTGGAGGAGGTAGGGGCTGGTTTCGTCTTTGAGGAGATTGGCGGATACGGGGGTCATGCTCCTATGCTAGCCTTTTGAGCGGGCGAGGAAAACCGGCCGGAAACAGATAGTGTCGATTCGAATCCGAAATGAGCGAAAGTAGTACCATTTTTGCGCTTTCTTCCGGCAGCGGAATGGCCGGCATCGCAGTCATCCGGCTCAGTGGCCGCGCGGCTTTTGCAACCTGCGAGAGTCTGACCGGAGCCCTACCCGCGGCGCGCAAAGCGGTGCGGCGGACATTCCGGAATCCGGCGACCGGGGACGTTCTCGATGACGGGCTGCTGGTGACCTTCCCCGGCCCCAACAGTTTCACCGGCGAGGATGTCGCCGAGTTCCATCTGCATGGCAGCCTGGCGGTGGTCCGGGCGATGCTGGACGTGCTGAGCGGTATGGCCGGGCTCAGGCTGGCGGAACCGGGCGAGTTCACCAAGCGGGCCTTCCGCAATGGCCGCCTGGATCTGGTGGCGGCGGAGGGCGTCGGCGATTTGATTCGGGCCCGAACCGAAAGGCAGCGCAAGCAGGCGCTCCATCATGCGCTGGGCGGCGCCTCACGGGTCATCGAAGGCTGGCGCCGGGACCTCATCGCCTGTTTGGCGCGGGTCGAGGCGGCGGTCGACTTCGCCGACGAAGCGGATGTGGCGAGCGCCACGGTCGAGGATGTCCGCCGGCGGCTGGATGACCTCATTGGCAGAATGGGGGCTGCGCTGGCCGAGGCGGACCGGGCAACGTCCCTGCGTGACGGACTCAAGATCGTCCTGGCCGGACCGCCCAATGTCGGCAAGTCCAGCCTGCTCAACCGGCTGGCCCAGCGGGAAGCCGCCATCGTCTCGGCCATACCGGGCACGACGCGTGACGTGATCGAGGCGGCTATGGAAGTCTCCGGCGTGCCGGTCATCCTGACCGATACGGCCGGCCTGCGGGCCGTCACCGAGGACGAGATCGAGCGGATCGGCATGGACCGGACCAGCCGGGAACTCGCTGGCGCCGATATCGTGGTGTGGATGAGCGCCCTCGGGAACCCGGAAGGGCCGCCGACGGATCTCGATTCGGAAACGTTATGGATCGAGAACAAGAGCGATCTGGCCGGGAACTCTATCGAGGAAACAAAAGCGCAGTACCGGATCTCGGCCAAAACAGGCGAAGGTATGACTGAATTCTTCGCAGCCCTCGAGGAGCGCGTGCTGCGGCTGGCCGCCCATGCCGAGTCGGCGGTGTTGATTCGGAGCCGTCACAAGCAGATCACGGGGTCCTGCATCGAGAATCTGAGGCATGCCTCCGCTCAGTCGGCGGATCATCTCGAATTGATGGCTGAAAGTCTGCGCGCCGCGGCCTATGACATGGGACGGTTGACGGGACGCATCGATGTCGAGGACATTCTCGACTCGATTTTCCGCGACTTCTGCATCGGTAAATGAATCGTTAATTCGATTCGCCGCCTAAGCCACGGATGAGTCACGCGAAGTTCGCTTAACCTTGTTTCACGTGAAACCGGTGGATGAGTTTTGACCTTTAGCACCGGATTAAGTATTGAGCGGCGCATGAGCACGCATTTCGATGTCATCATAGTCGGCGGCGGACATGCCGGCTGCGAAGCCGCGGCAGCGGCCGCGCGACTCGGCGCCAGGACGGCGCTGGTGACTCATCGCTTTGCGACCATCGGCGAAATGTCGTGCAATCCGGCGATCGGCGGACTGGGCAAGGGCCATCTGGTACGCGAGATCGATGCGCTCGACGGCGTGATGGGCCGCGTCGCCGATCAGGCGGGCATCCAGTTCCGTCTGCTCAACCGCTCGAAAGGTCCGGCGGTGCGGGGACCGCGTGCGCAGGCCGACCGCAAGCTCTATCGCCTCGCCATGCAGGCGGCGATCCGGGCACAGCAAAATCTGTCCGTCATCGAAGCCGGTGTCTCGGCTCTCATCATCGAGAACGGTCGTGTCGGCGGCATCGTCGGCGAGGACGGCCGCCGCTTCACCGCCGGCGCCGTTGTGCTGACCACCGGCACTTTCCTCAATGGCCTCATTCACCTCGGTCCGAAGAAGATCCCGGCCGGCCGCGTCGGCGAACCGCCGGCGCTCGGCCTGTCGCAGCAGATGCGTGACGCCGGCCTGAAGCTGGGTCGGCTCAAGACCGGCACGCCGGCGCGCCTCGATGGCCGCAGCATCGACTGGGCGAGGCTCGAGGAGCAGAAGGGCGATGAGGATCCGGCATCCTTCTCAATCCTGACGACCGCGATCACCACGCCCCAGATCTCCTGCCATATCACCGAGACGAACGAGGCGACGCATCGCATCATCGCCGATAATCTGCATCTGAGCCCGATGTATTCCGGCCAGATCGAGAGCATCGGCCCGCGCTACTGCCCGTCGATCGAGGACAAGATCAACCGCTTCCGCGACCGCTCGGCGCATCAGATCTTCCTCGAGCCGGAAGGGCTCGACGACGACACGGTCTATCCGAATGGCGTCTCGACCTCGCTGCCGGAAGACGTGCAGCAGGCCTTTCTGACGACCATTCCAGGCCTCGAGCAGGTGCGGATGATCCGCCCCGGCTATGCCATCGAATATGACCATGTCGATCCGCGCGAGCTCACCCCGGCGCTCGAGACGAAAGCCCTGCCCGGCCTGTTCCTCGCCGGCCAGATCAACGGCACGACCGGCTATGAAGAGGCTGCCGCCCAGGGCCTGATCGCCGGCCTCAATGCGGCCCGCCAGGTAGGCGGTCTCGACCCCGTCATCTTCGACCGGGCCCAGGCCTATCTCGGCGTGATGATCGACGACCTCGTCACCAAGGGCGTCTCCGAGCCCTACCGCATGTTCACCTCGCGCGCCGAATACCGCCTCAGCCTCAGGGCCGACAATGCCGATGAGCGCCTCACGCCCCGCGGTCTCGAACTGGGCCTCGTCAGCCCCGAGCGGGCCGGGGTCTTTGCCGGGCGCCTGAAGGTGCTGGCCAAGGCGCGGGAGATGGCGATGAGCCTGTCCATGACCTCGGCCGAGGCCGCCAGGGCGGGGCTCAAGGTCAATCAGGACGGCAAAAGGCGTTCCGCCCTCGATCTCATCGCGGCGCCCGGCGTCGGTTATGACCGGGTCGCTGCCCTGTGGCCGGAATTCACCGGCCTGCCCCGCTACGCTCGCGAGGCCCTGGAAGCCGATGCGCTTTATTCGGGCTATCTGGCGCGCCAGGAGGCCGATATCGTGGCCCTACGCCGGGACGAGAGTCTCACCCTGCCAGCGACGCTCGATTACGGGGCCATCCCGTCGCTTTCGGCGGAGCTGCGCCAAAAGCTCAACCGGGTAAGGCCGCAGTCGCTCGGCCAGGCCCAGCGCATCGACGGCATGACCCCGGCAGCCCTCACCGCCATACTCGGCCATGTCCGCCGCTACGGCCTCAAGGAAAGCGCGTGAGCGCGCGGGGGACCGGCAGGGAGGCCGTCCTCGACCGTTTCGCTGTTTCACGTGAATCAGCCGAGCGGCTCGACCTCTATGTGAGCCTGCTCCTCACCTGGCAGGCGCAAATCAATCTCATCGGACCCTCGACCCAGGAAGATGTCTGGACCCGCCACGTCGCCGATGCGCTCCAGCTTTTGCCCTATCTGCCCGCAAATCTGACGCGGCTCGCCGATCTCGGCAGCGGAGCGGGCATACCGGGGCTTATCCTGGCCATCGTCCGCCCGGTCGAGGCCCATCTTTTTGAAAGCAACCAGAAGAAGGGGGCGTTCCTGCGCGAGGCCGCCCGCCGGACCGGCGCCCGGGCCTTTATCCACAGCGCCCGGATCGAAGCGGCCGCGGAACCGGAAGCGGCGCGGCTCAAGGTCGGCGCGGTGACCGCCCGGGCCCTGGCGCCGTTGCCGAAGCTCCTGGATTATGCCCAACCTTTCCTGGAAAAGGGCGCCATAGGCTATTTTCACAAGGGACAAGATGTGGATGCGGAATTGACCGAGGCCACCAAATCTTGGAAAATACAGGTTGAAAAGCATCCGAGCCACACCGATTCCCGCGGTGTGATTCTCGTGGTGAAGGAGGCCCATCGTGTCCGTTGCTGAAAAGCTGCTGCCGCAGACATCCACCCCACGCATCCTGGCGCTCGCCAACCAGAAAGGCGGCGTGGGCAAGACGACGACGGCCATCAATCTCGGCACGGCGCTCGCCGCCGTCGGCGAGACCGTGCTGATCGTCGATCTCGACCCGCAGGGCAATGCCTCGACCGGCCTCGGCGTGATGCGCCGGCCGCAACAGCGCTCGACCTATCATGTGCTGATGGGCGAGGCCGAGCTCACCGATGTCATCGTGAGCTCCGGGATTCCCCGCCTCGATTGCGCGCCCTCGACCATGGATCTGCTCGGCGCCGAGCTCGAGCTTTCCGAAATTAGCCGCAAGACCTACCGCCTCGCCGACGCCATCCAGCGGCTCGACGCCAACCCCACCGCCCGGCGCTACAGCTATGTGCTGGCCGACTGCCCGCCCTCGCTCAACCTCCTCACCATCAATGCGCTGTCGGCCGCCGATGCGATCCTGGTGCCGCTGCAATGCGAGTTCTTCGCGCTCGAAGGCCTGAGCCAGCTGCTCAAGACGGTCGACCGGGTGAAGGGCAGCCTCAATCCGAAGCTGTCGGTCCAGGGCGTGGTGCTCACCATGTTCGACCGCCGCAACTCCCTGTCGGAGCAGGTGGCGCAGGATGTGCGCAGCGTGCTCGGCGACAAGGTCTATCAGACGGTCATACCGCGCAATGTCCGCGTCTCGGAGGCGCCCTCGCATGGCAAGCCGGTGCTGCTCTACGACCATGAATGCGCCGGCTCCCAGGCCTATATCAGGCTCGCCTCGGAAGTGATCCGCCGCGAGCGCGACCTGCGCGCCGCGTGAGCCTGCTCGTGACCGCAACAAACTCTGTTAAGGTGTTGTTAACCCTGTGATTCGCGCGATTAGGGGCGCCAAAAGATGATGATGACACAACCTCAGAAACGCCGTCTCGGCCGCGGCCTCGCGGCTCTCATCGGCGACGACACGACGGAAGAAGCGGTGATGGAGGATGCCCGCAGCCTCCGCCATGTGCCGATCGAGTTCCTGCATGCCAATCCCAACAATCCGCGCAAGCATTTCGCCGACAGCGACCTCGAGGACCTGACGCGCTCGATCCGCGACAAGGGCCTGCTGCAGCCGCTGGTGGTGCGCCAGCACGCCAATGGCGAATATGAAATCGTCGCCGGCGAGCGGCGCTGGCGGGCGGCGCAGCGCGCCGGCATCCATGAGGTGCCGGTGCTCATCCGCAACCTCAGCGACGGCGAGGCGCTGGAGATCGCGCTCATCGAGAACATCCAGCGCGCCGATCTCAATGCGCTCGAGGAAGCCCGCGCCTATCAGCAGCTGATGGATCAGTTCAGCTACACCCAGCAGCAGCTCGCCGATTCGGTCGGCAAGAGCCGCAGCCATGTCGCCAATACGATCCGCCTGCTGACGCTGCCCGAAAGCGTGCGCCGCCATATCGAGGACGGCGCGCTCACCGCCGGCCATGCCCGCGCCCTCGTCGCCACCGATTCGCCGCAGGCGCTCGCCGAGAAGATCATCGAGCTCGGCATGACGGTGCGCGAGGCGGAAGGGCTGACCCGCAGCGAGGCGGAAGCCAAGGGCAAGCCCGTCGCCGCCAAGACGCAGAAGGACACCGACACGCTGGCGCTCGAAAAGCAGCTCGGCGACGTGCTCGGCCTCAAGGTCGAGATCGTCAACAAGGGCCGCGCCGGGGGCACGCTCACCGTGCGCTACAAGACGCTCGAGCAGCTCGATGACGTGTGCAACCGGCTGGTCAAGTCGCCCTGAGTTATCCGCCTACGGATCAATCCCGCGCGTTGTGGCGTTGCTGCAACGCTAGGCGCGCCAATGACAGAAAGGCGCGGTGGGTGATCTGATCGTTGAGCGCCGACAAGGTCGTGGTGCGCGTATCCCGCGTCGCCCGGCCGATCATGTCGGACGCGGCGAGAAGCGAATCGCCGTCCCAAAAATTCAGCTGGCGCTGCAGCACCGGCTGCTGCTTGAAGAAGATGGGCGGCCGCGCCTGGCGCACCGCCATTTCCGGCGACTTGCCGCGCTCGACATCGACGCGCAGACGGGTGAGGCGCGCGGCATGGCTGGCCGCCATGGCGAGAAGCCCGGCGCCGCTCTGGCCCGCATCGCGCAGCCGCATGAAGGCTTCATCGGCGGCGGCGAGCTGGCCGTCGAACACGGCATTCAGAAGATCGTCCGCCGAGAGCTCGGCGACGTCACCGCACACCGCCTCGACATCGGCGAGAGTGACCTGCGTTTTGCCGTGGCAATAGAGCGCCAGCTTGGCCAGCTCCTGGCGCGACATGCGGCGATCGGCACCGAGAAGGTCGATCAGCGCCTGGCGCACTTCCATGTCGGTGGCGAGGCCCTTGCCGTCGAGCTCCTCGGCGATGAGGCGCTCGAGGTCGATGGCCGAATCCTCATAACAAGGCACGCTCCACAGATGCGTGGCGGATTCGAATGTCGTCCGCAAAGCGGCCGATTTGGCGAGCGCCCCGGCTTCGGCGACGATGAGATTGCCGGGCTTGTCCGCCTCGAGCAGCGGCACCGCCTTGAGGAAGCCGCTGCCGGCATTCTCGACCCAGACGACGCGGCGGCCGCCGCCGAAGGAGAGAGCCTGCGCCTCGTCGACGAGCCGGGCCGGATCGCCGGCGAGATCGGCGTCGTCGAGCCGTACCACGGCGAAAGGATCGTCGATGCTGCCGGCAATTGAGATCACGAGCTGCCGGGCGCGCTCGCGCACCGTGCCGCCATCGGGGCCATAGATCAGCACCGCCGCGGCTTTTCCGGCATCGCGGCGGAGAAATCCGTCAAGGCCGGCCCATTTCAGGATCGCCATGGCTAGCGCGCGAAATGCGCGGCGATCCGGGTGCGGATGTCGAGGGCGATCTCCTTGGCGCCGCGCTCGATCGCATTGGTGCGCGCCTGCATGTTGGAGAAGGACTGGCCGACATCGTCATAGGAGACGTTGGAGAAGGTCTTGCCCTTGTAGACGACCTTGCCGCCGCTCATGTCCTTCAGCTGGAAGTTGGCCGTCACCCGGACCGTCGAGCGGCGGGCGGAGCGGGAATTGGAGGAATCCTCGACCGAGCGGTCCTCGGTGGCATGGGTCACGATCTCGAGCGAATAGCGGTCAGGCTCGGCGGTGCCGGCCGGGCGCATGGTCGAGAGCAGCTCGTTGCGGACCAACTGGTCGAGCCGCGTCTTGGGCTCGGGAATGGCCACCGAAGCGAGCTCGCCGGCGACGCCGGAAGACACGCCGTCGGTGCCGTAAAGCGGGCGGAAGCCGCAGGCGCCGAGCAGCAGCAGCAACGGAACGACGACCAGAATCCGCCAGGACTTCATGGCTTTCAACCGCTCACCACATTGGCAATACGATCCGGCACGACGACGACTTTCCTCACCGGCTTTCCGTCGAGCGCGCGCTTCACATTGTCGAGCGCCAGGACCGCCGATTCCACTTTCGCTTGCGGCAGGCCTTTGGGCAAGCGAATTTCGTCCCGCCTCTTGCCATTGACCTGCACGGCAATGGTTACCTCGTCCGACGTAGTGAGCGCCGGATCGGCCTTGGGCCAGGGCTGGTCGACCATCAGGGTTTCATGGCCCAGCACCCGCCAGCATTCCTCGGCCAGATGCGGCATCATCGGCGCCAGCAGCGTGACGAAAGCCTCGCCCGCCTCGCGCAGCGCAAAGCGCATGCCCTCGGACGAGTCGTTCTTCTGCAACGCCGAGGTCAAGGCATTGGCGAGCTCATAGATGCGGGCGATGCCGCGGTTGAAGCGCAGGCCATAGAGGTCGTCGGTGACCGCCTGGATCGCCAGATGCGCGGCGCGGCGCAGCTCGAGCGCCTCGCCGGTCACCGCATTGGGAACGACGGTGCCCAGGCCGGCGCCCTTCTGTTGGACTTCCGCCACAAGGCGCCAGACGCGCTGGGTGAAGCGCCAGGCGCCCTCGACGCCGGTCTCGGTCCATTCGATGTCGCGCTCGGGCGGGGTGTCGGACAGCACGAACCAGCGCGCCGTATCGGCGCCGTAACGCTCGATGATGGCTTCCGGATCGACGACGTTCTTTTTCGACTTCGACATCTTCTCGATGCCGCCGGTCATGATCTTCTCGCCGGTCCTGGCATGGACGAGGTTCTCGCCCTCGCGGCTGACATCGGCGGGCAGCACCCACTCGCCGGCCTCGGTCTTATAGGTCTCGTGCACCACCATGCCCTGCGTGAACAGGCTGGCGAAGGGCTCCTTCATGTCGAGATGGCCGGTGAGGGTCATGGCGCGGGCATAGAAGCGCGAATAGAGCAGATGCAGGATCGCATGCTCGACGCCGCCGATATACTGATCGACGGCCATCCAGTATTTCGCCTCTTCGCGATCGACCGGCACCTCGGCCCTGGGCGAGCAGAAACGCGCGAAATACCAGGACGAGTCGATGAAGGTGTCGAACGTGTCGGTCTCGCGCCGGGCGGCACCGCCGCAGGTGGGACAGGTGGTGTCCTTCCAGCTCGGATGATGCAGCAAGGGATTGCCCGGCTTGTCGAAGGTGACATCCTCGGGCAGCGTCACCGGCAGATCCTGCTTGCGGACCGGCACGACGCCGCATTTGCCGCAATGGATCACCGGGATGGGGCAGCCCCAATAGCGCTGGCGCGAAACCCCCCAGTCGCGGAGGCGATAATTCACCTTGCGCTCGCCGATGCCCAACGCTTCCATGCGCCTGGCGATGTCTTCCTTGGCCGCCGGCACGGTCATGCCGTCGAGAAAATCGGAATTGATCAGGACCGTCTGATCGCCTTCCTTCTCCAGGAAGGCCTCATCGCCGATGGTGAATTGAGACGGATCCGTACCTTTCGGCGCCACGACCGGAATGACCGGTAATTCATATTTGCGGGCGAAATCGAGGTCGCGCTGGTCATGCGCCGGGCAGCCGAAAATAGCACCTTCGCCATAACCCATCAGCACGAAGTTGGCGGCATAGACCGGGAGCTTCACGCCGGGGCGGAAAGGATGGCGGGCATAGAGCTTGAGCGGGAAGCCCTTCTTCTCGGCGCGCTCGATGGTTTCCTCGCTGGTGCCGAGGGCCGCCACCTCGCGGCGGAATTCGGCCAGGCCGACGACCTTGCCTTCCAGCTCGCGCACCAGCGGATGATCGGCCGAAAGCGCGCAGAAGCTGGCGCCGAAGATCGTGTCATGGCGCGTGGTGTAGACGGTGAGCTTTTCGTCGAGCGCCTTGCCGGCTTCGTCCTCGATCACGAAAGAGAACCGCATGCCTTCCGAACGGCCGATCCAGTTGGCCTGCATCAGGCGCACCTTCTCCGGCCAGTTGGTGAGGCCGTCGAGGGCTTTCAGCAGCTCTTCCGAATAGTCCGAGATCTTCAGGAACCACTGGGCGAGCTCGCGCTTCTCGACCAGCGCGCCCGAGCGCCAGCCGCGGCCGTCGATCACCTGCTCATTGGCGAGGACGGTCTGGTCGACCGGGTCCCAGTTGACCATGGAGACCTTGCGCTCGACGAGCCCGGCCTTCATGAAGTCGATGAACATCTCCTGCTCGTGGCGATAGTAGGAGGGATCGCAGGTGGCGATCTCGCGGCTCCAGTCGAGAGCGAGGCCCAGCGATTTGAGCTGGGCGCGCATGGCGGCGATATTGTCGTAGGTCCACGACTTCGGATGCACGCCGCGCTCGATGGCGGCGTTCTCGGCCGGCATGCCGAAGGCGTCCCAGCCCATCGGATGCAGCACATTGTAGCCCGCGGCGCGCCGGAAACGGGCGAGCACGTCGCCCATCGTGTAGTTGCGCACATGGCCCATATGGATGCGGCCGGACGGATAGGGAAACATTTCGAGCACGTAATATTTCGGCCGCGCCGGGTCGTGGCGCGCCTCGAAGGCCTTCCGGTCGGTCCAGGCCTGCTGCCAGCGCGGTTCGGTGTCGCGCGGATTATAGCGTTCGGTGCTCAAAATCGGGTCCACTTTAGCGGTTAAACGGCTTGCAAGTACCAGCACTTGCAAAGCCCCGCAAGCCGCGTATATCGGCCTGGCCATGAGCCGCCATCCCGCCCATCTCGACGTCGCTTCTCCCCATCCAGGCCTTGCCGATGTGCGAAGGCGCATTGCCGTTGCCGCTGAGGAAGCCGGCCGTCCGGCTTCCGACATCACCCTCGTCGCGGTCAGCAAGACCTTCGAGCCCGCCGCCATCGAGCCCGTCATCGAGGCCGGCCAGCGCGTCTTCGGCGAAAACCGGGTCCAGGAAAGCAAGGCCAAATGGCCGGAGCTCAAAACCCGCTTCGGCGGCATCACGCTGCACCTGATCGGGCCGCTGCAGTCGAACAAGGCGGCCGAGGCGGTGGCGCTTTTCGACTGCATCCAGAGCCTCGACCGCGACAAGCTCGCCCGTGTGCTGGCCGACGAGATCCAGCGCCAGGGCAGGTCGCCGGAGCTGTTCGTCGAGATCAATACCGGCGAGGAGGAGCAGAAAGCCGGGATCCGGCCGAAAGACGCCGACCGCTTCGTCGCTCTGTGCCGCGACACTTACGGGCTCACGGTTTCCGGCCTCATGTGCATCCCGCCGGCCGATGAGGAGCCCGCTTTGCATTTCGCCCTGCTCGAGACGATCGCCAAGCGCAACGGCATCAGGCAGCTCAGCATGGGCATGAGCGCCGATTTCGAGACGGCGATCCGCTTCGGCGCCACCCATGTGCGGGTCGGCTCGGCCATCTTCGGCGAACGCTTCAAGAAGCTCGCCTGAATACGCGCAGAGCTACCAGATCTTGATCTTCGTCTTCGGTCCGCAAAAGGGCAGAACCCTGCGCATGTCCTGCGGCGTGACCGCGATGCAGCCGGCGGTAGGGCCGCCGCCGGGGTCGGACAGATGGAAGAACACGGCACTACCGAAGCCCCTGATGCGCGGCCGGTCATTGTGGCCGAGGATGACCACGACGTCATAAAGCCGGTCCTTGCGCCACAGCTCCTCATGACTGGCGCCATAAGGCAGCTTGACGAAGCGGTTGTAATTGCGGTCGCTGGCCTCATCGCACCAGCCGTCATCGGGCGCGATGAAACGCAAAGGCAGTGCGCTGCGTAATCCTCGTGATGCCTCGCGCCGCGCCAAAACCCGCCGCATCGGCCATACTCCCCGGGGGGTTGCGCCGTCGCCTTCGCGCTTCAGCCAGCGCCGCCCCGAGCGGCCGAGCTTGCACGGGACCCGCAAGTTACCGGCGACCAGAATGCCGTCCTGCGCGGCGGGCGTCAGGCTCATGACATGAAGGACGGGGAGGAGGCGGTTCACCACAGGGCGCGGGGCTTTTCAACAGGGGACCGGCCCCTTAAAACACTAAACAAGGACTGGAGCAATATTAGAGGCATGGCAGGTACAAGCATGGCCATACGCATTCTCATCATCGACGACGATGATGTCTTGCGCGACACGTTGAAGGAGCAGTTCGCCCTGCAGGAGGAATTCGTGGTGAGCGAAGCGCCCACCGCCAATGCCGGCCTGAAGCAGCTCAAGGCCGAGCCGGCCGATGTGGTGCTGCTCGACGTCAATCTGCCCGATATGGACGGGCGCGAGGCCTGCAAGGCGATGCGGCGCAACGGCCACAAGGGCCCGGTCATCATGCTGACCGGCCAGACTTCCGATTCCGACACGATCCTGGGCCTCGATGCCGGGGCCAACGACTATGTCACCAAGCCGTTCCGTTTCGGCGTTCTGCTCGCCCGCATCCGGGCGCATCTGCGCCAGCACGAGCAGAGCGAGGACGCGGTGTTCCGGGTCGGGCCCTATACCTTCAAGCCCTCGGCCAAGCTCCTGGTGCGCGACGACGCCAAGAAGATCCGGCTCACCGAGAAGGAAACCGCGATCATCAAGTTCCTCTACCGGGCCGGCGAGCAGGTGATCGGGCGCGACACGCTGCTGCATGATGTGTGGGGCTACAATGCCGGGGTCACCACCCATACGCTCGAGACCCATATCTACCGGCTGCGCCAGAAGATCGAGCGCGATCCCTCGCATGCCGAGATCCTGGTGACCGAGGCCGGCGGCTACAAGCTGGTTCCCTGACGCCTTCCCCCTGAGGCGAAGAACCTGTTTCCCACAGGTCCTTTTCCCTTGATTCGGCTGACGTGGTACTGAGGAGCGGGGACGATTCGCGTCTGGCGCGTGGTCAGGAAAAGTGGATACCGGTTTTCCGTCCGAGCGCGCGCCAGGCTTAGAATCCGATCACGTTCATCAATTCAGGCCGTAACGGCCTGAATTGATCGTGATCTAGAGCCCTTTCCGTTTTGATCGGATCGTTCCGATTCGATCAAAACGGGAAAAAAGGGCTCGAAAACATATAATCTGGAGCGCTTCCTTATCGCCAAAGTCGAGCAACTTTGGCGGGAAGCGCTCTAGGGGGAAAGCGCGCCGGTCATGAGCGTCAGATCGAATGCCGAAAGCTTGAGGCACATTCCGCTCTTCGCGGAATGCGATCCGGCGCATCTGCAGGTCATGGCCTTCGCCAGCGAACGGGCGCAATTCGCGCCGGGCGAGGACATTTTCCGCACCGGCGGCAAGGGTGCATCGGCTTATCTCATCCTCAGCGGCGAGGCGGAAGTCTGGGCCGGCCAGGGTGAGCAGCGGGTGCCGGTGGCGATGGCCGGACCCGGCGCTTTTCTGGGCGAGCTCGCGATGATCGCCGGTCTCGCCTATTCGCTCAATGTGACGGCCAAGACCGATGTCACCGCCACCCGCATCAGCCGCGACATGTTCATGCGCGTGGTCGGCGAGTTCCCCGATTTCGGCAGCCATGTCATGTCGGCCTTGTCGCGCAAGCTCACCGGCTCGGTCAGCGAATTCGATCGTATCCGCCATCTGTTCGAGAGCGCCGGCTCGTTCCCGCGCGGGTAGTGCGGCATGAAACTGCTTCCACCCCATCAGCCTCGCCCTGCTTCGAGGCTCGCTACGCTGGCACCTCAGCACGAGGGCCTGTTTGAGCATCGACCGCCTACAGCTTCAGCGTCGCGATCACCGGAACGTGGTCGGAAGGCTGCGTCCAGCCCCTGGCCTCGCGCAGGATCTCGATGCCGTCGCTGCGTCGGGCGAGATCGGGCGTCGCCCAGATGTGGTCGAGGCGGCGGCCGCGATTCGACAATTGCCAGTCATGGGCGCGGTAGCTCCACCAGGTATAGACCTTCTCCTCGGGCGGGATGTGCTGGCGGATCAGGTCGACCCAGTTGCCGGCCTTCTGCGCGGCGGTGAGGCCGGTCGTCTCGACCGGCGTGTGGCTGACGATCCTGAGCAGCTGCTTGTGCGACCAGACGTCGTTTTCGAGCGGTGCGATATTGAGGTCGCCGACGACGATGCCGTGATGCTTCTCCGGGACGGAGCCGTTGCCGAACCAGTGCTCGAGCTCGGCGACGAAATCGAGCTTGTGGCCGAATTTCTCGTTGACGGTGCGGTCCGGCTCGTCGCCGCCGGCCGGCACATAGAGATTATGGATGATGATCGGCTCGCGCTCGCCGATGACGGCTGCGATGTGCCGGCAGTCCTGCTTCTGGCAGAAGGAGCGCACCGCGATCCGGTTGAGCGGCACGCGCGAGACGATGGCGACGCCGTGATAGCCGGCCTGGCCGGATTCGGCGATGTGGGTGTAGCCCAGCTCCTTCAGCGGCGCGGACGGGAACTGGCCTTGCGGGCACTTGGTTTCCTGCAGGCAGAGCACGTCCGGACCATGTTCCTGAAGCAGGCGGCAGACGAGGCCGATGCGCAGGCGGACGGAATTGATGTTCCAGGTGGCGATTTTCAGCTTTTTCATGGGGGCCCTCATGCCCGCCGGGCCGGCGTCAGGCAAGAGGGCAAAAAATTGGGCGCCCGGTTCGGGGTCCGGGCGCCCGGCGCCTCGTGCGCAATTGCGCCGGGAGGGGAAAACCGGCGCGTGCAGCAGATCCGTCACTTACAAGCGGGGGGGCGTAAATGAGGATGTTGCCCGCTGCACAGCCTCTAATTAGATAGTCCGTGCCCGGATTTCAATGCTCCGCCCAATCACAAACATGGGATCAGATATGTATATTTTCGGGGGCGAAACGGCGGCGACCCTGCCCCAAAAACCGCACATTCCGGCTAAGGACTTGAATCGGCGCGGAATCCACGCCGACCCCGGTTTGCGCTGCACAACCTCAGTTGCGCTTGTCCTTCAGGCGACGGACCTGGATTGAAAATAATTTAGGATCCGCCTTGCCGCCGGCAACGATATTCTCGAGCGACACGGTGGTCCGCCGGCCCTGCCCGTCGACCACCACCCATTGCTGCAGCTCCTTGCGGCCGTCGTCATAGACCAGGATCAGATGGCCCGGCACCGTCTTCTTGCGATCCTGCAAGGTGATGGTGGTGAGCCCGTCCTTGCTTTCGACGCCCAGGATGTTGGCTTCCTTGAGCAGGTTGATGTCGTCGTCGAGCACCAGGCGGAGCGGCGTCTGCGACAGAGGATATTCCTCGAACTTTTCCTTCTCGCGGTTCTTGATCGTCACCCACGTGCCGTCCGACACGATGATGAAGGGGTTGGGCGCCGCATATTCGAAGCGCATCTTGCCGGGCTTGGCCAGGATGAAGACGCCCTTGGACACATTGCCCTTCGAGCTCACCTGCGTGAACTCGCCCTTAAGGGTGCGGAAACCCTGGATATAATCGGCGACTTCCTTCACCTTCGCCGACTGGTCGGCAGTGAGGTCGTCGGATCTGGCCGCGCCGGCCGGACCCGCGACGGCGATCATGGCGCCCAGGGTGGCGGCGGCCGCGAGGCCGATGAAATTCCTGCTGAAGAGCTTCTTCACAATGGGTTCCCTTCGTCTTTCTTTGACCCGCTCATCCCCCAACAAGCGGGCGCTTTTGCGGCACTTGTCCGGGCAAAGGCCGATCCGAAAAGTCTGCAACTTTTCGGGCCTGTGCCACTATCGCTGCGTCGGCTTACGCGGAGCCTGCCGACGCTTCGGCTTTCTCAATCCCGCGCGCTGTCCCCCGGCACCAGAATCTCGCGCTTGCCGGTGGCGTTGGCGGACGAGATCAGGCCTTCCTTCTCCATCCGCTCGATGAGGCTCGCGGCCTTGTTGTAGCCGATCTGCAGACGGCGCTGGATATAGCTGGTCGATACCTTCTTGTCGCGCAAGACCACCGCGACCGCCTGGTCGTAGAGATCGTCGCCCGAGCCGCCGCCCTCGCCCGGCGCTCCGCCGGCGCCCGGCTCGCCATAGGCCTCGTCCGGCTCCTCGGTGATCGCCTCGATATATTCGGGCGCCCCCTGCTTCTTGAGCGAGCGCACGATCTTCTCGACCTCGTCGTCGGAGACGAAGGGACCGTGGAGGCGCGAGATGCGGCCGCCGCCGGCCATATAGAGCATGTCGCCTTGGCCCAAGAGCTGCTCGGCGCCCTGCTCGCCCAGGATGGTGCGGCTGTCGATTTTCGACGTCACCTGGAAGGAGATGCGGGTCGGGAAGTTCGCCTTGATGGTGCCGGTGATGACGTCGACCGAGGGGCGCTGGGTCGCCATCACGACATGGATGCCGGCGGCGCGCGCCATCTGCGCCAGACGCTGCACCGCGCCTTCGATGTCCTTGCCCGCCACCATCATGAGGTCGGCCATCTCGTCGATGATCACGACGATATAGGGCATCGGCGACATGTCCATCTCTTCGCGCTCGAAGATCGGCTCGCCGGTCTCGGGATCGAAGCCGGTCTGCACGGTGCGCGACATCGCCTCGCCCTTCTCGCGCGCCTGCTCGAGCCTGGCGTTGAAGCCGTCGATATTGCGCACGCCGACCTTCGACATCTTGCGATAGCGGTCCTCCATCTCGCGCACCGCCCATTTGAGCGCCACCACCGCCTTGCGCGGATCGGTGACGACGGGGGCGAGCAGATGCGGGATGCCCTCATAGACCGAGAGCTCGAGCATCTTGGGATCGATCATGATCAGCTTGCAGCGCTCCGGCGTGTGCCGGTAGAGCAGCGACAGGATCATGGTGTTGATGCCGACCGATTTGCCCGAGCCGGTGGTGCCGGCGATGAGCAGATGCGGCATGCGGGCGAGATCGGCGAAGACCGGCTCGCCGCCGATATTCTTGCCGAGCGCCATGGCCAGATTCTGGTTGGTCTTCTCGAACGCCTCTGAGCCCAGAAGCTCGCGCAGATAGACCGTCTCGCGCTTGGGGTTCGGCAGCTCGATGCCGATGGCGTTTCGGCCCGATACCACCGCGACGCGGGCCGAGATGGCGCTCA
Organism: Pseudomonadota bacterium; assembly: GCA_049323275.1. Taxonomy (GTDB): domain Bacteria; phylum Pseudomonadota; class Alphaproteobacteria; order Rhizobiales; family Aestuariivirgaceae; genus Taklimakanibacter. The sequence continues at coordinate 56,094 of JBMOOM010000040.1, forward strand.
TCGAGCGGGCGATGTCGTCGGCGAGGCTGATGACGCGCGACGACTTGATGCCGGGCGCCGGCTCGAGCTCGTACAGCGTCACGACCGGGCCCGGCCTGACATTGACGATCTGGCCTCTGACGCCGAAATCCTCGAGCACGCCTTCAAGGGCGCGGGCATTCTGCTCCAGCGCTTCCGGCGACAATTCGACGGCGCGGGCGTTCTTCTTCGGCTCGGCGAGCAATGTCAGCGGCGGCAATTCATATTCGCTCGCCGCGCGCTGCTTCTTGCCGGGCCTGGCCTGCTTGATGACCGGGTCGGCACGCGGGCTCACCCGGCGCGAGGATGCCGCCGCGGCCGGCGCCTCATCGGCCTCGTCTTCCGCCTCCTCTGCCTCTTCGATCTCCCCGCCGGCTTCCTCTTCCTCCTCCATCTCGATATCGATCTGGTCTTCCTCTTCGGCGGAAGGAAGCTTCAGCCAGGGCGGATTATCGCGGCTGTCGGCTGCCGCGGCCCTGCCCTTCCTCGCGACTTTTCCGTCGAGGCGCGGCTCGACGCGGCCGCCCGCGGATTTGCGGGCGGGCGCCGCGGCGGCAGCCTGGCGGGCCTGGAAGGCCTTGTCCTGCGCCTTCAGCTCGCGATGCATGCGCCAGCGCTGATAGAGACCGCGCAGCAGGCTCCACAGGCTCGCGGCGCCCCAGCGGATGTAATGGCCGAGCGCCGACGACAGAGCCCCGTCGGAGCGGCTGAGGCCCGCCGCATTGGCGCCGGCCAGAACCGCGCCGGCGCCGAACAGCGCCGCGGCGACGAGCGAGGCGAAGAAACCCTTGAAGCCGAGATTGAGCACCGCGAGCAGCGCCGATTTCAGCACCTCGCCGGTCTGGCCGCCGAGGCCGGCTTCGAGCGCGAAGGCCGAAGGCGCCGGCATCATGGCGAGGAAAGCGGAAAAGGCGATGACGAACAGGAGCCAGGCGAAGAAGGAGCGCACCGGCCGGATGATCGGCCGGTGCGTCATCAGCCGCATGCTCCACAACAGCGGCAGGGCGATCACCGCGATGACGCCGAGGCCGAACATCTGCATCAGCTGGTCGGAGATGACGGCGCCCGGATAGCCGAGCAGGTTCTGCGGATCGCCGTCGACGGCGCGGCTGAGCGATGGGTCGCTCGGCGACCAGGTGGCGAGCGCCACGCCGATGCCGACGCAGAGCCCGAAGCACAGGAAACCTAAGAACTCCATGAGGCGGTTGCGCAGGAAGCGGCGTATGGCCGCCGGTACGGCGCCGTCGTCCGTGTCGATTGGATGCTCGATAGCCATGCGCCGGCCCGCCATGGGGACCCCCGTCTCTGCGTAATGGAATGGTTAACGCGGAGTCTGGCGGGGCGTGGTTAAGGCGGGGTTAAGTGCATAATAAAAGCGGGGCTTTTTCGGCCCCGCTCCACCATTTTCTACCGGCCCTACCGGGTCAGTTATAAGCGCGCTCGCCATGCGAGGCGATATCGAGGCCCTCGCGCTCCTCGGCTTCCGAGACCCTGAGGCCGGTGACGGCCTTGCAGACGAGAAGCGCCAGATAGCTCACGATCCCCGACACCACGACGGCGGTGAGCACGGCGACGATCTGCGCCGTCATCTGGGTGCCGAAGGCATAATCGGCCAGCTTGGTCGAGGTGTCGGTGCTGAGATAATCGGTGACGCCCGAGCCGCCCAGCGCCGGATTGACGAAGATGCCGGTGAGGATGGCGCCCACGATGCCGCCGACGCCATGGACGCCGAACACATCGAGCGAATCATCGTAGCCGAACTTCGCCTTCATCCAGACCACCGCCCACAGGCAGACCAGGCCGGCGACGAGGCCGATCAGGATGGCCGCCGCCGGTCCTACCCAGCCGCAGGCGGGCGTGATGGCGACGAGACCCGCCACCGCGCCCGAGGCGGCGCCGAGCAGGCTCGGATGGCCGCGGGTGACCCATTCGCCGAAGGTCCAGGCCAAGGCAGCGGCGCCCGTGGCGATGGTGGTGTTGAGGACGACCAGCGCGGTCAGGCCGTTGGCTTCCAGATTGGAGCCGGCATTGAAGCCATACCAGCCGACCCAGAGCAGCGAAGCGCCGATCAGAGTCAGGGTGAGGCTGTGCGGCGCCATGGCGTCCTTGCCGTAGCCGACGCGCTTGCCGAGCACGAGGGCGCAGACGAGGCCGGCGACGCCGGCATTGATGTGGACGACGGTGCCGCCGGCGAAATCGAGCGCGCCCCAGTTGAACAGCCAGCCATTCGAGGCGTTCACCGCCGCCGCGTAATCGGCGAGCACCGTGGCCTTCGCCGCGTCGTCGGCCGCCGCCGCCAGCTTGGCGAGGAAGTCCGTCGCCGCCGCCTCGCCGACCGCCGCCTTCACCGCGTCGAGATTGTCGGGCGACAGCGTGTAGGCATCGGGGCCGGCCCAGAACCACACCATATGCGCCATCGGCAGATAGGCGAAGGTGAACCACAGAACGAGGAACAGGAGCACGGCGGAGAACTTCATGCGCTCGGCGAAGGCGCCGACGATGAGGGCAGGGGTGATCGCCGCGAAAGTGAGCTGGAACATCACATAGGAGAGCTCCGGCACATAGACTTCCTTGGAGAAGGTGGCGGCGAGCGTCGTCACGTCGACGCCGGCGAGGAAGAATTTCGACAGGCCGCCGAAAAAGGCGGTGCCGCCGGTGAAGGCGATCGAATAGCCGTAGAGCACCCAGAGAATGCCGATGAGCGAGAAGCAGATGAAGACCTGGGTCAGCACCGACAGCACGTTCTTGGCGCGCACCAGGCCGCCATAGAAGAGGGCGAGGCCCGGTATGGTCATCAGGATCACCAGGATGGTGGCGATCAGCATCCAGGTCGTGTCGCCCTTATTGACGGTCGCGGCGGCGAAGGCCGAACCGGCGGGCAGGAGACCGGCCAAGCCCAGGCCCAGAGCGGCGGGCGCAAGCCTGCGCCGTGTGAAGGCACGAAATGTCATTGCAGTATCCCTCATGTGAAAACCTCCCCTCGAGATTTGAGCTTCGGATTGTCCGAAAACCGCTTCGCACTTTTCGGTCCGATGCCTCGGCTCACAGCGCATCGGTGCCGACCTCGCCGGTCCGGATGCGCACCGCTTCCTCGAGCGGGAGCACGAAGATCTTGCCGTCGCCGATCTGGCCGGTTTCGCCGGCCTTGCGGATGGTCTCGACGACGCGGGCGCTGAGGCCTGAATCGACGGCGATCTCGATCTTCACCTTGGGAACGAAGCTCACGGCATATTCGGCGCCGCGATAGAACTCGGTATGGCCGCCCTGGCGGCCATGGCCTTTGACCTCGGTGACGGTAATCCCCTGTATGCCGATCGAGGCCAAGGCCTCGCGGACCTCGTCGAGCTTATGTGGTTTGACGACGGCAATAATATACTTCATGCGCCCATCTCCCTGATGTTGCGGCGCAGCAGACAAAACAAGTTCCGTGCCAGATTCCGCTATTTAGCTATCACATTGAAAACACGACGTATTCTCGATAGAGAGGAAGCATTGTCCTCCCGGTTTTGCTGAATAATCATGCAGGACAGCCCGAAAGATCAAAAATTGTGCAGGACGGGCGGCTTGACGATCCGCGTCCCAGGTGGCTTCTGGTCGCCATGGACAAAGCCGATATCCTGATCGCGGGCGCCGCCCTCAACGGGCTGGCGGCCGCCGTCGCCCTGGCGGGACCCAAGGCGCGCACGCCGCTCGACATCCTGATCCTCGACCAGGCCGATGCGACCAAATTCGCGCGCGATACGTTCGACGGGCGCGCCTCCGCCATCACCGCCTCGTCGCGGCGCATGCTCGAGGCGCTGGGCGTGTGGGAGGCGGTGGCGCCCCATGCCGAGCCGATGCGCGACATCATCGTCACCGACGCCAAGCCCGGCGCCGGGACACGGCCGGCGCTTCTCCATTTCGGCGAGGAGGATCATGGCGGGGCGGCGTCCGCCTTCATGGTCGAGAACCGCCATCTCTATGGCGCGCTGCTCGACGCGGCGCTCGCCTCGCCCCATGTGCGGCTCAAGACCGGCACGCGCATCGCGTCCTACACATTCGGACCGGGGCTTGCCCGGGTCACCGCCGAGACGGGCGAAGAGGCCAAGGCGTCTCTCCTCGTCGCCGCCGACGGCCGCAACTCGCCGGCCCGCAAGGCCGCCGGAATCTCGACCTATGGCTGGGCCTACGACCAGACCGGCATCGTCACCACGGTCGCGCATGAGCGGCCGCATCATGGCCGCGCCGAAGAGCATTTCCTTCCCTCGGGCCCCTTCGCCATCCTGCCTTTGCCGCAGAATCGCAGCTCGCTGGTATGGACCGAGCGCAGCGCGGAAGCACAGCGTATCATGGCGCTCGACGACGCCGGTTTCCTCGCCGAGCTGGCGCGCCGTTTCGGCGGGCATCTGGGCGAGATCAGCGTCGCCGGTCCCCGCCACGCCTATCCGCTGGCGATGCAGATCGCCCAGTCCTTCACCGGCGACAGGCTGGCGCTCATCGGCGATGCCGCCCATGTCATCCACCCGATCGCCGGCCTCGGCTTCAATCTGGGTCTGCGCGATGTGGCGGCGCTCGCCGAATGCGTCGCCGAGGCGGTGAAGCTCGGCCTCGATCCGGGCTCGGCCGCGGTGCTCGAAACCTATGCGCGCTGGCGCCGTTTCGACACCGCGATGACGGCGATGGCGACCGATGGGCTGACGCGGCTCTTCTCCAACGACAATACGGCGCTCCGGGCCGTGCGCGGCATGGGCCTGCGCGCCGCCGGCAGCCTCGGCGTGCTCAAGGGCTTCTTCATGCGCGAGGCGGCGGGCGAGACCGGCCGCCTGCCCAAGCTCCTGCAAGGCCAGGCGGTGTAGCTTCAAGCCGTCATCCCCAGGATGCATTGTAAAAATGCAACACTGCTGCACCGATCATGGGGAGGGGCCTTTTAGGCCTTGACCGCGGCATCCCGGCTGTGATCCATCGTCGTGCTCCGCACAATGATATTGACCACTATTCGGTACCTGGGGGACGCCTTGAATTTTCGCCTTCGACTCATCCCGTTGATTGCCGCCGCCATCCTTGCGCTGTCCTCGCTTTCTCCGGCGTCGGCAGCCAGCCAATGCACCGCTTCTCAGTGGCGTGAATTCGTCTCGCTGGCGAAGCAGGTCGACAGCAATCTTCGTCGATTCGAGAATGCCAGGATCAAAGACGTCTGCCGCGCCGGTCGTCCTCTGCTCGCCTCGCTCCGCAAGGCCGATAAATGGATTCAGCGGCATCCCCAATGCATGACGGCGCGCGATCGCCGGAAAGCCCGCAGAATGAGCGCCGAGCTGTCGCGCGCATCCGCCGAGTTCCGTCGCGGCTGCGGCCGCTGAAGCCCGCCGCGATGCGGAAACGGCGCATGGTGGCGCGCCGGTGAGCGGCTCCCCTCGACGGGCGTTCCGCCATGCCCTAGCATTTGCGCAGGCAGGCAAGGGGTCGGTGTGCAGATGGGTGAAGTCGTCGTCCGGTTGGGACACCACGGGGTCGCGATCGAGCTGCCCGATCATCTGCTCGGCGACGGCGTCCTCGCCAGCCTCAAAAGCGATGCGCCGGCCGCCGGCATCGACGAGCGCATCGTCATCGGCGTGGCGGGCGATCAAAGCTATTCGGTGCAAGGCCCGGACGGGCTGCGCGAAACCGGCCTGAAGCGCGGCGCCCTGCTCGAGCATCTGCTCGGCCGCGCCGCCGACCGGCTGACGGAAAAGGCCAGGCTCCCGGTGCTGCGCGCCGCCGCAGTGAGCTGGGGCGATGGCGCCGTGCTGATCGCGGGCCCCGAGGGCGCCGGCAAATCGTCGCTCGCCGCCTGGTTCGTCGAGAAGGGCTATGCGCTCATCGGCGATGGCCGGATCGGCCTCGCCGACGCCGCCGGCTCGCTCGTCGGCTATCCGGCGCCCTTCACTTTCGCCGCGGACGCCGCCGAGCATCTGCTCGAGCTCGCGGAATTCGGCACGGCGCCGATGGCCCGCACCGCCACCCGTATTCATGTCGGCGTCAAGGAGTCCTGGCGCGCGACCGCAGAGGCGCATCCCTGCCGGATGATGATCTTCCCCCGTCATGTGCCGAAGGGACGGCCGCGCCTCGAAAAGCTCGAAGCCATCGCCGCGGCGCAGCTCCTCAAGGCGCATGTGATATCGCCGGGAAGCGACGGCAGCGAGACCGGGACGTGGCATGTCGAGATGGCGCGGACGATACCGGCGATCGCGCTCTCCTATTCGCATTACGACCAGATCGATGGCCTGCTCGACCGGCTCGTCAGGCTGGTGATCGACGAGAAGCTCTCACCCGCCGCCTTCGACCGGTTCGTGTCCGGCATCGGTCAGCATGACGCCGGACCGGCGCCCAAATTCCCCGTTCCGGAGCGCAGCACGCGGCAGTTTTCTCCCTTCATGACGATCGGCATGGCGACCTATGATGATTATGACGGCGTCTATTTCAGCCTGCAGGCCATTCGCCTCTATCATCCGGAAATCCTCGACGAGGTCGAATTTCTGATCGTCGACAACCATCCCGACGGGCCGTGCAGCGCGGCGCTCAAGGATCTCGAAAGGCATGTTCCCAATCTGCGCTATGTTCCCGTCGCCGATATGACCGGGACGGCCGTGAAATATCGCGTGTTCAGCGATGCGGCCGGTGAGTTCGTCCTGTGCATGGATTGCCATGTCCTGTTCGCGCCGGGCAGCCTCAGAAAGCTGATCGATTATTTCCGCACCGTGCCCTCGAGCAACGATCTCATCCAGGGCCCCCTGGTCTATGACGACCTTAAAAAGATCGCCACGCACTGGACGGAGCGCTGGAGCCTCGGAATGTTCGGTCAATGGGAGAGCGATCCGGCCGGAGACGATCCCGACGGACCGCCTTTCCCCATCCGCTTTCAGGGGCTCGGCGCCTTCGCCTGCCGCCGCGCCGCCTGGCCCGGCTTCAATCCGGCTTTCCGCGGCTTTGGCGGCGAAGAGGGCTACTTCCATGAGAAGGTCCGGCAAGCGGGCGGCCGCACGCTGTGCCTCCCGTCCCTGCGCTGGGTGCATCGCTTCGGCCGGCCGATGGGAACGCCCTATCCCAACAAATGGGACGACCGGATCCGCAACTATCTGATCGGCTTCGGCGAGATCGGCTGGGACACCACGGAGATGCAGGAGCATTTCCGCGAGCTCCTGGGCCGGCGCAAGGCCGACAAGATCTTCGCCGCCGTCCTGCAGGAGCTCGAGGCGGAGGCCGTGCACATGTCTCCTCCGGCGCGGCCCGTCAGTTTCGAGGATGACGAGCCCTATGATCTCGCCGAGGCCCGCCTGAGTTTCGTGGCCCAGGCCGCGGTGCCGGTTCTGCTCGACAATTTCGCCTTCAATTCGGTGGCCTGTCTGGGGCGCGGCGCCGGTTTGTGGGCGCGCGCCTTTTCGCGGCACGGCATCGCTTCAGCGACCGAGCCGCAAGACGGCGGCTCGGATCCGCGTTGCGATCTCGTCTGCTGTTTTGAAACGGACGGCATCTCCACGCTGGCGCTCGCCCGGGAATGCGTCACGCGGCTCACCAGCATCGCGCCGGTCGTCGTCTTCGCCTTCGCGCGGCCGCCGGCCGACGTCGACCATAACCGGCTGCGCGCCTCGTGGGCGGCGCTCTTCGCGCAACGCGGCTACAAGCCCGTCGATTGTCTGCGTCCGGCGCTCAGGCAGGATCCGCGCGCCGACAGTCACTATCAACAGAATCTCATCGTGTTCAGCCGTATCGCGGCGGCGCCCGGCATCCGGCGGTCCAGCGCCAACGCGGCGAAAGCGGCGGAGACGGGCGTGTCCGTCATCATTCCCGTTTATAACGGCGCGGCGTATCTCGCTCAGGCGATGGAAAGCATTCTGCTCCAGACGCATGAAAATTTCGAGCTGATCATCGTGAATGACGGATCGGACGATGCGACGGGCGCCATCGCCGAGAGCTATGCGCGGGTCGACAAGCGTGTCCGGGTCATCCATCAGCAAAAAAATGGCGGCGAGGCGGCGGCCTTCAATGCCGGAAGCGCCAGTGCCCGCTTCGCTCTGCTCGTCCGCCTCGATCATGACGATGTGGCGTTGCCCGAGCGGCTGGCGCTGCAGGTCGCCTTCCTGGAGAAGAACCCGGACATCGCCGCGGTGGGCGGCCAGATGCGCCACATCGACCGCGAGGGCAAACTCCTCGGCACATACGTCACCTATCCGCTGAGCCCGGATGACTGCTCCAAGGCGTTCCGCAATGTCACCGTCGGCCCGATCGGCAATCCGGCCACCATGATGAGAAAGACGGCCTTCGTCGCCTGTGGCGGCTTGAGGACCCAGTTCGGCGCGGCAAGCGACTTCGACTTCTGGTTGCGCATGAATGAGCGGTTCAAACTTGCCAATCTGCCGGACACAGTGGTCGAATATCGGCTGCACGGGAAGAACATGACCCAGCGAAAGCGGTTTGCCCAGGCCTTGGGCGCCCATATCGCCAAGCAGTCTGGCCTCTTGCGGCAGCGCGGCGAACCGGACCCCGTCGCAGGCTGGGATCGGCTCGAACTGGATCACTTGGCTGTCTTCCTCATGTCGGACACGGAAAAATCCGAGACCTATGGCGAGCTCTTCAATGCCGCCCTGGTCAATTTCGAGGCGACCCAAGATGAACTCTACCTGGAACTCGCGGACAAGTGCCTCGCCCTGATCCCGGCCGGACCATTTTCCTAGGCTTTATTTCCGTTGTGACGAAAATACAACGCTCGGTAACTTTATTGTCGACGCGAGGCGACGGCGTGCACTTTTTACTGGAAGTCGACATCACCGAAGGTAAGATCAACTCGGGACGCTCAAGCGTAAAGCCGTAAGGGGAAATCCGTATGTCGTTCAAGACGTCGCTGATGGGCGCCAGCTCGGTGCTGGCGCTCGCCTGGATCACGCCGGCGGCGCAGGCCGCCGACGTCGTCAACGAGCCGCTCTGCGCGGTGTCGGGAGTCAACGGTAAGATCCAGGCCATCGGCGGATATTCCGAGAATGACGACGAGAGCGGCGATGCGCTGGTCAGCGGGCTGGGCTCGCTCAGCATACCGCTCGGCTGCGACTTTGGCTTCCAGGCTGATGTCGGCGTCATCGATGAGCTCGACCACACGACCTATGGCGGCGCCGGCCATCTGTTCACCCGCGATCCCGACTCCTATCTGTTCGGCATAACGGGCGGCTATTTCGATGCCGGCGACACCAATCTCTGGGCCATCGGTCCCGAGGCCGAACTCTATCTGGGCCAGGTCACCCTCAAAGGGTGGGGTGGCTATCTCGATATCGACGCCGACGACAATTCGGGCGGCGGCGACGGCTTCATCATCGCCGATGCGGCCTTCTACGCCACCGACGATTTCGAGCTGTCGGTCGGCGGCAGCATCATCGGCGACCAGGAATTCCTGCGCGCCGGGCTCGAATATCAGTTCGCCGACTCGATGACCGCGTCCTTCGACGCCAAGATCGGCGAGAACGACTATGTGGGCGTCACTGGCGGCCTCAGCTTCTACTTCGGCGGCGGCGAAAAGACCCTGATCCGCCGGCATCGCGAGGACGATCCGGAAAACCGCATCATCGATCTCGTCGGCTTCAAGGAAGCCAAGAAGGACAAGAAGTCGGCCAGCAACACCGGCACGGGGACGAACACCGGAACGTCGACGCAGACGACGTTCACGACTAATATAGACTGATCGCCGAGATCACAGAGGCCGCACAAGTTGGAAAAACGAAGGGTTCCGGGTCTTCCGGGGCCCTTCCTCTTTTCGGGATCGTTGACGGGCCCAAGGCGTCGCAGAGCTGCCGGGATCTTGCCCACTGCCCGATCCGGCGACATGCACGTTCAGGTTCTCAACTGAGTCGGATAGTATAATAACGACCCGGCATGATTCCGCTCATCCTGCATATCGCGCTGGTGGCGCTTTGCGGCCTCCACATCCTCCTGCGCCAATATCGCGAGCCGGAATCCCGGCTGGCCTGGCTGGTCGTCCTGGTGGCGCTGCCTTATGTCGGCGCGCTCGGCTATCTGCTTCTCGGCACCACCAATATAGGCCGAAAACGTGTGGCGCGGCTGCGGGACATGACCAGGCTGCTCCCGCCACCCGGCGTCGCGCCGTGCTCGGACGCCCCCGCCAGCGCGACTGGCGACGCGGACTCCTATGAAGGGGTGTTTCGGGTCGGGCATTCGATCAGCGGCTATGACGCGGTGGGGGGCAACAGCGCCGAGCTGATGGCCGACTCCGATTCAGCCATCGCCATGATGGTGGACGATATCGATCGCGCGAGCGAAACCGTCCACCTGCTCTTCTACATCTGGCTCGACGATCACAACGGAACGAAAATGGCCGAGGCGCTCAGGCGCGCGGCGGCGCGCGGCATCACCTGCCGCGCCATGGTCGACGATATCGGCTCGCACGCCTTCATCCGATCGGCGCTATGGGATCAGCTCACGTCATCCGGCGTCAAGCTCATCCGGGCGCTCAAGGTCGGCAACCCGCTGATCCGCCTGCTCAACGGGCGAATCGACCTGCGTGACCACCGCAAGATTTTGGTGGTCGACAATCGCGTCACCTATTGCGGCAGCCAGAATTGCGCCGATCCGGCATTCCTCCCCAAAGCCCGCTTCGCCCCGTGGGTCGATGTGGTGATGCGTCTCGAAGGACCGGTCGTCCGGCAGAACCAGCATCTGTTCGCCGTCGCCTGGATGGGCAATGGCGGCGATGATATTTCCGCCCTGGTCAGGCAGAAGACGCCGCCGGCGCGGGGCGGCTTCACCGCGCAGGTCGTCGCAACCGGCCCGACCTATCGTCACTCGGCAATGCCTGAAATGTTCGCGACGCTGATCTATGCCGCGCGCCGGGAGCTGCTTGTCACCACCCCCTATTACGTGCCCACACCCGCCATCCAGGCGGCCTTGTGCGCCGCCGCCAGTCGCGGTGTGGAAACGACGATCATCTTCCCGGCCCGCAATGATGATCTCGCGGTTGGCGCCGCCAGCCGAAGCCACTATCAGAGCCTGCTCGCCGCCGGGGTGCGACTCTTCGAGTTCCAATCCGGGCTGCTGCACACCAAGTCGTTGACCCTCGACGGAGAGATAACGCTGATCGGCTCGGCGAATATGGACCGGCGCAGTTTCGACCTGAACTATGAGAACAACATTCTGCTGCAGGACCGGCAGGCCACCGCGGCGATGCGTGAGCGCCAGGCGCGGTATCTGGCGCAAAGCCGCGAGGTGACGGCGGCCGAGGTCGCGGCGTGGGGGATCGGCAGGCGGTTGTGGAACAATACGCTCGCCATCATGAGTCCGCTGCTGTAACGCGCGATCTTCATCAAGGCTTGCCGGTGATCTCGATGAAATCGTTCCGGTTCAAATCCTCCGGAAAATCTCCCGCTTCCAGATGCCTGTACCCGGCAAAGAACGCCAGAGACGTCATGCCGAGCGCCTGCATGAGATCACGATGGCGATCGAATGCGAACACATAGCCATCATCATCCGTCGCCACATCCGGCCTCCTGAGAATGGCCCTTATGGCGGTGACGTTCTTCGAGCCGAATGCTTCGCAAAGCACCTCAGCGTCGCCACCGACCGGGCCGCGCGGGGTGAAAGTGTTCTCGAAGTAATCGGGGGCGGAATTATAGCTGTCCTTCTCAACGCCGTTTTCAAAGAGACAATACATGAGAATATCGTCGTCATGGTTCAGGCTGGCCAGGATCACCGTTGCGAGACAATCTGACCATTGCCGCCCGAGCTCCCCGATCAGCGGCCAATCCTGCGCGTCGGCCTCCCTGTCGTAGATGAGCACGACGTCGTCCAAGACAGGGGAAATATACACGTCGCGACCCGCGAGGAGATGGCTGATCTCCTCGCGATTCGTCTTCCGGGCAACAAAGTTGACGTAGAAGTTCCCCATTGCTGCTTCCGCTGAAGGCCTGCCCGCTTCGATCGAAAACGGGAAGACTCTAGAACAACCCGGCGATCTGGCCTTTGGCGTCGAGGCCGATCGTCTCGGCCGACGGCACCTTGGGCAGGCCGGGCATGGTCATGATGTCACCGCAGATGACGACGATGAACTCGGCGCCGGCCGACAACCGCACCTCGCGGATCGGCACCACATGGTTGGTCGGCGCGCCCTTGAGATTGGGATCGGTCGAGAAGGAGTATTGCGTCTTGGCCATGCAGATCGGGAACTTGCCGTAGCCCTGCGCCTCATAGGCCTTGAACTGGTCGCGCACCGCCTTGTCGGCGACGATGTCGTCGGCGCGATAGATCTCGCGCGCGATGATCTTGACCTTGTCCCACAGCGGCATCGCGTCGTCATAGATCGGATGGAACTGGCTCGAGCCCTTGTCGGCGAGTGCGGCCACATGCTTGGCCAGCGCCTCGGTGCCCTTGCCGCCATCGGCCCAATGCGTGCATTTGAAGCCTTCGACGCCATGCTCGTGGCAGAAATCGGTGATCGCCTTCACCTCGGCATCGGTGTCGGTGATGAAGTGATTGACCGCCACCGCGATCGGCACGCCGAACTTCTTCACATTCTCGATATGGCGGCCGAGATTGGCGAGGCCCTTCTTCACCGCCTCGACATTTTCTTTCTTGAGATCGTCCTTGCCGACGCCGCCATGCATCTTGAGGGCGCGCACCGTGGCGACGATCACCGTCGCATCCGGATGCAGGCCGGCCTTGCGGCATTTGATGTCGAAGAACTTTTCCGCGCCGAGATCGGCGCCGAAGCCCGCTTCGGTGACGACATAGTCGGAGAGCTTGAGCGCCGCCTTGGTCGCCATCGCCGAATTGCAGCCATGGGCGATATTGGCGAAGGGACCGCCATGCACGAAGGCCGGGTTGTTCTCGAGCGTCTGCACCAGATTGGGGAGCAGCGCGTCCTTCAGGAGCACGGTCATGGCGCCCGCCGCCTTGATGTCCTTGGCCAGCACCTGGCCCTTGTCGCGCTTATGGCCGATGACGATCTGGCCGATGCGGCGCTCGAGATCCTCGATCGAGGTCGCGAGGCAGAGAATGGCCATGATCTCGGAGGCGACGGTGATGTCGAAACCCGCCTCGCGCGGGAAGCCGTTGGCGACACCGCCCAGCGAGCAGACGATGTCGCGCAGAGCGCGGTCGTTCATGTCCATCACGCGGCGCCAGGCGACGCGGCGCGTATCGATGCCGAGCTCGTTGCCCCAATAGATGTGATTGTCGATCATCGCCGAGAGCAGGTTATGCGCCGAGGTGATGGCGTGGAAGTCGCCGGTGAAATGGAGATTGATGTCCTCCATCGGCACGATCTGCGCATAGCCGCCGCCGGCGGCGCCGCCCTTCATGCCGAAGCAGGGGCCGAGCGAGGGCTCGCGCAGGCAGATCATCGCCTTCTTGCCGATGCGGTTGAGGCCGTCGCCGAGGCCCACGGTCGTCGTCGTCTTGCCTTCGCCGGCGGGCGTCGGATTGATCGCGGTGACGAGGATGAGCTTGCCATCCTTCTTCTTGGAAAGGCCGGAGATGAAATCCAGGGAGATCTTAGCCTTGGTATGGCCATAGGGGATCAGATCCTCGGCGGGAATGCCGAGCTTCTTGCCGACCTCGAGGATCGGCTTCATCTTCGCTTCACGGGCGATCTCGATGTCGCTCTTGACGGTGGCCATGACGGTGACTTCCTCCCACTCTGCAATTTGCGCAAGCGAACAATAACCACGCCATTTTGGCAAGGCGAGCGCGAAACGGCATTCCAATGCGGATTGCGACACTCTGGCCCTCCCGCGATCAGGAGGGAGTAGATTGCCGCCTGGGCCTACGCTAAACGGAAGCCATGCGTAACTTCCAAATTCCGGGCCGCTCCGTCGCCTATGGCACGCAGGGCATGGCCGCAACATCGTCACCCCTGGCAACGCTTTTCGCCTTGGAAATATTGAGAAATGGCGGCAATGCGGCCGATGCCGCGATCACCGCTTCGGCCGTTCTGTGCATCACCGAGCCGCATATGACCGGCATCGGCGGCGACTGCTTCGCGCTCATCGGAAAGAGCGATGGCTCGATAGAAGGCGTCAATGGCTCGGGCCGCGCCGGCCGGCGCGCCGACGCCGACTGGCTCAAGGCGGCGCGGCTCTCGAGCATCGCGCCGCGGAGCGTGCATGCGGTGACGGTGCCGGGCGCCATCGACGCCTGGGCGGCGATCCTCGCGCGCCATGGCACGATGGATCTGAAGGAAGCGCTGAAGCCGGCGATCAAGCTCGCCGAGGAAGGCGTGCCGACGACGCCGCGCGTCGCCTCGGACTGGCTGCCGGACGCGGCCGATCTCGCACAGGACGAAGGGGCGCGGCTGCATTATCTGAAGGATGGCCGGGCGCCGCGCGAAGGTGAGGTGATGCGTTATCCGGCGCTGGCGCGCACGCTCAGGCTCATCGCCGAAAAAGGCCGCGACGGCTTCTATGCCGGCGAGGTCGCGGAGGAAATCGTCGCGACCCTCGAAGCGCGTGGCGGCCTTCTCACGCTCGAGGACTTCGCCGCGACCAGGACGGACTGGGTCGAGCCGATCTCGACCAGTTTCGCCGGCGTCGAGCTTCTGGAGATTCCGCCCAACGGGTCGGGACTCACCGCGCTCATCGCGCTCAATATCCTCAAGCAGTTCGATATGGCGAAGTATGGCGTGCGGAGCATCGAGCGCTACCATCTGCAGATCGAGGCGATGAAGCTCGCCTGGGTGCTGCGCAACCGCCATATCGCCGAGCGCCCCTTCATGACGGTGGCGCCGGAAGAGCTGCTGAGCGACAAGACCGCGGCGGAGCTCGCGGCGCTGATCGACATGAAGCGTGCCGTCGTCAATCCGGAAAACCGTATTCCGATGCCGGGCTCCGACACGGTCTATCTCACCGTCGTCGACCGCGGCGGTATGGCCGTCTCCTTCATCAATTCGATCTACTGGGCCTTCGGCTCCGGCATCGTCACGCCCAGGACCTGCGTCGCGCTGCAGAATCGCGGCGCCAATTTCGTCACCGATCCCGGCCATCCCAATTGCATCGGTCCGGGCAAGCGGCCGCTCCACACGATCATCCCGGCGATGGTGCGTGCGAAGGGCCGCATCGACATGTCCTTCGGCGTCATGGGCGGCGCGTTCCAGCCGATGGGCCATGTCGGGGTCATGCTCAACCGCTATGTCTATGGACTCGACGTGCAGGAATCGATCGATTTTGCCCGCGCTTTTCCGGATGAGGGCCGCGTCGAGGTCGAAACCACCATCGAAGAGCCGGTGCGCAAGGGACTGGCGGCGCTGGGCCACGATATCGTCGAAGCGGCGGATCCCTTCGGCGGCGGCCAGGCCATACTGTTCGATCGGGCGCAGGGCGTGCTCGCCGGCGGATCGGACTTCCGCAAGGATGGCTTGGCGCTTGGTTATTAGCCGTTTCGCTCCTGACGCAACTTCCCCATTTTTCAGTTGTTTACCAATTGGCCGTTAGTTTGGCAGCGTAAGGATGGCTGGCATTTTGCCGGCCTCAGAGTATGTTTGGGTCTCACCTGGAGGCTGCTTGAGCGAATCATCACCCAGACCGTCCGCTGCCGAGCCGCACAAGCGAGCGGATGAGCGCAGCTTCGCCGAGCGCAGCCAAGGCCCGGTCGAATCGCTCGCGCGCGTCATCAGCGCCGAGGAGTTGGAGCGGGTCCGCAAGGCGGTGCTGGCGGTCGGCGAGGCGGCCTATCACTGGGTCATCGAATCGGACGAGATCTTCTGGAGCGCCAACGCGCCGGAGATCCTGCACTGCCCGGCGCACCGGCTCACCACCGGACGCTCCTTCGCGGCGCTGCTCGACGTCGACAATTTCACCACCCGCTATGACGCGGTGATGCGCACCGTCTACAAGGACGAAGGCGAGGGCATACCCTACCAGATCGAATATCTGTTTCGTCCCGACGGCAAGAACGGCAAGACCTCCTACTGGCTCGAAGACACCGGGCGCTGGTATGCCGGCGCCGACGGCCGGCCGGCGGAGGCCTTCGGCATCGTGCGGCGCATCGACGACCGGCATTCGCGCGACCAGCATCTGAACTTCCTCGGCAATTGCGATCCGCTCACCGGCATGATGAATCGCGGCCGCATGGCGGAAGCGCTGGAGGAGGGGATCATCGCGGCCGACAGAGAAGGCGTCTCCCGCGCCTTCGTCATCGCCGGCATCAACAATCTCGCCGTCGTCAACGACGCCTATGGCTTCGAGGTGGCGGACGAGGTCATCATCGCGGTGGGCCGAAGGCTGAAGAACGTGGTGCGCGCCGGCGATCCGATCGCGCGGTATTCGGGCAGCAAATTCGCCATCATCCTCAATAATTGCGACGAGCGCGAGCTCGGCCATGCGGCCGAGCGCTTCCTGCAGGTGGCGCGCGACAGCGTCATCGAGACCGAGCACGGCCCGGTCTGGGCCATGCTGTCGATCGGCGCCATCATCCTGCCGGGCCATGCGGCGGACGCCAATACCGCCATGGCGCGCGCCGAGGAGGCGCTGACGGAAGCCAAGCGCATGCCCTCCGACGGCTTCGTCGTCTACAAGCCGTCGCAGAAGCTCATCTCCGAGCGCAGCATCAATGCGCGCGCCGCCCATGAGATCGTCGCCTGCCTCAAGGAAGACCGGTTCAAGCTCGCTTTCCAGCCGATCGTCGAAGCCGCCAGCAAGAACGTGGTGATGCATGAGGCGCTGCTGCGCATGGCGGATGCGCGCGGCGACATGATCGCGGCGGCGCATCTGATCCCGATCGCCGAGAAGCTCGGCCTCGTCCGTCTCATCGACCGCACGGTGGCGCAGCTCACCGTTTCGACGCTGCTCGCTTACCCGACCGCCAATCTCACCTTCAACGTCTCCGGCATCACCGCCACCGATCCGCGCTGGTTCAGCCAGCTGACCGAGATCCTGAAAGCCCATCGCGAGGTGACGCCCAGGCTCACCGTCGAGATCACCGAAACGGTGGCGCTCGGCGATCTCGACGAGACCGTACGCTTCACCCGCACCTTGCGCGATCTCGGCTGCCGCGTCGCCATCGACGATTTCGGCGCCGGCTATACGTCGTTCCGCAATCTCAAGGCGCTCAGTGTCGATATATTGAAGCTCGACGGGTCGTTCTGCGCCAATCTCACCGAGAATCCGGACAACCAGTATTTCGTCCGCTCGCTCATCGACATGGCGCGCCAGTTCGAGATCAAGACGGTCGCCGAATGGGTCGAGACGCCGGAAGACGCGGAATTCCTGCGCCAATGGGGTGCCGACTACCTGCAGGGCAATCTGTTCGGCAGAGCCTCGCTCGACATTCCCTGGCCGGCCGAAGACGGCGCGGTAGCGGAAACCCCGGTCGCCGAAAGCAAACCGGTGCCCGGCGAAGCGGAAGCGATCGAAGCGGAAAAGAGCGAAGCTCAGGACGCCGAGCCGGCAAGTGTGGCTCCCGAAGCCCCACCGCCTCCACCGCGCGAGACGCCCAAGGCCCGGATGCCGGAGCCGCCGCCTCATGTGGAGGATGACGAGCCCGACATGTCGCGCCTGCGTCTGGCGATCGACGCGCTCAACGCGCAGTTCCGGCAGGGGCGGAACTAAGCTCGTCCGTTCCCAGCTTTCCCCTTCTCCCGTTGCGCAGCAATGGGAGAAGGTGGCCGAAGGCCGGATGAGGGCTTTTTCTAGCTATCTGATCAGAAGAGCCCTCACCCGCCCTATCGGGCACATAGATCACGATCAGGTCGGATCGTTTACGATCTGACCTGATGAACGTGATCGTATCCTCGATCTGGCGCGCGATCGGACGGAAAACCGGTTTCCACTTTTCCTGATCGCGCGCCTGCCCATCCTGCGGACGGGAGAGGGGAAAACAGGGGAGAGATCGTCTCTACTTCTTTGCGATCTTCGTCACCGTGATGCGGCCGTTCACACGATCCGCTTCGAACGTCACCTTGTCGCCGACCTTGACGGATTTCAGCATTGCCGGGTCGGCGACGACGAAGACCATGGTCATCGCATCCATATCCAGGTTCGTGATGGCGTCGTGCTTCAGCGTGATCTTCTGCTGCGCCTCGTTGATCTTCATCACCTGCCCGTCGACCGGCACCGGCTGCGCCAGGGCCGAGAGGGACAACGAGAGAACAGTGGCGACAGTGGCGATCATTCTACGCATGGGTATTCCTTTCATTTGATCAGTTGACAATAATTCTTCCGAACATCCCGGCCTCGCGGTGGCCGGGAAGCAGGCACGAGAAGTCGAACTCGCCGGCTTTGGTGAATTTCCAGACGATCTCGCCGCTCTTCTTGGGCTCGAGGCGCCTGGCATTCGGATCGTCGTGCTCCATGTCGGGATTCTTGGCCATCTCCTCGGCATGTTTCAGGTTTTCCTCGACCGTTCCGATGACGAGCTCATGGTCGAGGAGGCCGGTGTTGCGGATGACAAACCGGATCTGCTCGCCTTTGCGGATTTTCACCTCGTTCGGAATGAACTGCATCTTGTGCTCGCCTTCCTTCATGGTGATCAGGACGGTCCGGGCGGGCTTCGTGGGATCGCCCGGCTCGCCATAGGCGCGGTCGTCATCATGGCCGGCATCGGCAAATGCCGCAGCCGGCATGGCCAGCGGCAACAGCAGGGCAAGAATAAATCTCGTCTTCACGTTCAATTCCCTTGTCTAGAGCCCTTCCCGTTTTGATCGAATCGTTCCGATTCGATCAAAACGGGAAAAAGGGCTCGAATACATATAAACTGGAGCGCTTCCGTATCGCCAAAGTCGAGCAACTTTGGCGGGAAGCGCTCTAGTGATTCTTGTGTTGCGATGCAGGCCCGGGCTTCTTCACCTGGAGCTCCACCGCCGTGGCTCTATCGATCACGGGCGACTTGGCCCGTTCGGCATTCCTCGACGCGCCTTTCCACTCATAGGCGACGGTTCCCTCCGGGTGGCCGAACCAGCCCGGATCCTTGTAGTCGCCGGCGGCCAGGCCCTGCCTGACCTTGACGACGGAGAACATGCCGCCCATCTCGACCGGCCCGAACTGGGCGAAGCCGGTCATCATCGGCAGCGTATTGTCGGGAAGAGGCATTTCCATTTCGCCCATATCGGCCATGCCCGCCGAGCCCATGGGCATGTAGTCGGGCGCCAGCCGCTTCATCTTTCTGGCGAACTCCTTCTTGTCGACGCCGATGAAGGTCCTGATGTCATGACCCATCGCATTCATCGTGTGATGGGATTTGTGGCAGTGGATCGCCCAGTCGCCCTCCTTGTCGGCCAGGAAGTCGAAGGCGCGCATCTGTCCGACGGCGCAGTCGATCGTGACCTCCGGCCATGCCGCGTTTTCGGGAACCCATCCGCCATCGGTGCAGGAGACCTTGAAGTCGTAGCCATGCATGTGGATGGGATGGTTGGTCATGGTGAGATTGCCGAACCGCACCCGCACCTTGTCGTTCTTCGCGCAGACGAGCGGCTCGATCCCGGGGAATACCCGGCTGTTCCAGGTCCACAGATTGAAGTCGGTCATTTCGGCGACCTTGGGCACATAGGCGCCCGGGTCGATGTCGTAGGCCGCCATCAGGAACACGAAGTCGCGGTCGACGCGGCGGAAAGCGGGGTCCCTGGGATGGACGACGAAGAAACCCATCATGCCCATCGCCATCTGGACCATCTCGTCGGCATGCGGGTGGTACATGAAGGTCCCGCTCTTCTGCAGCTGATACTCATAGACGAAGGTCTGGCCCGGCTTGATATGCGGCTGGGTGAGACCGCCCACGCCGTCCATGCCGTTCGGCAGCAGCTGGCCATGCCAGTGGATCGACGTGTGCTCGGGCAGCCTGTTGGTCACGAAGATGCGGACCTTGTCGCCTTCGACCGCCTCGATGGTCGGGCCGGGCGATTGGCCGTTATAGCCCCAGAGATTGGCGACCATGCCCGGGGCGAGCTCGCGCGTGACCGGCTCGGCGACGAGATGGAACTCCTTCCAGTCGCCATTCATCCGCCAGGGCAAGGTCCAGCCATTCAGAGTGACGACCGGCTGGTAATCCGGCCCGGTCTTCGGCACCAGCGGCGGTTGCGTGGCCGGTGTGTCTGTCGTCGGCGCTTCGGGAATGGCGGCCGCCTGCGCGCGGCTGGAAACCGCGCCGGCACTTATCAGCGCCGCGGCGCCGGAACTGCCGAGGAAAGTCCGTCGGGAGAAAGTCATGAGCTCACCTTCCTTGATCAATGTTCGCCGCCGCCGGCGGCCGCAGCCACCGAGGGGCCTTCGCCGGCCGCGCCGGACGACGCGCCGCCGCCGATGATGGCGCTCTGGAAGTCGACGGACGCGATGAAGAAATCGCGCTGGGCGGCAATCGCCTGGATGTTGCTGTCGATGCTTTCACGCAAGGTGGTCAGCAGCTCGAACTCGTCGATGAGCATGCCGTTGTAGCGGAGCAGCGCCTCCTCGTTCACCGTCTTGCGTAAAGGCAGTATCCTGGTCTGATACTGGCGGGCGATGTCGTAGCTCGCGCGGTAGGTGAGATAGGCCGCACGCGCCTCCGAGCGGACAATCACGGCCTTCTCCAGCAGGCGGTTGACGGCCTGCATATAGGTCTCCCTGGCGCGCCTGACCTTCACCTCGCCGAAGTCGAAGATCGGGATCTGGATTTCGAGCTCGAAGCCCTTCGGGTAGGATTTGTCCGTAATGCCCTCTTCGCGCGAGCGTTCGTAGTTGCTGCGCAGGCCGCCATCGAGCATCGAGATGAAACGCGTCGACCGGGTCAGGCCGTAGGACTTCGCCAAAGCGTCGAGCTCGAGCCGGGCGGCGATCAGATCGACGCGCTTTCGCACCGCGTCCGCTTCCACCTGTTGTGCGGACTTGATGTTCTTCACGGGCGCCAGCGCCCGCGGCAGCTTGTAGCCGATGTCGTCTCCCCACAGGCCGAGCAGGCGCGTGAGCGCCTCACGCTCGGTTCCGGCCTGCAGCCGGGCGCGCGCCAGCTCATTGGAGATTTCGGCATAAAAGGCGCTCGCGCGCGCCTGCTCCAGCTTGTTGGCCGCGCCAGTCTGGCCCAGCTTGCGGGTGAGATCCGCCGCGGCATCCGCCGACAGCCGGGCCTGCTCGAGGAAGGAGACGGTCTGCTGCGCGGCGACGGCACGGTGAAAGGCCCGCCGGGTTTCGGCCGCGATGCGGAACGTGGCTTCGATCGCCCTTTCCTTCGCCGCCTCGAACCGGGTCCGGGCGATCTCCTTGCGTTTTGGCAATGTGGCCAGTGCCAGAAGATCGGCGACGATCCGCCGCTCGACCTCGAGCTCGCCGTCGGTCACCAGCCGTTCCAGCCCGATGATGGGATTGGGCGGGAGGCTTGCTTCGACAAAATCCGCCTCCGAAATCCCCAGCTCATTATATTCGGCCTGGAGCCCGCGATTGTTGAGGAGCGCGACCCGCACGACGCTGTCGGCGTCAAGCTTGCCGGCGAGTATCCCGTTTACTTTCGCTTTCGCGGCCGCCGCTTCCGCGAGGGACCCGATCTTGACGGCATCCTGGCCGAGCGCGCCGGCGACGCGCGCCGAGACCGGCTGCATGCCCGCATCAGGGGTGAACTTCGCACAGCCGGCGAGCGCCACGGGAAGAGCGCCGACGATGAGCACGCGTCTGAGGAGACTGAAGGGAGCGCTCATTGCTGCCGCTCCTTCCTGGGCGCGACTTTCTCGTTTTGCTCTTTCCAGGGCAGCGGGTCGACCGGCCGGTAGTCGATCGTTCCGGCGGTGACGGGTACATAACGTTGCGCCGGCACGCGCGCGCCAGGGTCGGCCGGACCTCCGGACGGGCTGAAGGAATCGGAAGGGCTGGAACATCCGGCCAGCAGGGCAGCAGCAGCAATCATCGGGATCGATTTCATTCGACGGTCCTCGGTCGACCAAAGGGGCGAACAGCATTGACGGGGAAATTCAACCGCTGGAAAAACAGCAGATTGGAGAAAGGCTCAGCCTGCGCCGCAGAACCGGCCGAAGCGGCGGGTCCTGAAACAAACCTGTTGGAGACGGGCTAAGGCCGAGAGCTAGCCGATGAGGCTTCTGGGGGGACGTTCGAGACGCGCCGGCGTCGTTTCCATGATGTCGTCTTCAGGCGAAATGCCGTCGAGGACACGCACGATCGGAACGAGGATCTGCCCGCAGGCGCCGGCTTGCGTCACAATATGGCAGGCCGAGCCGCAGCACGAATCCGCCAGCTCCTCATGTCCGGTTTCGTCGCCGCACTCATCGCTGTCGGAACAATGAGCGGCTTGCGCCGCCGCGGGATCGGCGTGATGGTCATCCGCCGCAACGGCCACGGATGTCGTCGCGCTCTCATGGCCGAGCTTGAATCCCGGAAGCGATCCGGTCACGCCCCACCCGACGCTCGTCACGATGAAAGCGAGCGCGGCAAAGAGAATCACCATGCGGCGGAGCGCGGAGGCCATGGCCGCATTAACATGAGGAGGCCTGCTCCTGGCAAGATCAAATTTCCGGTCACGAAGCTTGCCACGTGGGAACCAGCGATCGCATGCGCCGGCGCCGGATGGATTCAGGCATGCCGCCAGGCCTGGGTGCGCGCCAGCAGCAGGCGCGCGATGAGCATGTGGACGAGGCGGGCGGCGACATTGGTGTAGAAGATCATCATTCCCATCGCCGCGGCGGGCGCGATATCGCCGGCGTCGTCCATGTTGAGCACCGCCACGGAAGCGAGCTGCGTCCGCGTCGAATAGAGGAAGACGAGGGCCGAGACCGTCGTCATCGCATTGACGAACAGATAGATGGCGATATCGAGAACGGCCGGCAGGCAGACCGGTATCGTCACCCGGAAAAACAGTTTGTGGAAGGGCTGCTTGAGCGAGGCGGCCACCGCCTCGAATTCGCGGTCCATCTGATTGAGCGCGGTCAGCGCCGTCAGATGCGAGACCGTGTAGAAATGCGAGATCGTGCAGACCACCAGGATCGCCATCGTGCCATAGATGACGTTGAGGGGATTGGCCGGGTCGTTGAAGAAGAAGATATAGCCGAGGCCCAGCACCATGCCGGGCACCGCCATGGGCAGCATGGCGAGGAAATGGAACAGCGCCCGCCCGATGTGAAAACCGTCGCTCTTCTCGACCATATAGGCGCCGACAAAGACGATGCCGGTGCCGAAGACGGCGGTCAGCAGCGCCATGGTGATCGAATTGTAATAGGAGGCCCAGCCGCCGCCATCCATGAGATCGAAACGGAAGTTCCGCAATGTCGGGGTCAGGTCATAGGGCCAGAATTGGACGCTCGCCGCCAGCTGGCAGACACCGATCATCGTCAGGATGAAGACCGCCACCAGCGCGCAATAGGTGAAGCAGGCCCAGTCGAAAGCCGGCTTGGGCTTGGGTGCAAAGGGAACCGAGCGCGCCGAGAGCAGGGAGACCTGCCGGCTCTGAACGGCCCGGTCCACCATGAAGGCGGCGATGGCCGGCACCAGGAGCAGGACGGAGACGACCGCGCCCATCTCGAAATTCTGCTGGCCGATGACCTGCTTGTAGATGTCGACCGCCAGCATGTCGTACTGCCCGCCGATGACTTTCGGCAGGCCGAAGTCGGTGACCACCATGGTGAAGACGACGAAGGCGGCCGAGATGATGCCATAG
This sequence comes from Pseudomonadota bacterium, assembly GCA_049323275.1. Lineage (GTDB taxonomy): Bacteria > Pseudomonadota > Alphaproteobacteria > Rhizobiales > Aestuariivirgaceae > Taklimakanibacter. The sequence continues at coordinate 79,680 of JBMOOM010000040.1, forward strand.
CGGGCGCCCGGCACGGTGACCGTCCAGAAGGTCCGCCATCTGGTGGCGCGCAGCGATGCGGCGGCCTCATAGTGGCGCGCATCGGCGGTGGCGAGCGCCGTCGATATGATCAGAAGCGCATGCGGCAGGGTGAAGAAGACGGAGCCGATGACGATGCCGATCGGCCCGTAGATCGAGTGGCCCATCAGCACGTCCTTCAGCAAGCCCTGATTGCCGAACAGATAGACCAGCGCGATGCCGGGCAAAAGCGAGGGCACCAGGATCGGGATCGCCGTCACCAGCCGGAAGAACCCCTTGCCGCGCATCCGGCTGCGGTTGAGGGCATAAGCGAGGCCGAAGGCGATGACGATCACCAGGCCCGTGCTGATGAGGCCGATGACGGCCGAATTCCAGATCGCCCGGGTGAGCGACGGCGTCGAGAAATAGGTGACGAAGTTGGCGAGGCCGGTTGCCGCCGCCGGACGCAGCGCGGCACGCCGGAACATGTTGGAATCGAGCTCGACCCAGTCCGGCCCGCGGTGAAGCTCGGAGCCCAGGAGAAAGGTCGCCGAGCCATCCACGCCGCGCAGGCGGTATTTCACCGGGCTGCGAAAATTGAAATCCTTGAACAGGCCGGTCAGCGTAAGCCGGCCGTCGGAACCGGTATCGAGCTGGTCGGGCGCGATGGCGCCGGTCTCTGCATTCAGCTCAGCGACGGTCTTCGGCGCGCTGAAATTCTCACCGGTCGCGTCGCTGCGCTGGATCTCGAAAGCGGCGAGATCGAAGCGATAGACCGAGACCGATTTCGACAGAAGGACATAAAGCGGGGCCGCGAGCGTCACCAGGAGATAGAGCATGATGACGATCATCAGGCCGCGCTTGACGATGTCGTCGCCGGCGATCTGCGGCCTGAGCGCCGGACCGGCGGGAAGAGCGAGCGGGACGGCGCTCATCTCAGCCATTCCTGGCGAAGACGAGCAGGCGATCGCGCGGCAGCTCGATCAGCATGTCCGCCCCTTCGGCCACGCCTAAGCGCCGCACGGCGTTGATGGACAGATCGGCGACCAGAACATGATCGCCGAAACGCGGCGAGGTCAGCCGGCAGCGCCAGAACGCGCCGAGAAACTCCATCTTCACGACCTTCGTATCGAGCAGATTCTCGGGCGTCGCGACGGTGTCCGGCGCGCCGGGCGATCGGGCGCCGGCGCGATGCGGGATGATGTCGACGGGCCGGATGACGGCGGTCACCGCGCTGTCCGGCGGAATGTCGTGCGGGGCGCCGACGAGCTCCGCGCCGGCGGATGCCAGCCTCCCATTCGCCAGCACCGTCGCCGGAATCTTGTTCGTTTCACCGATGAAGTCGGCGACGAACAAGGAGGCGGGATGGCGGTAGACCTCGGTGGGCGTTCCGACCTGCTCGATGACGCCGTGGTTCATCACGACGATGCGATCGGCCATCGCCAGGGCTTCTTCCTGGTCGTGGGTGACCATGACGGTGGTGACGCCGAGCTTGCGCTGCAGCTCCTTGATCTCATGGCGCAGATGGACGCGCACCTTGGCGTCGAGCGCCGAAAGCGGCTCGTCGAGCAACAGAAGCCCGGGCGCCACCGCCATGGCGCGGGCGAGAGCGATGCGCTGCTGCTGGCCGCCGGAAAGCTGGGCCGGATATTTCTTCGCCTGAGCGGAAAGACCCACGAGGTCGAGCAGCTCGGCGACACGCGCCTGGATTTCGGCCTTCGGACGCCTCGCATTCTCGAGGCCGAAGGCGATGTTCTTCTCGATCGTCAGATTGGGAAAGAGTGCATAGGACTGGAAGACGATGCCGTAATCGCGTTTGGAGGGCGGCAAGGTCGAGATGTCCCGGCCGGCCTGGCGGATCGTGCCCTGCGTCTGGAGATCGAGACCGGCGATGGCGCGCAGCAGCGTTGTCTTGCCGCAACCCGAAGGCCCGAGGAAACAGACGAATTCGCCTTCCCTGACGGTCAGCGACACGCCTTTCAGCGCGGCGAACTTGCCGAAGACCTTCCACAGCGCTTCGATCTCGAGATAGGACGGCCTAGTCGCGGCGGCGCCCGCCAGGCTCACTTCGGTCGGCGTCGCCGGCGCCCCGGCGAGGATTTCATGTCGCATGCCAGCCATCCTGAAAAAGGGCGCCGCTGGCGCGACGCCCGTGATCGTGGGTCAGGTCTTGGGCTCGGATTTCGCGTCGTAGCGCTTGGCCCATTCGGTCAGGATCGCCTTGCGATGGGTCGCCGCCCATTCGAAATCATTCTTGATCATGTGGTCGGCGACATTGGGCGGCAGGTTCTCGACCGGCTTGGCGATGCCGGGATAGGCCAGCACCGCATAGCCGACATTGTACATCTCGTTGGCTTCCTTGGAGACCGAGAAGTCGACCAGCTTCCTGGCGGCGTCGAGATTGGCGGTGCCGGCGATGATGGCGGTCGCCTCGGCTTCCCAGCCGGAGCCTTCCGAGGGGAAAATGATCTCGATCGGCGCGCCGGCCGTCTTCGCCTTGGCGCCGGGGAATTCGAAGGATACGCCGATCACCGTCTCGCCCGCCGCCGCCATCTTGCAGGGCTTCGATCCGGAATGGGTGTAGGCGGCGATGTTCTGATGCAGGCCGTCCATGAAGGCCCAGGCGTCCGTCTCGCCGAACATCTGCAGCCAGGCCGACACGTCGAGGAAGCCGGTGCCGGAGGAGTTCGGGTTGGGCATGACGACATGGCCCTTATATTCGGGCTTGATCAGATCCTTCCACGATGTCGGCGCGGGGATGCCGAGCTTCTGCGCCTCGACCGTGTTGAAGCAGATCGCCGCGACATAGCCATCCATGCCGGTCCAGGAGGGCGGCGAGCTGGCATCGACGAAGCGGCTGTCGAGCTTCTCGACGCCCGCCGGCGCGTAGGGCTCGAGCATGCCCTCGCTTTTGAGCAGCAGCAGCGACGTGGCGGCGAGGCCCCAGACGACATCGGCCTGCGGATTGTCCTTCTCGGCGAGCAGCTTGGCCGTCATGACGCCGGTCGAGTCGCGCACCCAGTTGATCTTTATGTCGGGATTGGCCTTCTCGAAGGTGGCCTTGTAGCGGTCGAGATCGACGGCCTCGACGGCGGTGTAAACGGTGAGCTGCGTCTCCGCATAGGCGGTGGAGGCGGCGAGCGCCGCCGCGACGGCCGCGGCTGCCAGGGGGGCAAGGCGTGATGTCATGGTCCGTTTCCTCACTGAGTTTGGGCACATTCTGCGATGCTCGGGGACGCCGCCTGGGGCTGGGCACGGGCCAGCGCCGGCGGCTGCGTCCAGCCTGATCCTGACGCGAAAGATTCGATCATAAAAATTGATTTAATCGATGAACCTATAAATTCACGCGATGGATCAGTGATCCGCGGACATTGCCCTGAAGGCCTGCCGCTGAAACAGGCGCTGTGGACACATATAAGCACTTTCGTTGCGTGCTCTCGTCCCATAAGCTTGGCCTATGCGCTACGTCCAGCTCAGAGCCTTTCATCATGTGGCGGTCTGCGGCGGGTTCTCACGCGCGGCGGAAGCCCTGTTCCTGACCCAGCCGGCGATTTCCGACCAGGTGCGTCGGCTCGAGGAGGAATATGAGGTCGTCCTGTTCAACCGGCAGAAGAGGCAGGTGACGCTGACGGCGCAGGGCCAGCAGCTGCTCGAGGTCACGCGCCGCATGTTCGACACCGAGCAGCAGGCGCTCGACCTCCTGGCGGAGTCGCGGGCGCTGAGCTCGGGCACCTTGCGCATCGTCGCCGACGCGGCGCATCACCTGCTCGACATACTCGGCCGGTTCCGCGCCCGCTATCCGGGCATCCAGGTCACGGTGAATGCCGGCAATACCGAAAGCGTCGTCACCAGCCTGTTCAACTTCGAGGCCGATATCGGCGTGCTGGGCGAGATCCCCGAGCGCCGCGAATTCGAGATCCTGATGCTGAACACATCGCCGATCATCGCCTTCGTCTCGCATGATCACCCGCTGGCGGCCGCCCGCAGGCTGGGTCTCGCCGACATCGTCCAGCATCCCCTGGTGCTGCGCGAGCGCGGCTCGAAGACGCGGCACAAGCTGGAAACGCTGGCGGCCGGGCAGGGCATCACGCTCAGGCCGATGATCGAAGCGGAAGGGCGCGAGGCGGTACGCGAGATCGTCGCTTCGGGGGTCGGCGTCGGTTTCGTCTCGCAAGCCGAATTCGGCCGCGACGAGCGCGTCCGTCCGATCCTCATCGACGGGCCGGAAATGCTGATGGAGGAAGCTCTCGTCTGCCTGCGCGAACGCGCCGGCGGCAAGCTGGTGAAGGCCTTCTGGGACATCGCGCGCGATGTGAGCCGGCGCTGAGCCGGCACATGGGTTATTACGGCTACTTCCCGCCGGCGATGGCGTCGATCTTGCGCTGCATGGCGGACAGCTGGTCCTTCAGCGCCTGCAGATCGTCCTTGCCGCTCTGCTGGGCGGCCGGGTCGCGCGGCTTCGAAGGCTCGGCGGGCTTTTGCTGGCCCTGCTGGCCGGCCATGGCGGCGGTGAAGGGATTGAACATGCGCATGGCGTCGTGGAACATCGCCATATTGCGCTCGGTCTGCTCCTGCATCGCCTTGAACGGGTCGGCGCCCCAGATCTCGACGAGCTGCTGGCGCAGCTTGTCCTGCTCCTTGGTGAGCGATTCCAGCGACATTTCCAGATAGCCCGGCACGAAGGCCTGCATGCTGTCGCCATAGAAACGGATGAGCTGGCGCAGGAACTTGATCGGCAGCAGGTTCTGGCCCTTGCCCTCTTCCTCGAAGATGATCTGGGTGAGGACCGAGCGGGTTATGTCCTCGCCGGACTTGGCGTCGTAGACGACGAAATCCGTGCCCTTCTTGACCATGTCGGAGAGGTCGTCGAGGGTTACATAGGTGCTGGTGGCGGTGTTGTAGAGACGCCGGTTCGCGTATTTCTTGATGACGACCGCATTCGCGGTGGCTGACTGTTCGCCGCTCAAACTCCGTCTCCCTTACAAACTCTGTGCTGCCTGGCGGCAATCTCGTGGAGATTCTGCTGCTCGCTTCCCTTCGGACGGCATCCGCCCGAACAGGAAGCAACCTGCGAAGGGTGCGCCGTGCGGTGCACAATTGCAAGCGCAAAAAGAATATCCAAATTGGTCGAAAGCGCGCATTGCAACGCCCGCGAGAGTGGGGCTTAATGTTCCCCATCCCAGCACCGGAGGCCTTTATTCATGGCAAATACTGAGAATTCCGTCGTCATCGTCTCGGCCGCGCGGACCCCAGTCGGGTCCTTCAATGGCGCGCTGTCGAGCCTTTCCGCCCATGCGCTGGGCGCCGTGGCGCTGAAAGCCGCCATGGAGCGCGCCAAGGTGGAGGCGAAGGAAGTCGACGAGATCATACTGGGGCAGATCCTGACCGCGGGCCAGGGCCAGAATCCGGCCCGCCAGGCCTCGATCGGCGCCGGAATCCCGGTCGAGAGCCCGGCCTGGGGCATCAACCAGCTGTGCGGCTCGGGACTTCGGGCCGTGGCGCTCGGCCTGCAGCAGATCGCCAATGGCGATGCCAAGATCGTCGCCGCCGGCGGCCAGGAATCGATGTCGATGGCGCCGCACTGCCAGCATCTGCGCAACGGCGTGAAGATGGGCGACTTCCAGATGATCGACACGATGATCAAGGACGGCCTGTGGGACGCCTTCAACGGCTATCACATGGGAAACACGGCCGAGAATGTCGCACGCCAGTGGCAGATCACCCGCGACACCCAGGACAATTTCGCGGTCGCCTCGCAGAACAAGGCGGAAGCGGCCCAGAAGGCCGGCAGGTTCAAGGACGAGATCGCCCCGGTCACCGTACCGTCGCGCAAGGGCGACATCGTCGTCGACCAGGACGAATATATCCGCCATGGCGCGACGCTCGACCAGCTCGCCAAGCTCAGGGCGGTGTTCCAGAAGGACGGCACCGTCACCGCCGGCAATGCGTCGGGCATCAATGACGGCGCCGCCGCGGTCATCCTGATGAGCGCCAAGGACGCCGAGAAGCGCGGACTCGAGCCGCTCGCCCGCATCGTCTCCTGGGCCAATGCCGGCGTCGATCCCGCCATCATGGGGACCGGCCCCATCCCGGCGTCGCGCGCGGCGCTGAAGAAGGCCGGCTGGAAGATCGAGGATCTCGATCTCATCGAGGCCAATGAAGCCTTCGCGGCGCAGGCCTGCGCCGTCAACAAGGACATGGGCTGGAACAGCGATATCGTGAATGTGAATGGCGGCGCCATCGCCATCGGCCATCCGGTCGGCGCGTCGGGCGCCCGCGTCCTGGTCACGCTGCTGCATGAAATGGGCAAGCGCAAGTCGAAGAAGGGCCTCGCCACTTTGTGCATCGGCGGCGGCATGGGCATCGCGATGTGTGTCGAGCGGGCGTAAGACCTGGGACACACGAAGTTTCCAACAGCAAGGGGTGAGGAAATATGGGACGAGTTGCTGTCGTAACCGGCGGAACCCGCGGCATCGGCGCGGCCATCGCCAGGGCTCTCAAGGCCGAGGGCTATCAGGTGGTGGCCAACTATGCCGGCAATGACGAGGCCGCGGCCAAGTTCAAGGCCGAGACCGGCATCGCGGTGAGAAAGTGGGATGTCGGCGATTTCGACGCCTGCGCCAGCAATCTCAAGGCGATCGAGGCCGAGGTCGGGCCGGTCGACATCCTGGTCAACAATGCCGGCATCACCAAGGACGGCATGTTCCACAAGATGACGTCCGAGCAGTGGTACAAGGTGATCAACACCAATCTCAACTCGCTGTTCAACATGTGCCGGCCCTTGATCGAAGGCATGCGCGAGAGGAGCTTCGGCCGCATCATCAACATCTCCTCGATCAACGGCCAGAAAGGCCAGATGGGGCAGGTGAACTATTCCGCCTCCAAGGCCGGCGACATCGGCTTCACCAAGGCGCTGGCGCAGGAGAACGCCCGCAAAGGCATCACCGTCAACGCCATCTGCCCCGGCTATATCGCCACCGAGATGGTGATGGCGGTGCCCAAGGACGTGCTCGAGAAGTCGGTGATCCCGCAGATCCCGGTCGGCCGGCTCGGCCAGCCGGAGGAAGTGGCGCGCTGCGTCGTGTTCCTGGCGTCGGACCAGTCCGGCTTCATCACCGGCTCGGTGCTCACCGCCAATGGCGGGCAGTATATGGTGTAGCTTCGGCTCTCCCGCCTGCGGGAGAAGGGGAACCCAAGCAACATCCTCGAGGCTCGTTTTTTGTCGCGCAACACAGCCACGCTCATCGGCTTCACCGCCGTCCTCATGTGGGCGGTGCTGGCGTTCCTCACCGCCGCCAGCGGAAAGGTGCCGCCCTTCCAGCTCGCCGCCATGACCTTTCTGATCGGCGGATTGATCGGCATCGCCACCTGGCCGTTCCGCAAGGGCGTCGTCGCCTCCCTGCCGCGCGACGGGCGGGTCTGGGCGCTCGGCATCGCCGGGCTGTTCGGCTATCACTTCGTCTATTTCACCGCCATCCGCTCGGCGCCGCCGGTCGAGGTGAGCCTGCTCGCTTATCTCTGGCCGCTGTTCCTCGTCGCCTTCTCGGCGCTGCTGCCGGGCGAAAGGCTGAAGTGGCATCACATTCTCGGCGTCGTCGTCGGCCTTCTCGGTGCGGTGCTCGTCATCACCCGCGGCCAGGGCCTGGCGCTGACGCAGGGCTTCGGCCTCGGCCATGCGCTGGGTTTCGCCTGCGCCCTCATCTGGGCGTCCTATTCGGTGCTGTCGCGCCGCTTCGGCAAGGTCTCGACCGATGTGGTGGCGGGCTTCTGCCTCATCACCGCGGCGCTGGCCTTTCTCTGTCATCTGCTGTTCGAGACGACGGTGTGGCCTGAAAGCCGAAGCCAGTGGCTGGCGATCCTTGGCCTCGGGCTGCTGCCGGTGGGTGCGGCCTTCTACACGTGGGATCTCGGCGTCAAGCGCGGGGACATCATGGCGCTCGGCGCCTCATCCTATGCCTCGCCGCTGCTTTCCACCCTGGTGCTGATGCTGGCGGGCTTCGCGCCCTATCACTGGTCGATCTTCGTCGCCTGCCTGCTCATCACGGCCGGCGCCGTCATCGCGGCGAAGGACATGATTTTCAGACGACGCTGATACATCAGTGCGGCGTCCAGTCCTTCGGCGCCAGCTCAAAGCCGTCGAAGGCGAAAGCCGGCGACACGGTGCAGCTCGTCAGCGTCCAGGCGCCTTGCGAGCGCGCCGTCTGCCAGCAGAAGCGCGGCACGATCACCTGCGGGCGCTGGCCCTGGGCCAGGTCGCCGCCCAGATGATGCAGCTCGACATGGCGGCCGTCATGCGACAGGCCGAGCTCGAGGGGGGCGCCGGCATGCCAGTGCCAGATCTCGTCGGCATCGATGCGGTGCCAGTGGCTGATCTCGCCTGCGCAGAGAAGATAATAGATCGCCGTGCCTTCGGAGCGCTCCCCCAGCGCCGCATCGGCGCGCCAGGTCTCGCGATAATGGCCGCCCTCCGGATGCGGTTTGAGATCCAGAAGGCGGATGATATCGCGGGGACCCATCGTCATCTGAAGGCGTCTTTGCGCTTGCGGGCCTCGGCGAAGACATCGGCGTTGCTCGCCATCGACATGCTCAGCACCGAGCGGATCTCCTTGCTTTCGGGCCGGAGGAAGACATTGGTGTCGAGCTCCTCGCCGATCGTGCCGGGCAGGGTCATTTCCTTCCTGGCGCGCTGCGCCTTGATCTTGTCGGCGCGCTTCACGAGCTTGTCATTGCCGGGCTCGAGGGTGAGCGCGAAGCGGGCATTGGATTCGGTGTATTCATGACCGCAATGGAAAAGCGTGTCGCGCGGCAGCTTGCGCAATTTGTCGAGCGAGCTCCACATCTCGGCGAGCGTGCCTTCGATCACCCGGCCGCAGCCCAAGGCGAACAAGGTGTCGCCGGCGAAGAGCAGCTTCTCCTCAGGGAGATGCAGCACGATATGGCCCTTGGTGTGGCCGGGCGTGGCGATGACCTTCACCTCGCGCCCGGCGAAGTCGTAGGATTCGCCGCCCGAAACCTGCTGGTCGATGCCGGGGATCTGGGCCGCCTCCGCCTTGGGGCCGATGATGGTGACGCCCCATTTCTTCTTGAGGGCGAGATTGCCCTCGACATGGTCGATATGGTGGTGGGTGGTCAGGATATGGGTGAGCTTCCAGCCCTTGCGCTCGAGCTCGCGCTCGATGGCGGGCGCTTCGGGCGCGTCGATCGTGGCGGTCTGGCCGGTTGCGCCGTCATGGACGAGGACGCCATAATTGTCCTCGCGGCAGATGAAATGATGGAGTTCAAGTTTCGACAATAGCGTATTTCCTCTGATCGAATTTGGCGCGTGACCCCAGGCCCCGGAATACCTATCTTTCCCACAATGGATGTAGCCGATCTACGTGAATTTTACACAAGCCGTCTCGGCCAGGCGACCCGCCGGCTGATCGCGCATCGTTTGCGCGACCGCTTCGGCGATCTGACCGGCGCCACCGTGCTGGGCCTGGGGTTTGCGGCGCCCTATCTCGATTATCCGGCCGACGGCGCGGAACGCAGCCTCGTCTTCATGATGGCGCAGCGGGGCGTGCTGCATTGGCCGGAAGGCCAGCCCAATGCCGCCGCTCTGGTCGAGGAATGCGAATTGCCGCTGCTCGAAAGCACCATCGATTTCGCCCTCGTCATCCACGGGCTCGAGCTCACCGACCAGCCCACCGAGATGCTGCAGGAGATCTGGCGGGTGATGTCGCCGCAAGGCCGGCTGGTGATGGTGGTGCCGAACCGGCGCGGCCTGTGGGCGCGCTCCGACGCCACGCCTTTCGGCTACGGCCAGCCCTATTCGCGCTCGCAATTGCAGCAGGCCCTCAAGGAAACGAAATTCTCGCCCGTCGGCTGGTCGCAGGCTCTGTTCATGCCGCCCTCCGAGCGCAGCCTGATGCTGAAATCGGCGGCCGCCTGGGAAAGGCTCGGCCTCAAGACCTCGCCCGCTTTTTCCGGCGTCATCATCGTCGAGGCGGTGAAGCAGGTCTATGCCGTCTCGACCCGCAAGCGCTCGCGCCGCATGCTGCCGCGCCTGCGCCCGGCGCTCGCCTCCTTCGACGCGAAACTGCCGCGTTTCAAATGAGCGGACATCCATTTGCCTTGCGGGGCAGGACCGCGCTCGTCACCGGCGCGGGACGCGGGCTGGGTCTCGCCATCGCCAAGGCGCTGGCGCAAGCGGGCGCCCATGTGCTGCTCAACGGCCGCAGCGAAGAAACGCTCGCCAGAGCCGTCGCGGGGATTCGGTCGGAAGGGGGCGCCGCCTCGGCGCTCGCTTTCGATGTCACCGATCACGCACAAGTGAAAGAAGCCTTCCTGCGGATCGCGGGCGAAAAACATGGTCTCGACATTCTCGTCAACAATGTCGGCTTGCGCGACCGCCGCGCCGTCTTCGACTTTTCCCTGGACGATGTGCGCAAGCTCATCGAGGCCGATCTCATCGCGCCCTTCGAGATCGGACGGCACGCCGCGCGGCTGATGATCGACAAGGGGCAAGGCGGGCGCATCATCAACATCACCTCGATCGCCGGCCTGATCGCCAACAAAGGCGATGCGGTCTATACGACGGCGAAAGGCGGTCTCCTGGCGCTGACCTGCGCGCTCGCGGCCGAGCTCGGCCCGCATGGCATCACGGTCAATGCGGTGGCGCCCGGCTTCTTCGCCACGGAAACCAATGCGGCGCTCGTCGCCGATGCGCAGATCGCCGACTGGCTCAAGAAGCGCACGGCGCTCGGGCGCTGGGGCGAGCCTGCGGAAGTGGCGGGCGCCGTCGTGTTCCTCGCCTCACCGGCCGCGTCCTATGTCACCGGCCACATGCTGGCGGTCGACGGCGGCTACCTCACGCATTTTTGAGGAGCTTGAAACTACTTCGCCGTGAGCACGTGCCCGACGAAAGGCAGCTCGCGGAACTGATGCGCCATGTCCATGCCGTAGCCGACGACGAACTTGTCGGGGCAGACGAAGCCGCGGTGATCGGCTTCGATATCGGCGGCGAGATGGCCGGGCTTTTCGAGAAGCACCGCGGTCGACACGCTCCGGGCGCCGCGCGCCGCGAGCAGGTCCTTCGCATAGGCAAGCGTGCGGCCGGATTCGAGAATGTCGTCGACCAGCAGGATGTCGCGGTCCTCGACCGGCGACTCGACGTCGCGCAGAACATCGACCTTGCCGGAGGAGCGGGTCTTGTCGCGATAGCTCGCCAGCATCATGAAATCGACCTCGGGCGAGAGGCCGGCGCGGTGCATGGCGCGGATGAGATCGGCGGCGAAGACGAAGCTGCCCTTGAGCACCGGCACCACCAGAAGGCGGTGCGGCCGCTTCTCGGAAATGGCCCTGGCGATCGTCTCGATGCGGTCGGAGATCTGCGATTCGGAGAACAACACCGCGATGCGGTGGCCGTCTATTTCGATATGGCTCATGGCCCGGGATTTACGCCGATTTCATCGGCATGGGCAAAGCGAATCTGCACGTTTTCGGCGGTTTCCGGCGGCGAAGCGACGCGGGTGGTGAAGGTCGTCATCTCGCCCGGACGCAAGGGACGGATGCCGGAATCGAGCGTCCAGGCATAGACGTCGGCGGCGGACTTGTCCTGGAGGACGAAGCGCAAGGAGGGAACCTTCCGGTCCACATCGCTGACATTGACGATCTCGCCCTTGATCGAAATGACGCGGGTGCCGTCGACCACCACATGCTGCTGCTCGACCCGGCGTACTTCGAGGCCGTAGACATTCACCTTCAGACCGGCCTGGTCGAAGACCTGGATGCTGGTGGGAAACAGGCGCACCGTCGTTTCCGGCATGGCGAAAGCGGCGATGAATGGGGAAAGCGCGGCGGCGGCGAAGGCGCCCCAGCCGGCCAGCCGGCGGTGGCGGCGCTGCCGGGCCTGACGGAATTCCTCCTGGGCGAGACGGGCGGCCTCGGTCAGGCGGCGGATCTCGCGGTCCTCGTCGGGGCGCGGCTCGCCGATGGAGGCCGGGACCTGCGATGAGGGCATCGGCCGGGGAGAGATGTCGATGATCTCGGCGGGGCTGCTCTCGATCCAGTTGTGGCCGCATTCGACGCAGCGCACCATGGTCCCGCTGGCCGAGAAGCGCGAGGCGGGGAAGTCATAGCGAGTTGCGCAAGCGGGGCAGGCGACTATCATCCGGAACGTGCCGTCAAAAACGATTCGGGGACCGGCGTTGACGGTCCTATGGTCTTGAAGATTAACCGCAAACAGGGTTAAGGCGGCGTTAAAGCATCGGGCCGGAAAGTGCCACGCGGTTTTCGGGCAACCCGATGCGAAAGGGTAAAAGCATCGGGCCGAAAAGCGCCACACGGTTCGGATATCCCGATGCGCCGAGAAATTTTAGGGGAGCCCATGGTTCGTCTCGAGAATGTGGGCCTGCGCTATGGGCACGGGCCGGAAATCCTGAAGGATGTCTCCTTCATCCTGGCGCCGGGTGAGTTCCGCTTTCTCACCGGGCCGTCGGGCGCCGGCAAGACGTCGCTCCTCCGCCTGCTGTTCCTGTCGATGGCGCCGACCCGCGGCTTCATGAGCGTCTTCGGCCAGGATACGACACAGATCGGACGCAGTGACTTGCCATTGCTGCGCCGCCGCATCGGCATCGTCTTCCAGGAATTCCGCTTGCTCGACCACCTGACCACCTACGAAAATGTCGCGCTGCCGCTGCGCGTGGCGGGGCTGGCCGAAGAAAAGTATCGAGCCGATGTCATGGAGCTCCTGAAATGGGTCGGCCTCGCCGAGCAGGCCCGGGTAATGCCGCAGGTGCTGTCGGGCGGCGAGAAGCAGCGCGCCGCCATCGCGCGCGCCGTCATCGCCAAGCCGCAGCTGCTGCTCGCCGACGAGCCGACGGGCAATGTCGATCCCGCCCTCGCCAAAAGGCTGCTCCGGCTCTTCCTCGAGCTCAACCGCCTCGGCACCACGGTGCTGATCGCCACCCATGACGTGCAACTCATTGCCCAGGCGAAGATGCCGGTCATGACGCTGGACCAGGGCCAATTGAGAATGGCGGCATGATAGTATCGGGTCGCAATTGTGGTCGTGAGGACGTGGCATGACCGATCAGGCCACGCATCGTCCCGAGCCGATCATCCCGCCCGATGCGGCGCCGCTGCGCACGCTCACCCTGGCGATGGCGGTGATGTGCTACCTGGCCGTGCTCGCCGCCGGCGGGCTGGTGCTGATCAACCGGTCGGTCCAGGCCTGGACCGGCGACCTGTCGCGCGAGATCACGGTGCAGATCCGCGAGATCCAGGGCCGCGACATGGAAGCGGATCTCGCCAAGGCGGAGGCCATCCTCAAGACGACGCCGGGCGTCCTCAAGGTCACGGTGCTCGACGAGAAGGCGGCGATCGATCTGCTCGAGCCGTGGATCGGCGGCATCGAGGGCCTGGAAGATCTGCCCGTGCCGCGCCTCATCGCCATCGAGATCGACCCCGACAATCCGCCCGATTTCACCGCCCTCGAAACGGCGCTCCGCAATGAAGTGCCGGGCGTCAGTCTCGACACGCATAAACGGTGGCAGGCCGAGCTCACGCGCATGGCGCGGGTGCTGACGATGCTCGCTTACGCCATCCTGGTGCTGATCGGCCTGTGCACCATCGCCATCGTTGTCTTCGCCACGCGCGCCGCGCTCGAGGCCAATCGCGAGGTGGTCGAGGTGCTGCATCTCGTCGGCGCGCGCGACAATTTCATCGCGCGCCAGGTCTGGGGCCGGTTCCTGCGCACCGGGCTCACCGCCGGCGTCATCGGCCTCGTGCTCGGCATCCTCACCTTCTTCCTGGCGGCCGGGGCCGCACCCGACAGCTTCGCCGCCATCACCCAGGAATTCCTCTCGCTCTCGGGCAATCACCTGGCGCAGAATTACCTGGCGCTGGCGGTGGTGCCGGCGGTGGCGACGCTGATCTGCCTCATCACGTCGCGCGTGACGCTGATGCGCATCCTGAAGAGTCTCCGGTGATCTGGCTCCGCTCGCTCATCTACAACATCGTCTTCTATGTGAATCTGCTGCTGTTCCTGGTCGTGGGCTCGCCCTTCTATCTGACGCCGCGCAAATGGTCGATCCGCGCGCTTCAGGCCTGGGCGACGACCAGCCTGTGGTGGCTGAAGGTGATCTGCGGCACGACCTATGAGGTGAGGGGCCGCGAGAACATTCCCGAAGGCGCGGTGCTGGTGGCGTCGAAGCATCAGTCGACCTGGGATACTTTCGCGCTGCTGCCTCTGTTCGACGACCCGGCGATGATCCTCAAGCGCGAGCTCGTCTTCATTCCGCTGTTCGGCTGGTTCATCCCGAAATTCCGCATGATCCCGATCGAGCGCTCGGCCGGCGCGCAAGGCCTCAAGACCATGCTGGCGCGCGCCAAGGAAGCCGCGTCCATGGGGCGGCAACTGGTGATCTTCCCGGAAGGCACGCGATCGGCGCCCGGCGCACCACCCGATTACAAGCCGGGGGCGGCGGCGCTTTATCTGCATCTGGGATTGCCCTGCCTGCCGCTCGCGCTCAATTCCGGCCTGTTCTGGCCGCGGCGCAAATTCCTGCGTTATCCCGGCAAGATCGTGATCGAGATCCTGCCCGCCATCGCGCCAGGCTTGAAGCGGCGTGAGTTCTCGGAAACGCTGCAGGAGACGATCGAAACGGCGACGGCCAAGCTGATGCGGGAAGCGACGGGATGATGCGCGGAGATTTCGCCGCCAGGCCAATCAACTGGCAAACGAAGCGTCGGACAAAGCGCCCATAAAAAATTAAACCCCGAGCCGAGGCCCGGGGGTTGCTAGCGGCGTACCGCATCGCGTTGACGGTGTGTTATATACATTTCCAGCGCTGGTATGTCAAGGCTCAGAGGGCATGTTGAAAGCGGCATTCTATTATGACGGCTTCAATTTATATCATGCAATCAAGGACTTAGGTGAGCCGTACCTGAAATGGTGCAATCTCTGGGAGCTGGGTGAGCGCCTCATCCCGAAGCAGACTGAACAGCTCGTCAAAGTGGTCTTCTGCACCGCCTTCTATCCCGGCGACGAGCGCAAGAAATGGCGGCATCAGCAATATCTGAACGCCTTGGAAAATGTCGGCGTGACAACCGTCAAGGGCCATTACGTCCATGAGGATGCGGGCTGTGACAAATGCGGGAAAAGCTGGAAAAAGCCGACGGAAAAAGAAACCGACATCAATGTCGCTCTCCAGCTCATGATGGATGCGCAAGATGGCGTCTTTGAAAAGGCCTATCTGGTCACCGCGGATTCGGGCCAGGCCGCAACCGCCCGGGCGTTCCAGGATCGCTTCCCGCAAAAGCAGCTCGTCACGGTCGCACCGCCGGGCCGGAACTTTTCCGTGCATATCGCCCGCTATACGGACGGCAACCGGCTCGCCATCACCAAGGATCATCTCGATTGGGCAGTGCTCCCGGCCATCGTCATGAGCGGCACGAAACCGGCGGGAAGACGGCCGCGGGAATATGACCCGCCCGAGTGGTGGATTTCTCCGAAAGATCGACAGGTTTAGCTAGAACATCCCGTTCGGATTGTTCGGCTTGTCGGGAACGATCTGCAGCACGTCCCAATGCTCGACGATCTTGCCGTCATCGTCGAGGCGGAAGATGTCGATGCCGGCCCAGACATGATCGCCCGGCCAGTCCTGCCGGCAATGCAGCACGACGAGATCGCCCTCGGCGATAATTCGTTTGAACTCGACACTTTTGCCGGGATAGTCGCCTCCTCGAAATAGGCGATAAAGCCTTCCTTGCCGTCGGCGACGCCCGGATTGTGCTGGATATAGGTCGCGCCGGCATAAAGCTCGATCGCCGCGCGCGGCCGGCACTGGTTGAACATCATGTCGTAGAAGGCGACGACGTTCCGCTTGTTGCGTTCGAGGTCGGGCATGGTCGATCACGCTGCCTTTCGCGGCTTCTGACGAATGATCACGTCGACCTTGTAATCCAGCCGATCGAGGCAACGCACCAGGCGATCAATCGAGAACTTGGCGGTGCGACCGGTCACGACTGCCGATATGTCTGGCTGCTTCATGCCAAGCAACTCCGCCGCCTTGGTCTGTGTCAAGCGGCGGCGCTTGATGATGGCGCGAATTTCGCGGGCCAACTTTGCCTTCAGCAACTCTTCTTCGGGATTGTCGAAACCGAGATCGGCAAACACATTGCCGCTGCTTACCTCGGCATTGATGTTCTTGCTCATGACCTCGCTCCCTTCTCATAAAATTCGTGATGATGTGCTTCGGCGGCCCTCAGGCGGGCTCTGATGACCGCTATATCGCGTTTGGGTGTCTCTCGGCCCTTCTTCGATTTCTTCTGGAAACAATGAAGAACATAGACGGCCTTCGCGAAACGGACGGTGTAGACAGCCCGATAGGTGTCCCCATCGAAATCGTCGACCACTTCAAGGACGCTCCGGCCCCCGAAACCCTTGAGAGCCTTCGCGGCGGGATGTTCGTCTCCATTCTGGGCGTCGTTTATAGCGAAACCCATCACGCGACGGACATCCCCTGGAAACTCCCGCAAATCATCCTTGGATGATCCCATCCAGACTGCAGACTTCTGGCCATCCATTTCGTCGTCCTGATTTATAGCCCATAGACTATATTGCGTCACTACCCGATTTCTTAACGATGAGGTCTTCTGCCTCTCGTTCCCTAAAACAGGCATGTCCAAAACAAGAACAATACTATATAATGGGTATTCTGTCAGTTCAGCGAGTAAGCCATGTCCGTATCCGAGCCTCATTATCTCGACCCGATCTCGGCCGAGATCTGGGACATGAAATACCGCTTCAAGCGGCCGGACGGCTCTCCCGTCGACCAGACGGTGGAGGCGAGCTGGCGGCGCGTGGCCCAGGCGGTGGCGGCGGCCGAGAAGCCGGCCGAACGCGCCAGATGGGCGCGCGAGTTCGAGGGCCTCCTCGAGGACTACCGTTTCCTCCCCGCCGGGCGCATCCTGTCGGGCGCCGGCACGGCGCGCACCGTCACCCTCTTCAACTGCTTCGTCATGGGCCGCATCGAGGATTCGCTCGCCGGCATCTTCGACGCGCTGAAGGAAGCGGCGCTGACCATGCAGCAGGGCGGCGGCGTCGGCATGGATTTCTCCACCATCCGGCCCAAGGGCGCAGCGGTCAAAGGCGTGGGCGCCGATGCCTCGGGCCCGTTGAGCTTCATGGATGTGTGGGACGCGATGTGCCGAACCATCATGTCGGCAGGCTCGCGCCGCGGCGCCATGATGGGGACCTTGCGCTGCGACCATCCCGACATCGAGGACTTCATCGCCGCCAAGGCCGATGCCAAGCGCCTGCGCATGTTCAATCTCTCGGTCCTCGTCACCGACGGCTTCATGAAGGCGGTGAAGGAAGATGCCGACTGGCCGCTCGTCTTCGGAGGACAGACCTACCGGACCATCCGCGCCCGGGCGCTGTGGGACCGCATCATGCGCTCGACCTATGATTATGCCGAGCCCGGCGTGATCTTCATCGACCGCATCAACACGCTCAACAATCTCTCTTATTGCGAGACGATCCAGGCGACCAATCCCTGCCTCACCGCGGACACCTGGATTCTGACAGCGGAAGGACCGCGCCAGATCGCCGATCTGAAGGGCCGGCAATTCACGGCCATCGCCGATGGCGCGCCGTGGCCGAGCGATGCGCGCGGCTTCTTCTCGCAAGGCGTCAAGCCCGTGGTGAAGCTCACGACGCGCGAAGGTTTTGCCTTGCGTCTCACCGCCGATCATCTCATCCGCAAGGTGACGCGCCGCCGGCCGGTCGCCTGGAGCTGGGCCGAAGCCGGCTCACTGGCGCCCGGTGATGAGGTTCTGCTCCACGATCATCGGCGCGCCCCGGCTTGGGGCAATGCCGCCGAGGCCCGGCACGATGAGGCGGAAGGGTATCTGCTTGGTCTTCTCATCGGCGACGGTGTGCTCAAGGACGACAAAGCGGTCCTCTCGGTGTGGCCGGGAAAGCAGGCGGTCGGCGGTGGTTTCGAGCGGCAGGGTGTCGAAGGCGTCATGACGGCGGCGCTCGATGCCGCGCGGCAATTGCCGCATCGCGCCGACTTCGTCGGCTGGACCGCGGTCGCCGGCCGCGGCGAGTTCCGGCTGGCGACCGGGGCTCTCAAGAAGCTCGCTCATGCCCATGGTTTGGCGCCGCGCAACAAGGCCGTTACGCCGGTGGTGGAACGGCGATCATCCGCGTTCCATCAGGGCTTCCTGCGCGGCCTCTTCGATACCGATGGCAGTATCCAGGGCAGCCAGGCCAAAGGCGTCAGCATCCGGCTGGCGCAAAGCGATATCGACCGGCTGATCGCGGCGCAGCGTATGCTGGCCCGCCTCGGCATCGTGAGCACGCTCTACCGCGAGCGTCGTTCCGCTCAACTGCGGCTATCGCCGGACGGCAAGGGCGGCTCGAAAGAATATGCCATGCGCGCCCAGCATGAGCTGATTATCTCCGGCGACAACATCGCCATCTATGCGGAACTCATTGGTTTCTCCGATCACGACAAGCGCGCGCGGCTGGCGCAGCTCCTCAAGGGCTACAAGCGTGCGCTCAATGGCGAGCGTTTCGTGGCAACAGTCGATGCCGTCACGCCCGATGGCGAGGCGGAAGTCTTCGATACCGCCATTCCCGGCCTCAATGCCTTCGACGCCAATGGGCTATGGGCGCATAATTGCGGCGAGCAGCCGCTTCCACCCTATGGCGCGTGTCTGCTCGGCTCGATCAATCTTGCGGCGCTGGTGATTGATCCGTTCACGGAGCAGGCGCGCATCGACGAGGCCGGGCTCGCCCGCCTGGTGCCGCTGGCGGTGCGCTTCATGGACAATGTCGTCGACGTCTCCAACTATCCGTTGCCCGAGCAGCGCCGCGAGGCGCTGGCGAAGCGGCGCATCGGGCTCGGCATCACCGGGCTCGCCGATGCGCTGGCGATGTGCGGGCTGCGCTACGGCACCGAGGCGGCGGCCGACGCGGCGAAGGACTGGATGGCGCGCATCGAACGCCATGCCTATCTCGCCAGCGCCGCGATCGCGGCCGAGAAGGGCGCCTTCCCCCTCTATGATGAGAAAGCCTATCTCGCCGGCGGCCATGTGAAGGGACTCGATGCCGACATCAGGGCGGCGATCGCCAAGTCCGGCATCCGCAATGCGCTTCTCACCTCGATCGCGCCGACCGGCACCATCTCGCTGTTCGCCGGCAATGTGTCGAGCGGCATCGAGCCGATCTTCAGCGTCGCCTATGACCGCAAGGTGCTGCAGCCCAATGGCGAGCGCATCACCCAGAAGGTCGAGGATTACGCGGCGCGGGCGTGGCGCGGCCTGAAAGGAGAGGAGACGCCGCTGCCGGCGTCCTTCGTCACCGCCAACGACCTCACGCCGCATGAGCATCTGGTCATGCAGGCGGCGATACAGCCGCATATCGATTCATCGATCTCGAAGACGATCAACTGCCCGCCCGATCTTCCCTTCGAGGATTTCAAGGCGGTCTATCTCGAAGCCTATGACCAGGGCCTCAAAGGCTGCACCACCTTCCGGCCCAATGACGTGACGGGCTCGGTGCTCTCGCTCAGCGAGCCGGTTAAGGCGGAGCCGGTGCAGGCGGCGCTGCCGCTCGAGGCGGTGCGCGATCCGGTGCTGCATGCCGAGCCCGGCGAGGTCATCTACATGAAGCAGCCGCTGGCGCGCCACGAGGTGCTGCCGGGCTTCACCTACAAGCTCAAATGGGCCGATTCCGACCACGCCATCTACATCACCCTCAACGATATCCTGCAGGACGGCCGGCGGCGCCCCTTCGAGATCTTCATCAACTCGAAGAACATGGAGCACTTCGCCTGGACGGTGGCGCTGACCCGGATGATCTCGGCGGTGTTCCGGCGCGGCGGCGATGTCTCCTTCGTGGTCGAGGAGCTGAAGGCGGTGTTCGATCCGCGCGGCGGCCAGTGGATGGACGGGCGCTACGTGCCGAGCCTGCTCGCCGCCATCGGCGGGGTCATCGAGCGGCACATGATCGACACCGGCTTCCTCAAGCCCGACGCCAAGCCGGGCCTGGCGCTCGCCGTCAACGACCAGCAGCGCGGCGCCCAATGCCCGCGCTGCGGCGAGGCGACGCTCGTCTTCCAGGAGGGCTGCTCGACCTGCCTGAGCTGCGGCTATTCGAAATGCAGTTGATGCCGCATGGCCCCGAAAAGTTGTCAGACTTTTCGGACGAGGCCAGGCGCACTGAGAGTCATGGCCCCGAAAAGTTGTCAGACTTTTCGGATACGGCCTGCGCAAAGGAGGCGAAGCAGGATTGACAGCCGGAAGGGTTTGTTCTATATTCGTTCCATGTTGATTCATGGAACACCCCTCCAAATCCCATTCTCCGGCGGCACCGAGACCGAGCCGGCCTTCTGGTACTGGCATGGTGCTTCTGGCCGCCGCTACATTCACTCCGTCTATTCGCCGGACAAGTGCCCGCCGCTCCCGGGCGCCGTCTTCCTGGCGGTGCGCCGCCTCGGCGCCTTGCGCACCGTGCTGGGTGCGGGACGTTTCACCGGGCTGTGGGACATCAATCTCCCGACGGGCGGCATCGACCATTGGCGTGATCTCGGCGCCAATGAAATCCATGTCCATCTCCTGAGCCGCAGCGACGAGGAAGCCCAGGCGACCGCCACCGACCTCCTGTCCGCCTTGCGGCAGGACGCGGCCGCGCCGGCCATCAAGGCGTCGGAGCCGGCAAGAAAGATCGAGCGCAATTCCGTGAGACAGCCAGGCGCTCTGGCAGCGTGAGTTGAGTATTGCGTACGCCCCCGAGGGTGAGATGCGCGCGCATCTCACCCACCTCTTTCAGAGCAATTTCCGACGCTTCGAATCGGGATTGCCGAATCAGTATGATCGGATTTAAGCCCTGCTACTGAAAGTATCGCGGCTTTAGCCTCTAAAAAACTCAACATTTCCGGCCCTCCCTGGTGCTGACAGGATGGGGGCTTGACTCGTTGGAACATTGGCTCAAATTGAGAACCGACCACGGCAATGAAAAAGCCACCGGAGTCGTTACCTCCAGTGGCCTATTTTCAGAAGCCGCTCCGCTTCCGTTAGTGCCGGGCGCGGTTCGGGCTTGCAGATAGTGCGGACTCAGTATGAGTCAAGACTCTGTAAGGGTCAAGTCCGGCTTATTCTACGGAGTAAGCCTAAATGTCACAGCGTCCCTATCCCAGTTACTGGCTCTACAAGGACTCCCAAGGTCTTTGGCGATGGAGCTATGAGGCTGCCAACGGCAAAACCATCGCCGTCAGCAGTGAGTCTTATCATAATCGCAAAGATGCCGAGCGCGGCATTGAGATTATGAAGGCATCAAGTTCGGGCCCGACCTGGATGCCGACCGGCTTGCTGAACGCGGCCTAATGCGAACGTTGGGAGCTCGCCTTGTCGGCGGGCTCCCTTTCATAAGCGGGCCTCGCTGAAGCAATCTTGTTTAGAGCCTTATCAAAAGCGGTGTCATCCTCAGAACAGCCAGCCTCTCTGGCGGCATTCTCAAATTTCTGACGTCATGAGATGACGCTCAGGTTCCTGACCAGGGCCTGCACCAGTCGTTCCAGCGGCAGATCGCGAATGCCCGCCTCGCGCAGATGCTGCACGGTGTTCAGCACATAATCGGTGCAGGAGCCGGACTGGCCGTGGCCCTGGCGCACGTGATGGAGCTGCTCCTCGAGAGAGAGGCGCCCGGCATATTGCCGGTGGCTGCGGTCCACCGCATAGGTCAGCGCCGGCACCTTCTCCGCTTCATCGCCCACCAGCCGAACCGGCTTGACCACCTCGTGATACATGTTCGTGACCTGCTCGCGGGCGCGCAGATAGGCCGACGCCTCGGCCCAATCCTCGTCCGCCACGCGGAAGGCGATGCCGTGGCAGGCGCCGCCGACATCGAGCCCCAGCACCAGGCCGGGACGGTCCGGCGTGCCGCGATACATATGCGACAACATGCACAGGCTGCGGTGATAGCCATGGATCACCGCGCGCCGCCGCTCGATGAAGCGGAAGCCCGGATTCCACATCAAAGACCCGTAGCCGAAGACCCAATTTTGGTGCATGGAGCCTCCGATCTACAGTGAAGCGAGCAGAACACGCAATGGCCGACAAGCCGAAACGCCCCTGGCCCTTCATCCTCACCTTCGCCGCCGTCGTGCTCCTCGCCGCCGGCTGGTGCTCCTATTGGTTCATCGCCTCGAGCTTCGCGCGCGAGACCTTCGAGGCGGAGCTGGCCAAGCTCGCGCGCCAGGGCGTGACCCTCGACTGCAAGGCGACCAATTGGGGCGGGTTCCCGTTCCGCTTCGAACGCGACTGCGTGGCGCCGAAGCTCACCACGCCCGGCGAAGAGGCGGAAGCCCGGCGCCTGCTGCTCGTCGTCCAGGCCTATATGCCGAACCGCGCCATCGCTCTGCTCGACGGACCGGTCGTCATGCGCTCCGGCCTCACCGTCACCCATGACCGCGCCATCGCCAGCGCCCGCTATTCGGGCGAGCGCGACTGGCTCGCCTCGCTCGAATTGCCGAAGCTCCAGGCG
Organism: Pseudomonadota bacterium; assembly: GCA_049323275.1. Lineage (GTDB taxonomy): Bacteria > Pseudomonadota > Alphaproteobacteria > Rhizobiales > Aestuariivirgaceae > Taklimakanibacter. The sequence continues at coordinate 102,214 of JBMOOM010000040.1, forward strand.
CCGCCCTATGGCCGCGCCGACCGGCTTCTGCTCTCCGCCCGCGACACCGGCGCCGAGCGCATCGACGTCGCGCTCGACGCCACGGCGGCGGAAGCGCTGCTCGGCCCGGGCACGCTCCTCAAAGTCGACCAGGCCTCGCTCAACGCCAACCTGCCGCGCGAAGCTTTGGGCGAGGATCTCCTCGCTTATCTGGCGCAGAGCGGACAGAAGGTCGGTATCGTCGAGGTGGCGCTCAGGAAAGGCGATCTCGCGCTCAAGGCGGCGGGCGAGATCGGCGTCACCGCGCAAGGCCAGCTCGCCGGCCATCTCAAGACGACCACCAACCGCCTCGATCTGCTGATGGCGGAGCTCAGGCAGAGTTTCGGCCTGTCGGACAAGGACGCGCAGACCTTCACCACCATGATCGGCCTCCTGCAGCCCGGCAAGACCACCGACGTGACGCTCGACCTCATCGCCAAGGACGGCAAGCTCTATTGGGGGCCGGTGAAGCTCACCGAACTGCCGCCGGTGCTTTAACCATCTACGCGCTTGCTCAAGCCCCGCCTCTATCCGTCGGGCCTCCACTCATCACCGTCATCCCGGCGAAGGCTGGGATCCATTGAATAGACTCAGCCAGGCGGCACTGCTCGCGTTTAGGGAATTTATTGGGCCCCGGCTCTCGCCGGGGCGACGACAGTTGAGGACAGCGCCTCACCTCCTTCGGGCATCGGTCTGCAGCAGCCCGGCAGGACTCTAGCCCGTCAGCTTTACACTCCAACCGTCATCCCGACGAAAGTCGGGATCCAGTGAATAGGCACAGACGGCCGGTGCTGCCGGCATTGCAGGAGTGTAGTGGATCCCGACTTTCGTCGGGATGACGGAGGTAGGCGTCTCACTTCTTCGCGCGGCGGAGGGAGAAGCGTCCCCTCACTCCTTGGGGCGGCGGCCGAAATCGGGGGCGGCGGTTTCCTGGCCGGCGGCGATGATGCTGCGGCGGACTTCGCGCGAACGGGTGAAGAGATTGAACAAGGTGTCGCCGTCACCCCAGCGGATGGCGCGCTGCAGAAGGGCGAGATCCTCGGAGAAGCGGCCCAGCGTCTCGAGCACCGCGTCCTTGTTGTTGAGGAACACGTCGCGCCACATGGTCGGATCGGACGCGGCGATGCGGGTGAAGTCGCGGAAGCCGCCGGCCGAGAACTTGATCACTTCCGAATTGGTGACGTCCTCGATATCGGCGGCGGTGGCGACGATGTTGTAGGCGATCAGATGCGGCAGATGGCTGGTGATGGCGAGCACCATGTCGTGATGCTCAGGCGTCATCGTCTCGACATTGGCGCCGCAGCCGCGCCAGAAACCCTCGAGCTTCTCCACCGCCTTGGCGTCGCTGCCGGGCAACGGCGTCAGGATGCACCAGCGGTTGAGGAACAGCTCGGCGAAACCCGATTCAGGCCCCGACTGCTCGGTGCCGGCCACCGGATGGCCGGGAATGAAATGGACATTGGCCGGCAGAAACGGGCCGACATCGCGCACCACCGCGCTCTTGACCGAGCCGACATCGGTGACGGTGGCGCCGGCCTTCAGATGCGGGCCGATCTCCTCGGCCACCTGGCCATAGGCGCCGACCGGCGTGCACAGGATGACGAGATCGGCATCCTTCACCGCGGCGGCGGCGCTCTCATGGATATCGTCGACGAGGCCGATGCGCTTCGCCGTGGCGCGCGTCCCGGCGCTCCTGGCATAGCCGGCGATGCGGCTCGCCAGCTTCCGCTGGCGCATCACATGCGAGAGCGACGAGCCGATGAGGCCGAGGCCGATCAGCGCGACGCGCTCATAGGCGACACCGGTCACTTCAGGAACTCGCTCAAGGCGGCGATGACGGCGTGGTTGGCCTCCTCGGAGCCGACGGTGAGGCGCAAGGTCGTCGGCAGGCCATAGCCGTCCATGCGGCGCAGGATGATGCCCCGCGATGTGAGGAAGGCATCGGCCGCGGCGGCATTGTGCTTCGCCGCGCCGGGGAAATGCACCAGCAGGAAATTGCCGACGCTCGGCGTCACCTTGAGCCCGAGCTTCTCGAGCTCGGTCGTCAGCCAGGCGAGCCACCGGTCGTTATGGGCGACGGCCTTCTCGACATGCGCCTTGTCGGCGATCGCCGCGGCGCCGGCGGCCAGCGCCGGCGCGCCGACATTGAACGGCCCGCGGATGCGGTTCAGCACATCGGCGATGTGGGACGGGCAATAGATCCAGCCGAGACGCAGCGCCGCCAGGCCGTAGATCTTCGAGAAGGTGCGCGTCATCACCACATTGTCGTTGGTGGCGACGAGCTCGATGCCCGATTCATAGTCGTTGCGCCGGACATATTCGGCATAGGCGGCGTCGAGCACGAGCAGGCAGTCCTTCGGCAGGCCGGCATGCAGGCGCTTCACCTCGGCGACCGGGATGTAGGTGCCGGTCGGGTTGTTCGGATTGGCCAGGAACACCATGCGCGTCCTGGGCGTGACGCTGCTCAGCATCGCGTCGACATCGGTGCGATGATCGCTTTCCTTCGCCACCACCGCCGTGGCGCCGTTCGCCGCGATGGCGATCGGATAGACCAGGAATCCATATTGCGAGTAGACCGCCTCGTCGCCGGGGCCCAGATAGGCATGGGCGAGAAGCTGCAGCAATTCGTCGGAGCCGGCGCCGCAGACGATATTGTCGGCCTTGAGCCCGTAGCGGCTGGCGATCGCCTCGCGCAATTCGTTGGCCGAGCCGTCGGGATAGAATTCGAGCGTATTGGCGGCCTGGCGATAGGCGTCGATCGCCTTGGGGCTGGCGCCGAGCGGCGTCTCATTGGCCGAGAGCTTGTAGACCTTCTGGCCCTTGGCCCCGGCCTTGCCCGGCACATAGGGCGCAATATCCAGAATGCCCGGCTTCGGCATCGGCCGGGCGGCAGCGGTAGCGGATGTCATGATTTCACCTCGATGGGGCTCGGGTAGCGCCCCAGCACCGAGAGCGCAAGTGAGCCATTCGAACGAGTGAGCCCGACCAGCGGCGCGCCCGTCTCGGACAGGAAGCCCGGCAGGCTCGAGAGCTGCAGCGCGCCCGTCCTCGCCTGCCACAGAGGCTGCAGCGCGAAGTCACGCGGCAATTGTCCGTCGGTCAGCACCAGAGTCTCGTCGGTGCCGGTCGGCTCGGCCCCGGCATGGCCGAAGATCAGAAGCTCGGGGCGGGGCGAAGTCCCGCCGATGAAGGGCAGGACGCCGATCACCTGCGCCTCGCCGGCATGGCCTTCGAGCCAGGCCGTGGCCCAGGGTCCATCCAGCGCTACCGCGGCAAGATCGCCGGGATGGCTGGCCACCGCCTTCAGGGCGGCCGCCTCGCTCGGATGCGAGGCCAAGGCGGTAGGGCCGAAATATTCGCGCAAAAGCGTTTGCGACGCGGGGGAAGCGAAGAATCCGGCACTACCATGGATGCGGATCGGCGCCTGCTTCAGGCTCGCGGTGGCGATCAGCGCCCGCCAGATGCGGAAGCACAGATCGGCCGGCACCCGGTCGCCCGCCTTGTCGATCAGGCGGCGCAGAATCTCGGCCTCGCGGCCCGGTCGGATGGGGGAAATGCCGAGGCTGCCGGTGCCGGCCTTATAGGCCCGGACCCGCTCCACCACATCGAGGCGGCTGGCGATCAGCTCCAATATGCCGTCATCGATCCGGTCGATCTCGCGGCGAATATCGGCAAGGCTTTCTGGGGGCGCGGGCTGGGGCGTTTCCATGCGGGCGCTATTCATAAGCAGCCGGCCCCGCAAAAGCAAAGGGTTAGGAAACTCACCCCACCCGGCGCTCCGCGCCACCCTCCCCGTAGCCGGGGAGGGAGGATCGATGTGTGCTCTGCTCCCTCCCCGCCTCTTGCGGGGAGGGTCGACGCGTAGCGTCGGGGTGGGATTAGAGTAGTAGCTAGTACAATCCGCGCAGCAGGCGCTCGATATAGTCCTTGTCGATGCGCGGCAAATCGGGGTTGTTGGCGCGCTCGCGCAGCATGTCGAGGATCTCGCGGGCCCGGCGGATCGCCGCCTCGCCCGGCAGCATGTTGCGCTCGGGACCGTATTCCTCGCCCCGGGTCGAGCGCGGCCGGCCGAGCGGGTCGCGGTCGTCGCCCCGGGCCTGGCCGTGGCGGCCGGCATTGCCGGTATTGCCCTGGCCCTGCTGCATCATCTGGCGCGCCATCGACTGGGCGCCGTCGCGCAAGGCGTTGAGCGCGTCGCCCTGCTGGCCGAGGGCGGGATCGCGGCGGCCCTGCTTCAGCGACCCGGTGGCGCCCTCCATCGACTTGCCGGCCTGGCCGAAGGATTGCGGCGGCGACATGCCCTGCCGGCCGAGCCGGCCCATCAGATCCTCCAGCATGCCGCGCAAGGCGTCCTGCTTCTCCGACAGGGACTGGCCCTCGGGGCTGCCCTGGCCCTGCTGCGGCTCGCCGTTCTCGTCGCCCTCCTGCTGCTCGCCATTGGGGTCGCCCGGCAGGCGCATCGTCTCGTCCATCAATTGCTGCTGGCGGCGCATCATTTCGGACAGATCGCCCAGCATCTCGGACAGCGGCGAGTCGCCCTGCGGCTGCATCTCGGCCGACATGCCGGGCTGCAGGTTGCGCAGCAGGCTCTCGAGCTGCGACAGCATCTCCTGGGCGGCTTCATTGGCGCCGCTCTCGGCGAGCTTCTGGATCGTGTCCAGCATCTTCTGCAGATCCTGCTGGCTCAGCATCCGGCTGGGATCGACGGGCTGCGGCTTCGTGCCGTTCTGCTGCATGCGCCGCTTGGTCTCTTCGGCCATCGACTGCAGATATTTGTTCATTGCGTCGCGCAGCTTGTCCATGAGCTCGGCGATGCGCTCCGGAGAGGCGCCTTCGGCGAGCGCCTTCTGCAGCTCCTTGCGCACCGCATCGAGCTCGGCCTTCGCATCGGCGAGATCGCCTTCCTCGATGGCGACGGCGAGCCTCCACAGATCGTCGACCGACTGCTTGACGTCGTCCTGGTTGCGGGCGTTGCTGATATGCGACTGGATGGCGGCGATGGCGATATGGACGCCGCTCTTGTCGATCAGCCCCTCCGGATAGAGAAGCAGGCTCTTCAGCATCAGCTCGACATTGCGGCGGTCGTCGGGCTCGTGGATCAGCGCCTTCCTCTGCTCGACCAGCGCCTTGGCGAGCGGCTTGATGAAGGGCCGCTCGGGCAGCGTCACCGTCTTGGTCTCGGACTTCGCGGTCTTGCCGGCCTGGTCTCTGGCCTCGAGGGTCACATCGACATTGAGACCGGCCCAGGGATGGGCGGTGAGATCGTTGGTGCTCGTCTCCTCGATCTCGCGCGGCGAGGCGCGCTTCAGCGTGACCGGGAAGGCCGGCGCGTCATAGAGGAACACGCCGTTGCTGGCGAAGCCCGGCCCGTCGGCCTGCTCGTCGGAAAGCACCATCTTCGCCGTGACGCCGGCGAGGCCGTAATCGTCGCTGCCCTTCCAGGAGAGCGACAGGGCGCCGGCCGCATCCGCGGCCGGGTCGCCGGTGAAGGCGATCCGGGGCGGCTCGTCGGGAATGACCGACAGGCGCCAGCGGGCGAGCTCGCTCGAGCCGTCATGGACGCGGATCTCGGCCGGCCGGTCGAGGCGCGTCTCGGCGGTGTAGGTGCCGCCCGCGGTGGTGATCTTGGGCGCGAGGCCGGAAATCTCCTCGCCGCCGATCAGGTCATGGAAGGAGAGCCGCGGCTCTTCGGCGCCGGCGACGCGCAGGACCAGAAGGCTCGCTTCCGGCACCAGGAGATCGCTTTCGCGCGCCAGGCGTTCCTTCAGCGCCGCGCTGGTCAGCAGCATCGGCGGCTTGGCGGTATAAGCGGGCGGGCGCACCCAGGCATCGAGCGACAAAGCGGTCTGGGTCGGGCTCGAGGTCACGCGCACCGCATCGGCGAAATTCGACACCGGGTCGCCGCGATAGAGGAAGAGGGCGGCGATGACGCCGAGCAGGGCGACGAGGCGCAGCGCATAGGGGTCGCGCCATTTGAGGTCGGAGCGCGGCGTGCCGGCCTTGAGATCGGTGAGCTTGGCGAGCTGACGGGCGACATGGACTTCCCAGATCGCGGACGCGGCACTTCCGGGATTGGCCGGCTTGTCCTCGGCCGCCGAGATCGGGCGGTGGTCGAGGGCGGACGCCTGCTCGACACGGCGCAGGGCCTCCCCGCGCTCCGGATAAACCAGCCGGAAGATCGGACGCAGCGTCCACAGGAAGGCCAGCGCGAAAGCCGTCAGCGCGGCATAGCGGGCGTAATCGGGCAGCAGCGCCAGGAAGCCGGTCAGGACCGCGATGGCGAAGACGGCGGCGACCATGACCAAGGGATAGGATGCCGCCCACAGGCGTTCCCAGAACAGCGCCAGCCTGGCGCGCCAAACCGTTCTTTGCAGCTTAGGTGACATCGCTCCCGATGATCCTACCATAAAACGGCGAAATAACGCTCATCCTTCTCGGAACGGTAAAGGCCGAAGGCGCCTGTTTCAGGGCCCTCCGGGGTCAATCGCGCAGATGTGAAGAGGGTTCCAACGGATTTGCCCGGTGGTAAAACACCGTCACCCCGGCGCAAGTCGCGGCCTGTTAAAGCCCCTCGACGCGAGCAGCGCCGCCCGCTGGGGTCCGGGCTTTCGGCCAGGACGACGTTATCGCCGGCTCTTTTCCTGCCACTGGGCCAGGTGGTCGAGGCCGATCAGCTCCTCATAGGTCTGGCGCGGGCGGACGATGGCGAATTTCGAGCCTTTCACCAGCACCTCGGCGATCAGCGGGCGGGAATTGTAGGTGCCGGACTGGGCCGCGCCATAGGCGCCGGCGGTCATCACCGCCAGGAGATCGCCCTGCGCCATTTCCGGCAGCTTGCGGTCGAGGGCGAAATAATCGCCGGTCTCGCAGATCGGGCCCACCACGTCGGTGACGAGCTCAGCCCCGCCATCCGGCTCGCGCACCGGAATGATCTCGTGATAGGCGTCGTAAAGCGTCGGGCGGATGAGGTCGTTCATCGCCGCGTCCTGGATGACGAAATTCTTGGCGGTGCCCTTCTTCACATAGATGACGCGCGCGACGAGGATGCCGGCATTGCCGGCGATCATGCGGCCGGGCTCGAGCACCAGCTTGCAGCCCAGATGCCCCAGCGTGCGTTTCACCATCGCGGCATATTCGTCCGGGTGCGGCGGCACGTCGTTGGTGCCGCGATAGGGCACGCCCAGGCCGCCGCCCAGGTCGATATGGCGGATGTCATGGCCCTCGCTCTTGAGCTCGGCGGTCAATTGGGCGATACGCTTGAAGGCCTGCTCGAACGGCTGAAGCTCGGTGATCTGGCTGCCGATATGGGTGTCGATGCCCGACACCTCGATGCCGTCGAGCTTGCGCGCCTTGGCATAGACGCGCTTGGCGTCGGCGAAGGCGATGCCGAACTTGTTCTCGGCCTTGCCGGTGGTGATCTTGGCATGCGTTTTCGCGTCGACATCGGGATTGACGCGCAGGGAGACATTGGCGCGGGTGCCGAGGCGGCTGGCGACGCTCGCCAGCAATTCGAGCTCGGGCTCGGATTCGACATTGAAGCAGGCGATGCGCTCCTTCAGCGCCAGCGCCATCTCCCGCGCCGTCTTGCCGACGCCGGAAAACACGATCTTGCGCCCCGGCACGCCGAGCGCCAGCGCCCGGCGCAGCTCGCCTTCCGAGACGACGTCAATGCCGGAGCCCAGATCGACCAGGGTCTTCACCACCGCCTGGTTCGAATTGGCCTTCATCGAATAGCAGATGGCGTGGTCCTGGCCCTGGAAGGCCTCGTCATAGACGCGGTAGTGCCGCTCGAGCGTCGCGGTCGAATAGCAATAGAAGGGGGTGCCCACTTCCTCGGCGATGACCGCGAGGCTGACCTCCTCGGCATGGAGATGGCCGTCTTTATAAGTGAAATGGTGCATAAGCGGCCGGACCGGGCTGGCGGGTGGGAATTACTCGACCAGGGGGTCGAGAACGATAGGCTCGTTGGTCTTCTTGGCCCCTTCCGGCTTCTCCGGCGGGCCTTTGACGCCGCAGGCGGCGAGAAGCCCGGCGAGAAGGAGGCTGACAAAAAGGGCGCGAATGGTCATGGCGGGAAGGATTAGACCAAGGCGACGGGCGGGGGAAGGGGGTAGCGGACGTAGTGCCGGCGCCTACATTGACCAGTTCAATGCTCAGTCCGAATTTTCCGGCGGACGCAGCGATTTCACCTGCTTGCACATTTCGGCAATCAGATATCGCGCCTCGCCTTCATCGAGGCCCAGCCCCAAGTGATGCGTCTCCCGTCCGACGTCGAATGCAATAACACCGTGCCGGGTGAGCGGGCTCGATATTACCGCTTTGCCGCGAATGTATTTCGGCTGCGGCGGCGCGAGGCGCATGTTCGAGATATGGGTGACGGCGAATTCCTTGCTGGTGCCCAGGAACAAGACCCGCCTGCGCCGGCGCAACGACGTCGAGCTGAGTTCGATGATCTCCGAGCCGGCAAGTTGCCACAGCAAGGCATAGACCATCATCGCGCCTGCTAATGACCAGCCCATCAGCCAGATGATGGTGACGACGAGGTTTTTCCGTCTCCACCGAGCAAGTGACGAAAGGCCGCGACCTCACCGGCAGCCCAGAATGTCAGGAATGCCGCCATCAACAATACGCTGGACAGCTCGATCGTCGCGGGAATGGAGATGCGCAGGCCCGATCCGTCGCGTTCAATGACGGCTACGCCTCGTCCGGGTTCGATTATCGCCATCGAAGTTGCCTCCCAACGGCGCAGGCATATAAGTGCGCGCGCGCACGGTACAAGAGGCCAGTTGCAAAAATCCTACCCTCTCATCCTCATGCCGACGCCGGTTCGCGGCCCGGGCACAGGGACTTCACCCGCTTGCACATCTCGGCGATAACATATTGCGCGTCGGCCTCGTCGAGGCCGGAGGCCAGATGATGGGTGTCGCGGCCATAGTCGAAAGCGATCGTGCCGTCCTTGAAGCTCAAGCTGGACACGTTCTGCCGGCGTGACCAGGACGCCTCGTCCACCAGGGTCGCCGGCCGGAGCCTGGCGATATTCGCCACGGCGAATTCCCTGCTGCGGCTGAAGATCGGCAGCTGCTTGCGGCGCTTCAAGGTGGTCGAGGTCAGCTCGATGACCTCCTTGCCGGTGAGATTCCACAGGAAGGCGCCGATCGCCCAGATGCCGCCGAGCGTCCACAGGGCCAACCAGGCGAGCAGGAAGAGCGAGGCGGGAAACGGGCCGTCATTGCCGGACAATCCGCCAAGGATCTGGCGTGAAACCATGACCTCGCCGACCGCCCAGCCGATGAGCCAGAAGCCCAGAAAAGCCGTGCTGAAGAAGGCCGGCGCCGCCGGAATGATGATCCGCAATCCCGCGCCGGTTGGCTCGAGGATAGCCCTGCCTTTGCCGGGTTCGACAACAGCCATGGAGTACCGTCCCTGTCGCTGGGGAATATAGATAGCCTTCCGGGCTGCGCAAGATCGGGATTCCGAAAATTCCGCATTATGCTTTCGAGCGTGTTTTCGGGAATGGAATCCGGCGTTTCAACGGCGCATCAGCTCCGGATCGAGCGTATAAAGATCCTGCGCCCGGCTGACGCCGCGGAGCGCGAAGCGGCCGATGGAGACGAGGCGGGAGCGCTCGGGCTCAGGGGTGGCGGCGACGAAGTCGGAGGAGAAGAGATTGTCGCGGTCGACCGAGCGGCACAAAGCCACGATGCGGCTCACCTCGTTCACGGCGGGTCCCACCACGGTGAAATCGAGCCGCGTCGCCGAGCCGATATTGCCGTAGAAGACATCGCCGATATGCAGGCCAAGATTGACGCCGGTCACCGGCCGGCCCTCGCCGGCGCGCTTCTCGTTCAGCTCGGCGATGCGCAGGCGCATCTTCGCCTCGGCGCGCAGCGCGCGGCGGCAGGTCTCCTCCGGGTCGGCGCCGCCGAAGATCGCCAGCACGCCGTCGCCGATGAGCTTCAGCACGTCGCCGCCCTTGTCATGGACGGCCGAGACGATCGCGTCGGCATAGTCGTTGAGGAACGGAATCAGCTCGTCGGGCGCCGACGCATCGGTGATGGTGGTGAAGTTCTGGAGATCGGAATACCACAGCACCGCATTGATGCG
>JBMOOM010000041.1:0-9530 GCA_049323275.1 Pseudomonadota bacterium
ACCGCGTCCATGGCCGCTTCATGATCGCCGATCGCCTGTTCGAACGCGGACAGCTTCGGATGGGTGCCGGACGCGCGGCGCGCGAGGTGGTTATCGAGCGCGTCGGCCGCGTGCGGGGGCGCTCGTGGCCGCTGCTGGCCATCGGCCTCATAGCCCACCTGTTTGCCATGGTCGGAACACGCCGCCTTCTCGCTGCAGGCGGCTATAACCCCCCATGGTGGCAGCGAGCGGGATATTGGCTGTGCTGGGTTGCCATCGCCGCCATCGCCATCATCGCCGCGATGCGGCTGGTCTAGCGGCGCGGCGCCCGGCAAGGGATTGAGCGCATTATAAGGGTGGATGGCTGGCGAACCGCCGGTTTGCTTGGCTCCGTCTTTGCGGTTATTGCGTATTCCCGGCCCGGTCATTTGCGGCGATCTCCTCAGCCCATGGTTCAACAGGCTGGGTAGAGACGATGCAGACAGGGGAAGGGCGAGCGCCATTCGGCGGCGCGGGCGAACGGGACGCTGGCGAGGAAATCTCGATCGAGTTTCTCGGGGCGGCGGGTACGGTGACCGGCTCGCGATATCTTCTCGGAGATCGCGGCGCGAAGATCATGATCGACTGCGGCCTGTTTCAGGGTGGTCGTGAGCTTCGCGAACGAAATTGGGAGCCGGCGCTCTCTGACCACCGGGCCATCGACACCATCGTTCTGACCCATGCACATCTCGATCATTCGGGCTATATTCCGCGCTTTGTGAAGGAAGGCTGGAGCGGCCGGATTCTGTGCACCGACGCCACTGCGGACCTTTGCGGCCTCCTCTTGCCCGACAGCGGCTTTCTCCAGGAGAATGATGCGGTGTTCGCCAATCGCCACGGCTATTCGCGCCACAAGCCCGCGCTTCCTCTCTACACGAAGAAGGACGCCGAGGTGGCGCTCGACTATCTCGATCCGGTTCGCTTCGGGGCATATCGTTCGGTGGCAGGGGGCGCCGAACTTCGCTTCCATCGTGCCGGACATATACTCGGGGCGGCATTCGTCGAACTCAAATGGCGTGACCGCACGATCCTCTTCTCGGGAGACCTGGGCCGCTTCAACGATCCGGTCATGCTCGATCCCTCGCCTCCCGTGGAAGCGGATTATCTGATCGTCGAATCGACCTATGGCAACCGGAGCCATGAGGCGCTGGATGCCGTAGCGGCCCTTGGCGATGCCATCGAGCGCTGTGTTCGCCGCGGCGGAACCGTGGTCATTCCGGCCTTCGCCGTCGGCCGGGCCCAATCCATCCTCTATCATCTATCACGCCTGCGCGCCGCGGGGCGGATCAGCAATGTTCCCGTCTATCTCGATAGCCCGATGGCAATCGACGCGAGCGGCATCTTCTGCCGCCATGCCGGCGACCACAGGCTGAGCGAAGCGGAATGCGATGCCGCTTGCAAGGTCGCGCGCTATGTTCGCGATGTCGAAGAGTCCAAGGCTCTCACAATGAGTCCGGTGCCCAAGGTCATCATCTCGGCAAGCGGAATGGCAACAGGCGGCCGCGTTCTCCACCATCTCAAACGCTATGCGCCCGATGGCCGCAACCTCATTCTGTTCGCCGGCTTCCAGGCGTCCGGCACGCGCGGCGCTGCAATGGTGGCGGGTGCTCCCAGCGTCAAGATCCATGGCGAACAGGTTCCCGTGCGAGCCGAGGTGCGCAATCTTTCGATGCTGTCCGCGCACGCCGATGCCGACGAGATACTGAAGTGGCTCGGCCAGTTCGTACGGGCGCCCCGGATGACGTTCATCACCCATGGTGAGCCCGATGCCGCGGCCGCTCTTGCGCGGCGCATCGGCGACGAGCTCGGCTGGCCTTGCCAGATACCCGGCCTTGGCGATCGGGTGGTGCTCGAATGACCCACCGCGCCCCGGATACCGGACCCGCGTCGGAGAATATGGCACCCCATCGCCTACGGGCTCGGCCCCTCGGCCTGTTCCTGCCACAGCAGCAACCGGCCGTCGTCATGCGAACCGATTGCTACATATGCCGCTCGGAAGGTCTTGCGGCGCGCAGCCAGGTGCTGATCCAGGCAGGGGAGCGGGAGATATTGGCCTCGCTCCTGCATTCGTCCGGCGAAATGATCGCGCCGGGGGAGATCGGCCTTTCGGAATCAGCCGCCGCGGCGCTTGGGGTCGCCCCCGGCGATGCGGTCAGTGTGCGCCACGCACCGCCCATCGATTCCTTCGGAGCATTACGCGGTCGCGTGTATGGAAATCGTCTCGATGGCGCGGCCTTTCGGTCGATCGTCGACGATATCGTTGCTGGCCGGTATAGCGACGTCCATCTGTCCGCCTTCGTAACGGCCTGCTCCGCCTTCCCTCTGGATCATGCGGAAACGGTGGCGCTGACCGGTGCCATGGTCGCGTCCGGCGAGCGGCTGGCCTGGGGTTCGGACGTCGTCGTCGACAAGCACAGCGTGGGAGGCCTGCCCGGAAACCGGACCACCCCGATCGTGGTCGCGATTGTCGCCGCGCTGGGCCTCATCATGCCAAAGACATCGTCCCGAGCGATCACCTCTCCGGCAGGTACGGCCGACACCATGGAAACGCTCGCGCCGGTGAATCTCGACGTCAACGCGATCCGACGTGTCGTCGACCGCGAAGGCGGGTGCATCGTGTGGGGCGGCGCCGTCTCGCTCAGTCCGGCCGATGACATCATCATCGGTGTCGAGCGGGTGCTCGATCTCGATGCGGCGGGCCAACTGGTCGCCTCGGTCCTGTCCAAGAAGCTCGCGGCCGGCGCAACGCATCTCGTCGTGGACATGCCGATCGGCCCGACGGCAAAGGTCCGCTCACCCGCCGATGCCGCCGCACTTTCGGGAGCGCTGCAGAAGGTCGCAGCGGAGTTCGGCCTGGTCCTCAAGGTGATGCAAGGCGATGGTCAAGAACCTATCGGCAGGGGAATCGGCCCTGCTCTCGAGGCGCGCGACATCCTGGCTGTGCTCGAGGGACGTGATCCACCCCCCGATCTCGCCCGCCGCGCCTGCGAATTGGCGGGAGCGCTCATCGAACTCGCGGGCCGCGCCAGTCCCGGCACCGGTGCGGCCCTGGCCGCTCAAGTGCTGGCCGACGGGTCAGCCTGGAGCAAATTCCAGCAAATCTGCGAGGCGCAGGGCGGTATGCGGACACCGCCCCAGTCGAATCATCGCCATGTGATGACTGCGCAGCAGCCGGGATGCGTTTCGGCGATCGACAATCGCAGGCTCGCCAAGCTCGCCAAACTTGCAGGCGCGCCGGCCGCGAAAAGTGCTGGCCTCGAAATGCACGTCCGGCTCGGTTCCGCAGTCGAAACAGGAACGCCCCTCTTCACAGTGCACGCCGAAAGCCAGGGCGAGCTGGCCTATGCGCTGGCCTATGCCGAGGCCGCTGGCCCCATTCTCGAGCTATCCGACCGATGACCCCGCCAATCTTCCTGCCGCTGCCCGGTAACGGCAAGTTCGCGGTTGGGCTCGCGGGCCTGCTCGGGGGCGAGGTCGGACGGATGGAAACCCGCAGATTTCCGGACGGTGAGACCTATTTGCGGCTCCTGTCCGAGGTTGCCGGCCGCGACATCGTCCTCGTCTGCACGCTGGATCGCCCCGATACCAAGCTGGTTCCGCTTCTTATCGCAGCCGACGCGGCCCGCGAGCTCGGCGCCCTCAGCGTAGGCCTCGTAGCCCCATATCTTGCCTACATGCGCCAGGACCAGCGTTTTCAGAATGGCGAGGCAATCAGCTCGCGCAGTTTCGCGCGCCGCATTTCGGACGCCGTCGACTGGCTGGTCACGGCGGATCCCCATCTTCATCGATATGCCTCGCTCGGCGACATCTATGATATTCGGGCCGAGGCCGTGCATGCCGCAGCGCCGATTTCCGACTGGATCAGAACCCATGTCGAGCGGCCGCTCATCATCGGTCCCGACAGCGAAAGCGAACAATGGGCGAGCGCGATCGCACGCCGCGCCGGTGCCCCTCACGCCGTTTGCAGCAAGCTGAGATTGGGCGATCGCGACGTCAGGATCGCGCTACCCGATCTCTCGGCGCATACAGGGCGCACCCCGGTTCTGGTCGACGATATCGCGTCATCGGCCCGCACGCTGATCGAAGCGGCGCGGGGAATAGGAGAGGCTGGTTTTCCGCCGCCCGAATGCGTCATCGTGCATCCGTTATTCGCTCGCGGCGCCTTCGCGGCACTGTCCGCCGAGGCGGGGCGTATCGTCAGTACCGATGCTGTCGCTCATTCCAGCAACGCCATCAGCCTGCAGCCGGTCGTCGCGGAAGGCGTGCAGCGCCTCCTCGCCAAACCCGATCGATAAAGCGGCCGATATCTAGGTATTTTCCGAAGTTGCGAACACTACGTATGTCGAGCTTGGACTCTGGACCCTAGTCCTGTTGCCGAAGAACAGGATTCTTCGACAGGCAGTCAGGGCAGCGGCCCGAAGGAGTTCAAGATGATCAGGAAAAGCATCATGATCGCGGCGGCAGGCATTTCGATGTTCGCGGCCGCCCCGGCGTTCGCCCAGGGCATCGGGCACAGTTTCTTCATGCGGGGCTCGATCGTCGAGACCAGCGCGGGCAATACCGTGGTCTGCATCGGCAAGGCCGATGGCGCCGAAGTCGGCCAGACGCTCGAAGTCTATCGAAACGTCCGGCATCCGGGTCCCGTGGCATCGAAGGGCAATGTTGCTCCCTTCCATCGCAAGCGGGTCGGCCAGGTGACCATCGACCATATTTACGATGACCATTTCGCCCATGTCACGATCGCCGAAGGCAAGCTGGCCAAGAACGATATCGTCGAGCTTCGCAAGGACTGAGTCCGGCCCTTTCCGTAGCGCGAGCGAGGACCGGGGGAGATGTTCCCCTCCTCCTCGCGCGCGGATAGGACCACGCCGCGTCGTGGCCCGGATGTCGGACCCGCGTTGGAGGCATGAACCGGCAATAGCCCGCCTCCAATGCCGAATGTCTCTTGACCTTGGACCATGGTCCAACCTGCACAAGCGAGCGGATGTCATGGGAAGCTACAAGATCGGAAAGCTCGCCGAAGCCGCGGGCGTGGGGCGCGATACGATACGCTATTATGAGCGGACGGGCTTGCTACCGGCCCCGGGCCGTACCGCGGCCGGCTATCGCCTTTACAGCGACGGGGACCTTGAGCGGCTCAACTTCATTCGCGCGTCGCAGGAACTCGGATTCACGCTCGAACAGGCGCGCCAGCTTCTCACCCTCAAGGCATCGGATACCGCCACCGCGGCGGCCGTGCTTGCGATCACGCTCGACAAGGTTCGGGAGGCCGAAACGCGGGTCAGGAAGCTGACTGAGATTCGGGATGTGCTGCAGGACCTCGCCGACAATTGCCCGCGAGAGGCGCCGGTCTCCGACTGCAACATAATCGCATTCTTGGCGGAAAAACGAAGACCAAAAAAATAGCGTTCGCAGGGGAACATATTACAACATTGAAAATAGGGGATTTTTATGAAGAAATATTCCATTTTGTTGCTCACCCCCGCGCTCCTTCTCGGAGGCTGCGTCACGACCCGGGCCACTCAGGCCGAAGTCGATAGCTGCCGGGCCATGGAAGAGAAGATGGGGCTCGATCAGCGCCATGACCATGGCGAGATGAAACGCCAGGGCTTCAATCCGATGAACCTGTCGCACGGCCGCTGCCAGCGGATTCTGCGCGACGCGAAATGACTTTGTCCGGGTGGCCGATGGCCACCCGGACTAGTTCGAGGAAGGGATAATGCCATGACAAACCGAAAAATCGACCTGAAATGGGCTGGATATGGTGTCGCGCTCGCAGCGGCACTCGCGCTCGCCGGCTGTGGAGACAAGGCCGAGAACAAGGCCGCGGACGCCGCCTCGGCAACCCCCGACGCAACCGCCGGTGGCGCTGGTTCCACGCCGTCCACCGATGCCTCATCCGCCGCGCCAGCCGCGCCCGATGCCATGGATCATGAAGATGACGCGATGGACGAGGAAATGATGCGCCATCATCGTCAGGAAATGGACCATGACGAGATGCGCAAGGGTGGGGCGGGGCAAGGCAATATGCAGCCCGCGGATCAGACCACGACCGATCAGTCGGCGCCGATGAAGCATATGTAAGCAGATTCGCCGGGCGGGGTGACCAAAGATGCAGAAATCATTCCGCTTCGGCCTGTGCGTGGCGATGACGTTTCTGACGGCATCGATCGTCCATGCGGAGGACGCCGACGAGCATGCCGCCCATCATGGGAGTGCCTCGCCGGCTGGCGGTGTGGCGGCTGGCAGCATGGCGTCGTCCGGGATGCAGCCTGCGGGTGAAATGCAATCGATGATGGGCGAGAGGATGGAAGGCGAGCATGGTGGCCGCCGCCAGTCTCCTTTCTTCTCGCAATTGCTCGCGCTACCGGCACTCGATGACGCGGCGAGGCAGGCCCTGCTGCGGCAAGCCGAGCAACGGTCGCATCGAGGGCTGATGCTGATCTCCGAGGCTGCCCGCGCAGCCGCGCACGCCGAAACGGCGACCGAGCAAATCGCCGCCGTGCGCAATCTTCGCGAAGGCAGCGATCTTCTCGATAGCGGTGCGGCTGCCCGGATGGCCCTCGCCGGGACCGAAAAGCCGGAGGGCGCCGCGATGAACTGGTTCCGCGATCGCCTGTCGATCGAGCCGGACGAGACGCACGCGGCCCATCCTTTCGGCCTGTCACCCTCCCACCTGCTGCTGATGATGTTCCTCCTCTTGCTGAGTACGGGCCTCGCCGCGCTGCAGCTCCTTCGCCTCAAGCGCATCCGGCGGATCGTCGCAGCTGGGAAAGGAGCCGCGAAGGTCGTCAACCCGCAGCCCTCGCTGGCCGCTGTTCCGGAGATACAGGCCGCGACGACCGGAACGCTCGCGCCAAGCAACGCGCCCGCCCCGGCCGGTGCTTCACTGCGCAAGCCCCGGCCCTGGACCGGACCGCTGCGGGTGACGCGGATCATCCGGGAGACGCCGACCATCAGGACCTTCCGTCTCGCTGATCCCTCAGCCGACCGGCTGCCTTTCGATTTCCTGCCCGGTCAGTTTCTGCAGATCGAGGTCGAGCCCGAGCCCGGCAAGCGTGCCCGCCGATCCTACACCATCGCCTCGTCACCGACACAGCGGGCCTATGTCGAACTGACGGTGAAGCGCGAGGAGCAGGGGGCGGTGTCCCGCCACCTGCACGACACGCTCATTGTCGGGGATCTCGTTCGAGCCTCGGGCCCTTTCGGGACCTTCATCTTCACGGGGACGACCGCGGATAGCATCGTTCTCATCGCGGGCGGTGTCGGAATCACGCCGATGATGTCGGTACTGCGCTATCTTACCGACACCGCCTGGCCAGGCGATATATTCTTCCTTTACGGCGCTCGGTCCACGGACGAGTTCGTCTTCCGCGACGAAATCGAGCGGCTCGAGCGGCTCCATGACAATCTGCATGTCTTCGCCGCAATGGAGCGCTCGCCAGGGACGGTCTGGCATGGCGCCGTCGGCCCCCTGACGCGGGACATGCTGCTTTCGGCTGTCCCCGACATCGCGCGCCGCCGCATCCACCTGTGCGGTCCCCCGGCGATGATGGCGGCGATGAAGGCGGAGCTGGCCGAGCTCGGCGTGCCGGAAGCGCAACTTCATACCGAAGCCTTTGGGCCGGCATCGCTGCCCATTGATCCGGTCGAGGCGCCTGACCAGCCCGGCAACGATGCAAGTCGCATGGTACAGCCTCCAGCCGCGCCGCCCGCGCCCTCCACAGGGGTTGCCGAGGCTTCGGTGACGTTCGCTCTGTCGGGTGTGTCCGCCGCACTGGCTCACGATCAGACCGTGCTCGAAGCCGCCGAGGGGGTCGGAGTCGAGATACCCTATTCCTGCCGCTCCGGAGACTGCGGGCTATGCGTCACCAAGCTGCTCGACGGTGAAGTCACGATGGCGAACGAAGCGGGTCTGGCGCCGGAAGACAAGGCGAACGGCTATATATTGGCTTGCCAGGCCAAAGGCAGCGGCAAGCCGATCGTGGTTGAAGCCTGATGCGCGAACGCGGCGACACATTGATGGTGCTTCTGGTGGGGTTCATTCTGGTCTTTCCTGCTGGATTTCTCGTTCACGCATCCCCGCGCTTCCCCGGCAGCCTCGGTGGCGGTCTGCTCGGCATCCTTGCAGCCCTGTGCATGCTGCTGACGCTTCCCTATGTGGCGGTCAAACATATCCCGCTCCTCGATCGTCGGATTACACGCTATGTGCGGAAGCCGACGCTCCTTGCCGTTCATATCTATTCTGGCGTCCTGGGAGCTTTCTTCGCCCTTTTTCACACGGCGCACAAGTTCGCGAGTCCGCTGGGACTCATGCTAACCAGCCTCCTCCTCCTCACCGTTGCAAGCGGATTTGTCGGACGCTATCTCCTCGGCGAACTTGCGAGGGCCTTGCGCGGCCGCAAGTCGGAACTGGCTTCGCTCCAGTCGGCCTTTCTGGACATTCCGGCGGCGCCGGCCGAAGTTGGGGAGACACAGGAGCCGCCACGCTGGCTTCGATATGTCTTCACCGGCGCAAACCAGCCTGCCGAACCTCCACCGCGGGACGCGATCAAGCTTGCCGCCGCCATTTCCGACACCGAATATGCCGTGCGGGCAGAGGAAGTGACGGGAGTGCTCTTCGCACGCTGGCGATGGTTTCATATCGTGGCCGGTTCGCTGCTTTACGCGTTCGTGATTCTCCATATCGCTGCCGCGGTCTATTTTGGTCTTCGCTGGCCATGATGCGCCACTGGCTGCTTCCGGCCCTTTTCGCGACCAGCCTGCTCGTCGTGCTGCTTGGGCTGCCGGCGCTGTCGCGGTCGAACGCCCCGCCGCAGGCCGGCCTGGTCGCGCAGCTCGTTTCGCCGGGTCCCCTATCCGAAGCCCACCGCAGCCTCGCAGGATCGTGCCGAAACTGCCACACCCCCATTGCTGGCGTGACGGGGGAGACATGCAAGAGCTGCCATGCCGCGACCGACTTCGGAAACAAGCAATCGACCCAATTCCACGCCTCGGCCTCGCAATGCACCTCGTGCCACGTCGAGCATGCGGGCAGACAGAGCCTCATTCGCATGGATCACAAGGCCCTGTTCAAACCGGGAATATGGTCGCAGCGCCCCGCCGCCACAACCGCGGGCGGTGCGGTGACAGGCGTGCTCGCCTGTGCTGGTTGCCATTCCATTCGCGACCCTCATCTGGGCCTCTTCGGAACGCGCTGCGCGAGTTGCCACGCGACCGACAGCTGGCGCGTCGAGGGCTACCGGCATCCCTCGACCAATTCCCGGAACTGCTCCGAATGCCACCGGGCGCCGCCGAGCCACTATATGGAGCATTTCAGCATGGTTTCGCAGCGCGCCGCAGGCGAGCGGGCGACCGTGGAACAATGCTATGCCTGTCACACGACCGACAGTTTCAACAATATTCGCAGGAGAGGCTGGTATGATCACCATTGACGGCGGAAGCGGACATTGGCTCGAGAGCCTGTTCCGCCTCGCCGTGGTTATCCTGGAACTGAGCGGCACGGCAACCAT
>JBMOOM010000042.1:0-105429 GCA_049323275.1 Pseudomonadota bacterium
CCGGCATCGCCGGGGCGCCGGACCAGGTGAAGAGGCCGGGAACATCGGGCAGAGTGGCCGGCAGGCTCTGGTCGCTCTCGCGGAAAGCGACGATGAGCCCGCGCGCCAGCTCGTCGAGCTGGGTCTGGTAGGCCGGCGCCAGCGTATCGCGCACTGCGGCGAAACCGGCGAGGCGGCCCGAATGGGTCTTCATGCCGGCGGTGTCGCCGGTAACGGGCACACCGTCGACATAGACGGCATTGCCCTGAACCCCGGCCGTCAAGGCGCCGGTCGGCTGAAAGGTGACCGCCCGCGCTCTGCTCTCGAACAGAGTCACGCCGCCATCGGTATAGACCACGATGTCGTTCTTGCCGCGTGTAACGGTCTTGATGCCGATCTCTTCCGAAAGCTCGGTCAGGATCTTCTCACGCTGATCGAGATAGTCGCTGAGGTCGGCCGCCGTCTCGGACTGGCTGACGATGATGCCATTGACGTCCTCGAGCCGCGACAGCAGCGTGTTGATGCGGTCGACCGAGCTCGCCATGTCGGCATCGGCCTGCGCCCGGACACCCTGCACCATATTATTCGCGTCATTGAGCGCATTGGCGAGGTTGACGGCGCTGGTGACGGCGGAGGCGGCCGCCGTCACGTCATGCGGCGCGTTGGCATAGAGCTGAAGCGCATCGGTGAGCTTGCCGATCAAAGCGGTCGGCGACCTGCCCAGATCGGGATCGCTCAACGTGTTCTCCAGCGCATTCAGGGCCGCGGCGATCTCCTCATGCATGGTGGCGCGCGACGACGCCTCGATCTTGGTCGCGAACAGCACCTTGTCGGTGGAGCGCGTGATCGAGGAGATCTCGACTCCGCCGCCGCTGATGAGCGAGGTCACATTGGCGGTGCGACGCGCATAGTTGGGATCGTTCACGCCGGAAATATTGCGCGATATGACCGATGTCTGCCCCGAAACGGCAGCCAGGGCCGAACGTGCGATGTTCAATCCCGCGGACAAGCTCATATCGTGGCGGCTCCCCTGCCCCTATCCCCGGCCCGTCGATCAGCGCTTGAGATTGACCAACACATCCATCAGCTCGGCGCCGGTCTGGAAGACCTTGGAATTCGCGGTATAGCCGCGCTGGGCGTCGATCATGGTGGTGAGTTCCGTGGCCATGTCGACGGTCGACTGCTCGAGCGTGTTGGACAGGACGGAGCCGCGGCCATCGGTCCCCGGGAAGCCGATCTGCACGTCGCCCGATTCTGCCGAGGTGGAGAAGACGTTGCCGGTGAGCTGATTGAGATTGTTGGGGCTGGTGACGTCGGCGAGCGGGATCTTGAACACCGGCACCTTGTTGCCGTTGGAATAGGTCGCATAGACGACGCCATCCGAGCCGAAATTGACCTTCTCGACCGCGACCGGCTTGTTGCCGTTCACCATCGCATCATTGATCGTGTAGTCGCCGGCGAACTGGGTGGTGCCGCCGATATCGATGGTCAGGGCCTGGCCATTGGGAATGGTGACCGACAGCGACGGTGGATTCGGCGCCGTCAGCTGGCCGGTCGTGGTGTTGAAGGTGAGATTGGTCGTCGACAGCGGGCCGCTCGAATAGGGGAAGCCGTTCGGGCCGGCTGTCGACTTGTCGAAGACGGTCATCTGCCAGGTGCCGGTGCCGGTCTTGGTCGAATAGACGTCGAGAATGACCTCGTTGCCGAGATTGTCATAGGTCACGAGCGAGGTCTTTGCGGTGTACTCCGTCGAAGGACCGCCGGGCATGACGGAGGGCAGGTTGCCCGGGGCGACGGCGGTGGCGTTGGCCGGCAGGTTGACGCGGAACTTGCCTTCGGTGCTCGGATTGGCCCGCATCGCCAGATCGTCCAGATTGACGACTTCGAGCCCGGAATAACCATTGGCGACGACATTGATGTCGCCATTGGTGATCGGATAGCCCATCAGATAGAAGCCGGCGGCGTTGACGAGATTGCCGTTGCTGTCGGGGATGAAGGAACCGGCGCGGGTGAGATAGGGGGTGCCGTCGGTATCCGACACGACGAAGAAGCCGTTGCCCCTGATGGCAAGGTCGGTCGTCGAGGTCGTTCCGAGGAGGTTGCCCTGCTGGCTGATCGCGGTGCGCACCGTCGTCTGGACGCTGCCCGGCGTGTAGCTGCTCGGGTTGGAATCGATGATCAGCGAGGAGAACTCGGTGAAGGAGCGCTTGTAGCCGGTGGTGTTCGAATTCGCGATATTGTCGGCAACCGCGCTCAATCGGTTGGCCTGCGCCGTCATGCCCGACGTGCTGGTCCGCATCACACCATAGAGGCTCATGGCCCACTCCCTCGATTGACTGGTCTCATCTAACGACAGTAGACGCGATCAGACTTGCGTGAAGCTGGCTGCGGCGACGGCGGCGCGATCAGCAGGCCATTTCGTCGGCAAGCAAAGCGACGGAGGTGGCGTCGTGGCCGATGAGCGCCGCCGGCATCTCGTCCTCGAGACCGTCGGCCGCGGCCATTTCGGGCGCCGGCTCGGCGATGAGGCGGTAGCCCAGATAACGCTTGGATTCGATCGGATCGAAGCCCAGGCGGTTGCGCAGCTTCTTGCGCAATTTGCTGATATGGCTCTCGATGACATTCTCCTGAACGTCCTCATCGAAGATGCCGTAGATGGAGCTGAAGATCTGCGCCTTGCTGACGAGGCGGCCGCGGCGGCTGACGAGATATTCGAGGATGCGGCGCTCGCGGCGCGGCAGCAGCAGGACCTCGCCCTTGACGACCGGATCGCAGCCGTCCGAGAAAACCCGGATATCGCCGACATCGGTATAGCCCGCCGCATCCTCGCGGCGGCGGCGGATGGCCTCGACGCGCGCCATGATCTCGCGAACATGGACCGGCTTGCGCACCACGTCATCGACACCGGCGGCGAAGATCTTCAATGTCTGCTCGAGACCGGGGCTTTCATTGAGCGCGATGACCGGCGCGCGCGTCTTGTTGCGGATCTGCCGGGGATAATCCTCACGCTCGGCGCAATCACCGAGAATGAAGGCTTCCACCGCTTCGAGATCGGGCGCCGCGGCGCTTTCCACCCAGTTGTTGAAGTCGGCCGGACCGAAGCCCATCGAAGCGATCCCCTCGCGACCGAAGCTCGCTTCATAGGCCTGCGTGACCATCTGACGCTCATCGACAATGATAATCACCCGCAAGCCCTCTCGAATCATTAACCATCTTTTCGTAATTGATCGCGAGTCAGGGGGTCAAATACGTGTAAATACTGAGGGATTCCAGATCGAGAACTTAATGGAATATTAACCATAATCGGTCATTCAGAAGTATCCCGAAAATATTACGCATCGGAATTTCAGCGGCAGAATTTGCGTGAATTCGCGGTCCAGGCGCCGAAGCCGGTCGCCACCATATTGGCGATGACGCGACACACATAACGTTTCTGAGCGGGATTGTTGTTGGGACCGGCATGATAGCGCGCCACCGCGAGCGTCCAGCTGCCTTCGCGCTGGCGCAGTTCCTTCAGGAAGCGCGCCGCATATTCCACATTCTGATGCGGCGCCAGCATGTCGCTCAGGCTGCGAAACTCGCGGCCGTGATAGTAGTGATTGATCTGCATGCAGCCGAGATCGATGAGCTTGGCGCCGCCGGCGCGCGCGACCTGAAACTTGCGCATCGCTTCGGCGGCGCTGGCGGAGTAAAGCGCCCTGCCCTCGACATTGAGCGCGTAAGGCTGCAGCGAGCCTTTGCGTCCGGTCTCGGTCAGCCCGACCGCATAGAGGACGCCGAGCGGCACCTGATGCTGCTCGGAAGCGCGCAGCATCTCGCGCTCGCAGACCGTCGACGGCGCCGAGGCGCCAAGCGCCGTGCCGCCATCAAAGAAAGACGCCGCGGCCATTGCGGCCAGCAGCAGTGCTCTTGGGCTGATCATGGCCTTCTTGCTCCGCGAAATGATCGTCATGGCGCATATGCCGGGAGTGACCGTTGGAATTTTCCGAGCCGGATCCCGATCCACCCGATGTCCGCTGCTGCCCCTGCCCCCGGGCGTCCTGGCCGCCGGCGTCCTGCTGCATCGGCTGGCCGGCGCCGGTCTGATTTCCGGCGTCGCTCTGCTGCATCTTCTGCACGCTGACACCATCGACCGAATAACCGAGCGCCTGGAGCGCGTCGGACAGCTTGCCGGCATTCTCCTTGAGGCCCGCGACGGCCTCATCGCGTACCGCGCCGATCCTCAGATCGAGCGCCTTGTCCTTGATCGCCACGGTTGCATGCACCAGGCCCAGCTCCTGCGAGCCGAGCTCGACCTTCAATGTCCTGAGAGGGCCGTTCGGCATCTTGACCACGCCGGGAGGCGGGGCCGGCTGGGCGCGGACCGGCCCATCAGGCCCGGCCGGCGTATTCAATGGCAAAGTGTCGATCTTCTGTTCGCCGAGCATGGGCGCCAGCGACGGCGCGAAATGGGTTTCCTGGCCAGCCACGCGGATCAGCGTGACAGTCGGCGCGCCGTCCTGGCTCCTCGCGGCCTTGTCGACAGCCGGCGCTTCTTCCACGCGCTTCGGATTCCGCCTCCCGGCGACAGCCGGGCTGTCGGGGGCGTCGTCCGCAACGGCCGGCACAGAATCAGCAACAAGGTCATCACCACCCTTCTCGTTCACCAAAGGCAAAGCGGCACCGGCCGGTATAACGAGCCTAGCGGGCGGAGCCGCATCCTTCTCTCGTTTCGTCTCCGTCTGTATTTGCGGACGGTCGGCGCTCTCCTCGACCGCAATGGCCGGAGGCTGAAGCCGCATGATGACGGCTTCCGCAGGAGCCTCATCCGCCTTTGCAGGCTCGCCATCCTCAGCGCTGTCATCCTCGTCTTGAGGCTCGGGCGTCTCCTCCTGCACCGTGATCTCGGCGCCGCCGGCCAGCGCCATGAAGAGCACCTCGGTCGTCGTCCGCGGTGCCTGCTCGATGCGGTTGTCGGCCGCCTGGCCGTCCAGCTTCTCGAGCGGCGCGTCATGAACCGCCGATTGCCTGGCGAGAAGGCCCTCGAAATCCGCCATCGGCTGATCTCCGCCCATGCGGAAGCGGAGCGCCTGACGCATGCCGGATTGCCCCTGCGCGACCTGCATCTGCATGGCCTTCTCGGCCACTGCCTTCATCATTGGGTTTGCCTCTTCAGGAAATCGTCGGTGCGCGCAATGGCCTCCTTCACGCGCTCGGTGAGCGCCGCGATGGATTGCGCCTCGGCCTCCAGCTCCGCGGCGCGCTGGGCGCGATCCTCACGCTCGGCATCGGGGAATGACGGCGGCTGCGGCCATTCGCGCAGGCGCGTCGCCAGCGCCAGCGCATTGCCGAGCAGCTGCGAATCCTCCGGCGTGAGCTTTGTCGTATCGATTGCCTTGAGCTTCTGGAGCGCCGCGTCGAATTCGTCGGTGACGATGAGGGAAGCGGCGGCATAAAGCTCGGCTCGGATATTTTCCGACGCGCCGGCGGTCATTGCCAGCTCGGCGGCACGGTCGGCGGCGAAGCGCGCCATCTCGGTCTTGCCCGCCAGCAAGGCGCGCTGCGCGATCAGGAGATAGAGCTCGCGGCGGTCGCCCGGCGGCAAGGCGTCGAGGATCTCGGCGATGACGCGCAACCGGCCCGATTTCACGCTGTAATCGAGCTTGATCAGCGCCTCGGTGAACTGGTTGCGGAAGGCTACGGCATAAAGCGATTGGCGGAAGCGGGTGAGCTGCTGGCGCGCCAGACGCTCGAACTTCTCGATGTCGCCGTCCTGGACGACCGCCGTGACCTCACGCCGGAGCGAAGCCTCCTCGACCAGCGTGCCGGGCATCAGAAGGCGCGCCAGGTCGAGCAGCTGCCCGGCCCGCTTGGGATCGACATCGGCAACCAGCGCCGACTGGGTGAGCGCCACATAGCCGCCGAGCGCCGGATCCAGAAGCCGCGCATCGACCGTGAGCAGCAGGCCGGCGGCATCCTTGGGGCGGCCTTCCGCATAAGCGAGCGTACCTTCGGCCAAAGGCAGGTCCTCGCTCGCGATGGCGCCCTGCTTGACCAGTCCGCGCAGCACCGCCGGATCGCCGCCGCTCAAGGCGTGAATGATCGCGGCCGAAAAATTCTTCCGGTCGCGCCATGTCTGCATATCGGCCGCCGGGAAGCTTTCCGTCATCTGGAGCAGGAATTTCTGCTGCGCCGCCTGCGACGCCTGGCTGCCGAGGGTGATGTTCTCCTGCAGGAACTGGAGCGAGCGCACCATCTCGAAAGGCTGCTGTTTCGGCTGCTCGCTTCGGGCAGGTCCGGCCAGAGGAAGGCTCATCAGCAAAGCCAAAGCGAGCGGTCGACGCAAATTCACGATTCACCTTCTTCCAGCAGAATCTCGATACGGCGGTTCTCCGCCGCCTCCGGATCGTTCGGAACCTTCAGATCTCGATCGGCATAGCCCTCGATGCGCTCGACCCGCTTCTCGTCGACGCCGCCGCGCACCAGCATGTAATAGGCCATATGCGCGCGCGCCGAAGACAGCCGCCAATTGTCATAGACATCGGAGCGGAACGGCCGGCCATCGGTGTGGCCGCGAATGATGATCCTGCCCGGCCGCTCATTCAGAATCTTGCCGATCTTCTCCATATAATTCACGAGGACCGGCTGCGGCTCGGCCGAGGCGATGGCGAACATGCCGAACCCCGCATCGTCGGTGAGGCTGATCAGGACGCCATTGGCGGTGCTGCGCACTTCGAGCTTGGGCGAGGCGCCCGGCGATTTGACGCCGAGCGCGTTCTTGATCTCCTTCTCGATCTGCCTGGCATCCTGCTCGGGGTTGGGTGCATGCGCCTCATGCTCGGCCTTGCGTTCCTTGACGGCGTCCTTGTCCTCGGGGGCCTTTGCTTCCTGCGGCGGCTTCACCTCATCGGGAGGCTTGGCGGCTTCAGCCGCGGGCGGCGCCGGCTTGTCCGCAGGCTTATCCGCCGGCTTGTCTTCCGGCGGCTTTTCCAGCTTGATCTGCTCATGCCGAAGAGGCTCGACCGGGGTTTCATCACCAGGCTCCGCATTGGAGGCGACGCGCTGCCAGGTCTGCGGATCGAAGGGATCGAGATAGGCCTTGCCGCCGAGCCTGCCGGGCCGGCCCGACTCTTCCGGAAGCGCGCCGGCTTTCGGCGTCTCTGCCTTGACCTGCTCCTCGGCGGGACCGGCGATCTGCGCGAGCGCCGCGAAGGGCTCGCGCAGCAGCATCTCCTCGGTGATCTTCTTCTCGCCGGGCTCAGCCTTTTCGGTCCCGTCCGTCTTGGTCCGGTTGACCACCGGCTCCTTGGTGATGATGCCGTCGGCGCCGGCATCGAGATCCTGCAGACCCTTGGTGCTGGTGCGGGAATCGACCAGCTTCACCGGGTTGAAATAGCTCGCCACCTGCGCCCGGGTTTCCTCATTCGCGGCATTGATCAGCCACATCACCAGGAAAAAAGCCATCATCGCCGTCATGAAATCGGCATAGGCGATCTTCCAGACGCCGCCATGATGGGCCTCGCCCTCGGCATGCGGCCGCCGGCGGATGATGACGAGCTCGCGGCTGATCGGATCCTTTTCCTCCTGGCTCATCGTGACGCCTCCTTCAGGCGCGCCGTCCA
Source organism: Pseudomonadota bacterium (assembly GCA_049323275.1). Classification (GTDB taxonomy): domain Bacteria; phylum Pseudomonadota; class Alphaproteobacteria; order Rhizobiales; family Aestuariivirgaceae; genus Taklimakanibacter. The sequence continues at coordinate 7,581 of JBMOOM010000042.1, forward strand.
GGCCGAAAGCCGCGTCTCGATGACCGTGTTGCCGGTTTCGACGTGAATATCCGGCCGGTCGCTCACCTGGAAGGTCACGAGATTGTCTTTGGAGCCGAGCCCCTCGCGCAGCATCGCGAGAAGATCACCCGGACCTTCGATGCGCAGCGTCGCGGCCTCAGGATCCGTGAGCAGCTCGGCAAGCGTCTGCTGAAGCTCGACGAGGATCTTGCGGCGGGCTTCCGAGATGATGAAGGGTTCGAGAAGCCGCGCGGTGACCGCGGCGATCTCGGCCTCGATCCGGGTGAAACCGTCGCCGAGCGCCTGGGTCAGCACCGCGCCCTGCTCGCGCACCCAGAGCTGCCGTTCCTCGGCGAGGCGGGCCTCGAAATTCTGCTCGGCGGTCCGCAGCGCTTCTTCATAGTCACGCTGCGCCGCCTCGCGGCCCAATCTCTCGCTGTCCCGCCTGGCTGCCGCGATCTCCTCCTCGCGCGTCATCTGCGGCGCGGTCGCCGGCGTCACCGGCGCTGTGGCGCCAGTTGCCTTTCCCCGGTCGAGATAGGCGGAAAGCGGAACGACCTTCATGCGTGCTTCGCTTCCATGATCCATTGCTTCAGGATGGCGGCCGCCTGTTCGTCGTCATATTCGACCATCTGCTCCAGCCGCTTCTGCGGCGTGCGCCGCATCCGGCTGGTCACGTCCTCGATGAGATTGGGCTCATCCGCGTTCAGGATGCCGAGCGAACCGTCGCCGGGCGAGGCCGAGCCCGGCAGCAGGCCGGGCGGCATGGATTGCGGCAAGGCCTGGGGCTGCAAAATCGCGCGCAAGGCCGGCTTGAGCCCGAACCAGATCAGAAGCGCCGCCACGGCGAGCACGGTGATGGCGTTGATCAAGGTGCCGGACTGGCGCAGAAGCTGGTCCAACAGCCCATCGCCCGCCTCCGGCTCCATCGCGGCGCCGTTCTGGAAGAACTGCACCGCCGTGACCTTGACCTTGTCGCCGCGCCCGTCATCGAGCCCCGCCGCCGAGGCGACGAGCTGCTCGATCTCGCGGGTCTGGGCCTGGACGTCCTCGGGCTTGGCGTCCTTGCCGAGAAGCTCGACGATACGATCGCGGTTGACGACCACCGCGACGGAGAGATTTTCGATTCTGTAGCCGTCGCTGACGGTCGAGATCGTCTTGGAGTTGATCTCGAAATTGGTGAGCTCCTCGCGTCTTTCGGATTCCTGGGTCGAATTGTCGGAACCCGGCGTATCGCGCTGGCCATCGGGGATATTCTGCGACACGCTGACGGAGGACTTGCCGCTGGTATTCTGGGTCGTGCCGGTTTCCTTCACCGTGCGGATGGAGCGCTCGGCGCGGGACTCGGGGTCGAAGATGGTTTCGCTGGTCTGCTTCTTGTCGGTGTTGAGGCGCGCCGCGACGCTGACCTGGAAGTTGGACAGGCCCAGATAGGGCACCAGGGTCTTCGAGATATTGTCCTGAATCTCCTGGCTGACGGACTTTTCGAGCCCCGCGAGCTTGCCCGGCGCGGCGCTGGCCATGTCGCCACCCGAGGCCAGGAGAACGCCGCTGGTATTGAGGACCGTCACCTGATCGACAGCGAGGCCCGGCACGGCGGCGGCGACCAGATGGCGGATCGCCTGGGCCGAGCCGAATTCATCGCTGGTGTCGGTGCGGATGACGACCGAGGCGGAAGGCGGCTGCTGGGCGCGGCGGAAAGAGCCGCCATCGGGCATCACGATATGGACGCGGGCCGCCTTGATGCCTTTCATGGACTGGATGGTGCGGGCGATCTCGCCTTCGAGAACGCGCACCCGGGTCACTTCCTGCATGAAGGAGGTGAGGCCGAGCGAGCCCATATTGTCGAAGAGCTCATAGCCGGCGGTCTCGCTGCGCGGCAGGCCCTTCTCGGCCAGGAGCATGCGGGCCTTGGCGGTCTGCCCGTAACGCACCATGACGGCGGTGCCTTCGGCATTAACATCGAAGGGAATGCCCGCTTCGGTCAAGGCGGCGCCGACGCGGGTGACATCCTGGGCATCGAGGCCGGTATAGAGGACTTCATTGCTCGGGCGGCTCAGGAAGTAAGCGGCCAGGCCGACAAAGGCCAGGACACTGACTCCGATGACGGCGAGCGCCAAAAGCCGGCGCGCGCCCAGGCCCAGAATACTGCCCCACAAACGCTCAGCATGCTCCATATAGGCCATTCCCAGTCCTTCGAATCTCCGCGCCAATGCCGGGATTCTCGACGCGGAAGCTTGCGCGGGGCATGATCCCTGGATCACGATCACTTCAGGTCGGAGCGACCTGAAGTGATGAATGTGATCGGAATTTTTTGTATGGCGCGTGATCGGACGGAAAACCGGCGTCCACTTTTCCTGATCACGCGCAAAAAAGAGAAAGGCCGCGCTCCGAAGGGCAGCGCGGCCTCAATCGAGTTCAGTAATGGACCGCTTAGCGGAACAGCGACAGGATGTTCTGGCTGTTCTGGTTGGCGATCGACAGCGCCTGGATGCCGAGCTGCTGCTGAACCTGCAGAGCGGCGAGGCGGGTCGATTCCTCGTTCATGTCGGCGTCGACGAGCTGGCCGACGCCGCGGTCGATCGCGTCCATGAGGTTGGAGACGAAGTCCTGCTGCATCCCGATGCGCTTCTTGGCGGCGCCGAGGTCGCTGGCGGAGGTCGACATCGATTTGATGGCGCCGTCGACGGTGCTGATGATCTCCTCGAGATCCTCGAGATCGTTGGCGCTGTTGGTCAGGGTCGAGATGTTCAGCGTCGTGACCGAGTAGTCGACATTGCCGTTGGTCGTGGTGCTCTCGGCGTCGAGAATGCCGGTCGCCGAGGCGCTGGCGTCGAACAGCTTGCTCGAATTGACGTTGATCGAGATCGTGCCGATCGACACGGTGGCGCCGGAACGGGTGAAGGAGGCGACCATGGTCTTGGTGGCGTTGTAGCCGGCGGCGCTCGAATCGACCGACAGCCAGTTCTCGCCGCTGAAAGAGGCGGCGGCGGCCATGCCGACGAGCTGCGACTGCAGCTGCGTGATCTCGGACTGGACCTTGCTGCGGTCGACGCCCGGCTGGCGTGCGGCGACGAGCTTGCTCTTGATCTCGTCGACGACCTTGATGGCCTTGTCGGTCGCGGTATAGGCGACATCGATCTGGGCGGCGCCGAGGCCGAGGGCGTCCTGAACGGTCGACAGAGCCGAGTTGTCGGAGCGCATGGTGGTCGCGATCGACCAGTAGGCGGCGTTGTCGGAGGCGGTCGCAACGCGCAGGCCGGTCGAAATGCGGGCCTGGGTCTGGTCGAGCGACTTGTTGGTGGAGCTCAGCGACTGCAACGCGGTCATGGCTGAGGTATTGGTCATGATGCTAGACATGGATGATGCCCTGTTTGAACAGTTTCATGCTGGAATACCGGGCTTGCACCGGCATAGCAGAGCGGCATCATGCTCTCAGGGCGCGTATCGATCGCAGGCCCTAATCTGCCATGCTCATATTGATAACGGCGATTCGTTACCCGTCTCTTAATATCTAGGAAAAAGATCTGATGAGGCTGCCGACCAGGAGATTCCAGCCGTCGATCAGAACGAAGAACAGGATCTTGAACGGCAAGGAAATGGCCGTCGGCGGCAGCATCATCATGCCCATCGACATGGTGAGCGTCGCCACGATCAGGTCGATGACCAGGAAAGGCAGCGCGATGAGGAAGCCGATCTCGAAGCCGCGCCGCAATTCGGAGATCATGAAGGCGGGAATGAGGATGCGCAGATCGATCTCGGCGCCCTCGGCGCGCTTGGGAAAGTTCTGCGCCGCCATGTCCTCGAACATGCGCAGATCCTTTTCGCGGACATGCGCCGTCATGAATTCACGGAAGGGATCGGTGATCTGCTTGTAGGCGACCTCTTCGCTGATCTGATTGTCCATGAAGGGCTTGAGGCCGCCGTTCCAGGCCCGGTCGAAGGTCGGCGCCATGACATAGAAGGTCATGAACAATGCCAGGGTGATGAGAATGATATTCGCCGGCGTGCTTTGCAGGCCCAGCCCCGAGCGCAGGAAAGACAAGGCCACGACGAAGCGGGTGAAGCTCGTCACCATGATCAGAAGGCCGGGCGCCACCGACAGAACGGTGATCAGCACGATATACTGGACGATGCGGCCGGCCGCCGTCGGATCGCTGGTCGGCAGGATCGCGCCTATGTCGGGCGCCTGCGCCAGGGCGGCGGCCGCCGGCAGCAGCGCCAGGAACGCTATCGCGAGGACGGCCCGTTTCATTCGACCGCCAGTCCCTGGATGATGAATTCGCGCACCCGTCCGTCGGAGCGGATCTTGGCGCGCTCGGTCAGATCCTCGCGCAGATGCAGGAGACCCGAGGCCCCCTCGATCTGGCGCAGCGACACGGTGCGTAGATAGGCCATGGCGTCGCCCGATATCTGGGTGGCGAGCGCATCGGCGTCCTTGGGCGCGGCGCCGTCGAAAATGAGCGCCGCCTCGATGCGCAGCAGGACATTGGACGGGCTTGCGAGATTGGTCAGCACCGGCGGCAACGTCTTGACCGTCAGATCGCCGGCATATTCGGACACCGCCTTCTCTTCCTTGGCCGTGGCCTTCTCCTTGGCGGCATGCTCGATCTTGGAATAAAGGAGGATGCCGACGAGACCGCCGGCGCCCGCGGCAAGCGCCGTCACCAGCACCATCGCCAGGATCAGCGACATGACGGATGTTCCGGTCTTCGGCTTGTCCGCTACCGCGTCGCTGCCTTCGGGCTTGTCGGTTTCTTCCGCCATTTTCGCCTAGAAAGGTGTGAAGATGTCGAAGAGCTGCTGTCCCCAGCCCGGCTGCTGCACTTCCGACAGACGGCCGCGGCCGCCATAGGAGACCCGCGCCTCGGCGATCTTGTCGTAAGGCACCATATTCTCCCGCGAGATGTCCTGCGGACGGACCACGCCGGCGATGGTGAGGACACGAACCTCGTAATTGACGCGGACCTCCTGGGAGCCGCTGATGACCAGGTTGCCGTTGGGCAGGATGTCGGTGACCAGGGCCGCCACCGAAAGATTGATCTTCTCGGAACGGTCGATTTCTCCTTTGCCCTTGGACTTGGAGTTCGAATCGACGAAGCCGCGGCCCGCCGTCGGATAGGTGGTGGGCAGGAAATCGAGGCCGATGGCGAAGCCGGCATCGGCTTCCGATTCACGCGACCGCTCGGAATTGTTGTCGAGCGTCGCCTTGTCGTTGATGAAGATATCGACCGTCACGATATCGCCGATGCGCCGCGCGCGCGGATCGCGAAAGAGATCGGCGTTGGTGCCCTCCCAGGACAGCGGGTTCATGTCCTCATCGAGGCTCTGCAGCGAGCGCGGCTCCCCGCCGGTGCTGATGCGCTGGATGCCGGATCCGACCGGCGTCAGATGCGGCGCCACGTTGAAGTCCTGAGGATCCACCGCGCAACCGGCGAGCAGCAGCAAGAGAGGCAAGGCTGGAATTCTACGCTTCATGATTTCTTTCCGGCGGGGACACCGCGCGCGGCGTCGACCATCGCCTTGGTGAGCTGGGCCGCCCGTCCCGGCTCCATCTCGTTGAGAATGGCGCTGGCGGTGCGGGCATTGAGCTTGACGAGCACGGCCGAGGCGATCTCGTCGTCGAGCACCGCGAGCTGGAGGGCAGCCGCGTCGGCACGCATCTTGGCGTAGATGGAGACGACATGTTCGGACGCCCTGGCGAGGATCTCCTCGCGCTTCTTCGACCATTCCTGATATTCGGCGCGCTTGGCGTCGAGCTCGGCCAGCCGCTTGTCGATCTCTTTCTCGAGCTCGTTGATCGTCTTGGCCTGCCAGGCGAAACGCGCATCCGCCGCCTGGTCGGCGATGTTCACGCAATATTGCTGGGAAGGGCTCTGCGGCTCGACCGGAGTGGTCGATCCGGTGATGAGACCGAGATCGGCCTTGAATATGCCCGGCGCCAGGTCCTGCCCCGAGGCGGCGTGCGCCTGAAGGAGGAGAAGGCCCGCAGCCGTCACATATACGATCTTCATTGGACGACGAGCTCCGCCTGCAACGCGCCGGCCGACTTGATGGCCTGCAGGATGGAGATGATGCCCATCGGCTTGAGGCCCATCTGGTTCAGGCCCTCGACGAGGGTATTGAGATCGGCGCCGTCGACGATGCGCAATTGTCCATCCTGCTGGTCGGCGGAAATCGTGGTGCTCGGCTCGACCGCCGTCACGCCGCGCGAGAAGGACTCCGGCTGCACGACCGTCGGCTCCTCGGTGACGCGGACGGTGAGGCTGCCATGGGTGACGGCGACGGTGGAGATGGTCACATCCTGGCCGATGACGATGGTGCCGGAGCGCTCGTCGATGACGACGCGGGCCGTGGTCGCCGGCATGACCGGAAGCTCGCCGATCTCGGCGATGAAACGCGCGGCGCCGACCCGGTCCGGCTTGTCGAGCACGATGGTGCGCAGATCGCGCTCCTCGGCCACCGCGCGGCCATAACGCTGGATGGCATAGGCGTTGATGGCATCGGTCACATTGACCGCGGTGCCAAAATCGGGATTGCGCAATTCGAGGACGAGATCCTGGATGTCGGAAAACTGGCCGCGCGTCTGGCGCTCCACCAGGGCGCCATTGGCGATGCGGCCCGTGGTCGGAACGCCCTGCGTCAGGTTCTCGGCATCCCCGGAAGACGAAAAGCCCGAAACCGCAATGGCGCCCTGTCCCACCGCATAGACCCGCCCATCGGCGCCGGTGAGCGGGGTAAAAACCAGCGTGCCGCCGCCGAGCGAGGTCGCGTCGCCGAGCGACGACACCGTGACATCGATGCGCGAGCCCTTGCCGGCGAAAGGCGGGAGATTGGCGGTGACGATGACGGCGGCGACATTGCGCGCCCGCAGTTGCGAGCCGCGGATGTTGACGCCAAGGCGGTCGAGCATGGAGCGCATCGACTGCTCGGTGAAAGGTGAATTGCGCAGGCTGTCGCCGGTGCCCTGAAGTCCGATCACCAGGCCATAGCCGATGAGCTGGTTGTCGCGGACATTCTGCAGCATCGCGATGTCCTTGACGCGGGCATAGCCGCCGGACAGAGGCGGCGAGGGAATGAGATCGCGGCCCCGCCCGGCGCCCCCTTGCGATCCCGGCGCCTGCAGCAGGTCGACGGCGCCCGCGGGCGTCGGCAGGCAGAGAAGGACCAGGAGGCCAACAAGCGCCGCCAGTCTCATCTGACGACGCCCACGCGCAATGTTCCGTCGGCCTGGATCACGCCGCGGATGATCTGCCCGCTGTCGGTGTTGCGCGCCTCGATCGTGTCGCCGACTTGGCCCGACCGCAGCGGCGTGACCGCCGAGGTGATGGTCAGTCCGCCGGCCCTGAACATGGCGATGACCGTAGTCCCGCGCGTCACCGCGTCGGGATCCTTGAGGCCATGCAGGGGAATGGGCTTGCCGGGCAGCAAGGTGCGCCGCGCCACCTTGCCGACCACCGCGCCCCGCTGCTCGGCGACCGGCAATTTGCCCGTCGTGCCCGGCGCGAATGCGCGCTCGACGATCTGCGCGTCGCCGATCACATCGCCCGGATAGAGCGTGACAGTGGGCACCGCCAGCATGACGTCCTCGGCGCGCGAAAGCTCCGCCGTGCCCGAAAGGACCGTGATCACGACTATCCAGCGGAGAAAGCTCATCTTCACCTGATGCCCTTGCTGACGACGCTCGACATGTCGTCGGCGGCCTGGATCACCTTGGAGTTCATTTCATAGGCGCGCTGCGCCTGGATCAGCTCGGTGATCTCGCGCACCGGATCGACATTGGAGCTTTCGAGATAGAACTGGCGGAGCGTGCCGTATCCGGCATCACCTGGATTGCCCGTCACCGGCGCGCCCGAAGCCGCCGTTTCGCGATAGAGGTTGCCGCCCAGCGGATCGAGCCCCGCTTCATTGACGAAGTTCGCCAGCGTCAGCTGGCCGACCTGCTGGACCGCCGACTGGCCGCCGAGACGGACGAAGACCTGGCCGGTTTCGGTGATGCTGACATCGACGGTATCGGGCGGCAGCGTGATGGCGGGCTCCACCGAATAACCGTCGACGGTGACGAGCTGGCCGGTGGCGTTGGTGTTCAAGGCGCCGGCGCGGGTATAGAGGATCTCGCCGTCGGCGCCGGTCACCTGGAGCCAGCCATTGCCGGTGATGGCGACATCGAGCTTGTTGTTGGTATGGGCGAGCGTGCCCTGGATGTGAAGATTGCGGATGGCGGCGGTGCGCACGCCGAGCCCGAGCTGCGCGCCTTCCGGCACGACATTCTCATTGCCCCGGTTCGGAACGCCCTGCAGCCTTTCGGTCTGATAGAGAAGATCGGTGAATTCGGCGCGCGCCCGCTTGAAGCCGGTCGTGTTGATATTCGCGATATTGTTCGCGATCACCTCGACATTCAGCTGCTGGGCGGACATTCCGGTGGCGGCGATGGCAAGCGCTCTCATCAGGAAACCTCAAATGGCCATGCGGGTGAGTTCGAGATAGGCATTGACGACCTTGTCGCGGATGGCGATCGCCGCCTGGAGATTCTGCTCGGCGGTCATCACCGCCTCGACGACCTTCTGGGCCGACGCCCTGCCCTCCATGCCGGCGACCGAGACCGTTTCCGCGGTCTTCAGGCTTTGGGCGGCGTCGGCGGCGATCTGCTGCAGCGCGGTGCCGAAATCGACGCCCGACGCGCCGTAACTGCCGGCGCTGGCACGTGCCGGGCCGCCCACCGCGCCCGAAGACAGCTTCGATGCAAAGGAAGAGATCGGATCGATCATCCCTGACTCCTCAAGAGATCTATGGTCATCGACAGAAGCTCGCGCGTCCGCTTGATGATCTGCAGATTGGCCTCATAGGACCGGTTGGCCTCGCGCATATCGGCAAGCTCCGTCGCCATATTGACATTCGGCAGCTTGACGAAGCCGCGCTCATCGGCCGCCGGATGGCCGGGGCGATATTCGAGCTCGAAGGGTGTCCGGTCGACGCCGATGTCACCGACCTTGACGAGCGAGGCCTCGCTCGCCCGGTCGAGGACGTTTTCGAAACTCACCGTCTTGCGCCGATAGGGGTCGGCGCCGGGGGTCGCGCCCGTCGATTGCGCATTGGCGAGATTTTCCGCGACGACGCGCAGCCGCGTGGATTGCACTTCCAGGCCCGAGGCCGCCACGCGCAGCGAGATCTGCAGGGGATCGGACATGGCTTATTTCACGCTCATCAGCAGCATCTTGTGAAAGGCCTTCACGACATTGGTGTTCAGGGCATAAGCGCGGTTGACCTCCTCGGCCTTGATCAGCTCGCGCTCGACGCCGACCGAATTGCCGGAAGCCGAAACCTTGATGTCCTTGGCACGCTCGATGGCGGGTGGCCGGATTCCGTTCACGCCGGTGGCCATATGGCCGGAGGTGGTGAGGCTCAGATCGAGGCCGGTCTTCTGAAGGACGGTGTCGAAGGATTCGACATCGACCGCGCGGTAGCCCGGGGTATTGGCATTGGCGATATTCTCGGCGATGGCCGTCTGGCGGACCGACAGCCATTGCGCCTGTTGAAAAGCGACCCCGAAAAGACCAATCCCACTCATGACAAGATACCCTGAATGCCTCTCAGGATTTAAACGGGCAAGCTTGTCTGGAGCTTATGCGGGGCGATAGGCGGCGAGCCGCGCATCGGCAATGGCCTTGATGAGGCGTGCCGTGTTCCGGCTCGGGTCGCCGGCGGCATCGTTGAGATTGGTGTAGTTGATCTCGACGCCGGCCCGCAGGCTTTCGAGCAGCAGCGAGAAATAGACGCTCACATCCAGATTGTGGAATTCCATGTCGATCTTGATGGCGGGCTCTGATCCCCAGGTGAGATCGATATCCGCCGCCTTGCCGTAGCGCAGCGTATCGGGCTTGAAGAAACGCTCGATCGAAGAGCTGACGAGGTCGCCCAGATTGGCGAGCTGCTCGCCGCGGATATAGGCGATCAGGTCGGTCACATCGACGAGTCTCAGCTCGGTCGCCACCTCGCTTAAGCCGTCGCCCAGGGCCCTCTCCCGAATAAGGTCATGATCACTTTCGCGCCGCCGCATCTTCTATTGCCTGTTTCCCGTGGAATAACGCTGTTTCTGTGAGGATATGAAATGAATGATCTGTGCGACCGCCTGGTAGAACTCCGCCGGGATCATCATGTTGACCTCGACACTCTTGCACAGGGCCCTTGCCAGAGGCTTGTCTTCGATGACCGGAATGCCGTTCTCCTCGGCGATCTTCCTGATCTTGAGGGCGATCAGGTCCTGCCCCTTGGCGACGACCACCGGCGCGCCGCCCTCGGCACGCTCGTAGCGCAAGGCCACCGCATAATGCGTCGGGTTGGCGATGACCAGCGTCGCCCGCGGCACCGCCGCCATCATCCGCTTGCGCACGCGGTCGCGCGCCAGTGACCTTTGCCTCGCCTTCACGATCGGATCGCCATCCGACTGCTTGTATTCCTCCTTCACTTCCTGGCGCGTCATGCGCAGCTCACGCAGCCATGACAATCTGGACCACACGAGATCTACGGCCATCAGCACGACGGTGGCGACGCAGGCCGCGGCCAGCAGCCTCAATGCGATGCCGAGCACGAGTTCCGGCAGCGAGCCCGGCTCGATGAGCATGGCATTGAGGATGCGGCCTTGCTCGGAGCTGACCACGATGAAGGTGATCGCGCCGATCGCCACGAATTTGAACAGGCTCTTGAGGAACTCCACCTGACCGTGGAGACCGAAGACGCGCTTCCAGCCCTTGCCCAGCGACAGGCGCGACATTTGCGGCCTGATGCGCTCAGCGACGAATTGCACCGGATTCTGCACCAGGGAAGATACGAGGCCCGCGACCATCAGCACGGCTATCGGCGGCAGGAGGAATATCGCGAGGTCGCGCACCACCGTGCCGAAGAGGAGCGCCGCATCGCTATTGCTTTCGAGCGACCACCCGGCGGGATTTTCAATAAACCGCTCGAGCGCGACGACGAGCCGCGCGCCGCTTTCGCGCATCAGAAACAGCGACGCAGTCAGCATCGCCAGAAGCGAGGCGAAGATGGGCGCCTCGCGCGAGAAGGGAACCTGCCCCTTGCTGATCGAGTCTTCGATCTTGCGAGGCGTTGCCTCTTCGGTTTTACTGTCCTGATCGACGCTTTCCGACATGGCCGGGGCTTATGCGACCTGCGATACGCTTTCGGAGTCGGACGGGTTCAGCTCGATCTCGCCGCGTCCCGCCATGGCGAGCGCCAGATCGGCGATGCCGCGCTGCGCCGAGCGGATATCGCGCTGCGTCGGATTCTGCCCCCCCTTGAGCTCGGCCTCGACCATGCGGCGGGTGCGCGCGGTGAGCGAGGAGAGCGCCAGCTCCTGAAGAGTCGGGTCGGTTCCCGACAAAGCCACGACCAGCCGGTCGGTCGGCACCTTGTCGAGCAGCAACGTACGGGCGGCTTTGGTCAGCTTCACGATATCGGAGAAGGTGAACAGCATGCCCCGCAATGCGTCGGCATCCTCGGGGCGGGTCTGCGCCAGCGTGCTGAGCGTATCGGCGACCTGCGCCTCATCCAGCCGGTTGATGATATCGGCGACGCGGCTGCGGCTCTCCGATTGTTGCCCGCGCATCGGGCCGGCCAGCAGATCCTCCGCCAGCGCCCGCTCGAGAAGGGCGGCCGCCTCGGCATGCATCTCGGTGAGGCTCAGCATGCGGCCCATGACGTCGCGGCGCAAAGCGGGGTTGAGCAGACCGAGGATCTTGGCGGCGTAGTCCGAGGGCATGCGGCTCAGGACGGCAGTGGCGATCTGGGGATGCTCCAGCGCGATATAAGATGCGAGGACCTGCTCATTCAGGGCCGCCAGGCGGCTCCAGACCGGCTCGCTCTTCTCGGTCACCACTTCCGGCTTCATCTGGGCGATCTGCTCGGGCGTCAGCACGCCGGAAATCAGATCCTCGACCTCCTGGCTGGTGCCGAAGAACTTCATGCCGTCGGCGAATTCGCGACCGAACTCCTCGACCAGGCCCTCGAATTCCACCCCGGTGATACGATCCGAATCGGCGCCGAAACGCGGGATGAGGCGAAGCTCCTCGGCGCTGAAATGGCGCAGGACCTGGGCCGCATGGTTCTTCCCCATGGCGAGCAGCAGGAGCGCCGCCTTCTTCGCCCCGCCATATGAATCGGTCTTGCGCGCAGGACTCATGGGACTTTTCGTTATTTCATCCGTGATGCGGCGGCAGCCGACGGCGTTCCGACGATCTCGGTCAACGATACGCCGAGGCGGGAATTCTCTTCCTCGATGACCACGACCTCGCCACGCGCGACCACCCGTCCGTTCACCAGGATTTCGACCGGCTCGCCGACGCCCCGGTCGAGCGTCACGACGGAGCCCCGCCCGAGCTGCATGAGCTCGGCGACCGTCATGGTCGCGGAGCCGAGCACCACCTGCACGGAGACCGGTATACGCTTGATCAGATCGAGACCGGGTCCTTCGGCGCCATTCGCATAGGCCTCCCGTTCCGGTGCCTCGGGAGCGCGGCCGGCATCATGCCCGAGCGCCGCGCTGATGGAGCTTTCGCCATAACGGTTCATCATCACTCTTCCCTGATCTCACGCCTACTCATCACTGCCAGCGCCGGCCGCCGCGGGCGGTCTTCCAGCCCTGCGGCTCTTCGGAGCTGCGCCACTGGCTGAAGCGATCGCCGAGGGTCGGCCACTGCACCGGGCGCTCAGCCTGGCGCGCGACACGGGCGGGAGCCGGCTCGCGATAGAGTTCCTGCTCCTCTTCCTCCTCGATCCGCTCATGGGCGGCGGGCCGGCCGCGCCGCGGCTCGGCGAAGCGCACGACATTGCTCGCCGCCTGGCGCTGCGCCTCGAAATGCTCGGCGATGGCGTCCATGCGCTCGTCGATCTCGCCGATCAGCTTATGCGCCTCGTCGATGCGCTGCCCGAGCGACAGCAGGATCTGGGCGCCATGGGCGTTGATGTCGCGCACCGCATTGTCGATGGCGCCGACGGCATAGCCGGTTTCGGCGAAGACGCGCTGATACTGCTTGTGATAGGCGCGCAGGCGCCGCAATTGCCGGTACAAGAGCGTTATGCCGATACCGGCCGCGATGACGGCGACCAGCAGCACGCCGTCAATGAGATAGGATATCATCCATGAACTCCTGTTCGTGATTAATGGCGTCCTCGACATTGAGCGAATAGGCGCCGTTGGCCTGGGCGAGCTTGCACCAGTAGAGTTTCTGGCCGTTGCAATCGAGGCTGACGCGATGGCCGGTGACGGAATCGATCTCGATGATCTGCCCGAGGCGAAGATCGGCGATCTCGCCGAGCGTCATCTGCTTGGAGCCCAACACCGCCGTCATCGTCACATCGGCCCCATAAAGACGATTGCCGAGCAGACTGCGCCATTGCGGATCGAGCGCCAGCGCGGCGGCCGCCTGCTTGCGGGCCTGCGGCGGGCGGAGAAAGACGAAGGCGGATTGCGGCACGGCGATGAACATCCGGCCGCCGCCCGCGGCACAGGCGAGCTCGACCGTCACCACGGCGATCACGCTGCTGGGACGGCCGATGACGTCGTAAGCGGGTGGCACATCGGTCCGCTCGACGCTGAAGGAGACGGCGCCCGTCTGGCCAAAGCTCCGCTCCAGGGTGCGCGTCATCTGTCCGAACACGACCTTGACGACCTCGGTCTCTATCCGGGTCAGATTGCGCTCGGGGCGGAACGGCGTCTCGGCGCCGACGCCGCCGAAGATTACGTCGACGAGCGAATAAAGGAAGTCGCGATCGAGGCCCGCGAGCAATGAGGAATCCCATTGCGCGGCGCGCAAGGCCGCCGTGGCGATGCTTTCGGAATGCGCGGCCAGCACGTCCCCGGCCTTGCCGAGATCCACCGCGCCGAGCCGCAGCTCGAGCTTCGGCTCGCCGGCCGGACTGAGCGCCTGCTCCAGTTCGCGGCAGGCTTCGGCCAGAATCTGCCGGAGGATCGCGAGCTTGCCCGCCGCACTCGCCGGACCGGTGAGAACACCGGTTCCCGTTCGCGCCGCGCCTGGCTGGGTTTCGCTGTTCTCCATCTCAGGCCGCCGCCTTGACCGGCGCTTCGGCGCCCGCCGGCTTGCCGCCCGCCATCGTCTCGCGCTCGACATCGTCGATCGAGGGACGCTCATAGGCGGAGATCGTCTTGCGGCCGTGCTCGAGAGCGACCTGCGGAATGGCGCCGTTCATGAAAGCGAGAAGCGTCTGCTTCACGAGAATATAGAGCCTGATCTTCTTCTCGCGGACGATCTTGATATTGGTGGCCAGCGGGCCGACGACGCCGTAGGAGAAAAACACGCCGGCGAAGGTGCCGACCAGCGCCGCGCCGATCAGATGGCCCAGGAGCTCGGGCGACTGGTCGAGCGCGCCCATGGCCTTGATGACGCCGAGCACGGCGGCGACGATGCCGAGCGCCGGCAGCGCCTCGGACACCGCGGTGAGCGCCCCATAGGGCTTGAGCTTGTCGCGCGTGATGGTCTGGATTTCCTCGTCCATCAGCGATTCGATCTCATGGGTGCGGGCATTGCCGATCAGGATCAGCCGGGCATAGTCGCAGATGAAATGGGTGAGGTTCTCATTGTCGAGAACGCTCTTGAAATTGGTGAAGATCGGCGAGGTTTCAGGATTGTCGATCTGGCTCTCGACCTCGTTGCGCGGCTTGCTGCGCAACTCACGCATCAGAGAGTAGAGCACGCCCAGCACATCCAGATAATCGCGCGACTTGGGCGTCGCGTGCTTGAGGGCCTCGACGATGGCGCGCCCCGAATCCTTGATCGTCCGTATCGGATTGGCGACGACGAAGGTGCCGAGCGCCGAGCCGCAGATGATGACATACTCCCAGGGCTGCCAGATGACGCCGATATGCCCGCCCATGGCGACAAAGCCGCCGAGCAGGCAGGCTACCGTGATTACAAAGCCGATGACGATCGTCAACGCACTACCCCATTGCAGCAATGATCAGGAGGATAAGGGCGACTGGCTTGCGCGAAACTGTACTGGACCTGCAGAGGCGCGCGTCAGCCTCGCATAAGGCAGGACCGGCACAGTCGGACGCGGAGGCTCCCCGTGCTGACGACGACCGCAAGCTATCGCATGATCACCGCCAATATGACGCGCTCGCTCGAGCGCGTCGCGGCCCAGCCGGTCAATTCGCGCGATGCCGCCTATTATCTGCAGGCGATCGAGGATGTGAAGTCGATCGACGACTTCCTCAAGAACGACCGGGTCTTCTCCTTCGCCATGAAGGCCTTCGGACTGAGCGACATGACCTATGCCAAGGCTTTCGTCCGCAAGGCGTTGAGCGAGGGCGTCGACAGCAAGGACGCGTTCGCCAACAAGCTCTCCGATCCGCGCTACAAGGACTTCGTCTCGACCTTCAATTTCGAGCGTTACGGCGAGGCGACGACGGTCTTCGCCAGCGTCCGGCAGGGCGTCGTCGACAAATTCATGCGCCAGTCGCTCGAGGAGGAGGCCGGCCAGGGCAATGAGGGGGTCCGGCTGGCGCTCTATTTCGAGCGCAAGGCGGCGAGCGTCACCAGCGTCTACGGGCTGATGGGCGACAAGGCCCTGCTCCAGGTGGTGCAGACCGCGCTCGGCATTCCGGCGGCGGCGAGCCGCGCCGATATCGACGCCCAGGCGAAGATGATCTCCGAACGCCTCGACATCAAGGATCTCAAGGACCCGGCGAAGCTCAAGGATTTCCTGACCCGGTTCACCGCGCTCTGGGAAGCGAACAACCCGTCCGGCCAGGCGGCCTCGCCGACGGTCCTCATCGGCCAGCCGGTCGAAAAGGGCATCAGCACGAGCATCCTGATGGGACTGCAGAAACTCAAGCTCGGCGGCAGCTGATCCATGCAATCGGGACTCTATGTGGCGCTTTCCGCCCAGCTCGCCCTGCAAAAGCGGCTCGACACGGTGGCCGGCAACATCGCCAATGCCGGCACCGCCGGCTTCCGGGCGGAGGAAGTGAAATTCGAAACCCTGCTGATGCAGGCGGGCTCCGATCAGATCGCCTTCACCTCACCCGGCGAAACCTATCTGTCGCGCCAGGCGGGCGAGCTCGTGCAGACCGGCAACCCGCTCGACACCGCCATCAAGGGCGACGGCTGGATGGCGATCACCACCGCTTCGGGCACCGCCTATACGCGCGACGGGCGCCTGCGCATGCTGGAAAGCGGCGAGCTTCAGACGCTGAGCGGCAATCCGATCCTCGATGTCGGCGGCGCCCCTCTCCTTCTCGATCCGCTGGCCGGCCCGCCGAAGATCGCCGCCGACGGCATGATCAGCCAGGGCAACCGGCAGATGGGCGCCATCGGCCTGTTCCGCCTTCCCGAAAACGCCAGGCTGCTGCGCGCCGGCGACTCGGCCGTGATCCCCGACAAGCCGGCCGAGCCGGTGCTCGACTTCGTGAAGGACGGCGTGGTGCAGGGCTTCGTCGAGCGCTCCAACGTCAATCCGGTGCTTGAGATGTCGCGGCTGATCCAGATCACCCGCGCCTTCGAAAGCGTCGCTTCCGTTCTCAACGAATCCGAGGCCTCGCTGCAGAGCGCGGTCAAGACTCTCGGTACCGGATCGTGACCAGCGGCCATGCGCTGCGGCGTCTCGAGCAGGCCCTGCTCGTGGCCGATGAAATCCCGAAGATCCGCATCGGCGGCCGCATCAAGGAAGTCACGCCGTCCCACTATCGCGTCTGCGGCCTCTCCGACCATCTGATGCTGGGCGAGCAGGTCGCGCTCGAGCGCGACGATGGCGGTCCGGTCATCGGCGAGGTCGTGCGGCTCGACGAAGCGGGCGCCACGGTCAAGCCCTATGACAAGATCACCAATGCCGGGCTCGGCGAAGTGGCATGGCGCCTCAACCGCCTGACGATCAGCCCAGGCTCCGCCTGGAAGGGCCGCCTCATCAATGCGCTGGGCGAGCCGGTCGACGGACGCGGACCTATCTCTCCCGGACACAGGACAATCACCACCGACAGCGCGCCGCCCCAGGCGACCAGGCGGCGCATCGCCAAGACGGCGCTCGCCACCACGATCCGCGCCATCGACCTGTTCACGCCGATCTGCGCCGGCCAAAGGATCGGCATCTTCGCCGGGTCGGGCATCGGCAAGACGACGCTTCTCTCGATGTTCGCCCGCGCGCAAGGCTTCGATACCGTTGTGGTCGCTCTGGTCGGCGAGCGCGGCCGCGAGGTCCGGGAATTCGCCGAGGTCACACTGAAGGACAGCCTGTCGCGCGCCGTCATCGTCGTGGCGACCAGCGATGAAAGCGCCATGCTGCGCCGGCAGGCGCCGCAGACCGCCATGGCGATCGCCGAATATTTCCGCGATCAGGGCGAGTCCGTCCTGCTCATCGTCGATTCGGTCACCCGCTATGCCCATGCCTGCCGCGAGATCGCGCTGGCGGCGGGCGAGCCACCGGTGGCGCGCGGCTACGCCCCAAGCGTTTTCGGCGACATTCCCCGGCTGCTCGAGCGCGCCGGCCCGGGCGAGGACGGAAGCGGCGCCATCACCGGCATATTCTCCGTGCTGGTCGATGGCGACGATCACAACGAGCCGATCGCCGATACGGTGCGCGGCATCCTCGACGGGCATATCGTGCTGGACCGGGCCATCGCCGAGCAAGGCCGCTTTCCCGCCGTCAATGTGCTGACCTCGGTGTCCCGGCTTGCGCATCACGCCTGGAGCACGGAGCAGCGCGGTCTCGTCCTGAAATTGCGCGCTCTGATTGCGCGCTACGAGGATACCCGCGACCTCCGCTTGCTGGGCGGCTATCAACCCGGCGCCGATTCCGAGCTCGACCAGGCGGTCCAGCTGGTTCCCATCATCTATGAAGCGATGAAGCAGGGACCGGAGACGCCCTATGGTCCATCCGCCTTCCGCGATCTTGCCGACGCCCTTGCGGCCCAGGCTGTTGCAACACCGCAATGATTACTAAAATGTACACCCCCTGGTGGTGCCAAAGGCCTTCCCGAATCAGATTTGCCCGTCTATGGCCTAAATAAGGCGACTAATAATCAATTATGTCATACCCGGGCGGCGCGGGGATGGTGGGACGGCAGATGCAGTCTTCTTACGTCACCCTGCGGGGTGCGGCCCAACATCTATGTGCCAATTGGGAAGCGATTGGCACAAACTGGCGCAGCTGGTTGCGCAGCCAAGGCCATGAGGCCTCACCGGGCCTCATCAGCTATGGCGCGATTATATTGGCCGTTCTGGTCACAGCGATTCTTCAGACACTCGCGGCGCAATTCCTCGATGAACGCACGCAATTCCTGATCTATGTGCCGGCGGTTCTGACCGCAGCGTTCCTGGGCGGCTTTCGCCTGGGCGCCCTGGTCACCATTCTGAGCCTAGCCACCACGCTCGACTCGCTCGGCGAGATGGACGGCAACGATCTGCCGCTGCTGTTCAGCGGACTGGCCTTCGGTGTCGTGGCGCTCGGACTGTCCGTCTTCGGCGACGCCATGCATCGCGGCCGCCGCGACACCAGCAGACACAATCAGGATCTGACATCCATTCTCGAAACAATGCCCGGCGCCATGGTCGTCCTCGACGACACGGGCACGATACGGAAGGTCAATCGCTCGGCGGAACAGCTCTTCGGCTATTCCATCGGCGAGGTGATCGGCAGGCGAGCCGAAATACTAATAGAAAACTGGCAGGCGCGCCCCTGCCCGGCTCCCGCCGACACTCACCATACCCCGGCCCTCAAATACCGTGGGCTGGGCCTGCGCAAGGACGGATCGAGCTTTCCGATGGAATTGGTGCTCGGGGAATGGCGCTCGGGCGCCAGGCTCTATTTCGTCGGACTGGCCGTCGATCTCACCGAGCGGCAGCATGCCGATGCCAGATTGGCGGCGCTGCAAGGCGAGCTGATCCATGCCTCGCGGCTCAGCCTGATGGGCAGCATGGCCTCGGCGATGGCGCATGAGCTCAATCAGCCGCTCTCCGCCATCGCCAATTATGTCAAAGGCCTCAAGCACAGCGTGGCGCGCGAGGATGAGGAACAGCCGCGTTTCGCCGCCATTCTCGACAAGACCGCCGATCAGGCGCTGCGGGCGGGACAGATCATCGGCCGGCTCAGGATGCTGGTGGCGCGCGGCGAAAGCGAGCGCCGGCTCGAGGATTTCGGCCGCCTCATCGAAGAGACAAGCGCGCTCGCATCGCCCGGCGCAAGCGAACTTCGCGTCGAGATGAGCTTTCGCCATGAAGCTAAGGGTGAACAGGTTCTGGTCGACCGCATCCAGATCCAGCAGGTCCTGCTGAACCTGATCCGCAATGCGATCGAAGCGATGGCGCAGAGCGAAAGCCGCCTGCTCACCATCATGACGACGGCGAACGGGGACGCGCTGACCGTCAGGGTCGAAGATACCGGGGCGGGCATCGCCGCCGACATGGCCCCCCGGCTGTTCACCCCCTTCACGACGACCAAACAGGACGGCATGGGCATCGGGCTTTCCATCTCGCGCACGATCATCGAGGCCCATGGCGGCAGGATGTGGTACGAGGCGGTCCCCGGCGGAGGCGCCGCCTTCAGCTTCAGCCTTCCGCGCATCGCGCAAGACGAACTCGATCATGCCGCTTGAGACCGTTCATGTCGTCGATGACGACGAGGCCGCGCGCGATTCGCTGGCTTTTCTGCTGCAGAGCGTCGGCTTCTCTCCCAAAGCCCATGCGTCCGCGACGGCCTTTCTCGACGATCTCCCCGCCGCTCCCGCCGGCTGCCTGATCACCGATCTGCGCATGCCGGGTCTCGACGGGCTGCAGCTCCTGCGCGAACTGAAAAGACGGCATGTCGAGATGCCGGTGCTCATCATCACCGGTCATGGCGATATTCCGCTCGCCGTCGAGGCGATGCGGGCCGGCGCGGTCGACTTCCTGGAGAAGCCCTTCGACGATCAGGTGCTGCTCGCGAGCCTGCGCGGGGCATTCGCGGGCCAGCAGGAGCAAAGCCGACAGACCGGCGAAAAATCGGAGATCGCCGCGCGGATCGAGCAGCTCTCGGCGCGCGAGCGCCAGGTCCTCGAAGGTCTCATCGCCGGCCATCCCAACAAGGTGATCGCCTATGATCTCGGCATCAGCATCCGCACGATCGAAATCTATCGCGCCAATGTCATGACCAAGATGCGCGCCGCAAGCCTCTCCGACCTCATCCGCATGACGATGACCGTGCCGCTGCCGCCACCCCGGCAGGCGGCCGCCGAGTGATCAGGCGCGGTAGTCGCGCGCCTTGGCGGCGGCGGAGACATAACCGTCACGAACATCCTCTTCCACGGCCTCGCGCGACCGGCGCGCCGGATCGCCCCAGCCGCCGCCGCCCGGCATCACGACCTTGACCCGGTCGCCCTCACGGATCCGCACATTGGCGAACTTGCTCGGCGACACCTTGCCATAGACGGCGCAGGCGTCGCGCCAGTCGCGCTCGCCCTTGACCATGAAGCGCGTGCTGGCCAGGCCCGCCGGCCCGCCCTCGTGCAAACCCCAGGGCGGCACCTGATGGCGATCGCCGACATGGCTGACCGTCACTTCAGGCGCCAGGCACAGAATGGTCTTGCTCATGCCGAGCCCGCCACGGAATTCTCCAGCGCCGCCTGAATCGCAGACCAGCGACCAGTCCTCGACGAGCCAGGGATAGCGCGTCTCATAGACCTCGACCGGAATGGTGCGGCAATTGCCGTTCATGCTGCCGACCGCGTCATTGCCGTCGGCGCCGGCGCGTCCGCCCCAGCCGACCGTGTGAAGATCATAGGACGTGTAATATTCGCCGGTGTCAGGATGGGTGCCGCCGAACAGGAAGTTGGACCAGGTGCCGCCATCGGCCGCCGGCACACGATCCGGCACGGCCCCCGCAAGCGCGCCCAGAACCGTATAGACGATGCGCGGATGGCATTCGGTGTTGCCGCCGACCGAGGGCGCCGGGAATTCGACATTGAGCAAGGAGCCCGGCTCGACCAGCACCTTGATCGGGCGGAAGCAGCCGGCATTCTTCGGAATGGTGAAATCCGAGATCTGCAGGAAGGCATTGAAGGAGGCGGCCTGCGGAATGCTGAGCGGCGTGTTCATCGGACCCTTCGTCTGCGGCGAGGTGCCGTGATAATCGACGATCGCCTCGGCGTCCTTCACGAAGACGGTGACCTTGATGGTCAGTCGCTCGGCCACGACACCGTCGTCTTCCATCACATCCGCGAAACTGTAGCGGCCATTGGGAATCTCGGCGATCTCGGCGCGCATGCGCGCCTCGGAATAACCGAGAAGGTCGGCAACCGCCTCCTCGTAATGCGCCACGCCATAACGCCGGATGAGATCGAGCAGCCGCTGCTCGCCCAGATCGACGGCGGCGATGAGCGCGCGGTAGTCGCCGTAATTGGCGCGCGGCGTGCGCACATTGGCCAGCATCATCTTCCAGATGTCAGGGCAGTCCTTGCCGGCACGCTTGATCTTGACCGGCGGAATGCGCAGGCCTTCGGCGAAAGTCTCGGTCGCCTCGGCGAAGAAGCTGCCCGGCACCATGCCGCCGATCTCGCCGATATGGCCGATCGCACCGGCAAAGCCGACCAGCGCGCCATCGAGGAAGATCGGCTTGAGGAAAGTATGCTCCGGCGTGTGCATGCCGCCCCGGTAGGGATCGTTGTGCACGATGACGTCGCCTTCCGACATCTCCGCCAGCGGGAATTCCTGGACGATCGCCTTCACGATGAGCGGCATGCCGCCGATCATCGACGGGCAGAAATCGCCGACCGCGATCATCTCGCCGGTGCGGTCGAACAGACCGCAGGTGAAATCCAGCGACTCGCTGAAGATCGGCGAATAGGCGGTGCGCATGACGGTGACGCCCATGTCCCGGCAGATCGAGGCCAGATTGCCGTCGAGGATGGTGAGGTCGACGACGCTGGTGCGTCCGGCATATTTCAGCTTCGCATCGGGCAGAGGCAGGCCGCCGGCGCGCTCCTCATCCTTGGCGGAGAACCAGGCGGCGCACCAATCGCCGCAGAATCGGCGTCCCCCCTCGCCATAGAGCAGCACGCCGCAATTGGCGCATTTGTCATAGGTCTCGACATAGAAGCCATTGCCGGAAAAACGCATGATCAGGCTCCCTTCTCGATCTCGAGATTGCCGAACGGATCGACCGCCAGGCTGTAGCCCGGCCGCAGGACGGTTACCGAGACGTCTTCCTCGACCAGCGCCGGGCCAACGAAAGCGTGCCCGGCGGCCAAGGACGAACGCCGATAGACCGGCGTCTCGAAAGTCCCCTCCTCGAAGACGACAGAACGGCGCGAGGCCGGCTCCGCCTTGCCTTCCGCCCCGGCGATCCGCGGCAGCTCCGGTTTCGCCATGGCGGCAATGGCGGTGCAGCCGATATCGACGATCTCGATCGGCGCATCGGGCAGGCTGAAGCGATAACGCTCCTCGAACAGGCGATGGAAATCGCGCCACACGGCGTCCATGCCGCTCTCGGTGAAGCTCTCGGCCGCGATCGGAACGGAGAGCTCGTAATTCTGCCCGAGATAACGCATCTGCAGGGAACGGATCAGCCTGATCTCGCCCTCATGCGCCTGACGCCGCAGATCATCGGTCACCGACTGGGCCAGCTCGGCCATGATCGCATTGGCGCGCGCCACGTCGAAATTGCGCGAGCTGAGCAAGGTCGAGCGGCGCCGGTCGCTGCGCGCATCGGCCATGGTGAAGCCATAGGCCGAGAACTGTCCGGGATGGTTGGGCACGATGCCGAGCGGAATATTCGCGTCGTTCATGAGATCGCAGACATGGAGCGGCCCGGCGCCGCCATAGGTCAGGAGCGAGAACTGGCGCGGATCATAACCCTGCTCGATCAATACGGCGCGCAGCGCGCCGACCATGTTGTTGTTCATGATGCGGATGATGGCGAGCGCCGCTTCCTCGACGCTCCAGCCATGCGCTTGGGCAATGGTGCCGATGGTGCGCCGCGCCGCCTCCGCGTCGAGCCGCATCCTGCCGCCCAGGAATGAGCCGGGATCGATGCGGCCGAGCACCAGATTGGCGTCGGTGACGGTGGGCTCGGTGCCGCCGAAGCCATAGCAGGCGGGACCTGGGCGCGCGCCGGCGCTGCGCGGGCCGACATGAAGGCCGCCCACCTTGTCGAGCCAGGCGACCGAGCCGCCGCCGGCGCCAATGGTGCGGATGTCGATCATCGGCACCCGCAACGGAATGCCGAATTCGAGCTCGTAATCATCGGTGAAGCGTTCCTGCCCGTCGACGACGATCGACACGTCGGTCGAGGTGCCGCCGATATCGAGCGTGGCGAGATTGCGGATGCCCTTGGCGGTCGCCAGATGCTTGGCGGCGATGACGCCGCCGGTCGGACCCGACACCGCGAGATTGATCGGCCGCTCTTCCGCGGCTTCGGTCGAGACCTCGCTGCCGTTCGATTTCATCATGGCGATGCGGCCGGAAATGCCGGCGGCCAGCGCGCGCTCGCGGAAGCTCTTCACCTGGCGCCGGACCAGGGGCTTGATATAGGCATCGGCGAGCGTCGTCATGGCGCGCTGGTCTTCCTTCCAGCGCGGATCGATTTCGAAGGAGAGCGACACCGGCAGTTCCGGCGCTTCCTCGGCGAAGATATCGCGTATGCGCAATTCGTGATCGGGACGCGCGAAGGAGAACAGCAGATTGACGGCGACGGCCGCCACCTCGCCTTCACCCTTGAGCCGCCGGGCGAGCATGCGGATCTCGGCGTCATCGAGAGCGGTGAGAACGCGCCCCTTGTGGTCGATGCGCTCATTCACCTCATAGGCGTCGCGGCGCAGGCAAAAGGGCTTGGGCTTCACCCAGGACAGATCATAGTGCGAGCGGCGGTTGCCGCGCTGGATGAAGGGAACATCGCGAAAGCCGCGCGTCGCAATGTAGGCGACGCGGGCGCCGCGCCTTTCGAGCAAGGCATTGGTGGCGACCGTGGTGCCGAGCCGGATGGAGGCGATGCGCGACAGATCCTCGACGCGGCTCAGGCCCTCGATCACCGCCGCGGTCGGATCGCCCGGCGTCGACAGCACCTTCCAGGCCAGCATGCCCCTGTCGCCGTCATAGAGCATGAAATCGGTGAAGGTGCCGCCGGTATCTATTCCAATATGCAAGCTCATCGAACTCTCTTGTCTTGAAGGTGGCCCGTCAGGCAGCCGGCTCAGCGCTTCTTGCGCCGCATCTGATCCAGCCAGACGATCAGCACGATCAGCGCGCCGGCGATGATACGCTGCCAGAACGGATTGATATTGAGAAGATTGGCGCCGTTGTTGATGGTGGTCAGCAGCAGCGAACCCAGGATCGGCCCCACGACATTGCCGACCGCGCCGAAGAGGCTGGCGCCGCCGATCACCGCCGCGGCGATCGACTGCAGTTCCCAGGATTCGCCCGTCGTCGCGACGCCGATCGAGATGCGGCTGGCGGTGAGGATGCCGGCGAAGGTCGCGCAGGAGGCCGAGGTGATATAGACGAGATAGATCGTCCGCGAGATGCTGACGCCGGACAGGCGTGCCGCCTCGGCATTGCTGCCGACGGCATAGATATAGCGGCCCCAGCGGGTGTGATGGAGCAGGATGAAGGCCGGGACGGCGACAATCACGGCCATCCAGGCGAGCGCCGGAATTCCCAGGAAGCTCTCGCGCGAGAAATTCACGAATTCCTCGGGCAGTCCGGTGATGGTCAGACCATCGGTCAGCAGCAGGCCGATGCCGCGCAGGCCCGTCATCGAAGCCAGTGTGATGATGAAGGGCGGCAGCCCCATGCGCAGAATGCCGAAAGCGTGGAAGGCGCCCACCACGGGTCCGATCAGCATGGTGATCGCCACCGCCGCCCAGATCGGGAATCCGGCCTTGAGCAGGATCGAGACCACCGTGCTCGACAGGCCGACAATGGCGCCGACCGACAGGTCGATGCCTCCGGTGATGATGACAAAGGTCTGCCCGATGGCGATGATCGCCCAGAGCGACGTCTGCCGCATGAGATTGGTCATGTTCTGGGTGGTGAGAAAGCTCTCGGTCACCACCGACAAGGCGAACCAGATCAGCAGCAGCAGGCCGAGCAGCGTCAGGCCGCGCAGATATTCGAACTTCGCCTTGGCCTTGCCGCGCGCCAGCGCCCTTTCGGTTTCCGGCAGGATGTTCTCACTCATCGACTTTCCCTCAAGGCTGGTTCGCGTCCGGTTTCGACACAGGGCAATCTGCAGGGCCTTACCTGGTCTCCCCTTCTCCCGCTTGCGGGAGAAGGTGGCCGAAGGCCGGATGAGGGTGTTCTCTCAGCGTCTATGGAGACGCAAGCATGCGAAAGTGTCGAAGGCTCGTCATGCTGTTTTCTTGAAGAGCTGTCGCGAGCTGAACCAACACCCTCATCCGCCCTGTCGGGCACCTTCTCCCGCAAGCGGGAGAAGGGGAAATGATGGAAAGACCTGCCTCTCATCAGCGATTGCCCTGCGTTTCGATGGCATCGCCCAGGATCACGTCATGGCCGACCTCGCCGGCCGCATAGGCGGCGACCTGGCGGCCGGCCCGGAAGACATGCAGCGTGTCGCAAAGGTCGTAGACCTCCGGCAGATAGGACGAGATCATGATGATCCCTGCCCCTTTCTTCAGGAGCTCGGCGAGGATCTTGTAGATCTGCACCTTGGTGCCGACATCGACGCCGACCGTCGGCTCGTCGAATATGAAGAGATCGGCGCCGTGATTGAGCCATTTGCCGATCACGATCTTCTGCTGATTGCCGCCCGACAGCGTGAAGGCCGGCGCGTTCCGGCCCGCGGTGGCGATGGCGAGATCGCCGATCTGCCGGTCGATCGCCGCGCGTTCGGCGCCGCGCCGCACCAGGCCCGCCGGGCTGAGACGCCGGAAGATCGGCAGCGCCAGATTGAAGCCCACATCGAGATTGAGACACAGCCCCTGGTCGCGACGGCTCTCGGGGACCAGCACGATGCCGTTGCGGATGGCGTCGGCCTCCGAGGCGATCCTGACCGGCGCGCCGCGCAAGGAGACACGGCCCGAGCTCCTGGGCCGGCGGCCATAAAGACACTGAACGAATTCGCTGCGCCCGGCGCCGATCAATCCGTAAAGACCGACGATCTCGCCGCGCCGCACGGTCAGCGAGACGTCCCTGAAGCCTGGTCCCGACAGGCCCTCGACTTCGAGCAGCATGTCGCCCTTGGCGACGGTCTCCTTGTGATGGACCTGCTCGATGGAGCGCGCGACCATGTCGCGGATCAATTGCGCCTCGCTCGTCTCCACGATGACGCGGCTCGCCACCAGTTGCCCGTCGCGCAGGACCGAGACCCGGTCGGCGAGCTCGAAAATCTCCTCCAGCCGATGGCTGATATAGACGATGGTGACGCCTTCGCGCTTCAGCCGGCGGATCAGGGAGAACAACAGATCCGTTTCGCCGCGCGCCAGATAGGCGGTCGGCTCATCGAAGATGAGCAGCCTGGTGCCGCGCATGGCGGCGCGCGCCGCGGCGACGAGCTGCTGCTGGCCGATGGTCAGGCTGTTGAGCGGCGCCGCCGCGGGCAGCCTGAAGCCCAGATCATCGAGGGTCTCCTGGGCACGCTTGATCATCGCGCGCTGCCGCAGCAGGCCGAAGCCGCTCTCCTCGTTGCCGAGAAACATATTGGCGGCGACGGTCAGATGCGGACACAGCACCACCTCCTGGTGGACCGCATTGATGCCGAGGCGAAGCGCCTCCTGCGGCGACGCGAGCCCGATCTCCCGGCCTTCCCAGAGAATGGTGCCGGAGCTCCTCTCATGGGCGCCGGTCAGGATCTTGATCAGCGTCGACTTGCCGGCGCCGTTCTCGCCGACAATGGCATGGATCTCACCTTTGTTCAGGGTCAGGTCGATACCCTTGAGCGCATGCGTGCCGATGAAGCGCTTATGGACCGATTTGAGCTCGACCAAGGGCGCATCCGGGCCCCCCGCCGCTTGGCGCGGCGAGGGTGAAGGCGTGTGCTGTTCGGCCGGTGACATCAAGGCAGCCCCGCTTTGCCGTCGGCTCAGTCGATCTTCGGCGTGAGCAGCTCCTGCGAGCGCGGGTCGTTCATGTTGTCCTTGGTGATGACATTGACGCCGGTATCGACATTGGCCGGCACCTGCTCGCCCTTCGAGGCCGAATGCGCGATCTTCACCGATTCATACCCCATACGGAACGGATCCTGGACGATGAGAGCGGTGACGACGCCGTCGGCAAGACGCTTGACGAGCTGGTCGTTGCTGTCGAAAGCGACGACCTTGATCTTGTCTTCCATCTTGTTCTCAGCGACGGCCTGGCTGACGCCGAGCGCCATTTCCTCCGAGCTCGCGAAAGCGCCGCGCAGATTGGGCTTGGCCAGGATCACGTCGTTCATCATATTGAGGCCGGTGGTGATCTGGCCATCGGCGACCTTGTCGGCGACGATGGTGATGCCCGGATATTTCTCGGCGAGGACTTCCTTGAAGCCCTTGGCGCGCTGGTCGAGCGAGCCCGCGCCCGGCACCGAGGTGATGAGCATGACTTCGCCCTCGGCCTTGCCATAGGTCTTCTCGATGGCCTTGGCCAAGGCCTCGCCGGCGGCGCGGCCGCCGGCGACATTGTCGGTGGTGACGAAGGACGCGTAGGACTTGCTGTTGGAGCCGGAGTCGACGCCGATCACCTTGGTCTTGCCGGCGGCTTCATCGATCGGCTTGCCGAGCGCCTCGAACTGCGAGGCGGCGATCACGATGGCCAGCGGATTGTTGGCGGCGGCGCTTTCCAGGATGGCGATCTGGCCGTTGATGTCGGTATCCTGCTGCGGCCCGAGCTCCGGCACGGCGATATTCAATTCCTTGCCCGCCTTGCGCGCGCCGGCGAGCAGGACCCGCCAATAATAGGTCGACGTGTTCTTGACGATGACCGGGATCGTACCCTCCGCATGGCTGACGGATGGCGTGACCATGGACAAGGCAAGGCTCGCGGCGAGCGCCGCGACGACCGATAATTTCCGCATGTTTCAACTCCCTTGTTTATTTGTGCCGGATAGGCGCGTATCGCCCGCCGTGCCGAGAGCACACCGGCGGGCCTTCCCTTGCCGCCCGCCTGTTTGGCCGGCGTCTCTCAATTGCCGCTCCGCGAAACGCGGATAGAACGCCTCGCTCAGGCGGCCTTCTTCGCAAGCGCCGCGATGGCTTCCTGGATGATCGCCGTCGCCTCGCGCCGGTCGGCATCGGTGAGCGGCAGCCGCGGGCGGCGCACCGCATCGGGCGCGCCATAGACGAGATGTTCGGCAAGCTTGATGTACTGGACCAGCTTGACGCTGGTATCGAGATGGAAGGACGGCGTCAGGATGCGATAGAGCGTCCTCGCCGCGTCGAAGTCTCCGGCGCGGCACAGATTGAACAGGCGCACGCATTCCGCCGGCCAGGCATTGGTCATGCCGGAAACCCAGCCGGTGGCGCCCAAGGCCACGCTTTCGAGAATGAGATCGTCGACCCCGCAGAAGACCGCATAGCGATCACCGACGCGGTTATAGATGTCGGTGATGCGGCGGATGTCGCCGCTCTCTTCCTTGATGCAGACGATGGTCTTCACATCGGCAAGCTGCGCCAGCTCTTCCGGGCCGACATCGACGCGATAAGCGAGCGGATTGTTGTAGATCATGATCGGCAGGCCCGAGGCGCCGCCGACGGCGCGATACCAGGCCACCGTCTCGCGGGAATCGGTGCGGTAAGCGAGGCTCGGAAACACCATGAGCCCTTCGGCGCCGAGCTTCTCGTAGTTGCGCGCCGCCGCAACCGCATCCTCCTCGGAGAGCTCGGCCAGGCCCGAGAGAAGCGGGACGCGGCCCGCGACGACTTCCTTCGCCGCCCTCACCACCGCATCGCGCTCGGCCTGACGCAGCGAGGCGTTCTCGCCCAGCATCGGCAGAACGATCACGCCCGACACGCCATTGGCGATCAGCCGGTCGAGGCTCGCCTGGGTCGCCTTGATGTCGATCTCGCCGTCGCTGCGCATTTTCGTGGTGACGGCAGGAAAAACACCAGTCCAGGACATGTCTCGGCTCTCCATTTGCAAGGGGCAGCTCCGTCTGGCGGAGCTCAAGAATGTCGAATGCATACATTTTGGCTTCGACCCTTGCAAGCGTTTTGTCGAAAAGCTAGAAAACTTAGAAATTTGAGCGGCGAATAACTGAGTCTCCTGTGAAAATGGATACAAAAATTAGCGATGTCGGCACTGCGGCCACCCAGGCAGCGCGTGAAATCAGGCGGCGGATCATCAGCGGCGCCTATCCGAGCGGCATGCGTCTGCATCAGGAGAACATCGCCGCCGAGCTCGGCGTCAGCCGCAGCCCGGTGCGCGAGGCTTTCCGCCAGCTCGAGGCCGAGGGGCTCGTCATCCTCACCTCGCAGAAGGGCGGCAAGGTCGCGCCGATCCGGGCCGAGGAAGTCGTCGAGCTGTTCGAGCTGCGCCTCCTGATCGAGCCGCATCTGCTGGCGCTCGCCGTGCCCAATTTCACTGAGGCGGATGTGGCCTCGGCCGAAAAGATCATCGCCGAAATGGACGGCATCGACGTGGCCCAGTGGGCCGAGGCGAACTGGCGGCTCCATATGGCTTTCTATGCGCCCGCCAAGCGGCCGACCACCACGCGCCAGCTCGAGCGCATCCATTCCGGCATCGACCGCTATCTGCGCATGCAGATCACCCTCACCGAGGGCCGCGACCGCGCCCATGCCGACCACAAGGCGATTCTCTCGGCCTGCCGCAATCACGACGCCGAGCTGGCGGTCGCCCTGCTCAGGAGCCACATCCTCGCGGCCGCCCGCGCCTTCGTTCCGGCAGGCTGAGTCTTCCGGAAAACGCCAGCACGACGACGCTCGACCACTTCTTTGCATAATGTGTGCATTCAGGAGATTGCCATGGCAGACGCCCCCTTATTGAGACTTTCGCCCACAGACCAGGTGGCGGTCGCCCTCATCGACATCGCCAGCGGCACGTCTCTCAGCCCCTTATCGACGGCAACCGCCGTGAGCGACATCCCGGCCGGCCATAAGGTCGCCTTGTCTCCCATCGCCGACGGCGCGGAAATTTTCCGGCTCGGCCAGCCGATCGGCCTGGCGGCGCGCGCGATCGCCGCCGGCGAGCATGTGCATATCCACAATCTCAGCTATCCGGGTTCGCTCGCCGATCCGAAGATCACGGTGACGCGCCGGGCGGATCCCGTTCAGAGCGAGGTGCCGACCTTCCTTGGCTTCCGGCGCGCCGATGGCCGCGTCGGCACGCGTAACTATGTCGGCGTGCTCACCACGGTGAACTGCTCAGCGCGCGTCGCCAAGCTGATCGCCGGACATTTTCAAGGCCCGCAGGCGCAAGGCAAGGTCGACGGCGTTGTCGCTTTGACCCACAGCTCCGGCTGCAGCGTTTCGGACGGCAGCCCGTCGATGGACATGCTGAGACGCACCATCGCCGGCTATGCGCGCAATCCGAATTTCGCCGGCGTGCTCATTGTCGGCCTCGGCTGCGAAGACAATCAGATCGATCTGCTCTGCGCGCAGGAAGGGCTGGAGCTGGGCGGCCGCGTGCGCAGCCTCGGCATCCAGGACACCGGCGGCACCACGCGCACCGTCCAGGCCGGCATCGCCGTCGTCGAGCAGCTCATCGCCGAGGCGTCGCTTGCCCGCCGCGAGCCGGTGCCGGTCAGCGAGTTGATCGTCGGGCTGCAATGCGGCGGCTCGGACAGCTTCTCGGGCCTCACCGCCAATCCGGCGCTCGGCGCCGCGGTCGACATCCTTGTCGGCTATGGCGGCACGGCCATCCTCTCGGAGACGACCGAGATCTATGGCGCCGAAAATCTGCTCCTTCAGCGCGTCGCCACTGAGGATGTCGGCCGCCGGCTGATCGGCCTTCTCGACTGGTGGAAAAACTATACCGCGAAAGAACCGAAGGGCTTCGACAACAACCCCTCGCCCGGCAACAAGGCCGGCGGACTCACGACCATCCTCGAAAAATCGCTGGGCGCCGTCGCCAAGGGCGGCTCGACCACCTTGATGGAAGTCTATCGCTATGCCGAGCGGGTCGAGGAAAAGGGCCTCGTCTTCATGGATTCGCCTGGCTACGATCCGGTCTCGGCCACGGGCCAGGTCGCCGGCGGCGCCAATCTCATCTGCTTCACGACCGGACGCGGCTCCTGCTTCGGCTGCCGCCCCTCGCCGTCGCTGAAGCTCGCGACCAATTCCGCGCTCTTCGCCCATATGGAAGACGACATGGACATCAATTGCGGCGTCATCCTCGATCAGGGGAAATCGATCAAGGAGATGGGGCGGGAGATTTTCCATCGCATGATCCGCACCGCGTCGGGCGAACCGACCAAGAGCGAAACACTGGGCTATGGCGACGATGAATTCGCGCCCTGGCATATCAACGCCTGGCTCTAGGCTCTCGCTCAATCCAAGACGCGTCTGTCTCATCGACATTCCGCAAAGTGAGAATCGATGTTTTGCGGTATGATGGCGCATGTCTCATTGTTAACGTCTCTCTTAAAAGTTGCACCTCGCATGGCCGTGGGCCAGCGCTTCAACTAAAAGGGACTGGAAATGTTTGCAGTGAGATCGATGGCCGTTGTCGGCACCCTGGCCATGTTCATAGGCGCCGCCCAGGCCGAGACCTTGAAGATGGGCAATGAAGGCGATTATCCTCCCTTCAGCATCACGCAGCCCGACGGCACCCTTTCCGGTCTCGAGCCCAATCTCGCCCGTGCGCTGTGCAAGAAGCTCGGCGCCGAATGCGACATCCGGGCCATGGAGTTCAAGGGCCTGATCCCGGCGCTCGCCACCGGCAAGATCGACATGATCGTCTCGCAGATTTTCCCGACGCCGGAACGCGAGAAAGCGGTCGACCTCACCATCCCCGTCCTCGAGAATCCCGAGACCTGGGTCGCCAAGGCGGGCTATGACGCGAACATCACGCCCGAGACGCTCAAGGGCAAATCGATCGGCATCATCAAGGGCGCCTGGAATGTCGAGCTGGTCAAAGCCTATGCCCCCGACGCCACGCTCAACCAGTATGACAATATCAGCGCCATCAGGCTCGACCTCGAAGCCGGCAGGATTGACATCGCCTCGGTCGGCAGGCTGGCGGGGCTCAGGTCCTTCATCGATGCGAAAGACGGCAAGGACTGGCAGCTCATCGAGCCCGTAAAGGATCTGATCGGCGCCGGAACCTTCACCTGGGCCGTCGGCAAGGGCAATAGCGAGCTGCGCGAGCGGGTCAACAGGGCGCTGGGCGAGCTCTTCGCGGATTGCAGCTATACCAATATCCGCAAGGAATTCTTCTCGCTGCCGACCTCCTCGCAAGAACCCGCCAGCTGCAAGTGACGGCTTGAGGTGCTGGAGCTGCTTTCCTTCGGCAGTACAGGCCATGGCGACGAACTTCTGAATGGTCTCCTGATCACAGTCTTCGTCGCCATCGCCTCCTATCTGTGCGCCCTGTGCCTCGGCATCGCCTTCAGCTTTCTCGCCCTCGCGAAAGCCCGTTTCATCCGCGCCATCTGGCGCGTCTACCGCTCGATCATGATGGGAGTGCCCTCCCTCATCGTCATCTTCATCATCTACTATAACAGCCCCGCTTTCGTCGCGGCATTGACCGGCAGGGCGGTCGAGCTCTCCTCGATGTCGGCCGGCATCCTGGCGCTGACTCTCGTCTACGCCGCCTATATGGGAGAGGTCTTCCGCGGCGCCATCACCAATATCCCCAAGGGCCAGTTCGAGGCGGGGCACGCTCTGGGCGTCAGGACGCTTGCCCTGTGGCGGCTCGTCGTCCTGCCCCAGGCCTTCCGCCTGGCGCTGCCGGCGCTCAGCAATATCTGGATGGTCGTGCTCAAGGATACGGCGCTCGTCTCCCTGGTCGGTCTCGCCGATCTGGTGCGCCAGTCGCATGTGGCGGCGAACTCCACCCAGCAGCCTTTCCTCTTCTATTTCGTGACCCTCGCCGCGTTCCTCGTCCTGGCCGGCCTCTCGCACAGCGCCAGCCGCCGCATCGAGGCACGGCTCAATCCCGTTCCCGCGCAGGCCAGGGCACGGTGACGGCGATGTCCTTCAACATCGAAACCGCCATCAGCCTGCTGCCGGACCTTCTGCGCGGCCTCGGCATCACGCTGCTGCTGCTGGCGCCGACCTTCTTCTTCGGCCTGCTCCTTTCCGTGCCGCTCGCTTTGGCCAAGCGCTCGCCCAACAGCGTCCTGCACCAGGCGACCGCGTGGTATACCGCCTTCATGCGCGGGGCGCCGCAGCTCGTCCTGCTCTATCTCGTCTATAACGGGTTCCCGCGCCTCGCCATCGTGCGCGAGACGTTTCTCTGGGACTTCTTCAAGAACCCGATGAACTGCGCGATCTTCGTCTTCGTCCTCAACCATGCCGCCTTCCTTTCGGAAATCTGGCGCGGCGCGCTCGCCAATGTGCCACGCGGCGTCATCGAGGCGGCGCAGGCGCTCAGCGCGCCGCGCTGGCTGATCTTCCTCAAGATCGAGATGCCGCTCGCCTTCCGGCTCGGGCTTTCGGGCTATCGCAACGAAGTCGTGCTCTTCCTCAAGGCGACGTCGATCGTCAGCGCCATCACGGTGTTCGACATACTGGGCTTCGCCACGGCGGCGATCGACCGGACCTATGATTCGTTCACTCCTCTCGTCATGGCGGCCGCCGTCTATTGGTGCATGGTGCAGATCGTCCAGCTCGGCTTCGACCGGCTGGAGCGTCACCTGTCGCTGGCGGCACGCTGACCCGAAGCCCCTTCCGGAGACCATTCATGCGCATCACAGAAGAACGTCTGGGCTCGATCTATCGCGGCCTCGCCCACTCCTATGGCGCGCCCGAGGATGAGGCGGCGATCTTCGCCCGCTGCCTGCTGCGCGCCGATCAGCGCGGCCATCACACCCAGGGCATCGGCCTGGTGCCTTATCTTTCCGAGCTTTTCGACGCCGGGGTGATGTCGTTCGGACGCCCGACCGAAATCATCCGCGAGACCGCCGCGACGGCGATGATCGACGGCCATCGCGGCGTCGGGCAAGTGATCGGCACGCGCGCCATGGCGATCGCCATCGCCAAGGCGCGAACGTCGGGGATCGGCTTCGTTTCGGTCCGCCGGTCGAGCGACTATGGCATGGCCGCCAATTACGCGCTGCAGGCGTCCGACCAGGGCATGATGGGCATATCCTGCAGCACCGGTCCGATCCTGGTCGCGCCCTGGGGCGGACGCGACGCGAAATTCTGCACCAATCCGATCGCCTTCGCCGTTCCCGCCGGCGACTGCGA
Source organism: Pseudomonadota bacterium (assembly GCA_049323275.1). Classification (GTDB taxonomy): domain Bacteria; phylum Pseudomonadota; class Alphaproteobacteria; order Rhizobiales; family Aestuariivirgaceae; genus Taklimakanibacter. Next base: position 41,857 of record JBMOOM010000042.1, read on the forward strand.
CCCGATCGTCATCGACATGGCGACGAGCGCCAATTCGATGGGCGCCGTCGTCCTCGCCGCCCGCGACGGCGACATGCTTCAGGGTCTCGACGTGGTCGACAGCGCGGGGCATTACACCAACGATCCGCGCCGGGTGATCCTCGATGTGATGGACCGCGAGTCGCGCATGTCCGGCGCGCTCCTGCCGGCGGGGCCCAAGGGCTTCGGCATGATGCTGATGGTCGAAATTCTGGGCGCCCTCCTCAGCGGCGAGCGAAGCTGGGACGACGAGACGCCCGACGACGTCCGCAACCGGGCCGCTTTCTACGGCCAGACCTTCATCGCCATCTCGGTCGAGCATTTCCAGGACCCCGACACATTCGCCAAATCCGCCGACCGGATGATCAGGACCTTGACCGGACTGCCGCCGGCGCAGGGCTTCGACCACATACGCCTGCCCGGTCAGGGGGCCGCCGCCAAGGAGAGAGACTATCGCGCCAACGGCATTCTGCTGCGCGACGAGGAATGGCGGATGATGGAAGAACTCGCCGCCCGGCGCGGCATCGCTTTATGATCAGAAAGGACGTTCCATGCAAGACAAGCCCGGCCTCGGCGCGCTGTTCGGCGCCGCCGACACGCAGACCTTTCTCGGCCTGCCCGCCTGCAGCGATCTCGACAAGCTGACCGCGCCCATCGCCCTCCTGGGCGCTCCTTGCGCGACACCTTATGCGAGCGTCGGCGCCTATTGCCGCAACGCGCCCAAGGCGCTGCGCCAGGCGGTCGCGTCGCTCGCCGCCAATCTCCACCATCACGATTTCGACAATGGCGGGCCGATCTTCCCCCAAGACGGCCTCAAGGCCGCCGACTGCGGCGATCTCCCCTTCGATGAGAACGATGCGGCAGGCAATCGCACGCTCATCCGCAACGCGGTGTCACGCATTCTCGCCCGTGGCGCCGTTCCCATCCTTCTCGGCGGCGACGATTCCATTCCGATCCCCATGCTCGAGGCCTTTGCCGGCGAGCGGAAATATACGATCCTGCAGATCGACGCCCATATCGACTGGCGCGACCTGCATATGGGCGAGACCATGGGGCTTTCCTCGACCATGCGGCGGGCCTCCGAGATGGCGCATATCGAGCGCATCATCCAGGTCGGCGCGCGCGGCATCGGCTCGGCGCGGCCGCAGGACTATCAGGATGCCCTCGCCTGGGGCGTCAAGTTCGTCACCGGCCATGAGCTGCACCGCGCCGGCGTCGGCGCCGTGCTGGATCTCGTTCCGCAAGGATCCGACGTGATCATCTGCATCGACGCGGATGCGCTCGACCCCGCCATCATTCCCGGCGTCATCGGCCGCGCGCCCGGCGGGCTCAGCTACTATCAATGCGTCGACATCATCCAGGGCGTCGCGCAAAAGGCCCGCATCGGCGCGATGGATTTCGTCGAATATATGCCGGAGCGCGACGTCGACGGCCTGGGCGCCCTGACTTTAGGCAGATTGATCATCACCGCCCTCGGCGCCATCGCCAGGCAGGCCGCGAAATAGTCCAATACCGGCGCCTCGCTCAATCGCGGGGCGCCAGATGTATTCCCGCCATGGTGCAGCGCACCGAGCCGCCGGCCAGCTCGATCGTCGGAATGTCCAGAGCGACGATGCGGGCATTGGCCTCGATGCGGGCGATCTGGTCACCGTCGAGCGCTCCATAGGCCGTCCGCGACAGAGCGAGGACCCTGCCCTCGCTGCCTTGCAGCTCGATCGCATTGCCGGCGAAGCGGGCGATCTGGTCGCGGCGGAGCGCGATGACATCTCGGCCCGACTGCTCGAGACGCAGCACCACTTTCCGCCAACCTTCGGGACCGACCATCAGCTCCGTGCCGATCAGGGCGAAATCCGTCGCGACGCACATCAGCACGTTGGTGTGATAGATCGGCACGCCACTGCCGTCCTCGGCCGGGAAAACGATGGGCTCGAAGTTGAAATGCGTGCAGAAGCGCTCGAGCGCCACCGGATTGGTGCGGTCGGACTTCACCGCATAAGCGACACGGTCGATATGATCGAGCACCATCGATCCCGTCCCTTCGAGGAACAGCCCGTCGGGCTCGAGCCCGGAATAATCGATGACGTCCTGGACGCGATATTCCCGTTTCAGAAGCTCGATGATGTCGGCGCGGCGTTCCTTACGCCGGTTCGGCGCCTTCATCGGATAGATGGCGACATGGCCTCCCGCATGGGTCGAGAACCAGTTGTTCGGAAAAACCGCATCCGGCGTCTCGGTCCCCTCGTCCTCGAAGAGATGGACACCGACACCCGCATCGCGCAGGGCCGTGACGGCCCCGGTGATCTCATCGAAGGCGCGCGCCGCATGGCCGGCGCTGTCGGCAATGTCGCGCTGGAAGGCATTGTCGGCCGCCGTCTGGGTGTTCACGGTGAAATGATGCGGGCGCACCATCACCACCGCGGCGGGCGCCTGGGGCGAATAGACCGGCATGGCGTCAATTGCCGCGCGCAGGCCGGGCGCGCTGCAGCATGCCGAAGAGATCGCGCGGGTCGTCCGGATCGGCGATCATGTCGAGAAGTTCGGCGCAATCGGTCCCGGCCAGCCGGTCGCGTACATAGCGCAGAGCGGAGAAATCCTCGATCGCGAAACCGACGCCGTCGAACAGGGTGAGCTGATGCTGCGACACCCGCCCTTTCGCCTTGCCGGCGATCACCTCCCAGATCTCGGTGACGGGGAAATCCGCCGGCATCTGCTGGATGTCGCCTTCGATGCGCGTCTGCGGGGGATATTCGACGAACACATCGGAACGGCGCAGGATATCGGGATGGATCTCGGTCTTGCCGGGGCAGTCGCCGCCGATGGCGTTGATATGCACGCCCGCCCCGATCATGTTGTCGGTGAGGATCGTCGCATACTGCTTGTCGGCGGTGCAGGTCGTGATGATGCCGGCGCCCTCGATCGCCTCTTCCGCCGAGCGGCAGGCGGTGACCTCAAGACCCACCGGCGCGAGATTGCGCTCCGCCTTGCGGGTCGCCGCCGGATCGATGTCGTAGAGGCGGACAGCCTCGATGCCGCAGATCGCCTGCATGGCGATCGCCTGGAACTCGGCCTGGGCGCCATTGCCGATCAGCGCCAGGGTCCGGGTCCCTTTCGGCGCAAGATGCCGCGCCACCATGGCGGAGGTCGCCGCGGTGCGTAGCGCGGTGAGCAAGGTCATCTCGGTGAGAAGCACGGGATAGCCGGTCGCGACCTCGGCCAGGAGGCCCAGGGCCGTCACCGTCTGGAGGCCTTCCTTGGCGTTCTTCGGATGGCCGTTCACATATTTGAAGCCATAGACCTTGCCGTCGGAGGTCGGCATCAGCTCGATGACCCCGTCGCGCGAATGGCTCGCCACTCTGGGCGTCTTGTCGAAGAGCTCCCAGCGCCGGAAATCCTCTTCGATGTAGTCGGCGAGCTCCTTGAGAACGGTTTCGACGCCGATGAGATGCACCAGCCGCATCATGTTCTCGACGCTCACAAAGGGGACGAAGGCCTGCGGCGAGGGCTCAAGCATGTCGTTCAATCACTTTCCGGTGGCGCATGATAGGCAAGAGTAGATTGATCAAATTTCGATCGAAATCACGAGATCTTGTAATTTTGAGCATCAAAATGGTAAAATTGCTCAGTTCAATTGAGCAAAATGATCATGAGCAACACCGAAATCGCCAAATACGCCTTCGATGATCTCGACCGCCGCCTCATCGCGCATCTGCGCGGCGACGGGCGCGCCCCTTTGTCGAAGCTCGCGGAAGTGCTGGGCGTGGCGCGCGGCACGGTGCAGAACCGTCTCGACCGCCTGCTGGAGACGGGCGCCGTCGCCGGCTTCACCATTCGTGTGCGTGAGGATTATGAAACCGACGTCGTCCGCGCGGTGATGCTGATCGAGGTCGTCGGCAAGTCGACCACCCAGGCCATCAAGCGGCTGCGCGGCCTGCCGGAGATCCAGGCCCTGCATACGACCAACGGAAAATGGGATCTCGTCGCCGAGATCCGCGCCTCGAGCCTCGCCGAATTCGACCGCGTCCTGCGCGAGGTCCGGATGATCGACGGCATCTCAAACAGCGAGACGAGCCTGCTGTTGAGCTCGGTCTGATGCCCGCTCAGTCGTAGGGCCTGCGGTTGGTCACGTAATGGGCATAGTCGATGAGCGAGATGAAGTCATAGACCGGCACGCCGAAATGTGTCTGCAGTGACGCCGCATAAGGGGTGAAGACCGCGCATTCGAGCAGCAGGGCGCCGATGTCGTCATGCCTGTCGAACAGGCCGCGCGCCGCCTTCAGCAAATTCCTCTCGAAGGCGTCCTTGTCGAGATCCTCGACCGCCATGTTCAGGAACTCCGGCGTCTCCTCGACGCTCGCGACTGCGACCTCGACGCCCGCGGGCAGACCCGCCAGCGCGAGGACCTCGGGCGTCAGCCGCGCCGTGAAGGCGGTCAGGATGGCGATCCTCCGGCCAGGCTTGATGGTTCGCGCGATCATGGGGAGCTGCAACAGGCTCGAGAGGAAGACCGGAATGTCGACCGCCGCGCGAACCGCTTCCTGATAATGGATCATGAAGCCGCAATTGGTCGAGATCGCCTTCACGCCGGACCGCTCGAGCTCCCGGGCGGCGCGGACAAGCGACGGCTCGACGGCGCGATCGCCCATCGTGACCGCGCCCACTTTGGCCTCGTCCACCACCTTGAACATCACCGGATAGCGGTAGGTCAGCGCATTGGCCGTGTCGCCCGGGACATGGGTCTCGACCAGATTGAGCAGCATGATGCCGATGGGGTAACCATAGGCCTGGGGTTGCGGCAGGAGACGGTGGACGGTCACGAAACGGGCCTCGAATGAAATAGAGGCCTCTACTTCGCGGATCATTCCCTCGGGAAACACATCGCCCCGGCGAAGTTCATATCACCGTCGAGCGATCTAACGCGAAGCTGCGCTTTTCTGTTTCATCTTCGTCTTGCGCGCCTGCAGCCGCGCCTTGGCGCAGCGGACCAGCTCGCGCGTGGCATTGGAGGAATCATCGCGCAAGACGGCCAGGCACACTTTGGAGAAATACGTGAAGGCTGGGTTGCTGATCTTGCGCAAATGGCCGCGCCTCACCCATTCCTCGGCATATCTTTCGGGAAGGTAGCTGATGAAACGTCCGGTCAGGACGAGAATGAGCTGGCACTCCACATCGACGGTCGAAGCGGCGGCGGTGAAACCATGACCGGAGTAAGGCGACCATCCCTCCATGTGAGCGCGATGCGCGAAGGGCGTCCGGCTGATTTCCTCATGGCTGATCTTGCCCGACCGTTCGAAGAAGGGATGGCCGCGGCCGCAATAGAGCGATTGCGGGTCGCGATCCTCCAGCGCGATCACCTCCAGGCCGGCGGGCAGACGGAAGACCGGCAGGATGATGGCGTTCAGCTGGCGGTCCAGCAGCTCGCCGACGAGAATACGAGGCGAAGCCAGCCGCATGTCGAGATAGATGCCGGAGGCCGCCTCGGTGAAGTCCTTGAGAATGTCGGGCACGATTCCCTGCGCCATATCGGCCACCGCATCGACGAGACCGATGGAATAGGTTCCGGCCAGCTCGCTGCGCACCGCGCCCACCTGGCCGCGGAACTGCTCGAGCCCCTGAAACAGCTCCTGGCTCGCGGCGAAGATCTTGTTGCCGCTATCGGTAAGCCGGAAGCCGCTGCGGCCGCGCTGACAAAGAACGACGCCGAGACGCGTTTCGAGCTTCGCGATGCAGCTGCTGATGGTCGACTGGCCGATATTGAGCTCGGTCTGCGCCGCCGTGAAGCCGCCATTGCGCGCGACGCTGAGGAACACCCGCAGGAGACGCAGGTCGATATCCTGAATGTTGGGCAGTGGTGAATTATGCGGTTTCGCCATGGCAGCCAGATCCGTTTCCTGTCCCCCTTATAGGCAAGGCCTATGGGAAGGCGATAGATTCGTCCCCGCCGGCTAGCCCGCCACCGCCGGCCAGACCGGCTTCAGCGCCTCATAGAGCGTGCGAAAGGCCTGCAGACGCGGCTGATACGCGTCATGCAGCGCGGCGTCCGGCTCGATCACGTCGCGCATCGGCGGCGGCACCACCACCGTCTCCGCGGCTTCCCTCGTCACCGCGAGGCGCGCCAGCCTCGCGGCGCCGAAAGCCGGGCCGCGATCGGACGCCTCATAACGCACCAGGCGCAGATCGAGCGCCGAGGCGATGAGCTTCGCCCAGAAGGAGGAGCGCGCGCCGCCGCCGATCAAGGCGAGGCTCTCCGGGCGCGGCTTGTCGCCGATCAGGGCGTCGAGCCCGTCGCAGAGCGAGAAGGCGATGCCTTCGAGCACCGCCTGGACCAGATCGGCCCGCGCGGTCGAATGCGTCATGCCGACGATCGCGGCGCGCGCCAGCGGGTCGTTATGCGGCGTGCGCTCGCCGAAGAGATAAGGCAGCGCCAGGAGATAGGACGGTCCCCGGAAATTCGCCTCCACCTCGGCGAGGAGCGCCGCGACATCGCCATCGCCGGTCCAGCGCGCCACCGCGGACAGCGGGCCGGCGCCGTTCAGCAAGGCGGCCATCCTGTACCACCGGTCCGGCAAGGCATGGCAGAAAGCATGGACCAGCCGTCCGGAGTCCGGATGATGCGCGGTATCGGCGAGGAAGATCTGCGCCGAGGTGCCGAGCGAAATGAAGCCATTGCCGGGATTGACGGCGCCGGCGCCGATGCCGCCGGCCGCGACATCGCCGGCGCCGGCGGCGATCACCACATTGGCGGGCAGGCCCCAGCGCGCGGCGAGATCGCGCTTCAGCATGGCGCTCGCCTCGGGCGACTCCATCAATGCCGGCAGCAAAGCCCGCTCAATGCCGCAGGCCGCGAGCGCCGCGTCCGACCATTGCCGCTTTTCCTCATCGAGGAGCCAGGCGCCCGCCGCGTCGCTGACATCGGTCACCTTTTCGCCCGACAGCTTGAGCCGCACGAAGTCCTTGGCCAGGAGCAGCGCGCGTGTGCGCTTTACGGCATCGGGCTCGTTGCGCCTGAGCCAGAGGAATTTGGGTCCGGTGAAGCTCGGCATGGGCAGAACGCCCATCTTGTTCTGAAGCGCCGGCCCCAGTTGCGCCAGCTCGGCGGCCTCGCGGACCGAGCGGCCGTCATTCCACAGGATCGCCGGCCGCACCGGCATGTCCGCCTCATCGAGAAGGACGGCGGCATGCATCTGGCCGGAGAGGCCGATGGCGCGGACGCCGGACATGGCCTTGCGATGATCGCGCGCCAGGAGATCGAGCCCGTCGGCGACCGCCTGCCACCACAGCTGGGGATCGTCCTCCGACCATGTGGGCTTCGGCTGAACCGGATGCAGCGGCCGTTCGATATTCGCCACCAGCGCCTGCGCATCGTCGACAAGAAGGAATTTGACGGCGGAAGTGCCGATATCGATACCGATGTACATGCGCGGATCCGGGCTAGATGTTGTCGGCAACCCTTTGCGCGATTTTGGCGGGCGTCAAGCCAAACTCTTCATAGACCTGCGGCCCCGGACCCGAAAAGCCGAACTGGTCGATACCGATGATCCGCCTGTCCTCACCGACATAACGATGCCAGCCGAAAGGCGAGGCCGCCTCGACGGCGAAGAGCGGTGCCGAGCCCAGCACCTCGCGGCGGTATTGCGCCGATTCCAGCTCGAATGTCTCCCAGCAGGGCATCGACACGACGGCCGCCTTCAGCCCTTTGCCGGCCAGCAGTTTCTGCGCCGCAATCGCGAGACTGACTTCGGAGCCAGTGGCGAGCAATGTCAGGTCGCGCGCGCCCTCGGCAGCGGAGATCACATAGGCGCCACGGCGCGCCGGCATATCTTCGCGCGGTTCGAGACGTGACTGCGGCACTTTCTGGCGCGCGACCACCATCACGCTCGGTCCCTTGCCTTCGATCGCGTCATACCAGCATTCGAGCGCCTCGACCTGATCGGCCGGACGGTAGACACGAAGCCCCGGCATGGCGCGCAGAGACGCCAGATGCTCGATCGGCTGATGGGTCGGGCCGTCTTCACCGACACCGATGGAATCGTGGCTGAACAGGAAGACGACCTTGATGCCCATGAGCGCGGCGAGGCGGATCGCCGGACGGCAATAATCGCTGAAGGTCAGATAGGTACCGCCATAGGGCAGGAAGCCGCCATGCAAAGCGAGGCCGTTCAACGCCGCCGCCATGCCATGCTCGCGCACGCCATAAGGAATGTGCCTGCCGGTGAAGCTCGCTCTGTCGAGCCCCGCGATCTCGGCCGGTTTGCTCAGCACGCTGCCGGTGAGATCGGCCGACCCGCCGGCCAGCTCCGGCAGATGCTTCGCCAGCAAGCCGACCGCCTTCTGGCTGCCCTGGCGGATCGGGATCGCTTCGGGGTTGGCCGTGAGCTCGGTAATTGCGGCCGCCACCGTGGTCTCCAGGCCAGCCGGCAGGACTCCCGACAAACGGCGGTCGAATTCGGCGCGCCGGTCAGGCGCCAGTGATGCGTGACGCGCCTCCCACTTTCCGCGCGCCGCCGATCCGCGTCTCCCCGCCTCGCGCCAGGCCGACAAAAGCTCGGTCGGCGTCTCGAAAGCCGGATGCGGCCAGGCGAGCTTCTCACGCATGCCGGCCAGCTCGGCGGCGCCGAGAGGCGCCCCATGGACGACCGATTTGCCCACCTTGGTCGGCGCGCCGAAACCGATCTGGGTGCGCGCCGCGATGAGGGTCGGCCGGTCCGAGGCGCGTGCCGCCGCCAGCGCCTTGTCGATCGCCAGGGCGTCATGCCCGTCGACCGCGATCGTCGCCCAGTTCGAGGCCTCGAAGCGCTTGCGCTGGTCGTCCGATGTCGCGACGCTGGTCGCCCCGTCGATCGTCGTGCCATTGTCGTCGAAGATGACGGTCAGGCGCGACAGCTTCAAATGCCCGGCAAGCGAGATCGCCTCCTGGCTGATGCCTTCCATCAGGCAGCCATCGCCGCAGAACACCCAGGTGCGATGATCGACGATATCGTCGCCATAGTCGGCATTGAGCAGGCGCTCGGCCAGCGCCATGCCGACCGCCGTGGCGATCCCCTGCCCGAGCGGCCCGGTCGTCGTCTCGATGCCCGCCATATAACCATGCTCGGGATGGCCGGCGGCGCGCGAATGCGCCTGGCGGAAACGCTTCAGCTCGTCGAGCGTCGCCGTCTCGTAGCCGGTCAGATAGAGGAGACCATATAGAAGCATCGAGCCATGTCCGTTGGAAAGCACGAAGCGGTCACGGTCGGGCCAATGGGGCGCGCCCGCATCATATTTCAGATGCCGGGTAAAGAGCACCGAAGCGAGGTCGGCCATGCCGAGCGGCATGCCCGGATGGCCGGACTGCGCCTTCTCGACCGCATCGGCGGCCAGAAAACGCAGCGCATGGGCCATTTGCGGCAGCTTGGGATGAAGCGGGACTGCGAGCGAATCCATATGGACTGCCTTCCTTATGAGGCGTGGTCGAAAAGCGGGTTCAATTGAGGCGGCGGCCGGTGCTCTCGTCGAAGAGATGAACGGCGTCGAGATTGGGGGTGATCGGCAGCGCCTCGCCGGGCCGCGCCGCGACCCGTTCCCGGAACACGCCGACCAGTTTCTGGCCGCCGAGCTTGGCGAAGACCTGCGTTTCGGAGCCGGTCGGCTCGATCACCGCGACCTCCGCCGCGAGCCCGTCGCCGCCAAGTGACAGATGCTCCGGCCGGATGCCGTAGATCACCGGCCTGCCGTCGGCGCCGGACGGCGCGGACGTCAAGGGAAGCGTCACGCCATCCGCCGTCACGAAGGTCGGGCGGTCGTTGATGCGGATCTTACCTTTGAGCAAATTCATCGCCGGCGAGCCGATGAAGCCGGCGACAAAGACATTGGCCGGCCGGTCATAAAGCTCGAGCGGCGAGCCCGACTGCTCGACGATGCCGTCATGCATCACCACGATGCGGTCGGCCATGGTCATGGCCTCGACCTGGTCATGCGTCACATAGACAGTCGTCGTCTTGAGGCGCTGATGCAGCTCCTTGATCTCCGCCCGCATCTGGACGCGCAACTTGGCGTCGAGATTGGACAAAGGCTCATCGAAGAGAAACACCGCGGGGTCACGCACGATGGCGCGGCCCATGGCGACGCGCTGGCGCTGGCCGCCCGAGAGCTGGCGCGGATAGCGTGACAGATAGGGCGTGAGATCGAGGATCTCGGCGGCGCGCCTGACGCGGGTCTCGATCTCGTCCCTGGGCGCCCGGCGCAGCTTGAGGGCGAAGCCCATATTCTCCGCCACCGTCTTATGCGGATAAAGTGCGTAATTCTGGAACACCATGGCGATGTCGCGTTCCTTGGGCGGCAGGTCGTTGACTATTTTTTGGGCAATCCGGATATCGCCCCTGGTGATCGCCTCGAGCCCGGCGATCATCCTGAGCAGCGTCGACTTCCCGCAGCCCGACGGACCCACCAGGATGACGAACTCGCCGTCGGCGATATCGATCGACACGCCATGAATGACCTCATGCGCGCCATAGGCCTTGCGCACATCGACAACATCAACCGAAGCCATGAAGCCCCCTTCGGACCAGCATTCCTTACACGGAGCGAAGCTATTGCAACTTGCGACTTTGGTCGAGGTCCAATCTGACTGTGATTGCGAATGATCACAACGGCATGCGGCAAATGATCGAAATTCCTCGCTGATTTCTCGCTGCACTGCACCAGCAGATTCGTCATACAAAACCAAATCGGAAGGTTGTGCTTTCCCTTCAAGAATGTATTCTCTCCCCGTCTGATCAAGCCAGAGTGCGCTCGAACAACGAGCGAAAATGGGAGGAGTAAATGATGCATCCACTCAAGTGGTCGCTTTTTGCTTTACCCGCATTGGCGCTGCTCGCGGCACCCGCCTCTGCCGGCCAGAATGTCGAATGGAAGGATGATGGAACGGTCCTGCTGAAGCTCGGCGAGGCCTATAACAATGCCGTCATCCAGACCACGCGTGAAGAACTCGGCACCGAATTCGGTCCCGACAAGCAGCCCTTCAAGGACGTGACCATCTCGGTCACCGTCAACGGCGCCGGCCCCAAGGGCGGAATCAGCGGCCCGCTCTATCAGTTCCGCCCGATCTGGGAAGAGCTGTCGGGCGGCAAGCTCAACATCGTCGAGCTGCCCTTTGCAGAGCATTACACCAAGATGATGCTCGATCTGCGCAACGGCACCGGCCAGTATGACGCCTTCATGGTCGGCGCCTTCTGGTATGGCGACATCGCGCCTGCCGGCTACGCCTATTCGATCGACGACCTGCAGAAGTCCGGCAAATATCCGAAATGGACCTATGACGACATGCCGGATTCGCTCCGGGCCCTGCATCAGTGGAAAGGCGTCGGCTATGGCGTCCTGAATGATGGTGACGGCCAGGTGCTCTATTATCGCAGCGATGTTCTCGCCGACAAGACGCATCAGGAAGCCTTCAAGAAGGAATATGGCTACGATCTGCCCAATCCGCCGCAGACCTGGCAGCAGCTTCTCGACGTGTCGAAATACTTCAACGGCAAGAACTGGGACGCGACGGATGCCGATCCCGACAGCGGCACCGTTCTGCATCTGAAGGTGGGCGAGCAAGGCCATTATCACTTCCAGACGCTGTCCTCGTCCTTCGTGCTCAATCCGGGCGACAAGGTCACGCGGACGAAGAATGTCTACTGGTTCGATCCGGAAGACATGAAGCCCCTGATCAACAGCCCGGGCCATGTGAAGGCGCTGGAATTCCTGCAGGAGCTGCACAAGACGGGCCCCGCCGCGCAAGTCGGCTGGTCGCTCGGCGAGGCTTGGGACTATTTCCTGCGCGGCAAAGCGGTCTTCGCCTTCAGCTGGGGCGATCTCGGCGCGCTGTGCCAGGATGAAAGCCGTTCGAAGGTCAAAGGCAAGTGCTCGGCGACGGCCATCCCGTCGTCGAACGAATATTACGACTTCGAGAAGAAGGACTTCGTCAAGCTCGACAAGCCGCGCCTCGTGGGCAACACGGTGGGCGGCTCCTGGCATGGCGTGATCTCGAACTTCTCGCCCAATCCGGAAGCGGCCTATTCGCTCCTGTCGCTGATGGCGATCAGGCCGGCCTCGAAGCTGATGGCCACCGTCGGCTGGGATGGCGTCGATCCGGGCTTCAAATATCAGTTCCTCAAGGAAGACGGCGGTACCGCCGATGTCGAGGACTATGTGAAGGCCGGCTGGGACGCCAATGACGCCAAGAGCTATGTGCACGCCTATTACCAGGTGTTCACCGCTCCCGTCATGATGCCTTATCTGCGCATTCCGGGCTCATTCGAATACTGGGACATCCTGGACAAGAATCTCTCGGCGACGATGAGCGGCTCGAAGACCGCCCAGCAGGCGCTCGACGAGACGGCGCAGTCCTGGGAAGCGGTGACCGACCGCATCGGCCGCGATAAGCAGAAGGCCGACTATCAGGCGGCCATCGGCTACACGCCGTAGCACATCGGCAGTGCGGGGCGGTCCTTCGAGGCCGCCCCGGCAGTCTTTCCACCGAAGGACTTCGAATGCGTTGGACCGGTAAAATCCGCTTCCTGCTGCTCGCCCCTGCCGTCATCTGGGTGCTGGCCTTCACCGTCTTCCCGCTCGGCTACTCGCTCTATCTCGCCTTCTACAAGATCGAGCAGAAGGTCGAGGTGAAGCGCGAGAAGCAGCCGATGCTCGACGCCGCCGGCCAGCCCGTCCTTGACGACGCCGGACAGCCGCGCACCAAGAATGTCGTCATCAAGGAGCAGGTGAATATCGCGACCTTCATCGGTCTCGACAATTTCAAGCGCATGCTCACCGATACGCAGGTGCATGAGGCAGTGCGCGTCACTCTTACCTTCGTCCTGATCGCGGTGCCGCTGGAACTGGCGCTCGGATTCCTGCTCGCCGTGCTGTTCAACCAGCATATATTCGGGCGACCGGTCCTCAGAGCGTTCATGATCCTGCCGATCTTCGCGACGCCGCTGGCGGTCGGCTACACGTTCTTCACGATCTTCTACGAAGTGGGCGGCCCCCTCGCCTGGACCGGCATTCCGTTCCTTTCCAACCCGACCTGGGCGCTGATGTCGGTGATCATCGTGGATGTCTGGCAGTGGACGCCTTTCTGCTTCCTCGTCTTTCTGGCGGCGCTGCAGGGCGTGCCCGACGAGCTCTATGAAGCGGCGCGCGTCGACGGCGCCAATGCCTGGGACATGCTCAAGGAAGTGATGCTGCCGCTGCTCATCCCGACCATCGTCATCGTTCTCCTGCTGCGCATGGCGGAAGCGCTGAAGCTGTTCGACATCCCCTTCGCGCTGACCGGCGGCGGGCCGGGCGTCGCCACGCAGCCCTTCTCCATGCTGGCCTTCCGTACCGGCCTGCGCTTCTTCGACCTCGGCTATGCCAGCGCCATGTCCTATGCCTTCCTGGCCGTCATCATGATCGTCATCACCCTCTTCTTCAGACGTCTGCGAGCGAACTATGGCTGATCGCGCACCCGGCACCAGAGGTGGTTGGGGCGAAGTCGCCGCCTCGCTCATCGCCGTCACCGTGGCCCTGCTGTTCGCCTTCCCGATCTATTGGGCGTTCTCGCAGTCGCTGCGCAACCCGATCGACACCTATACGGTCGCGGGGCTCGGCGTACCGTGGCTCAACTTCACCCCGACCCTCGACAACTGGATCGATCAGCTCGGCACGCCGGAAACCGTCAAGGCGCTCGTCAACAGCACCATCGTCTCGGTGAGCGCGGCTCTCCTCGCTCTGGCGCTCGGCACGCCCGCGGCTTACGCGATCGCGCGCTTCCGCTTCGAGCGCTGGAAGAACCGCGACATCACCGTATGGTTCCTGTCGCAGCGCATCCTGCCGCCGGTCGCGACCGTCATCCCTTTCTATCTCACCATGCGCTATCTGGGTCTGCTCGACACCAAATTCGCGCTCATCCTGATCAACGCCACCTTCGTGCTGCCCTATGTCGTCGTCATCCTGCGCCAGACCTTCCTGGATCTGCCGGTCGAGATCGAGGAAGCGGCGCTGATCGACGGCGCCGGCCATTTCGGCGCCTTCTGGCGGGTGGCGCTGCCGCTCGCAGCGCCCTCCATGGCGGCGGCGGGCCTCATCATCTTCGCGTTGACCTGGAACGAGTTCCTGTTCGCGGTGGCGATCGGCTCGAGCAACGCCATCATGGTGCCGGTGCATATCGCCGGCGCCATCGACACGCGCGGCGTGCAGTTCTGGTTCATGGGCGTGCGCGCCATGACGGCGATCATCCCGCCGCTCATCATCGCGCTGATCGCGCAGCGTTACATCGTGCGCGGCCTGACGCTGGGCGCGGTCAGGGGCTAGGCGCTTGACCGCTCCGCTGCTCGCGAGCCTCGATCTCGGCACCGGGCGCGTGCGCGCGGTGGCCGTCAATCTCACGGGCCGCATCGTGGCGGAAGCCGCCGAGCCGACGCCGACGCATTTCCCGCAATCGGGCTGGGCCGAATATCATCCCCAGGAACTGTGGCAGGTCGTGACGCGGGTCCTGTCGCAACTCACCGCGGCCGCCAGGCCCCTGGGAACGATACGCGGCTTCGCCACCGGCAGCATGGGAGAGGCCGGCGTCCTCATCGACGAGGACGGCCGGGAGCTCGGCACCATCATCGCGTGGTATTGCGGGCGCACCGTGTCCGACGGCGAAAGGATGCGGGCCACGCTGGGCGACGATTACATCTTCAAGACGAGCGGCGTCACCGGCACGCCGAGCTTCAGTCTCGCCAAGATCCTGTGGTGGCGGCGCAGCCATCCCGACATCTTCGCCAAAGCGCGGCACTGGCTCAATATGGCGGACTGGGTCGCCTTCCGCCTGACCGGCGAAGCGCGCACCGATTACACCCTCGCCTCGCGCACCAATGCAATCGATCTCGGCAAGCTCGCCTGGGCCGATGAGCTGCTGGGCAAGCTCGATATCGATCCCCGCCTCTTCGCCCCGCTGGTCGCCAATGGCGCGCCGGTCGGGCGGGTTCACGCACAAAGCGCGGAAGAGACCGGACTACCGGCCGGCCTTCCGGTCTCGGGCGGCGGGCATGATCACGTCATCAGCACGGTCGCCGCCGATACGACGGCGCCCGGAATCCTGCTCGACAGCATGGGCACGGCGGAAGGCCTCATCCTCGCCAATGACCGGCCGATCTTCGAGGACGCCCTGCGCCGCGGCGGCAATCAGCAGAGCGCGTTTTATCTCGACAGCCCGCGCTACAAGCTGATGTGCGGGCTCACCACATCGGGCGGCGCCATCGAGTGGTTCCGCCGCCAGGTGGGCGGGACCAGCTATGAGAGCCTGATCGGCGAAGCGCGGAAGCTGCCGCCGGGCAGCAACGGCCTGTGTTTCCTGCCGCAATTGCGCGGCGGCGACCAGCCCTATCCCAATCCGCAGGCGCGCGGCGCCTTCATCGGCATCACCGGCGATGCGTCGCCCGGCGCCCTGTTCCGCAGCGTGATGGAAGGCCTCTGCCTCTCGACGCGTCTCGGCCTCGACCATTTGAGCGCCATCAAAGGCGTGGCGCCGATCAGCCGCATCCGCGTCATCGGCGGCGGCACGCGCAACGATCTCATGATGAAGATCAAGGCCAGCGTCTATGGCCGGCCGCTCGAAGTCACGCCCTTGAGCGAGGCGACCTGCCTTAGCGCCGCGATACTGGGCGGGCTCGGCGCCGGTGTCTTCGGCACGGTCGCCGAAGCGCAGGAGCGGATGGCCGAGGGGCTGGGCCAGGCGCGCCTCGTCGAACCCGATCCGCATTGGGCGGCGCGTTATGACGAGCTCTACCACACCGTCTATGCGCAACTTCCGATCGCGCTGACTGCGACCCATGACGCGCTGGCGCACTTTCGAGACAGCGCATAAAGAAGACGCCGAACCCTTCGATCCGGCGCAGTCCAGGGAGTAACACTCTTCTGATCGATGATCAGGCCGCCTTGAGCATGCCCTTCTTGAGCGGTTCCTCGGTGATGACGCGATCCTCCTCGAGCGAGCGGAAGGGCTTGAGGCCGAGCTTCTGCAGCTCGCCGTGATAGGCGCGCACCGCTTCCTCCGAGCTGATCGTGCCGTCGGTGACCTTGCGCATGAAGGTGAGAAGCGTCAGCGGCGCCTCGGCCTGGTTGATCTTGCGGCCGAACAGCGCCACGCGGGCGCCGTAGCGTTCCGCCTGGTGCAGGAGCTCGAACGTGTCGCGATTGGTACCGCCGCCACCGCCCAGAATGCCGATGACGAGGCCCGGATCATAGGCCGCGAGCTCCTCGAGGGCCTTGGGGCCGTTATAGACGATCTTGAGGAATTGCGGACGATCGGCCTTCATGACGCCGGCGAGGCAGCGCAGGAGGCTGTCATTGATATATTCGCCGAGCTGCTCGCGATCCATATTGTGCGGCGTGTTGGGATTGAACACTTCGAGGAAATATTTGAAGCCGTTGAGGGCGGCCTCCTCGCGGAATTCGCGGAAGGCTTCCATGGTGCGCAGATCGGATTCGAGATCGTTCATCATGGTGATGGAATAGAGGCCGAGATCGGTGCCGTAGATCTTTCTGGCTCCCGCAGCCTTCAGCGGCGCGGCGGCATTGTACATCACGCGCGGCAGGCTGGCGGTGCGGAACGGACGCGAGGCGAGCTTCGGATAGACGCCATGGCGCACCAGGCCCCAGCAATCCGTCGTGTCATTGGCGCGGATCACCGGCTTGACCTTGCTCTTCTTGAACACGCCGCGCTCATGCAGCAATTCGAGATTGGACGCCGAGACGAGCATGACGTCGACGATGCCCTGCTTGACCACCGCGGCAATGTCGTCGAGGAATTCGGCGCGGGTCTTGCCACGCAGGATGGTGCCGTCGGGCGCCCGCTTCGGGGCGGCGCCCAGCACGCCGGCGCCCATGTCGCCATCCTTGGCATCGGCGATGATGAAGTCGCTGCGCTTGTATTTACCCCCCCGGATCCGCGCCAGCTTCTCATCCAACTTGGTCATGACCTGTCTCCCTGAGCTCATGCGGGACTTCCTAGCATTTGCGCCAGAAATGAGCAATAACTATCAATATCTATCAAATGATTTCGAATAAATATCGGTAATACTCTGATTTGTAATGGAAAAGTTATACTCCTGAATATTTCAAACCCTTCCAAAATCGATTGACAGAGTCCCGGGTCTGGCACCTTATGCTGTCCTCACGAGGAGAATCATGACGGGCAATACGGACTGGGTCGGCCGCTATCGCGATCTGATCACCGATATTCCGCGCATCGCCGGCGCGGCGCCCCTGATGCTGTTCGGGCTCAGCGCCTGTGTCGATGCCCGCATCCTGGCGCATGAGCTCGGTCCCCTGTTCCGCCCCGGCGCTCCCACTCAGGCGCGGGCCTTCGGCGATCTCATCAAGCAGCGCGCCGCGGCGGGCATCGGCGGTGAAGTGCGGATCGAATGGCCCGAGGGACCCGGCTGGCTCGCCGGCCATGTGCCGATCGCCTACGCGCTGGGCGGCACCGGGCCGCAGGCCGCCTGGTCGCTCGCCGCGATCGGCGCCCGGGCGCTGATCGCGCTCGAGGACCGAAGCGCCCACAAGCTCGGCCAGGTCCATCCCGACATCCTGATCGCCGAGAACGGCAAAGCCGTCCGCGCCGCCGAAGTCGTGGCGCGCGGGCCACGGCAGCCCGAGATATTCATCGTCGAATATACCGCCGGCAAGACGATCGACGACGTGACGCCCAAACGGTCGTCGCGCATCATCGTGCGCTTCCATGATCCCGGACTGGAGCACGATGAGCAGTTCGAGGCGCTCAGCGTGGTGCTCGCGGACAAGGCCGGCGCCGGCCTGGTTTCCGGCTTCAACAGCATCCCTTATGAGCTCATCGATTCCGAAGTGGCGCCGGTCACACGCTTGCTGGCGAAATGGCGCGCGGCCGGAGTCGCCCCGATCCATCTCGAGCTTGCCGGCTATGACACGCCACGGCAGCGCGACCGCGTGATCGACAGGCTCACGGGCTTCATCACCTCGATCGGCATGAGCCATTCGGAATTTCTGCCGCTCGTATCCGACAATACCGATCTGGCCCGCGACATGTGCGCTCTGGGCGACAGGCTGGGCCTCGAGCGCGTCTGCGTCCATGCCGATCACTGGGCCGCCGCGGCGACCCGCGCGGATGCGGAGACCGAGCGCCAGGCCCTGATGATGGGCTGCCTTCTCGCCGGCACACGCGCCTCCATCGGCACTCCCGCTTATCCCAAAGGTATCGACCCACGCGCAACCTTCGCCACGCCGCCGCTGCCTGCCACGGCCCGGCACGGTGGCTGGTCGGTCGTCGCCTGCGCCTCGCCCTATCTCGAACATCCGGGCGGGACGGTGGGCCTCGGCGACAGCTTCACCGGCGGCTGCCTCCTGATGCTCGGCTCGGCCCGTTCCGGAATTTCAGCAAGGAATCCTCATGGAGAGCACGTCAAAGCGGGTTGAGATCATGCCGGCCAAGCGCCGGGCCATGATCCTCGAACGCCTGCGCAAGGATGGCGCCGCCTCGATCCTCGATCTCGCCGATGAGATCGGCGCTTCGGCCTCAACCATCCGCCGCGATCTCGAGCAGCTTACCGAAGGCGGCTATCTCGAGCGCACCCATGGCGGCGCCCTGCTGCTGCCGCCGCTGCAGGCCACTTTCGAGCACGAAGCCTCGCTCAATGCCGAGCTGCAGCATCCGCAGAAGCGCGCCATCGGCATGCTCGCCGCCCAGCGCATCAATGCGCGCGAGAGCGTCATCTTCGATACAGGCTCGACCGTGCTCGAAGCGGTGCGGGCAACGGTCGAGCGCCAGATCCCCCTGACCGCGGTGACCAACAGCCTCGAGACCGCCAGCCTCTGCGCCACCTGCCCCAGCTGGCGGGTGATCGTGCCGGGGGGCACCGTGCGCGCCGGCTCGCAGATGATGGTGGGCGATCCGGGCAAGGATTTCCTCGCCACGATCCATGCCGATCTCTGCCTGGTCGGGGCCTATGCCGTCACCGGCCGGCTCCTCACCGACGCCTCGCTCGAAGTCGCCTCGCTCAAGCGGGCGATGATCAAGTCGGCGCGGCGCATCATCCTGCTGGTCGATTCGACGAAATTCACCGCCCCGGCCTTTTCCGCCTTCTGCGACATATCGGCGATCTCGGAGATCATCACCGATGACGGGATCAGCGCCGAGCATCTCGCCGCTCTGCGCGCCCTCGATGTCCGGGTGACGATCGCCAAGGTCTGAGCTCACTGCTTCTTCTTCGGCTTGGCGGCGGCGCGCTTGGGCGTGACGGCGCGCAGCGGCGGCGTCGTCGGCCTGGCGCCGGAAATGACGTCGAGCTCGGCCTTTTCCTGGGCGATGGCATTGTCATAGGCGGCGATCGCCTTCTCGCGCCGAAAGGACAGCGCCTCGATGCGCGCCTTGAGATCGGCGATGCGCTGCTGGCGCTGCGTCTCGGGCAGAGCGAGGGCCGCGGCGTCGACCTTGTCGAGCACCGGCTGCTTGGCCAGCTGCTCCAGCCATGCCGCGTTTTCCTTGAGAAGTTTGTCGAGAGTCATCGAAGGGCCTTTCTCTAATTGAGGAGCAGATTGGGTGTGGCAAGCGGCGGGTAGTTGAGGGCGTCACCCGCGATGACATTGCCCATGAACGGTCCGGGCATGTTGTTGAAGTTCACCGACGGGAAGAAACGCACGGTGGACTTGATCTGATTGCCCAGTACCGTAGCCGCGCGGCCGACGAGCCACACGGTCGCCGCCCGCCTGGGCTCGGCATTCGGCGAGGCGAAGTGCCAGCAATGATTGTTGCTGAAGGCCACACGCTCGAAGCGGACGAGGGTCCGGTCGTTTATCCGCATCTCGCGCAACTCCACCAAGGCGGTCAGCCCGGTACCGATGAAGCGGTTGCCCAATATCTGGGCCGCGAAGCCGAGAGCGATGATGTCGGTGTTTACCCAGAGCTCGAGGGCTCCCCTCAGGATGAGGGCGCGATCCTCACGCGTGACGCTGCGCCCGCCGGCATTGCCATAGGTGACCTGGTTGCCCTCGATACGCGCTTCGAGCACGAGATCACCCATGATGCCGTAATCGGCCTTCGACCTCGCCTGGGCGGTGCCGTCGCTGCCGGTATTGAAGATCTCGTTCTCGGAGATATTGGCCTCACCCACGACGGAATAGCAGCCGATACCGAAAGCGAGGTTAGACATCTGGCTGGCGCAGCGCGCCAGGCGGTTCCCGGTGATGTCGAGCCGCTCGGCGATCGAATAGGCATAGACGCCCCAGAAATCGAGCGGATCCATGCGATTGCCGGCAATCTGCGGCGCCGTCTCGCCGACCAGCGTGATGCCGAAGCCGCCGGCGCGGCAGTCATTGCCCGAAAGGCGGTTGCGCCGGCCGTTGCTCAGGAAGATCGCCGCATTGGCGCCGCCGACCCGGTTGCCTGATATGTCGGCCCCGTCGATACGCGTTGCCGTCAGACCGAAGCCCAGCCGGCCGGCCCCCAGAGCTTCAATGACATTGCCAGCGATGACGAGACGCGAGGCGTCCATGCACGCGATGCCATGCTGGAGACCAGTCAGTGTATTATTGGCGACGATGCCGGCGAGTACCGGCTTCGGCGCGTCGGTGCCGACGCCGCCGATCTGCACGGCGAGGGGCCCCTGGGCGTTCCGCTCCTTCAGCCGTGCGATCACGGTGTTTCCGCTCACCTCGCAGAACGAGCCGGCGATGCGGATGCCGATATAGGCCGGATCGGCATATTGCACACGGTTGCCGACGATGCGGCAGCCATCGGCGGCGACATCGATCGCGGCCGAGCGGAAATTCGCCGGGCCCTCCGGATTGGAAGGGCACAGGACGAAATTGTCGGTCACCAGGGAGAGATCGGCCAGCGAATCCGCCTCATCGAAGGGACGGTCATTGACGATGATGCCGAAGGAGGCGCCCGATACCCAGTTGCGGGTGATGCGGCAGGCGAAGGCCGATTCCATGTAGGCGATGCCGAAGACGGCGATGTCGCGGCCGGTGCTTTCGATGATATTGCCATCGGCCTCGAAGGCCTCGCATCGTTCGCGCACCAGCATGCCGCCGGCGAGATCGGCGAAGCGCGAGGACAGAACGCTCAGATGATCGCTCGCCTGGGCGACAAGGCCGAGAAACGTGCGGCCCTCCTTGGCGGTGGCGCCGCAATGGGAAATGCGCACGCGCGAGGCCCTGATCACGGTGATGACGCCGGCCCCGTCGGCGCCGGCGGAGCCTGCCTCGAAATCGATGCCGAGGACATCCACACCTTCGATGTGCTCGCGCCCGCCGCCAATGATGATCACGGGTCCCTCGCCCGCCGCGCGGACCGTCGTTCCCGGGCTTTCCGCCTTGAGCACGATGCTGCCCCGCGTGATGCGCAAAGGCGCGCGGGCGACATGATCTCCCGTCTTCAGACAGACGCAACCGCCTTGCGGCGGCAAGGCATCGATCCCGGCCTGGATGTCCTCGCCCGGCCGGACGATGATCGTGCAGCAGCAGTCGCCCGCCCCCTGCTGTGGCGGTGGTGGCCGGCAGTCGCTGACGACGGGCGCCGATGTCCCAAGCGCGCTGATGGCGGCGACCTGCACATAATGATGACGGATGCCACGCGGCGGCGCCCTTACCAGCTCCTCGACCGAGGCGGTGGCGGTGCGCGCCCAGAAAACCCAATAATCGCCGGTGCGGAACGCGCCGCCGGCGGGATCGACGGAGAAATCGATCTCGATGCCATCCTCGATGACGATCGGCCCGGCGCCGGTCAGGATCAGCCCATCGGCATCGACCGTGTTGGTGCTGGCCGTCTGGTCCCAGCGCTGCACCCTCGTATGGCGGCCGGCGATGTCTGCCGCCGTGGCGCCGAAGGGCCGTGTCGCCGGACGCGGCAGGGCACGATCGAGGACGATCCGGCGATTGGTCTCGTCGATATCGACGATGAGCGCCATGTCGGCGCTTTCGCCGGCGAGCTCGCGGTGATCATCGGTCACGCTCACCCAGTCGCCGGCGCGGAAGCGCAGGAAGGCGTCGCGGCCGATACGGTTGACGGTGAGCGTCGTCTGCGTGCCGCTGACCGCGATGTCGCGCACCGCCGAGACGATCGAGCCATTGTCGCGCGACCATTTGAACCGCGCCGTGCCGAGCGGCCCGCCTTGCTGTATCTCGACGCGATAGAGCCGATTCTCCAAGCCCCGATAGCCGGAGGCCGGCGGCAGGATGCAGGGATCATCGGGCGCCGGCGGTGCGATCGCCCGGCTGGTCAGGCGGCCGGCGGAAGGCGGGTCGCCCACCGGCATGCCGCAGGCGGCGCCGCGCCGCGGATCGACGCGCAGTTGCCAGACGGTCTGCCGCCGCGTGGTCGTGTCGGCGCCGCCGAGCGCCGGATCGAGCAAGCCGCCATCCTCGATATAGGTGACCTCGCGCTCCCAGACGTCGAGATAGACCACGGCATCGCCCGAGGCCGGCAGCGTCAAAGGCGGATGGAAAGGCTGGTTGCGGTAGGTGGCGCCGTCCTCGGCGAAACACTCGATCTGCAGGCCGTCGACATAAAGCCGGCCCGGACCGATCGAGAGGTCGCCGGGCGGTCCGGCCATGAATCCGATCTTGAAGGCGTCCGGGCTCACCTCATAGGGCACGCCGATGGGCCCCAGCGTATCGAGCGCGGTCGTGCGCAGGCGCCGGCGCAGGATGTCGATCTCTTCGTTCCAGTCGGAATCGATCTGAACCCGGCCCTGCTGCATGAGCACGCCCGAGTAGCGCTTGCGGGGCTCGAAAGTGAATCTCGTATAGTCACCACTCATCGTCGCGCTCCTTTGAACCCTCAAGTCACAAAGATCAGGCCGTAATCGAGGCCGAAGGGCAGATATTCCTTGAGCCGCACGTGCAGATTGGCCTCACGCTGCGGCTGCTTGAGATGGCAATAGGCGCCCATTTCCGATCCGTCGGCGGCGCCCCTGGCGATCTCTTCCGGTCCCTTCAGAGACAATTGCAGATAAGCCGACTGGCCATAGGCTTCGGCCGTGTATTCCGGCTTCACGCGCAGGCGCACGCGCTCGCGCAGCGCCTGTTTCTCCGGAGCGGTCAGCGGCCCCTGCCGCGCCTCCACCGCTTCGATCTCCTTGCGGATGGCGAGATCGGGCTGACAGCGATAGCGCCGCGGCAAGCGCGATGGCAGTGGCGCATAGGAAAAGCGCACGCAGCCCTTCTGCACGCGCGCCGTATCGACATGGCCATCGAATATGGTCTCGGTGGCGAGATCGATCTGGCGCAGCAGGCAACGGCCTCGGATCGTCACACGCTCGCTGCGCAGCGCCGGGCCGGGACGGTCAGCCGCCTCGACGCCGGCGATCGCATCCTGGCCGGCGCCATCGACGATGCTGTCGAGAAGAGTGAGGCCTTCGGCATGGGCCGGCAGGCGGATCGCGCCGACGATCGAGAAAGCGATCTCGACGGCAAGCTCCTGATTGGCGAGGCCGCCGCTCGCCAAAGCGGCGCCGGCCTTGAGGCTCGGTTCGACGAGCACCGGCGGCGGTGGCTCCGTCCCGGCGATCGAGCCGCCGGGCACCAGCGTCGAGTGAAGGATGCGCAGGCGATGCAAGGAGCCGTCGACGGCGACACGGCCTTCGACCAAAAGACCGCTGAGGGTCACGGCGAAATCCGGACGATCGCCCGAAACGGTCAGCGGACCGCGCAGGCGCAGATGCGGCCGCATGCCATCGGCAGCCTCGATGGCGAGCGTATTGCCGCCGGCGCCGGTCACGTCGACGGCGATGGCTTCATCATAGGTCCGGTTGTCACGAATGCTGATGATCGCATTGCGCCGTCCGTCGCTCGCCCAGTCCAGCAGTGCCGCCGCGATGGTCGGGTGGCCGGCAGCGCCGCCCACGGCGATCACCCGAACATCGGCGGCGAAGTTGCGGCGGATGAGCCAGGAGCGGCGGCGATAAGGCCCGCCGCCCAGATCGGCCGGAAAGCCATGGTGATATGTCGCCTCGACCTTGGCGGCGGGGAGCAGCGCCGGCCCCAGCGCCATACGTCCGCGCGCGACATCGATGGCGATCCGGTCGGCCGAAGGCTGCGACCAGGTGGACAGGTTGCGGCAGATGATCTGGGCGACAGGAATTTCGACGCCGTCGACAAAAATGGTCAGGCTCGGCGTATCGACGGCCGCGCCATAGAAATCGCCTATGCCGGAATAGAAGCGTGCCGGACGGATGGGCTGCGGCACATGAAGCTCGGTGGCGAGCCCTGCTTCGTCGCCCTCCCGGCGGGCGCGGCTGAACAGCGGCGCCGACTGGCCGAGGGGGCTGAAGAAATAGCGGAAGTCACCGATGGCGCCGACACGGCGCGCCTCGCTGCGCTCCACCGCATAGGCCCGAAGCCGCCAGAGATGGAAGCCGATATTGCGGATATTGTGCCAGCCCTCATGCTGCGCCACGGGACGCACATCGACACTGCGCGCGATCTCGTCGAAGGCGCCGCCGAGCCTGTCCAGATGTTCGACCGAGCGCATATCGGATGTGCGCAAGGAATGCGGACGCAGATGGTTGCGCAGATACTGGGTCCAGCCGAGCAGCTCGAAATATTCGACAGCATGAGCGGGCCAGCCGGTGACGTCGCGCGCCAGCTCTTCGAGCATCGGCAGCGCGCCCTTGCGGCGGCGGTAATAGATCGTCTTGGCCACATCGGCGCGCGAGCGCAGCGCCACGGCGGGCCGCAATCCCCTGCCCGGCAGACTGCGTTCGGCGCGGCCATTGAGCGCCTTGATGCGACGGTCCTCGGCCCCTTCGAGATCGCGGAAGAGCTCGACCGCCGTGTCGCCATCCTTGACGCGGCTTTCATCGAAGAGCGGCGATGTGCCGACCAGATCGCCGATATAGGCGACGGCCCAGGGCTCGCAGGTTTCGACGAAGGCGTTCTCCTGGAGCTGCCGGATGTCCTCCTCGACGACATCCGCCTGACCATCGATGATGTCGAGAAGGGCGCGCAGCGCTTCGCCGCTCTCCTGGTCGCGCGCCCGGATGAAGGCAGGCAGGAGATCATAGAGCCGATCGCGTCCAGCGTTGGAGAAAGCCATCAGAGCGCCTCCACGGCAATGAGATCGAGATCGGCGGCCGGGTCCTCGATGAAGGCCTGCTCAGCCGCGAGAACCGGTGGCGGCGCGCCAGTGAAGCCGGCGCGGGCATAGCGGTCGATCAGGGCCAGAGGCGGCGTCGGCCGAGCCGGGAAGATGCGGATATGCGCCTGGCGCGGCGCCGGATCGACGGCACGCGCGGCCTGCTCGACGGCGCTGAGATCCCGATAGTGCTTGAGCTGGAATATGTCGAGGTCGACCGCGGCCACGCCTTTGGCGCCCTGAAGCACCGCATAGATCTGGCTCGCGAAGACGGCTTCGCCGAGCGGCATCGCGTCGAAGGCAAAAAGAGCGAGCAGCCGGGCCCGGGCGTCCTCCAGCATCGCGTCCGCCTCGAAAGCCGGATCGCGCAGCAGCCGGGCCGTGACCACGATCGGCACGCGCACGAAATTGGCGAGAAACAGCGACCGGTTCGGATCGCGCACTGAATCGAGCGCACCGCGCAATCGTGCCAGCGAGGCCTGCGACAGGCCAGCGCCTTCAGGTCCCGCTACCGTCACATGGACGGCGCGTTCCGTCTCGCTCCAGGTCCAGGTGACCGAGGCGCGCGCCGCGAGACCGGACGCCGTGGCGACCGCCTCGAAATCGGCCAGCGATACGGCGCGGCCGAAAGTGCGCACCGAATTGGGCGCTCCTTGCCGCGCATCGTCACGCGTCTCGGGATCGGCGCCGCCATCGGCCGGCAGAGGATTGGCGACAGTCTTGAAGCCGACCGGCCGCTCGAGCGGGATCGACAGCTGGTTCTTCTTCATGCGGCCCTGCAGGCCCAGCCCGGTGCGATAGGTCGCGGTGACATTCATGGCGCCGGACGGCAGACGGGCGCCGGTCGCGCCGTCGCCGAACATGATCTGCGTCTCGCCATTGTCGTCCTGGCGCGCGGTATAGACACGCTCGGTCGGCTTGCGGCCGAAGAAGCTCGCTGTTTCCCTCCACAGTTCGCCATTGACGCGGACTTCGAGCGCGGCACTTGCCGCGAGCGCCGCCGCCGACTGCAGGTAGGTCAGATTGGGCCGCGACAGCTTGAAGGTCTGGAAGCCCTTGGCGCCCTCGCCATGCCCCAGGGCTTCGACCGGTTGCGTCTCGCCATGGCTGGCGGCGGCGATGTTGCCGAGAAGCGTCACATTGCCGAGCGCCGTTTGTGGCCCCGGTGTGAAGTCGACGAAGAGATGATCGTCAGGCTCGCCCGGCACAGCGGCGAAAGGCTTCACCGCGACGACGGTCACCGGTTCGATCCCGGCGGATGAACGCAAAAGGACGCGCCGCCCCTTCGCGATATTGCCGACCGCCTTGCTGCCGGGACGCATGCGCAAAGCGAGCCGGCCTTGCCGGATCCGGTCGGGATAGTCGTAGTCGCGGAAAACGACGTCATCGGCGGCAAGATGGTAGATGGACGTCTTGCGCCGGTCGGGAATGGCGCCGATGCCGTCGCCATGACTCGTCCATGGCGTCCAGCTGCCACCGATGAGCGCGCGCGAGGTGATGCCGCCATCGCCGCCCCGCGCATAGACATGAAGGCCCAGCGCATCGCGTCCGGCCGCCGGCGACGAGGTGAGCCGTCCGGCAAGCGATGCCCAATCGCCCCAGCTTTCGCCATTGCGCGCGATCGTCCACAGGGCGCCGTCCTTGCCGCGGGCGAAGACATCAAGACGGTCGGGGAGGCCGGCGACGAGAGCGACGTCGCCCATGAGATCGCCGCCGAGCGCGCGCCAATCGCTCCAGGCACTGCCGTTCCATTTGCGATGAATGAGGCCGCCGGCATCATCGAGCGCCACGACATCGATCCGGCCGGCGCCGGTCGAGGCGACGGCCGGCCCGCCGGCCAGCTCGCCCTTCAGCGATGTCCAATCCGACCACGCGGCGCCGTCGCGCAGGCGATACCAGAGAGCGCGATCGGTGCTGCGTACGAAGACCGCAAATCCACCCGGCTTATGAGATACGGGCGCCGGCGCCGAGCTGAGCACACCATGAAGGCCGAACCAGCTTCCCGGCACGCCGGGCGTGACATCGATCGCCCACAGGCCGAGATCGGCTCCCCGTGCGAAGACGAGAATAGTGCCGCCCGCCTCCGCCGCCGGCCGCGGCTCGCAGGTCAGAATGCCGCCGTGATCAACCCATCCGCCCCAGGCGCCCGAGATCGCCCGGCGCTGGCGCAGATGCAGATTGCTGTCGCGCACGAAGATGTCCTGCTGGGCCGCATTGACCGCGACCGTCTGGACATCGGACGAGGCATCCATGAGATCGCGATAGGCCCAGCGCCGCGTAACCGCCGGCGGATCGAGCGCCAGGACCGCGCCCGCGCCCGAACGTGCATAGACGCCATGAATTCCGGCCGCGGGGGCCGCCAGACCCGGCCGACCGCGCAGGGTCTGGCGCAATTCGACATGAGTCACCGTATCGGTGAGCTGATCGATCGTGCCCAGGCGCGCCGGGCGGTCCTCCGTCCTGACGATGGCGGCAGTGCGCAAGCGCGGCACCGCATCGGGGCCGGCATCGATGAGCAGCTGCGCGCCAGTGGCGATGTCGGTGTATCGGGTGTCGAGCGGATACAGCGCGGTGTCGCCGCCGAGCGACGCATCGACCGCCTGCAGCTCCCATTTCGGCCACGAGGTCGGCGTAGGCGCCGGCACATAGACATTCACTCTTTCCGGCGCGGTATGGCCGAAGAATCTGAGATGCCCGTCGAGCTTCGCGAGGCGCGCCAGGTCGCCCGACCAATGGGCCGCGGCGACCGGCGGCTCGAAGGCGATCACCTCGCCGTCGGCGCGCGGCGTCAGCGCGGTCAGGGTCTTCTCCTCCAGGCCGCCGAGGCCGAAGAAGATGAGCTTCGTTCCTGTCGCCAATTTGTCGGGCCTGGCCACGATCGGACCGCCGGTCGATCCAAGCGCGAAACCATTGAAGGGCACGGGCGGCGCGAAAGCCGCGGGATCGTTGAGGTCGCCATGCCCGGTCACCGCTTCGATCGTCTCGAAGATCTGGGCCTTTTCGTCCTGCCCGGGGACGCTCATCACCTTGAAGCCCTTGCGGATGCGGGTCTCGGCGCCGGCATCGAGCGCGAAGCTCAGCAATGTCTCGGCAGCAAGGCCCGGACGCAGGCGATAGCCGAGCAGCCGCGTCAGCCGCAGAAGCGAATCCCGCTCACGCGCGGTGCGCAGATAAAGCTCATTGGCGATCCGCTCATTGTAGAAACTCAGGACATCGGCCGCCGCCGCGAAGAGCTCGAGAATGGTGATCGCATAATCGTCGCTCTCGCGCGTGGTGAGATGCGCGAGCGCCGCCTGCTGCGAGATCGACAGCAGCATCGCCTCGCGGAAGCTGCCGAAGGTGCCGACCCGGTAGGCGATCTCGGACAGTCCGGGCCGATTGAAAATGGCGACGGGTGTCGCGATGACATCGCCCGAGCAGCCGCAGAAGCCGTCATGAGTCATGATCAGAGCCCTCCTACGGCGGTGAGGCGCAATACGCCGTTCTCGGCAAGATTGCGGTCGTTGTCGAGACGCGGGATCTCGAAGGGCGTCATGGCGATGGCGCCCTTGTCGATCTCGCCGCGCGGCGGATCCCAATAGCGCTTGAAGACCGTCACCTCGGCCGAATTGACGCCTTCGACCGCGGTGACGGCGGCATAAAGCTGCGAGAGATAGACGGCGGTGCCGAAACCGAAGCGCAAGGGGAAGAAGAAGCCGGTCGTACCGTCGCCATAGGTCCGGTTGGACAGGACGCGCCCGGCCTCGGCCAGCACGTCGCCACGGAAATGCCCATCGCCCACGCACAGACGGATGTCGATCTCGAGCGGCACATAGATCGCGGCGCGGATGTCGAGATCGTAGCCGGCGAGCTTGAAGCGGGTGAGAAACGCCTTCATGCGCGCGGCGAAAGAAGGCTGCAGCTCGACGCCGCCGCCCGGCAGGCGTTTCAGATTGGCGGGATCGACAGGATGGATCGCGATGAAGACCGTATGCCACGAGCCGGTCCAGCGGAAGCTCGCCTTGGCCGCCGCGACATCCGGATGGCGCAGCGCCATCTCTTCCCAATCGCGCTCGGTCACCGCGCGGAACTGCACGGCGCGGAACGCCTCGGGGGCGATCTGGCGCACCTGCTCGATCGTCTCCGGCGTCTCGCCGCCGGAGGCCGGCAATGGCTGCCAGACACGCGTTACCGGCGGGATGACGACGGTTCCGGGATCGACCAGATGGACAAGCGTGCCCCAGCCGGCATTTCCCGCACGGCCATTGCCGATCCGGTAGCGGGCGACGACGCGCTCGGCGTCATAGGGACGCCTGCCATATTGGTCGTCGCCGAAGCGCAGCGACGTGGCGCCCTGATTGTCGGTCTCGACCGCGAAATGCTGGTCGAAAGCCTGGCTGTCGAGCAGATTCGGCACCGGCAGCCATCTTTCGGCGGCAGGCTCGTTCGGGAAAGTGAGATCGAGAGCGATCGCGGGCTCCGGTAGATGGCTCAGCGGCGCATCGGCAAGCTTCAGTTCCGGGATCGGCCAGCGGCCGGCGCCCATGTCAGGAAGCGTGATCTCACCTTTCTGGCTGTCGCGCATGATGCTGCGGCCGTGATCGACGGCGGCGATATTGCCGCGCGCCACGGTGACGGGCTCTATCTCCAGATGATCGACGGTCTCGGCCGAAAGGCGCGGCGCGAAAGCGAGCGCTTCACCGGCCGCGAAGGTGACGCGCAGCAAAGGCAGTGCCGGATCGGCCGGATTGGTCCGGGGCGTCAGCAGGCCGCCGGTCAGGCTGGCCGTGAAGGCGGCGTCCTCGGTCGCCGCGACCTCGCCGATGAGCAGCACCTGGCGGCGCGCCGGATCGGCATCGGCCGGCAATCCGGTCAGCGGGCTCAGCACTTCCTCGATGAGCACATGGTCGCCGGCGCGCAGATCCGGACGAAGCGCCGTCCCCGCATTGTCGCGATAAAGGAAGATCTCGCGGCTGTCCTGCGACAGGCAGCACAGGCTGTCGGCCCATGTATGGATGCGCAGCTCATTGTGGAGCTCGAGCACCCGCACATCCGCCTTCGTCTCGAAAACCAGCGCGTCCGCCAGCGCCGGGTCGCCGTCGAAATCGGCGATCGCGGGGATCACCGTATCCGGCGATGCGGCGGCGCCGACCAGCGGCGTCGCTATGAGGCTCGTCACCTTCGTTGCCGCCGGGATGACGCCATTGGCGCCGGCGCCCCCCTCGAAATGGACGAAGGAGCGGGCGGCATGGCCCTGCCCCATCGCATAATCGATGAGCCGGGCGTGACGGGCGGCGGAGATCCGGTGCCGACAGGTATCGAGATAACTTTCCGTACCCGGTCCGGCATCCTGATAATAGCTCAGATAGTCCGCCGCATAGGCCAAAAGCTCGACCAGCGTCATGCCGAGATCGGCGGGAAGACGCTCCTGCCAATCGGGATTGCGCTCGGCGATCAGGTCGACCATCAGCCGGCGGAAGCTCTGATAGTCCTTGGCGAGATAATCGAGCGCCGGCTCAAGACGCGCCGGGGTGCTGCAATCGGATACCGGCCGGCAGTCGAATTCGCTCGGACAGGCGGCCTTGAAGCTGAAGACCGCCTGATTGCGCTCGAGATCCATCACGGGATGCTCGACATTCAGCACATAGGGCGAGAAGTCGCCTTCGCGATCGACGAGCACCCGCAGCCGCAAGGGATCACCCGCCACGGTCTCGACCGCCGTCACCACGATATCCACGATGCGGATGCCGCCCGATATGGAGAAATTCGCCGCGCCGAGCGCCGGCGGCGCTTTCAGGAAGGTGACGTCGAGGATGAAGCGGTTCGCCGGCTCGCGCCGGAATTCTACGAAATCCACGCCATTCAGCGGATGCGCCGGTTCGAGCAGGATGCCCGAGCGCCGCTCATCCCCGCATAACAATGTGCCGTCCGCCGATAAGACCGTCATGGATCGACCTCACACAGGAACCGGATGCCGGAACACTTCGAGCCGTCTCTCGCCCGTCTCGCGCCGCACATAGGAGACCCTGATCTCGAGCGTTCCCTCATCGGCGGCCGTCTCGACCTTTTCGAGCGAGATCACCGGATCGAGCCAGCGGATGAGCGCGCCATGGATGAGCTGCTCGGTCGCGGCCGCCAGCGCGTCGGACAAAGGCGCGAAGACGAGCTGCCTCACGCCGCAGCCGAATTCCGGCCGGTTGACGCGTTCGCCTGGCGCGGTGAACAGCACGAGCTCGATCATGTCACGGACATGATCGTCGCCGGTCGTCCGGCTGCTGCCCCCGCGCTCATCGAGCGTGAAGGGGAAATCGAAATATTTAGGTGCCTCGTCCATCAGGTGAAATCCACATCGACCACAGTGACCGGCTTGGTCTGATTGTGCTCGCAGAAGACCTTGATCGCGCCCTTGCGCTGCTCGATATGGCGGACGACGCCGCGCGCTATGGCGATGAAGAAGCGGCGCCGGTCGCGCACGCTCTGCTCCGAGGCGTCCATGCTCATCGGCGGCAGGCCGTCGGCGATCATCATGGCGTTGAGCTCGCTTTCGATCTCGGCCGCCATCGAATTGGCGAAACTGCCGAGCGAACCGGGTTTGAGTTCCGTGGCCATCGCTTCGACCTCACTCCAGCATCACTTTGACCGACAGAAGGTCGGGCTTGGGCGGCGGCATCGGCGTCACCGGCGGCGCCGGCGTCACGGGGAGAATCCCGAGCGCCAGTTCGCCCGGATGCACATGGGCGTTGAACAGAGCGACAAGCTGCGCCAGATAGGCGAAGAGCTGGTCGCCGATCACTGCCGGATGGGCGGCGCTGTCGCTGCCATGGCGCACCATCGGCGCGCTCGAAACGACCTCGATCGCGCCTTTCACCGTCACCGTGCCGGCCGTGACATTCACCTCGACCGAATTGAGCGAGGCGCCGTCCGTCAGGCTGATCGTCTGCGCCGCATCGTCCATCACCACGGTCAGGCCCGTCTCGGTGCGCCAGATGCGCGTGGTCGGCTGGCTCTGCTCGCCGGGCGGCTTCATCGGCAATTCGCCCTTGCCCCAGTAGCAGCCGGTCCAGATCGGCTGCGAGGTGTCGCCATCCTCGAATTCGATCCACACGCCGGCGCCGACCGGCGGCACCGAGAAGAAGCCCGATGTCGGGCCGCCATAGGGAACACAGGGCCAGGCCCAGCCGGTCGGAACGCCTTTCAGGACCCGGGGGACAAAAGCCTGGAGGCGGCCATAGCCGTCGGGATCGAAATTATTCATCACCGTCCCCTTGTGCTTGCCGAAGACCTTGCTGCCGGGTCTGCGGGTCTCGGATCTTGCGCTGCTCAGCATGCGTTCCTCCTCTCTCAGGCGACCGCGGCCAGCGGATCGAAAAAGACCTCGGCGGCGGTGAGGCCAACGGCATTGCGCCAGGCGGTGAAGCTCTGCCGATAGTCGTCGCGCGAAATGTGATGGGAGACCTGGTCGACATAATAGAGGCCGCTGTTCTGGCGCCCGGCGCCGCGCACCAGCACCGGCAGGCCGACGCGCAACGGACGCGCCAGCTTGATGCCGTCGACCTCGCCCTGCGCCCAGATCGCCCGGCTCGCCGCCGAGGCGCGCGCCATCGCCCGCAACTGTGCCTCGGTCGGATTAGCGGCCCAGTCGTTGAATTGCTGCGCCACGGGCGGCGGAACGATGCGAAACAAGGTGGGCTCCATGCCCATCGGCAACTCGGTCGAGGCCAAGCCGAAAGACGGGCGCGGTGCCCGCGTCACCGGATCGATCATCAGGCCCAGCACGCCGGTCGGCGCCAGCATGTCATTCGCCACCGTGAACTGGGTGAGATTGGACTGGATGCCGAAATCGATCGACAGCACGCCCTGATGCGGCACGAACGTAAAGGGCCGATGCAGATGCCCGACATCGCGGCCGGTGACCGGATCGGGCTGGATGAACAGATCGAGATTGTTGGCGTCGGCGAGATCGAACAGGAAGCCCGCATCATAGGCATGCTGCGTCGTGGTGGTGTCCATGATGGTGCGCGTCGGCGGCAGCACATCGACGAGCGGCAGCATCGCATATTTGCCGAAGATGGCCGCCGCGATCTCGCTCTCGGACAGATTGGGCCAGGGAAAGGGCTCCTGGTTGTGGACCATCAGCGTGCCCAGCGCGTCCATGCCGACCACTTCGAGACGCGACGTTCCGGGCGCTTCGCCGGCTTTCAGCTGCGCATCCTTGATGTAACCGTTGATGAGGACTTGCGGCACCGGCAACCCGGCGGCGATGCTGATCCTCACCGGCATCATCGGCCGGAAGATATCGATCGCCAGAGCGTCATAGTCGCCGAAGACATTGCGCGACAGATCGAAATGCAAGCGGAAGATCGACGCCTGGCCGATCGAGGTCTCGATGTCGATCGCCCGCAAGGCCTGGAAGAACGGCATGGGCATCGGCGCGAAGGCCACCTGGATGGTGAACCATGAGGGAAGCAGGCCCATCTCAGCTGCCTCCCTCGGGCGCCGGCACGGCGACGGCGGCGCCCGACGCCGCCGTCAGATCGACCGGTCGGCGGGTGAGATTGAGATCGCACAGCCGCCAGAACTGCTCCGGATCGCCGATCGTCCGGAAGGCGAGCAGATCCGGCTTCTCGCCCTGCTCGACCGATGTGAAGAGCCGCGGCGGCGGCCCTTGTGGGATGAAGCGCATCCTCTTGTACCGGATGGTGCGTCCGTCCCTGGCCGTGAGGATCGCCTCGGTGATGTTTTCATAGCGGCTGCCGCGGAAGAACATCGATGCCCCCTAGAGACGGCCCAGCGCCGCAATGGCGCCGGCCGCGCTGAACTTGTTGAGATTGGAGATCACCTCCTTCTGGGTGAAGGCGGCGAGATAGACCCAGTAGCCCGGATTGGTGACGTCGAGATCGCGATAGGTCAGCACGCGCACCGACAGGTCGGCCTTGGCGCGGATCGGATTGAGCTTCTGGTCGAAGGCCTCTTCCTTGATCGACAGGCTCTGGATCTGGACCGGCAGGACGCGGCGGGGTCCCCAGACGAGCAAGGTCAGGGGCGCCGTCTCGTTGAGAATGAAGGCCGTGCCGGCGAGCGCCAGCGCCTCATTGGCGATAACGACCGGATAGGACGGATAGACGAGGCGCTCGATGGCGGCGATGACGGAATGCAGGCCGTTCTCGACCACGGCGGCATTCTCGCCCGGCTTTTCGAGCTGGTCGGCGGCATCGATCTCGACGGAAAAGGTCAGCGTCTCCTGCGGCGGTCCGTTGACGCGGTTGGTCTCGCCACGGCCGCCACCTCCAGCCGCCGCCGGGCTCTGCAGGGAGCGCGAGACTTCGTCCGGATTATACTGGAAGGCGATCACCAGCGGCTGTGTCGAAGGAAGGCGATAGGCCACGAGGCCGCCTTTCATGACGCGGGGGCTGCGCGGGAATTCAGATGCCATATGCCGCTCGCTCCTTCATAGTTTGATGGTCTTGATCCATGCACCCTCCGCCATGACATGGACGTAGCCGCGCGCCTCGAGCAGCTGCCGCCAGCCCGGATTGATGATGATTCCGACATCGATGGTGACCGTCTTCGCGCCATTCAGACGGGCGACCTCGACCGCCGCATCCTCGAAGGCGGCGGTCACCCGCATTCCGGTGCCCTGGCCGCGCAGCGCGTCCGGCAGCTTGCTCATGAAACGGCGCACGACGAGCGTGCTGCCTTGCCGGCTCACCGTCACGCCGGCCAGCTGGACGCCTTCGGCGGTCAATGTTCTCTCCGCGCCGGATGCCAGGAGCGAGTCCATCTCGCGCGCCAGGCTGCGGGCCGTCGAGCTCAGTCCCTTGGCGACGACAGTCCTGCCGAGCGCGACGCCGGTATTGGTGGGCAGGCCGCCGGCGCCGGCATAGCCGCCAATGGCGACGGTCCCGCCGAGGCCGATCTTCACGGCCATGTCGACCTGCTCCTCATACTGCGCGAGCGAGCTCTGCAGCACGCCGCACAAGGTCGGCGCGGTCAGCCTGTTGATATGCGAGGGAACGATGCGGCCGGTGCCGTTCTCGACATAGAACTTCACCTCCGAAGAGTATTTCGTGCGGATCTCGTCGAATGTGGCATTGCGCGGAACCTTGTCGCTCTCGCGGAAGAAGCGGGCTTCATTGTTCGTGGAGGAGAAAGGATGCAGCAGGTGCCGCGGCGTCGTGTAGTCGACCTCCACCACCGGCGGCTTCATCCATTTGGCGACGAGCCCGAGCTCGAATTTGGTGCCGTCCTTGTAATGGATGATGGCGAGCTCGGCGGTGAAATACTCGACCTTGGCGATCTCATTGTCGATATAGGTCGGAAATTTCCTGAAACGATCGAAGCCCGTCGCCATCGGATCGACCGCCGGGGCCTTCTTCTCCTCGACCCCCATGTCGATCTCTTCGCGCGTGACCTCGATGAGCGCCAGCTTCACTTCGCCGACATAAGCATCATAGGCATCGCCGTCGAAGAACTGGAGCTTTGCGTTGACTTCCGCCCGGTCCGCGGCCGAGAGGGTGCCGGCCTTGCGCAAGCGCTTGGCGTCGGACTTGCCGAGCGAGCGCGCATAGCGGATATCGGTCGCGCGCTTCGGGTCATAGGCGAAGGCCCATTCCATCGGCATCTCGATCTCGCCTTTGTCGTCGGGCTGACGCTGGATGGTCGGATTGCCGCCGCGCTGCTGCACGACATGGGTCAGCTCATGGGCGAGCAGCCTGGTGTCGTAACCCCCCCTGGCGAAAGCGATATCGCGACCATAGGTGAAGGCCCGCGCGCCGATGCCACGCGCCGCCTGATTTGCCTCGGCATGGGTGTGGAGACGCACATCGGAGAAATCATGCCCGAAGCGCGGCTCGAAATAAGCCCGCTGCTCGGCGCTGAGCGGCAAGCCGCCCCGCGCGACCGCCGGCATCGTTCCGCCGGCGCCGACGGAAGATGTCCTGCCGATCGGGCCAACCGAACGATCGGACATGATGCCCTGCGAGGCCCGGTCGGCCTCGCATTCGAGCGCGTCGTGTGTCGACTTCGCAGGGTTCGCCGCGCGTGGCGATCTTGTCGACAAAGGCTCCTGCCTGATCATCGCACAGGGATCTCCAGGGCATATTTGGACGAATATTCGTCGACGAGGCGATAGCCGCGCCGCATGAGATCCTCGGCCAGCTCGGCGCTCATGACGACATCGGCCTCCAGGCGCAACGTCTTGGCCCCCATGCTTTTCGCCATCGCCATCGATGTCTGCCGGAACGTGAGATATGCCTTGATCATGCTGGCGCGGTCGCCATAGGCGTAAGATGACAGGACTCCCGCCACCAGCGTGTCGCCCTCGTTGACCAGATAGTGCTTGAATTCGATGTCGCCGCGCTTGATGACGCCGGCGGCCTTCTCGCCGCGCGCAAATTTGCCGAGCTCGTCCTCCGACATGCCGAGCTTGCCAAGTGCCGTTTCGACATCCGGAGGAAGCCCCCCGGTCGTCTTTCCCATCGCCAGAAGATCCCCCTTATGCGCGGCCTTGCTCGCTTCGGTGCGTTTGCGCGCATCGGGGAGGAAATCGGTCCAGTCCGGTTTGGCCGCGTCGGGATCGACCGCCGGTGTCCTGGGCTTGGTGCGCTCCTGGAAGACCGGCAGCTGCACCTGCTTGCCCGGCTGTTGCGGCAGCGGCTGCGGCGGTATCGGAAAGCCCGCCTGATCGGCGAAATGATCTCCCACCGGCTTGTAGGTGCCGGACTCCCGGTTCCAGGTCTTGAGCGCGCCATTTTCCATTTTCATATTGCCCGCATAGGCCACCGGACCGCCCATGGAGGCCTCGGCATGGCCGTAGCGCGAGCCCCAGAGCGATCCATCCGGCATGCGCGCGAAAGCATAGTCGCCGGTGGCCGGAATCAAGGCGCCGCTTTCATAATCGACCTCGAAGAAGAGACCGTCGCGCTCGACGATCTGGACGCGTTCGCCGCCCTTGGGCACCCGGCGCGGCAGATTGTTGTAGGTCGGCACGCCGAGATCGGGCTTGGTCGGCGGCGAGCCATGCGTCCCGGCGCCACCGGGCGATTCAGGCAGCTTCGAGCCGCCACCGGCCACGTCATCGGCAAGCTTCTGCGGCGCGCCATGCTCGGCGGTCGCGGCGGTGCGCGATGCGGCGCCCGCGACATCATCGGCGCTGCGCACCGCGCCCTTTTCAAGATTGAGAGTCAGGCGCTCCGCCTTGGCGACCTGAGGCACGTCCGGCACGACCTGGATCGCCGCCTCGAACAGCGCATCGCCGACCTCGCCCGATCCGACCGACTTGGCGCTGAGATCGCCCCCGTAAAGAGCCCGCCGCGTGCCGATGTCGGTCATCTTCTTGTCGAAATTGACCGCCGCCACGCCCAGCCGCAGGCCCCAGCCGATGGGCCCCGGCACGAACATCGAGACGAATTCCACGACTTTCAGGATGTCATCCCAGATCGACGTCTGCGACTTGCGGTAGCTCGCCAGATCGTCGATCACGCGGCCGATTTCCGACGACTTGCCGCCGATGGCGCCCTTCAGGCGCTCCTTCTCCATGTCGATGACCTTGTCGGCGGCATAGATGACCTTGCGATCCTTGATGAGATCGCGCGCCCGGGTGATCTGCCGGCGGCCATCGAAGAGGAAGTCGGTGAGCTTGCCCTGCGCGGTGCTGGCATCCTTGGCCGACAGAATATCCTGGGCGCTGAAGCCCTGCGTGACCTTGAGATTGGACTCTTCGGCGACCGTCTGGTTGAAGGCCTGCTCCTGCTGCTCCATCTGCTTTTCGCGCTGTTCTGTGCGCTGCGAATAAGTGGGCTCGCCGGACAAGGTGTCGCCGATGACGCTGAACGGATTGAGGGCGCGATTGATGCTGTCCGCCTGCTGCTCGCTGTCGAGCTTCTGCTTGACCGCGGCGCGCTGGCGGGAGGCGGCCGCCACCTTCTCATTGCGGTTGATCCGCTGCAGCTCGGCCCAGAAGTAATTCGGCGACCACTTCTTGTCCTGCCACAGGCCGACATATTGCCGGTCCATCCTGAGCAGGCTCGCTTCGGCGCCGTCGAGCGCCGTCACCGCGAGATTGGTCAGGTCGGCGACGAGCGCATTCTCGAAATGCCCGATCAGGGCCCTGAACTCGCTCAGGAGACGCGCCCCGGTCGCCTCGAGGTCCTGCTTGCTCGCCGGAGAGATCCTGTTGAATTTGAGAAGGTTGATGTAATTGACCAGCGCCAGCTTGTCGCTGCCGTCCTTCAGGATGCTGCCGACACCGCCGCGATGCAGGAGATGGATCGGCGCCTCGGCCATGATCTTGGAGAGCTCGACGAGCGAATCCCAATTGCTGGCCGTATCGAGCTGCTTCCTGTTGCGCTTCTCGACATAGTCGAACGCCCATTCGGTCTGCGTGCCGGCGGATTGGGTGATACCCATTTCCCGGTCATGGCGCCGGCTTTCCTGCACCAGGATCAGCTCATCGGCGGTGACCCCCGCCCCTTTCAGGATCTCGCCCGCGAAGGCGGCGTCGCGATATTCATCGGCGGTGCCGGCCGTCGCCCGGTCCGACGTCACGAAATCCTGGATCTCCTTCGGCAGCTCCCTGAGCTGTCCCGTCGGGCTCGGCCGGATGTGAATTTCGATCTTGGGCGCAAGACCGTTGAGCGGCTCCTCGGTGTAGGGATCGAGCGGATAACGATAGATGAACTTGCCCGGAATGCCCTGGGAGGTCGCATTGGGAACGCGCGCCGTGGGTGACGTCGTATAGTCGCCGGGCGTCATCTTGTTGACGAGCAGCTCGACGGTGGCCGACGTGCCGTCGGACAGGACGACATCCGCCGTCTTGCCGCCCTGCTCGGCGGTCACCGAGATGATGGCGGGCTTGTTCTCCTCCTGCGCATCGGTCTTCGGCTTGCGCTGGATTGCCGG
Source organism: Pseudomonadota bacterium (assembly GCA_049323275.1). GTDB lineage: Bacteria > Pseudomonadota > Alphaproteobacteria > Rhizobiales > Aestuariivirgaceae > Taklimakanibacter. Next base: position 80,849 of record JBMOOM010000042.1, read on the forward strand.
CGCGCCGATCCGCTGCTGCAGGGTGTGAGCGAGCTCATGCGCCAGGAGCCGCCGCCCGGCCGGCGCGCCCTCCCCAAATACGATGTGGTTCCGATAAGCATAGGCCTGGGCGTCGATCATCGCCGCGGAGCGTTGAGCCAGCATATCGCTGTGAATGCGGATGCCGCTCAGATCTTGGCCGAATCTCGGTTCGAAATAAGAACGCTCGGCGCGCGCGAGCGCCTCGCCCGGTTGAGAGACAACCTGCCGGACCGCGGCGGGTATCTGCCTCGCGTCACCGCGGGATGTGCTTATCTCAGGCTTCCTGTCCGGAAACCGGTCCCTGACGACACTGTCGGCCGCCTTGTCCGCTTCGTGCTCCAGCGCATCGTCCCGCTGCCGGCCTCGCATCGCGGGGGCGGCGTCCGCCGTTCTGACAGCTTGGGGGGCGGCCCTCATCTGTTCCGCTCCTTTTCGAGGGCCATGCGGATCGCCCGCTCCAGCGCCGCCGGGCCGGCCTTCGCCGGCAGCCGGACACGCAATGTCTCGATATGCAGCCGCTTGTCCTGTCCGCCCAGAGCGGTCGCCACTCCCCTGGTGACGGCGCCGCCAAGCTCGGCCGCCTGACGCCGCGAGCCGGCTCCCATCGTCCTGATGACCGGCGTGTCCGTCATGACGGCGCCCCACCGAACAGATTGGCCCTGAATTCGCGGTCGATCTTGTGATATTCGGCGCGCGCCGCCCGCATGATGTGCGGCATGCCGAGCGGTGCATCTTCGCTCGCGGCAAGGAATGCCGCGTTGATCGCGATGACCGAGATATTGCCGCCGGCGATATCGAGCCGCGCCAGCATGTCGAAATCGAGCGGCGCGCAGGGCAGCTCGGGCGGGAAGGCCTTCTGCCAGATCCGGCGCCGGGCCGCGGCATCGGGGAACGGCACGTCGATCACGAAACGGATCCGGCGCATGAAGGACGGATCGAAATAGTTCTTCATGTTGGTGGCGAGGATCGCCAGGCCGCTATAGCTTTCCATCCGCTGCAGCAGGTAGCTCACCTCGATATTGGCGTAGCGGTCGTGGCTGTCCTTGACCTCGCTGCGCTTGCCGAACAGCGCATCGGCCTCGTCGAAGAAGAGCACCGCGCCGCTCGTCTCCGCCGCATCGAAGACGGCGCGGAGGTTCTTCTCGGTCTCGCCGATATATTTCGACACGATGCGCGAGAGATCGACGCGGTAGAGATCGAGGTCGAGATCGCGGGCGATGACTTCGGCCGCCATCGTCTTGCCGGTGCCGCTCGGTCCGGACAGAAGCACCGAGACACCGCGCCCACGCGGATATTTGCGTCCCATTCCAAAGGCGCCATAAACACGCGCCGAGTGGCGGATCTGGGCGACCGCGGCCTTGAGATCGTGGACGATCTCGGCCGGCAGAACGATATCGTCCCAGCCGAAGCCCGGTATGATGCGGTCGGCCAGTTCATCGAGCTCGCGGCTCGCCTTTTCGCGGCAGGCCTGCCAGAGATCCCCGCCTTCTCTCGCCGCGGCCGCGATCAGGTGCGGTCCGAAGCGGAAATGCTGGGCGATCAGCGCGATCTTCTCGCGCATATCCGGCATATGCGGCCCTAGCGCCTCATGCCAGAGCTCGACGCGGTCCTGGTCCGACAGAGGATCGAGCCGCAGCACCGGCAGGGCAAAGGGGAGCTCCTGGCGCCCGTCGGCAATGGCGATCGTCAGAACGGGACAGTCGGCCAGGCGCTCCTCGATGAGGCGCTGTCCCTCCGGCGAGCTGATATCGACGAGCAACGCAAATCCGCCGAGCAGCGCCTCACGCGCCAGGATCGGCAGATAATCGGGTGCCGCTTCGAGCAAACGCGGTTTGACGTCGAGGAGTCCGACGCCGAAGCTGGCGGCAAGCGCCTGGGCGACAGCGCGGCGGCCGCTCTCCCTGGGACCGGTGATCAGCGCCAAGGGTCGCGCCGCCTGGTGCAATCTTTCGGCAAGCGCCTCGACAAGCGGACGCTGACGCCGCAACAGCGGCCCGCCATCGACCGGACCGAGCATCGGCGAAATGCGACGGTCGGGCGCGTCCTCACCCATGAGACGGCGGCCGATATGCTCGTCGATGAACAAGGGTGTCTGCGCGGCGAGCGAGCGCTCATGGCAATCGATCAGCCGGAAGCGCCGCAAGGGCGCGGCCGGCGACAGGCGCTCCCAGGCTTTGGCCGCCAGATCGAAGCCGCCGATCTCGAAGAGCGCCTGGGCCGTCTGAAGCGTCACCGGGCACGGTTCACCCTCGAGCTGCGCATGCAGGCAAAGCAGCAGAAGATCCTCGTCGAAGGGCGTCAGCTGGAAAAGCGCCGACAGGCGATCGAGCGCCGCCGGGGTATCTTCATCACGCAGCTTACGGCGTGCTTCCTGATAGCTGCCGGCGAGTTGCATCGCCGCCTCTCTGTCCGAATTTGATAGCCGCGCACCGATCCAGGCCAGGCCCAGCCTCAGCACTTCGTCGTTGCGTTCCTTCCAGCTCCGCATGTCCGCGATGGCGGCTTCGGTCCGGGGCATGGCCTTGCTGCGCGCCATCGCTAAAGCCCCAGAGTGAAGGTGACGCCGGGATCGCGGCTGCGGGCGCCGTCGACCTGGGCCGCGACCGGATAAGGCGTCGGCGAAACATCGATGATGTCGGTCGCGGGTGCGATCGGCACTTCCACCGCCGTCGGAGTCGGGGCGGACCAGGGATCACCGGGCTCGGGCAAGCGAACCGGAATGGCGGCATCACCGATGATGACCTCGACGCCGCGGGCCCCCTTGTGCCAGAGACGTTTGCCGGTGACGCGCAGCACCGATGTCGCGGTGCCAGTGGGCGGCGTAGCCCCCGCCACCGTGGGCACGAGCTGCATCAGCCGGATATCCGACGCATAACGCCGCGATTTGGCGATCGCGGTTCCTGGCCCCAGCGCGCCTTCGATCCCGTCCGTCGGGTGGAAAGCGAAAAGCTGAATCTCGAGCGGTCCCGCCTGCAATTGCTGGAGCGGCGGAATCGGACGTGGCGCCGGATTGTCGGCATCGGCCGGATATTGCGCGTCGGGCACCGTGATGCGGATGCGTCCGTCGCCCGGCAGATCGACGCGGATCGGGTCCAGCGTGCCGAGGCGGACATAAAGCCGCTCGGCCGCGGTTCTTTCGGCAAGGATGGTGATCTCCTCGCCGATGCGCACCCGCATCTCGCCCAGAGGATCGCCGGGATTGACCGGCGACACAAAGAGATCGGTGATCTCCGGCCGGCGGCGCAGCGACATATGAAGGCGGCGCAGCTCCACCGGCTTCGGGCTCACCCGCGGCAGCGGCGTTTCGATCTGCACCACCTTCACCTCATAGACGACCGAGCGGCGGAAATTGGTGCCCGATACGGCCGACCAGACCTTGGTGATGTCGTCGAGCGAGGCCGGATGCAGAACGATCTTCAGGCGCTCGAATTCATTGGCGAGATCGGGATCGAGAACCGGATCGCCCGGCGAGCCGGCGACCGGATTGACGATCGCCAGACGGTCGATGCCATTGGCGAAGTCGTTCATCACCCGCATCGCATCGCCGAGCAGCGTCTGCGCGTTGAGATCAGCGTCGCGCTGGTTCTCGACGGCGCTGTGGGTGGTCATCAGATAACGCAGATCGAGCGACAGAGGCGGATGACCGTAAGCCGCCGGATGGCCGGTGCCGGGAATTTCCTGGTTCCTGAGCGCCGCATTTTCGATGACTTGCATCAGATAGAGATTGACGCGGGCGCCGGAGACGCCGGCCAGTTCGACATCGGGCGGCGCCAGCGTGATCTCGGCGCCGGTGACCATGCGATCGCGCAGCAACGTGCGGAGCGTGCGGCTGACGGCGGCGATGGCGGCGTGCGATGCCATGGCGACCCCTAACGCGGCTCGCCGCGCCGGGCGCGCGCATAGGCCTCGAAGCCACGTGTGCGCTGCGGCTCGGGGCGCTGCGGGTGCGCCGGTGCTTCCTGCGGCAGGAACTGGACGTCGATGCGGCCAATCGAGATGGTCGGCGCCGCCGGCTCACTCTCGATCCGCGGCTCAGGACGAATGGCCGGGCCGGCGGGCACGTCGAAAAACATGGGCCGCTGATGCCGCGGGGCTTCCGGCTGCTCCACCCCGATCTGCTGCGACAGGGATGGCTCCGGCACCGATATCGGCGGCCCCGTCTCCAGGTCGGCCGCCGGACGCGACGCTGTCTCGCTCTTCGGCAAGAAGCGGGATTGAAGAGGATTAGAGCCGGGCTGTGACGAAGGAGCTCTCGCCTCGCCGATGTCGTCTTCCCGTCGGATCTGCTGATCGGGAACGCGCCGTTGAGCTGCCTCTACTCTCGTCGATGCTGGGCTCCCTTTGCGGCGTACGGGAGCTGCGGCAGAGTTCACCAATGACGGTTCGGCAGGCGTTTCCACTTCTATGGACGGACTCATCTCCTGCTCGAAGCGGGCCGCTGGACGTGGTTTGAGGAGCGGGAGCCCGGTCGACAGGCCCGCACCACGGGTGATGAGACGGTCGACGAAATTGCTCATCCGCCCGCCTCTCCTGCCGCCGCGATCGCCAGATACTGTGCGCGCCGGACCAGCGGCAGCGCCAGGATGTCGGCCTCGCTCCAGTGATAGGCGCGCGCCATGCGATAGACGTCGCCATAAAGCGCCGCGGCGCTGCCGAAGGCCGCTTTGAGGAGCGAGAAGCCGTCGAGCAGCGTCTCGAAGGCCGTGCCGCAATGCGGGCATTCGACGGCGATGCGGCACTCCGCCAGGGGATCGAGCGCCAGCAACTTCTCGGCGAGCTCAGCTTCGCATTCCCGCGGCAGGGCGGCGCGCCCGACATCCTGGCCCTGCGCATCGAAGAGCGCCGTCAGACAGACCTCGAGCAATTGCCGCGCCGCCTCCGGCCCGCGCCCGAGAGCGCTTTCGAGCTTGCGCGCCGTCGGCGGGGACAGTTCCGCCGTCCAGGTCCCGTCATGCGCCGCGAGAGCGCAGCGCCGGTCCGAGGATGCGGGTCGAGCCGTCACGAGATCGCGGAAGCTGATCGGCATCTCGACGGCGCTTTGACAGGACGGACATGAAACGACGAGATCGGTCTCGGCCCCCAGAAGCCTCGAGCAGACCGCGAGAAGCAGACGCTCGCGGTCACCGATGGTCAGCCGCGCGAGCTGATCCGGCGTGGCGGCGACGTCGCCGATGCGCAGCACCAGGCTTTCGATCAGCGCGCTCACGCAGCGGACCGGTGGCGACGCCGCCATATCGATGAACAGCGCCTGATCCTTGCCGGTGGGCTCGCGCAGCTCGGCATGGCGATGCGCGCCCAGGCCATGCAGCAACTCGACATAAAAAGACTGCATCGGAGATCGAGCTCCCCACACGCCGCGATTGCTATCCGCCCTAAGCCGGGACCGTGAAGCTCGGCTCGACCGGCTCGGTCACCGCGACATCGCGCTGCCAGCCTTCATTCTCGAGCTTCAGCGTCTGGATCGCGATCGCATTGGCATTGGCGTCGAGATCCGGCAGCGCCTGGAAGTCCGATACCCAGCAGCGGAATATCTGATAGGAGAGGACTTTCTGGCCGGCCTCGTTGAAGACATCGAGGATCACATCCTTGCGGAAATCGGCGAGCGACACTTCCGAGCCGAGGCCGGCGCCGAAATTCCAGATCTTGTTGGCCCAGCGCTCGAATTCGAGATCATGCGTCACGCCGCGCTCGAGCGTGATCGCCTCGAATTTGGTGCGCCCGGGCGATTTGCGCGCCGTCGAGGGGTCGCCGCCTTCGCGATGCTCGATCACCTCGGTGCTGCGCTTGAGCGCGCCCACCTTGCTGATGCCGGCGACATAGCGGCCGTCCCATTTCACCCGGAACTTGAAGTTCTTGTAAGGATCGAAACGGCGGGCATTGGCAGTAAAGGGCGCCATGGTTCTCTCCTCACTCGGCCGTCGCGCGGGCGATCTGCTGGATCTTGATGATGACGAATTCGGCGGGCTTCAGCGGCGCGAAGCCGACCTCGATATTGACGATGCCGTTGTCGATGTCGCTCTGGGTCGTCGTCTCGCCGTCGCATTTGACGAAATAGGCTTCGTTCGGAGTGGCCCCCTGGAACGCGCCCTGACGGAACAGATCCTGCATGAAGGCGCCGATATTGAGCCGGATCTGCGACCACAGCGGCTCGTCATTGGGCTCGAACACCACCCATTTGGTGCCGCGATAGAGACTCTCCTCGAGGAACAATGTCGTGCGGCGGACGGGCAGGTATTTCCAGTCGGAGCTAAGCGCGTCGGCGCCCTCGAGGGTGCGGGCGCCCCAGCAGATATTGCTGAAGATCGGGAAATTGCGCAGGCAATTGACGCCGAGCGGATTGAGCGTGCCGTTTTCGAGATCGGTCATCACATAAGTGAGGCTCTCGACATTGCGCAGCCTGGCCTCGGTGCCGGCCGGCGCCTTCCAGACGCCGCGCGCGGTATCCGTCCGCGCCCACAGGCCGGCGATGGTGCCGCTCGCCGCCAGCGAGCGCTGGCGATTCTGATTGAGCGGGTCGGGCGTGAAGGTGCGGGGGTAATAGACGGCCGAATTCGGATGGCGAAGCGATTCATTGGCGGCGAGCCAGGTCTGCATCTGGTCGATGGAGACGACATTCTCCGGAATGTCGACGATGATCATCGAGCGCCTGCTTTCGGCATAGGTGGTCGCCTCGGCATAGACCGACAACGCGCCGGCCTGACCCAGCCGCGGCGCGTCGGGAATGGCGATGATGTTCACGATGTCCATGTCGTCGATCGCATAGAGCCCGGTCTTGAGCCCGGCATTGCCGCGGAAGGCGCCCGCCGGCACCAGATAATTGCCGCTCGCCGGATCGATGATCGTGCCGTCGGCGCCGCTGCCGGCGGTGGGGAGGAATTGCTGCGGCCGCGTCGAGAGCGGCGCGGAGAGTCCGTAGCTCGCGGCGTCGGGGCCGGAGAAGGTAAAGGTGGCGGCGGGCTCGAAAGGCTGCGCCCCCTTGCCGGCACGAATGACGAAGCGGCGCGGATTGCCCGCTATGCCGGCGCCGATGAGATCGACCGTGGCGCCGGTATAATAAGCGCGCAGCTCCGCCGGGATCGAAGCGCCGGCCCCCGCCGAGCGCAAAGCCGTCTGCAGTCCTGCCGCCCATTCGGTGAAACCCGCCGCGGCGGACGCCGGTATGGTCAACGGCACCGCGCCGGGCGCCACGCTCAGGCTGACGGAGATGTCCTTGATGTCGGCGAAAGGCGGCACCGCCGCGGCGAGATCGGCGCCGGTCGTGCCATTGGCGGCCGGCGGCGTCAGATCACTCAACGCAGAGGAGCGGCTGAGCTGGATCAGCCGCGAGCCCTGATTGACCACGTCGACGGCATAATTCGGCGTGTCGGGCTTCATCGTCAGATTGCGGAAGCTCTCGACCTGCAGAACGCTGGTGCGGTTGCCCGATATGGCAACCTCGCTGACGAACAGATTGAACAGCGTGTCGGTCGCCGCGCTCACATGCTCGACCTCGAGCCTCAGGAAATTGCCCCAATCGCCCGGATTCGCCGCCGAGGCGCCGCGGACGCGCCGCCCTGCCGTGAATTTCAGGATCGCGGCGCCGCCGAAGCTGTTGAGCGTGCCATTGGCGGCGGCGGTGACGGCGGCGATCGGTCCCGCGACCGGACCGGGCTGGCCGATGCGGACCACCCAGGCCTCGCTGCCGCCATTGAGGAAAAACTGCTGGACCGCATAGGAGGCTTCGCTCGAGCGGTCGAGCCCGCCATATTCGCGCTCGAAATCGGCGACGCTCAGGAGCCGCACGGCCTCATCGAGCAATCCCTTCCGGAATGTTCCGATGAACACCGCCGTCGCAGTCGCGACCGCCGCGACCGGGCGAACACCGCTCGAGATTTCTTCGACATAGACACCGGGAAAAGTGGGGCGGACAGGCACGGGCGCACCTCCATCTGGCCAGCACAAACCTGCGCTCGCTCAGCCAAAATCCAACTAGGCCCTCTCTTTGCGCAGGCTTAGTTCAGATCTCGCCCTCATGTTGAGTATACAACAGAAGGGCTCCGAGTCCAGTCACTATTGCAGAAGGTCGCAGGCGATTGTGTGAGAAATACCACAAGACCGTAACAAAGCCTGTCATCGTGAAGACTTGTCTTGAAATGGAACGAATCTCTTAAGCGACATGGAACCGGGCGAACATTTGCACATTATATACTGCAATGGGGAACGCTCCCCGGAGCGCGCGCCATTATGAATTCATCGTAATCTTGCCGCCCGATCATCCATTCGCTCCCAGACAAATTACTATTCCTTGAGCGACAAACGGATCGGGCCGCATTCCATGGAGAGGATCATCATGAGTCCCCGCGATTCCAAGTCCCTGCGCACAGCCCCGCTCGCGACGCCCAGCGACCTCCAGTCGAATGCGGTGCGCGACATCGCCGGCGCGCTCACCATTCTGCTGGCGGATGCTTTCGCGCTCTATCTGAAGACGAAGAACTTCCACTGGCATGTCTCCGGCCCGCATTTTCGCGATTACCATCTGCTTCTCGACGAACAGGCGGCGCAGATCTTCGCGACGACCGACGACATGGCGGAACGCGCCCGCAAGATCGGCGGCACCACGCTGCGCTCGGTCGGCCATATCGCGCGGCTGCAGCGCGTCAAGGACAATGACGCGGAATTCGTGACCGCGCTCGACATGCTGGCGGAGCTGCGGGACGACAATAGGCAGATGGTGACCAGCCTCAGGGAAGTCCATGACCTGTGCGACGAGCATGGCGATGTGGCGACCGCCAGCCTGATCGAGAACTGGATCGACGAAACCGAAAGGCGCGTCTGGTTCCTGTTCGAAGCCACGCGGACCGGCGTCAGCGGTTAACCTTCTTCATCTGCAGAACTCGTCCGGCGAAGCGCCGACTCCGGTCGGCGTTTCGCCGTTTGTGGAAGGAGTTCAGTCCCTGGCAGGACTCAATTGACTATAGTATACCGTATGCTAAAGGGGAGCTGAACGAAGGGTGACATGTCAGCTCACCCATAAGAGCACGCAGAGCATGGTGACACAATCGAAGGCGCGTCCCCGCAAGAGCCCGGTCAAAGGCTGGACTCCAGGCGCGTCGGCATCGCCGCTTTCCCCCATCGAGCGCAGCAAGACGACGGCGGACGAGGTCGAGGAACGGCTCATCATGGCGATCGCCATGGGGGACAAGGCGGCCGGCGAACGCATCACCGAGGCGGAGCTTGCCCAGGCGCTCAATGTCAGCCGCGTGCCCGCCCGCGAGGCGATGCAGAAGCTCCTGCTGCGCGGCATCCTGGTGGAAAGCGAGCAGCGCGGCCTGCGCGTCACCGATTATGGCGAGGAACGCATCGCCGAGCTGTTCGAGCTGCGCTTCGCCATCGAGAAGATCATCTTCCAGCATGTGATGCGCTCGAGCCGCGGCCGGGCCCAGCTCATCGCCGAGCTCGAAGCCATCATCGGCCAGATGCGCGAATTGTCGGGCTCGGGCGATCCGGTCCTCCTGGGCTCGATCGACCTCGACTTCCACCGCGCCGTCGCCAAGCATTCCGGCAATGTGCTCGCCGCCAAGATCTGGGAAGGTCTCGCCCAGCATATGCTGATCATCTTCTGCCGCGACTGGACCACCGCCAAGGACCGCACCGGCGAAGTCAAGCTGCACGAGCAGCTGATCGATTTCATCCGCAACGGCGCGCCCAAGGACATCGACGACGTGCTGAAGAAGCACTTCACCGATCCCGCCAGCCGAACCCGCCCGCATAAGAGCTGATCGCCGCTCCGATCCGTCTCACAAAACAAAGAACAGGACGTTTCATGAAGATCCAGACCGTCGACTGCCTCGGCCTTTTCGGCAAATCGCCCAAGGGCGGGTGGAGCAACGAGATCCAGCCGGATGACTCGGTCCACGCCCTGGTGATCGTCAAGACCGACGAAGGCCATGTCGGCGTCGGCAGCGTCTTCACCGACGCGCGCCTCGTCGAGGCCGCTCTCGGCGTGCTGCGCCCCCTCCTCATCGGCGAAAGCATCGAACCGATGCGGGTCAGCGAGAAACTGCACCAGAATACCTTCTGGATGGGGCGCGGCGGCAGCCTGACCCATGCGATCTCCGGCATCGATATCGCGCTGTGGGATATTTTCGGCAAGATGACGGGACAGCCGATCGGCCGGCTGCTCGGCGGACGTTATCGCGACAAGGTGAAGGCCTATGCCTCGATCCTCATGGAAATGCCGGAGCTGATGCGCGAGCGCACCGCCCTCTATCGCGCGCAGGGCTTCCGGGCCATCAAGATCGGCTGGGGCCCGTTCGGCCGCCGCGGCAGCGCCAGGCTCGACGAGGAGATCGTGCGCGCGGCGCGCGAAGGCGCCGGCGACGACTGCCTGCTGATGGTCGATGCCGGGGCGAGCGACGCCTTCTGGCCCAATGGCCTCAACTGGGCGGTCAATGCCGCCCAAATGCTCAAGGATTATGATGTGCGCTGGTTCGAGGAAGCGCTGGTGCCGGACGCGATGGAAGACTTCAAGCAATTGCGCCAGCGCAGCCCGGTGCCGATCGCCACCGGCGAATGCATCACCCGCCGGCAGAGCTATCTTCCCTGGTTCGAGAACCGCGCTCTCGATATCGTGCAGCCGGATGTCACCAAAGTGGGCGGCATATCGGAGCAGATTCAGATCGCCCGCATGGCCAATGAGTTCGGCATCCAATATATCGGGCATGGCTGGAACACCGCGGTGGGCCTCGCCGCCGACCTGCAGATCGCCGCCGCCATCCCGACCGCCGAGCTCGTCGAATATATCGGCGGCTCGCCCTATGTCGACGACATCACCGAAGGCGGATGGAAGCTCGACCAGGACGGGATGCTCGCCATTCCGGAAACGCCGGGCCTCGGCATCAGCCTCGACCGCGCCGCTCTCAGCGAGCTGACGCGCAATGCCGACGCGATTCTCGGGTGACGCACGCCCTCGTCAGGTAAAGTCATCTTGACATTCAGTATACCGTATGCGGAAATCAATCAAAAAGGTCCCTGGGAGGATATATGATGAGTGACGTGAAGCTGGAGCGGTCGCGGATCACCAATCCGATCGACTTCGATAAAGCCGGCCGGCAGGCGGGCGTGCTCAGGGCTCCGTTGTCGCGCAACAATTCCGGCTGGGGCGTCGTCGAGATTCCGATCTATTCCTTCAAGAACGGTTCCGGCCCGACCATCCTCATCACCGGCGGCATCCATGGCGATGAATATGAGGGCCCGATCGCCATCACGCGTCTCGCCCAGACGCTCGATCCGGCGCGCATCCAGGGCCGGGTGATCCTGATCCCCGCCTTCAACATGCCCGCCGTCCTCAACGACACGCGCCTCAGCCCGGTCGACAACCGCGACATGAATCGCTGCTTCCCGGGCAATCCGCGCGGCACCTTCTCGGAAATGCTGGCGCATTTCCTCGACAGCAATGTGCTGCCCTTCGCCGATGTGTCGCTCGACATGCACACTGCCGGCCATTCCTTCGACTCAGCTCTGTCCACCAACATGCATTATCTCGCCGATCCCGAGCGGCGGAAAAAGACGATGGCGGCGGCGGCGGCTTTCGGCGCGCCTTTCAACACCGTGTTCTGGGGCGTCGATGAAGGCGCCACCTTCACCTCCTGCGTTGAGCGGCGCCGGATCATCTCGCTCGGCACCGAGCTCGGCGGCTGGGGCCGCGTCAATGTCGAGGGCGTTCGCATCGCCCGGCGCGGAGTCGACAACATCCTCAAGCATTTCGGCGTCATCGAGGGTGAGCCCGATACGCGCCAGCGCGACGGCGCGGCCGGCACCCGCCACATGATGGTGCGCGACCAGGCCTGCTACGCCTTCTCGCCGGCAAGCGCCCTGTTCGAACCGACCAATGTCGTCGGCGACACGGTGAAGGCCGGCGATCCCGCCGGCTGGCTGCATTTCGTCGAAGACGTGGATCGATCGTCGATCGAAGTGCCCTATCCGCGCGACGGCGTGGTGTGGATGGCGGCCGGGCCGGGACGCATCACGCGTGGCGATCCGGTCGCGGTCATCATGACGGACTATGACGACAAACTGGCAGCCGGCTGAAATCAAAGGAAGCTCCTCGCATGTCTGAGGCGCTGATCGATATCCGCAACCTGACCGTCCGCCTCACCGGCGGACGCGATGCCGTGCTGGTCGACGAGGTATCCTTCTCCGTCGGCAAGGGCGAAGTCCTGTGCATCGTCGGCGAGTCGGGCTGCGGCAAGACGGTGACGGCGCGATCGATCATCGGCCTCACCCGGCATGATCCACGTTTCGCTCTTTCGGGTGAAATCCATTTCGAGGGCCGCGACCTGATGCGGCTCGACGCCCATGCGCTGCGCCAGGTGCAGGGTGCCGGCATCGCCATGATCTTCCAGGACCCGATGACCTCGCTCAACCCGCTGCATCGCATCGGGCGGCAGATCGGCGAGGTGCTGGCGCTGCATGGCAAGGGATCGCCGGCGGAGATCCGCCGGCGCACGCTGGAGCTGCTGCGCCAGGTCGGCATCCCCAATCCCGAAGCGCGGATCGACGACTATCCGCATCAATTTTCGGGCGGCATGCGTCAGCGCGCCATGATCGCGATGGCGCTCGCCTGCTCGCCCTCGCTCCTCATCGCCGATGAGCCGACCACGGCGCTCGACGTCACCACCCAGAAGCAGATCCTCACCCTCATCAAGAAGCTCAAAACCGACTACGGTATGGGCCTCATTCTGATCACCCATGATCTCGGCATCGTGGCTGAGGTCGCCGATCGGGTGATGGTGATGTATGCCGGGCGCTGCGTCGAGATCGGCGCGGTGCGTGCGTTGTTCCGCACGCCGCAGCATCCCTATACGGCCGGTCTTCTCGCCTCGATGCCGGCCGCCAACCGGGCGCGCGGCGACCGCCTGCCCGCGATCCGGGGCGTGCCGCCGATCCTGAGCGAAGGGCGCCCGCAAGGCTGCGCCTTCCTGCCGCGCTGCGACTTCGCGCTCGGACAATGCCGCACCTCGCCGCCGCTCAGATCCTCGAGCGCCGATGCCGGCCATCTCGACCGCTGCTGGCTGACGCCGGACGTCAAGGCGCAGGCGCTGAACGCTCCCCGCAAGGAGGTCCGGCCATGAACGGCGCGCCGCTGGTCCGGGTCACCGCTCTGCGCAAATATTTCGCCGTCAAGGGCGGCTGGCTCGGCGGCCGGCGCGGCCAGGTCCATGCGGTGGATGACGTCTCCTTCGATGTCCTGCCGGGCGAGACGCTGGGGCTCGTCGGCGAATCCGGCTGCGGCAAGTCGACCCTGGCGCGCTGCATCGTTCGCCTCGTCGAGCCCGATGACGGCAAGCTCGAATTCGACGGCGCGGATATCACCCATCGCTCGCTCAAGAGTCTGAAGCCGCTCAGGCGGCAGATCCAGCTCGTCTTCCAGGATCCCTATGCCAGCCTCAATCCGCGCAAACGCATCAGCCAGATCCTCGGCGCGGCGCTCGATCTGCGCGACGACGCCAAAAGCGGAGAGGCGAGGCGCGCCGAGATCGCGAAGCTCCTCGAGCGCGTCGGCCTGGCGCCGCAATTCATGGATCGCCGACCGCGCGAATTGTCGGGCGGACAGCGCCAGCGCGTCGGCATCGCCCGGGCGCTGGCGGCAGGCCCCCGGCTGATCGTCGCCGACGAGCCGGTCTCGGCCCTCGACGTCTCCGTCCAGGCCGACATTCTCAACCTGCTGAAAGACCTGCAGCGCGAGCTCAGGCTCACCGTGATCTTCATCTCGCATGATCTCGGCGTCATCCGGCATGTCTCCGACCGGGTCGGCGTCATGTATCTCGGCCGTCTCGTCGAGCTGGCGCCGGCGGAAGATTTCTATGCGGCGCCGCTGCATCCCTATTCGGAAGCGCTGCTCTCCGCCATTCCGACGCCCGACCCCGACGCGCATCTGACCCGCAAGGAGATCGTGCTCGAAGGCGATATTCCAAGCCCGCTGTCGCCGCCCAAGGGCTGCCGCTTCCACACGCGCTGCCCCTATGCGCAGGCGCTCTGCGCGACGAGCGAACCGCAACTTTCAACCCAGGCCGGCGGCCGTCAGGTCGCCTGTCATTTTCCACTCGCAAAGCAAGAAAGCACAGGGAGGTAGACGTGACTAAACCAACGAAAACTGGACTTGCCGGCGCGGCGGTGATGAACCGCGCGCAGTTTCTGAGGCTTCTCGGCGGCTCGGCCTTGGCGGCCATGGCCGGAAGCTTCGGCCTGACGACGGCGGCGCTCGCCGAAGGCGGCGATCTCGTCGTCGGCATATCGAGCGACATCAAGACGCTTGATCCGCAGATGTCGCCGCTCGACGTCTTCCGCCACACGATCCGCTCGACGGTGTTCGAGGCGCTGGTCTTCATCAATCCGGAAACGCTTGGACCCGACCCGATGCTGGCCGACAGCTGGCAGAAGTCGGATGACGGCCTCACCTGGACCTTCAATCTGAAATCGGGCGTCACCTGGCACAATGGCTCGCCCTTCACCGCCGCCGATGTCGTCTATTCGATCACCCGCGTTCAGGATCCCAAGGTCGGCAGCCCCTTCGCGCCGCAGCTCACCGCCATCTCCAAGGCCGAAGCCAAGGACGACAAGACCGTCGTCCTGACGCTTGCCCATACGGTGCCGGGCCTGCTCGCCAATCTGGCGGTCATCCAGATCGTCAATGAAGCCTCGATCGGCACGATCACCACCGCTCCCGTCGGCACCGGCCCCTTCAAATTCGCCAATTGGGCGCCCGGCGACCGCATCCGCGTGGAGAAATATGACGGACATCGCGAGCCTCCCAAGGCCGCGGCGATCGAATGGCGCATCGTGCCGGATTCGCAGGCCCGTCTCGCCGGCCTGCAGGACGGCAGCCTGCAGATGGTAGCGCTGGTCGAAGGCAAGGACGTCATCCAGGCGCAGTCGAGCGCCGGCATCGAGGTCATCCAGACCAAGCCCTATGTGCTCTACGAGAACTTCAACATCAACACCAAGCGGGCGCCTTTCGACGACAAGCGCGTGCGCCAGGCGCTTGCATTCGCCTTCGACCGCGCGGCCTACACCAAATCGATCTGGTTCGGCTTCGCGCGTCCGACCATCAATCCGGTGCCGCCCGAAATGGCGACCTATCTGCCGGATTCGGCCGAGCAATATGCCTTCGATCTCGACAAGGCGGCGGCTCTCCTCGCCGAAGCGGGTTTCAGCAAGGACAAGCCGCTGACGATGGAGATCCTCACCCCCACCGGCTTCGATTCGTTGAAGTCGATGGCGCTGATCCTGCAGGACAATCTCAACCGCATCGGCCACAAGGTGGAGGTGCGCGAGCTCGAGATCACGGTGTGGATCGACCGCATCCTGACCAAGCCCGACTATGACCTGACGACCAACAACTACAATACCGGACCGGAAGATCCGGCGAGCATGTTCAACTCGCCCAATCTGGCGCCCACCGCCAATGTCTCGCTGTGGAATCCGCCGGGCTATGCCGATCTCGTCGGCAAGGCGGCGGCCGAGATCGATCCGAAGAAGCAGGTCGAGCTCTATCAGGAGCTGCAGAAGCTCCTGCTCGAGGAGATGCCGCAGATCACCATCGACCATCTGCCGCTGTTCTTCCTCGGCACCGAAGCAGCCAAGTCGCTGGTCATCGGGCCGAGCGGCATCGACGATTACAAGAAGATCGCACTTTGAAAGTGCGCATGATCATTTCGGAAAACCGCTTCACACCTTTCCGGATCATGCGTTAGCGACCGTTCTCTCCCAAACTGCGGCGCCGGTTTCAAACCGGCGCCGACTTCGGGCAAGGTATATGGCAATCTATCTCCTGGTGCGCATTCTCGGCGGTGTGGTGACGCTCTTCTGCGTGAGCGCGCTCGCTTTCTTCGCCACCGCCCTGGCGCCCGGCAATCCGGCCGCGGTGCTGCTCGGCAATCTCGCGACGCCGGAGCGCATCGCCGCCGTCACCGAGCAGATGGGGCTCGATAAGCCGCTGCCCATCCGCTACGCCATCTGGCTCAAGGAGATGCTGCAGGGCAATCTCGGCACCTCCAATCTCAGCTTCAAGCCGGTCAACGACCTGGTTTTCGCCGCTCTGCCACCGACCCTCGAGCTCGCAGCCCTGAGCCTCGTGCTCGCCGTCGTCATCGCCATTCCGATGGGCCTGGTCCTCGCCCAGAACCGCGACCGCTGGTGGACCAGACCGTTGTCGGGCCTGGTCACGCTCGGCATCTCCGTTCCCGGCTTCTGGGTCGGCCTCCTGCTCATCGTCCTGTTCTCGATGACCTTCAAGCTGCTGCCGTCGGGCGGCTATGTGCCGATGTCGCGCAGCGTCTCCGGCAATCTGCGCGCCATGATCCTGCCGGTTCTCACCCTCGCCATCTACCTGGTCCCCTCGCTGGTCCGCTTCGTGCGCGTGACCGCCGCGAATGTGCTGCGCGAGGACTACATAGATACGGCGCGCGCCAAGGGCGCCGGGCAATGGCGCATCCTGCTCGAGCATGTGGCGCCCAATACGCTCATCCCCACGCTGACCTTTATCGGCCTGCAGCTCGGCGTGCTGATTTCGGGCGCCATCGTGATCGAGATCATCTTCTCCATCCCCGGGCTCGGGCGGCTCGGCATGAATGCGGTCCTCAACCGCGACTACCCGGTCATCCAGGGCGTCGTGCTCCTCGCCGCCACCGGCTATGTCGTCGTCAATCTCCTCATCGATCTCGCTTATTCGCTGATCGATCCCCGGATCCGCACCAGATGACCGATGTTTCCGCACCCGCCCGGCCGCCGAAAGGCGCCACTGCCTATATTCTGAGGCGTTCGCCCGTGGCCGCGCTGCTCGTCGCGCTGTTCCTTATCGCAGCATTGCTGGGGCCGTGGCTCGCGCCCCATTCGATGACCGACACCAATCTCACCCAGGCGCTGCAGCCGCCGAACGCCACCTATTGGCTCGGCACCGATGCGCTCGGCCGCGACGTGTTGAGCCGGCTGCTCGGCTCGGCCGGTGTCGCCGCCCAGGCCTTTCTCATCGTCGTTCTCATCGGCGGCGTGCTCGGCACGTTCTTCGGTCTCGTCGCCGGCGGCATCGGCGGGATGACCGATCTCGTGCTGTCGCGCGTCATCGAGATTCTGCAGGGATTTCCGACGGTGCTGGTCGCCATCGTGATCGTGGCCCTGCTCAACCCTTCGCTCACCAACGCCATGATCGCGGTGGGCCTGGCGGCGGTGCCCGACTTCGCCCGCGTGGCGCGCGGCGTCGCCATCCAGTTGCGCGAGCGCGAATTCATCCAGGCGGCGCGCGGGCTGGGCATGAGCGAGATGCGCATCCTCGCCAGCGAAGTGCTGCCCAATATGGTCGGCCCCCTCATCATCATCGCCAGCTTCGACGGCGCCCAGGCGATCATGTGGGAGGCCGCCCTCTCTTTCCTGGGCCTTGGCGTGCAGCCGCCTTATCCCTCCTTCGGCTCGATGTTGCGTGAGGCGCAGAATTTCCTCGCCATCCAGCCTTCGCTCGCCATCACCGTCGGCCTCACCGTCTCGGCGATCATCCTCGGCCTCAATCTGCTCGGCGACGGCCTCAGCGACTATTACGACAGCGGCGACAAGTGATCAGGCGCATTGCGCCGTGAACCAGCTGATGAAACCCGAAACGGCACGGCTCTGCCCCGTGCGGGAAATGATGAAATACCCCTGATCGTCGAGCGTCGAAATGTCGGAGACGACTTCGAGGTCGCCGCGCTGGATCTCGTGGCGGAACACTTCGATCGGGCAGAGCGCCACGCCATGCCCGGCGATGACCGCCGTCGCCAGCATGTTGAAATCCTGAAAGACGGGTCCGCGCAGCCGCCGCGGCGGAGCAAGCTCGGCCTTCCTGAACCAATCGATCCAATAATCGACCTTCTCATCATGGAGGAGATCGGCCTTGGCGAGGGCGCCGGGTCTACGCAGCTCCGGATGCTTCTCGAGATAGAACGGGCTGGCGACCGGCTTGTTGATCCGCGAGAAGAGAAGCCGGCTTTCGACGCCCGGCGAGCGATCCTCGCCCAGCGTGATCAGCACATCGAGCGCCTCCGCATCAAACTGCTCCTCGGCCCGCGCATAGACGATGCGCAGATTGATTTCGGGATGATGGGCCATGAAGGCCGGAAGGGCGGGAACCAGCCAACGCGCCGCGATCGAGGGGATGCAGCCGACCGTGATCGAACGCGCATCCTGGGTGCGGCGCATATTGGCGGCGGCGCTGGCGATGGCCGCAAGCGCTCCGGTCACGACGCGGTAGAATTCGAGACCGGCCGGGGTGAGCGCCACGCCACGGCCGGAGCGCTGCATCAGGCGGCGGCCGAGCCAGGATTCGAGATGCTTGATCTGATGGCTGATCGCGGCGTGGGTCACATGCAATTCGTCCCCCGCCCGCGACAGGCTGGACCAGCGCGCCGCCGCCTCGAACGCCCGCAGCGCGGTCAGCGGCGGCAGGTCCATATGTTATTCCATTTTACAGATCTGTTAGAACTGATCATTTGTCGTTTCGCCGGAGTTACATAAGTCTTGCTGACAGCTCCGAGCCATCGCGCAGTACAGAAATTCTAACATTTTAAAACAGGAGAAAACAGATGATCGTTCGGTCCTTCGAGGATATCGCCGGCGGCGACCATGACGTCGCCTGGGGCAATGGCCAGAGCCGCCGGCTGCTTCTCGCCAGAGACGGCATGGGCTTCGCGGTCGCCGATACGCTCGTGCTGGCCGGCACCCAGTCGCTGCTCGAATACAAGAACCATTTCGAGGCCTGCTACTGCCTGTCGGGCGAGGGCGAGATCGAGGACATGGACGGCAACCGTCATGTCATCAAGCCAGGCGTCATCTATGCGCTCGACAAGCACGACAGGCACTATCTCAGGGCGAAGACCGATCTGCGCCTCGTCTCGATCTTCAACCCGCCGATCCAGGGCCATGAACGCCACAGCCTGCGTCAGGGGGAGAGCTCCGCTTATTGAAAGCAGCCTCGATCATGCGGGAGGAAACAAGGCTATGGACAATAGCGCGAATTCCATTAGTGCATCGCCAGACCAACTCAGCCGGCGCTCTTTCGTGAAGTCGGCATGTGTATTCGGCTTCTCCGCCGCACTTCCTGCCACGAGCGCCATCCCTTCATCAATTGCCCAAACCGGATCGACCATGACGCTCTCTGAATACAGCAGCAAGGATGCAACGGAACTGGCCCTCCTGGTGAAACGCGGCGAGGTGACGGCGAGGGAGCTGGCCGAGACCGCGCTCAAGGCGATCGCCGCCGTCAATGGCGAGCTCAATGCGGTCATCGAGACCTTTCCCGGCCGGCTCGACACTCTTTCTTCCGAACGCCATCCGGAAGGCGCGCTCAGCGGCGTCCCGATGCTCAACAAGGACCTCGAATCGGAGGCCGATACGACATTCGAGATGGGTTGCGAGATGCTGCGCGGCAATGTCGCCACCGAAGACTCGGTCGTGGTGGCGGGCCTGAGGCGCGCCGGTCTCAACAATCTCGGCCGCACCACCTGCCCCGAATTCGGCCTCGCCTCGATCACCGAAAGCCGGATCGCCGGCATCACGCGCAATCCGTGGGATCTCGAGCGCACGCCGGGCGGATCGAGCGGCGGGTCCTGCGCCATGGTCGCCGCTGGCGCCGTGCCGATCGCGACCGCGAGCGATGGCGGCGGCTCGATCCGCAGCCCGGCGGCGCATTGCGGCTTGGTCGGTCTGAAGCCGACGCGCAACCGCGTCTCGCCCGGCCTCTATCCCGCCGATCCGGTCGCCGGTCTCGCGGCGAGCTTCGTCGTCACCCGCAGCGTGCGCGACAGCGCGCTGGCGCTTGATTTGACGCAGGGCTGGAAGCCCGGCGATGCCTATGGGCTGCAACGGCCCGAGCAGGCCTATGCCGGCGCGCTCACGCCGCCGAAGAAGAAACTGCGCGTCGCCTATGCGACGACCGCCTGGACCGGCGTCAAGGCGGACAAGGACGCGATCGACGGTGTGGAAAGGGCCCTTCGCCTGCTCGAGCAGGAAGGACACGCTGTCGAGGAAGCGAAACCGGCCTATGATCATCCGCCCTTCGCCAAGGCGACACTCGATATCTGGGGCTCCGGCGCCACGGTGGCGCTCGACGCCCTCGGCGGCATGATGGGACGCAAGCCCGGCCCCGATACGCTGCAGACGACGACCTTCGCCATCTATGAGCATGGCAAGACTGTCACCGCCGCGGATCTCTACACCGCCCTCGATGTCTTCAACGCGCTCAACCAATCGGTCGGCGCCTTTTTCGAGACCTATGATCTCTTCGTCACGCCGACCTGCATGTCGGCGGCGCCGCTCATCGGCGCGGTGCGCTGCGATCCGCCGGGCCCGATCGATGCGGCGCGATGGAGCGAAGAGATGAACGCCATCGATTCCTTCATGGCGGTGTTCAACACCAGCGGCCATCCGGCGATCTCGCTGCCGGTGCATTGGACGTCCGCCGGGTTGCCGGTTGGTGTTCAATTCGCCGCGCGCTTCGCCGACGAGACGACTTTGTTCCAGGTCGCGAGCCTCTTCGAGCTGGCGCTTCCCTGGCGTGACAGGCGGCCGTCCGTCCATGTCGCCAGGTGAAACAACCTGAAGTGGTCGATGACATCCTGATGGCACACGCATAAGATCGCTCCCTCATTCTTGCCGATGAAGGGGGCGCATCTTGCACAAGCAGCATGCCTGGCCGGAAGGCCATTGGAACTGGCCGGTTCATGTGAGCCACAAGCATGGCGTGCGCTGCGGCCAGATGATCTGGGTCGGGGGTCAAGCCGATGTCACGCAGGAAGGCGTCGTCAATCACCCCGGCGATCTGGCACGGCAGGCCGCCGGGACGATCCGCTATTTCGAGCGGGTCCTGAAGGAATTCGACTGCGACCTCACCGATCTCGTCAAGCTTCTGTGCTTCTATGTCAATGACGGCACGATCGACGAGACCGAGTTCCTCGGCATGGTGGCGGCGGCATTTGCCGGCCGGCGCCCGGCCGGCCATCACCGCGGTGCCGGTGCCTTATCTCGCTTATCCCGGCATGGCGGTCGAGATCGAAGGTTATGCCATGCGTGGAACAAAGGGGCAGAAGCTGCCGCGCAGCCATACCCAGAGCGCCGATCTGTCGCCGCTGCCGGCGCCTTTCGTCGGCGCGGTGCGTTCCGGCAAAATGATCTTCGTCAGCGCCCAATCCCCCATCGACCAGAATGGCGAAGTGCTGCATCCGGGCGACATCGTCGCCCAGACCAGGCAGGTGATGCGCCAGGTCGGCAGCGCGCTCAAAAGCTTCGGCGCCGATTTCGGCGACGTGGTCAAGCTGAACCGCTGGTATGTCGGCACCGGCACGGTCGAGGATTTCGAGCCGGCGGCGCTGGCCTGTGCGGCGCATTTCAACGAGCCGGGGCCCGCCGCCACCGGCATTCCCCTGCCGCGCCATGCGCGCAAAGGGCAGCAACTCAAGATCGAGGTCGTCGCCATGCTCGGCGAAGACGGCCAGAAACTGAAGCGCCGCCATGTCAGGCCCGAAAGCGTATGGGACTGGACCATCAAGCTCCCCTACTGGCACGGGCTCAAATGCCACGACATGATCTTCCTCGGCGGCCAGGTTTCGCTCGACAAGAAAGGCAACGCCGTCAACCCGGGCAATATGAAGGCGCAGACGCGCCAGGCGATGACGCATATCGGCACGATCCTGAAGGAGCTCGGCGCCGGCTATGGCGATGTCTGCAAGGTCACGACGATGTATGAAGGCGCCAGCTCGCATGATGCGCTGCATGACAATCTGCTCATCCGGTCGTCCTTCTTCCAGGAACCGGGCCCGGCGACGACCGGCATCCCGCTGCCGGCTCTCGCTTATCCGGGGATGATCATCGAGATCGACGTCTTCGCCATGGCGGAGCCTGATCTGAAGGGATAATGGCTCGCCGGTGCGGCACATTCACTGCTTGCGGATATGGCTTCCCTGCCCGGGGTAGCCGGGCCTGTGGCGCGCAAGCCTCCCGGATTGCGATGAAATTCGACGAGGAGCGACATTCGGAAGACCGCTTTCCGGCGATTTTGCCTGTATCCACCCTGTATCCCTTCGATCCGTTGCTCCGCCGACGCTGACGCCGCCCTCCCCCTTTAGGACGATGGTCGACCGTAAACTGAAATGGCCATAGTGGCTCACACTTGTTCGCCAGCCGAGGCCCAGTTCCATGCATTTTCCGCTCGATGAAATCCGCAACCGCTTTCCGGCGCTGTCCGGTCCGGGCCAGACGCCGATCTATCTGGACAATCCCGCCGGCACGCTCGTGCCGCGTTCGGTGATCGACGCGGTCGCCACCGCCATGGCGACGGCGAGCAGCAATCTCGGCGGTTATTTCGCCGCCTCGCAGCGGGCCGGCGACATCTGGAACAAGGCGCATGATGCCGCGGCCGACCTCGTGGGCGCCAAATCATCGCGCGAAGTGATCATCGGCGCCAATATGACGACGCTCACCTTGCATCTGTCGCGCTCGATCGGCCGGCTGATGAAGCCCGGCGATGAAATCATCGTCACCCGCATGGATCATGAGGGCGATGTCTCGCCCTGGCTCCTGATGGCGGAAGATCTCAAGCTCAACGTGAAATGGCTCAATTTCAACCGCGAGACCTGGCGCATCGAGCCGGAAGAGCTGCGCCCGCTGCTCAGCGATCGCACCAGACTGCTCGCGCTCAATTATGCCAGCAACCTCACCGGCTCGATCAATGACGTGAAAGCGCTGACCGCCCTCGCCAAGGAAGCGGGAGCGCTCGTCTATGTCGATGCCGTGCAGCTGACGCCGCATCGCCTGCCCGATGTGATGGAGCTCGGCTGCGACTTCCTCGCCTGCTCGTCCTATAAATTCTTCGGTCCGCATCTGGGCGTCGTCTGGGGTCGCGAGGAGCTGCTCGCCAGCCTTACGCCCTACAAGGTCCGCTGCGCCAGCGACGCCTTGCCCGAGCGTTTCGAGACCGGCACGCCGCAGGTCGAATTGCTGGCCGGCCTCGCGGCGACGGTCGATTATCTCGCTTCCGTCGGCGAACTGACCGGCCATGACGGAACCCGGCGCGCCAAGCTCGCCGGCGCCTATGCGGCGAGCGATGCTTATGAGACCATATTGACCCAGCGCCTCGTCGCCGGGCTCAAGGCGCTCCCCGGCGTCACGATCCATGGCATCACCAATCCGAACCGCTTCGCGCAACGCGTCCCGACCGTGTCCTTCACCCATGACCGGATCTCGACCCATGTCTTCGCCGAGACGCTGGCGGCGCAGGACATCTATATCTGGTCGGGTCACAATTACGCCTATGAGCTGGCCCGCCAGCTCGGATTGAAGGAGAGCGAGGGCGTCGTCCGGATCGGCTTGGCGCATTATAACAGCCTCGCCGAGGTCGAGCGCTGCCTTTCTGCCGTCGCGGCAATTGTGACGGAGAAATCTCCCGTGCTAGCTTAGGCCCCACGGAGCCGGACAAGCTCCGGCAATGGGGTTTTTGTGCATCGCTTTTCTCTAGAGGACCTGCCCGGCGCGATGGCGGAATTCGCCCGCGCCCTGGATTGCTGTGAACGGCCGGAGGCGCCTTACGCTTTGCTCAAGGCGATGAATCGCGTGGTGCCTTTTCAGATCGCCATGTCGGTGGTCTATCGCCGGGACGCCAATCCGATCTATGTCTGCGACACCTTCCAGGAAGGCCAGGCGAAACGCGCGCTCCAGCGCTACATCACCAGCACCTATGTGCTGAACCCGGTCTACAATGCCTATCTCGGCGGGCTCAAATCGGGAGTCTGCCGCATCAAGGATCTGGTGCCGGACGCCTATTTCGATTCAAGCGTCTACAAGAATCTCGAGATCCATATGCATGACGACGAGGAGCTCGGCTATCGCACACCGGGCTGGCCCGCCGGCATGGAAGAGCTCATCATCACCATCGAGTTGCCGGACGGCGCGCTTACTGAATTCAGCCTGTCACGCCTTGCCCGCAATGGCGGCTACAGCGATGCCTGCATCGAGGATATGCGCCGCGTCGAGCCGCTGATCGGCGCCATCTTCCGGCGTTATTGGGCCTATGCCAGCCGCGGCCATATCGAGGAAAGAGGAACGTCGCTCAACCAGCTTTTCGGCGAGTTCGGCAAGGAGACGCTCAGCCCGCGCGAGCGTGAAGTGGCGCAGCTCATCCTCAAGGGACATTCGAGCGAATCGATCAGCGGCAATCTGGCGATCTCGATCGCGACAGTGAAGACGCACCGGCAGAATCTCTATGCCAAGCTCGGCGTCTCGACCCAGCAGGAGCTGTTCTCCGCCTTCCTGCAATCGATGCACAAGCGCCAGGCGGCGGAGCAGCCGTCGCGTTAGAACTCTCCCTCATTTCCCGTTTCCCGCTCTGCCAGGCTTCCCCTTCTCCCGCCTGCGGGAGAAGGTGGCCGAAGGCCGGATGAGGGTGTTCTCTCCGCATCTGCGCAGTCGAAAGTCTAGGAAAGTGTTGGAGTTTGCTATCTCGTCCTTCGGAGGACCTGTCCTGAGCTGAACCAACACCCTCATCCGCCCTATCGGGCACCTTC